>NZ_LNRD01000005.1:0-351332 GCF_001557775.1 Vibrio sp. MOR3 | reverse complement strand
CTTTTCTAAATAACTAGATGACGTACCATTTAAGCATTGTTTAGCAATGACACATTTTAGCTCGCGGCTATATTTGGACATAAAAAGACCCTCAATAATTGGTGTCCAACTATTGGGGGTCAGTTCACGAAAGGCGGCTTTTTTGTTGTTCTTGTTGGCTCAATTAAGGCTCTATTTCACCAATCGAATACAGCACCAACTCTTCTGGGTTGTTCCCTTCCCCTAACGAGTGAATGTCTTCCCCTTCTTGCTTCAGCTCATTAATCAGCTTGAGCCCTTTATCTTGCTTCACCCCAATAATGGTTGGCATTTCAGAGGCAGAGACACCAAAACGTGTCGCAACAAGCAAGTTTCTTACTTTGGTTTTATCCGATTCAAACATGGCAGGACCTCTTTATTTTCAATCATCTAAGCATAGCGAATCGCGATGAAAAAGCATCACGCAGGTCGAATCAATAACGGATTTTCCTACGAGTTGGACAAGTATGGCGAGCAAAAGATCAGTTACTGAAAACGCGGTCGAAATAATTGAGTGGCGCCACCTTAGTGTTGGCTCTTAGCTGCCATTTACTTTTGTTCGCCACCAGCCACTTTTGTTCGGAGTTGGCTAAAGTTGCTTGGCTCACCTTGGCTTCTCTCAACTCATGTTCCATCGCAAACAACTGAGTATCAACTTCAGTGCGACCAAAATTGACCATCTCTGAATGAGGCAGCGCGATTTCGGTGATACCTGCACAGCCAATAATTCCGATGTCTGCGGAAAACTGGCCGTAAAACTGCTCTGCCGAACCATCCACCACGTCGCGATCGTTAGTACGAATACGACCACCAGGAATCCAAGTTTCGATGTTCTCAAAGTGAGAAAGAATATGCGCCGCTTCGAAGTTATTGGTCACCACACGTAACTCACTGTGATTAGCTAGACGTTCGGCAACCAAAGTAATCGTAGTACCAATACCTAGAAACAAAGTCGTTCCGTTTGGGATAGCTTTGACTACTTCATCGGCGATTATCTGCTTTTCCTGTTGGTTGGTGACTTGGCGAGAGGCATAACTGCGATTGCTCAAAGTGGCGGGCAGCCCAACACCACCATGATGGCGTCGGGTGAGTCCGAGTCGACAAAGTTCATTGATGTCGCGACGAATGGTTTGCGTTGTGACTTCGAAACGTTGGGCAAGTTCTTCTATCGAGCAATATTCTTGCTGATGAACCAGTTCAATGATGCTTTGTTGACGGACGTTTAAATTATTCATTCAGTGCGGGTTCTCGTATGGCTGAAGGCACTTTTACTTTATAACTTTGAGGCTTATCTGTAATCATCATATCCACGCCCCAATGCCAATGTGCTTCAACTAATTGAGGAAAGTTTGGTGTATAGCAGAAGAGTTGATAGCCATACTGCTTGATCTTCTGAGCTTGCAACTCAGTCAGGAAACGGTAATCACAATGCACACTGTATGCATCGATGTGTTGTAGCACGACAGCGGAGTCATCTGGAATCTCCTGCCATAGCTGCCCTCTTCTCACTTCTGGCAGGTAGTTTTTCATCATCATTAAGGCTTCTGTGTTAAAGCTAGAAAACAGAATCGCGTCCGCTTCTACACCCAAATGCTCGATCACCTGCGCAACCTTTTCGCACAACAGGTCGATTTCGTCACCAGAGTAAACCTTCAATTCAATATTGAGCTTCACGCCCGCTCTTGAAGTCAGCTCAAGCGTCTCTTCTAAACTAGGGATAGGTTCGCCTGCGAAGTCATCACCGAACCACAAGCCTGCGTCGAGTGCTCTCAGCTCCTGCCAAGTCAGAGCTTTGACCTTGCCTCGGCCATTCGTGCAGCGGTTGACCGTTTTATCATGGATGACGACAGGAATGTTGTCCGCACTAAGCTGTACGTCGATTTCAATCCATTCGCAACCAAACTCAATGGCGCGTTGTATTGCCGATAAAGTGTTTTCTGGAGCCAAACTGGATAAGCCGCGGTGTGCTGTTATTTTCATTTTTTATTCCGTCTTTTTCATTTGTTTTCAAATGAACTATCTCAACCCTCAATGACGCTTTGATTACAAAATAGTGACGAAAGTAATGTTCAAATAAGTTCATTTTTTTGTAACTAGAACGTCATTTGGCTCATTTAATGTTCATTTGAATTTTTTGGAGCGGATTCATAATCAAAATGAACATTCGCAAGGAAACACCTGTTCAAATCATCCAATGAAAAGGAATCATTATGGCTATTAAACACCTCGCCGGACTTGCAGTTGCAGCGGCATTCATTAGCACGCAAGCACAAGCAAAAACAGAGGTTGAGTGGTGGCACGCGATGGGCGGCGCACTAGGTAACAAGGTTAATGAAATTGCGGCAGACTTTAACGCAAGCCAATCAGAATACGAGATCAAACCGGTTTACAAAGGCAGCTACGCAGAAACCATGACCAGTGCTATCGCGGCGTTCCGAGCAAAAGAACAGCCAGCGATTGTACAAGTATTCGAAGTGGGTACGGCGACCATGATGGGCGCAGACAAAGCGATTTATCCTGTTTATCAATTAATGGAAGACACCAAAGAGTCGTTCAACCCTGATGATTACCTTGCAGCCGTAACGGGTTACTACACCACCAATGAAGGCAACATGCTTTCCCTGCCATTTAACAGCTCAACGCCTGTGCTTTACTACAACAAAGACATGTTCGCAAAAGCTGGCGTAGCCAACCCACCAAAGACATGGAAAGAGATGGAAGAAGTTTCTCGTAGGCTGCTGGCATCTGGTGCGAAGTGTGGTTTCAGCACAACGTGGCAATCATGGACGCAAATCGAAAACTTCGGTGCGCGTAACAACGTTCCTGTTGCCAATAACAACAACGGCTTTGCTGGCTTAGACACTGAGTTTAAGTTCAATGATTCGGCGTTTGTTCGTCACATTGACCAAATGGGCAAATGGTCGAAAGAAGGCATATTTAAGTACGGCGGTCGCCAATCTGATGGTATGCCACTGTTCTACACCCAAGAGTGTGCCATGACTATGGGCTCATCGGCAGGTCTGGCTGGCATTAAAGAGAACATGAAAGACGTTGATATTGGCGTAGCGCAACTGCCTTATGATTCCGAGATAGTCGCTAAGCCACAAAACACCATCATCGGTGGTGCATCACTTTGGGTACTTCGTGGTCACTCAAGCGAAGAATACAAAGGCGTGGCGAAGTTCTTCTCTTACCTTTCTAGTGCAGAAGTCCAAGCAGATTGGCACCAGTTCACTGGTTACCTACCAATCACAAAAGCGGCTTACGAGCTAACGAAAGAGCAAGGCTTCTACGCTAAGAACCCAGGCACAGATACAGCGGTTCTACAAATGACGTCAACCGAGCCTACAGAAAACTCGAAAGGCATTCGCTTTGGTAACTTCCTGCAAACTCGCGACATCATCAACGAAGAGCTAGAAGCAGTGTGGGCAGGCAAAGCAACGGCACAAGCTGCGCTAAACAATGCAGTTCGTCGCGGTGACGAGCAGCTACGTCGCTTTGAGCGCACACAGAAGTAACGAACATTAATAACGAACAATGGTGCGCTGAGTCTTATTCGAATCACCGCTCAGATACGCACTCTCCCCGCCCATCTTGGGTGGGGAATTCGTTCACACACCTTGCCTGTTTTACTTTGGTATTTGTATGTCCTCACCTGTTGTTTTTAAACACAAATGGCTTCCGGTTGCGCTGATCGCACCTCAGTTGGTGATCACCTTGGTGTTCTTCATCTGGCCGGCAGGACAAGCCATTTTCCAATCTTCTCAACTTGAAGATGCTTTCGGCATGAGCCGTGAGTTTGTGGGTTTGGAGAACTTTGAAAAGCTCATCCATGATCCCCTTTATCTAGATTCATTAATGACCACGCTGCAATTTAGCATCAGCGTTGCGGTGCTCGCGTTGGTCAGCGCACTCGTTCTTTCCGCTTTCGCCGAACAAATCATTCGTGGTGCAACCATGTATCGCACCTTCTTGATTTGGCCTTATGCGGTCGCTCCAGTTGTCGCGGGTTCGCTGTGGTTATTCCTGTTCGACCCAACCATCGGTGTCATGACCGAACTATTGAACCTGTTTGGCGTAGACTGGAATCCAACACTCAACGGCACCCATGCTATGTGGATGGTGATCATCACCTCGACGTGGAAGCAAATCAGCTACAACTTCCTGTTCTTCTTAGCAGCACTTCAATCCGTGCCGAAGTCTTTGCTCGAAGCCGCGGCCATTGATGGTAGCGGCCCGATCAAACGCTTTATCACCATTAGCTTCCCGCTGATTTCACCAACCAGCTTTTTCTTGTTGGTCGTGAACTTTGTTTATGCGTTCTTTGATACGTTCGCCATCATCCACGCGATGACACAAGGCGGTCCGAGCAACAGCACCTCGACCTTGGTTTACAAAGTCTACAACGATGGCTTTATCGGGCTGGATTTAGGTTCATCGGCCGCGCAGTCCGTGATACTGATGATCTTGGTTGCGTCCCTGACTGTGATTCAATTTAAGTATGTTGAGAAGAAGGTGGCGTACTGATGGTAGAAAGAAGACCGTTTTTTAATCTGTTTTGCCATGTCATTTTGATTCTTGGCATCATTTCGATTGCGCTTCCAGTTTGGATTGCAATCGTAGCAACTACCCATGAGAACAGTGCATTCGCTACTGGCACTCCATTGTGGTTTGGGGACTTGGGTTTTAGCGTATTTACTGACTTGTTGAGTAACGACACTCAGTACAACAACAATACTTTGCCGATTGGCAGTATGCTGCTGAATTCTTTCATTATGGCGATGTGCATTACCATCGGTAAGTTGAGCATTTCCATCATGTCTGCCTACGCAGTGGTGTTCTTCCGTTTTCCGGGACGAATGCTGGCGTTCTGGATGATCTTCTTCACGCTGATGTTACCCGTTGAAGTTCGCATCATGCCGACGTTTGAGGTGATTACGAACCTCAACATGCTCAACTCATTTTACGGCTTAACCATTCCGCTGATTGCCAGTGCGACCGCCACTTTCTTGTTCCGTCAGTTCTTCTTAACGGTGCCGAATGAGTTGGTGGAAGCAGCACGAATTGATGGCGCAGGACCAATCAAGTTCTTCTTCGATATCTTGTTGCCCCTGTCGCGTACCAACATCGCTGCACTGTTCGTCATCACTTTCATTTACGGCTGGAACCAATATCTATGGCCACTGCTGATCACCACTGACGTGCAGTACTACACCATCGTGATGGGCATCAAACAGATGCTTGGAGTGGTTGATGGTGTTGTGGAATGGAACAAAATTATGGCCACCACCATTATCGCCATGTTGCCACCCGTGATTGTGGTAATTGCAATGCAAAAAGCCTTTGTTAAAGGTCTGGTAGATTCGGAGAAATAAATGTCCACGTTAACTCTTTCTAATATCGCTAAATGTTATCCGAACGGCTATCAGGCGATCCAAAAACTTAATCTTGATATCTGCGACGGCGAAATGGTCGTTTTAGTTGGCCCAAGTGGCTGCGGTAAATCCACCCTACTTCGCATGATTGCCGGTTTAGAAGAAATCAGCTCTGGTGAGCTCAAGATCGACACCACAGTCGTCAACGATCTCGAACCAGGTGAACGCGACATTGCCATGGTATTCCAGAACTATGCCTTGTACCCACACATGACGGTGTACAACAACATGGCTTATGGGCTGCGCAACCGTAAAACACCAAAAGCGGAAATCGAGCGATTGGTTCACGAAGCAGCAAAGATGCTGGAGTTGGATCACCTACTCGACCGCAAACCGGGACAGCTCTCTGGCGGACAACGTCAGCGTGTCGCGATGGGGCGTGCAATTGTTCGTGAACCAAAGGTGTTCTTGTTTGATGAGCCCCTGTCTAACCTAGACGCCAAACTGCGTGTTCAAATGCGTTTGGAAATAAAGAAGCTGCAACGCCGCCTCGGTACTACGTCAGTTTACGTTACCCACGACCAAGTGGAAGCAATGACGCTGGCAGACAAACTTGTCGTGCTGAACAAAGGTAATGTCGAACAAGTCGGCACACCGCTAGAAATTTACGATAACCCTGCTTCTCTGTTCGTGGCGACCTTCATTGGCTCACCATCCATGAACATCTTAGATGGCAATGTTAGTGTCGACGGCATTACTATCGGTAACGCACTGCTCCCTACATCCACATCAAACTTAGATTTGGGTGAAGTAAAACTGGGGCTTCGTCCGGAGCATTTACAAATCAGCCAAGATAACCCATGGTTGCAGGTAGAAGTCGAATTGATTGAATCGCTCGGTGCTGACTTGTTGCTTTACTGCCGCACAGAAGGCGATGATTCACAAAAGCTGGTTGTTCGAGTTGAGGGACATACGCCGATTCAAATCGGGGACAAACTCGGTTTAGATATCAAGCCCAAGCACCTTCACTTATTTAATGCCAATACCGAAAAGCGCATTGATTGCTCACTCAAAGCGGCGTTATCAACACCAGTTAAAAGTACGATAGATGACAAACAGACACAACGAGGAGTGGTGAATGCCTAATCCACTATCAGAGCTCAATACAGAGTATCTGAGAAACATTGAATGGTTGTTGACCGACGTAGACGACACATTAACTTGGCAAGGAAAGCTGCCGCCAGACACTTTAATTGCGCTCGCAGAGCTAGAGCGCGTGGGTGTAAAAGTGGTCGCTGTAACAGGCGCATGTGCTGGTTGGTGTGACCAAATGGCAAAGATGTGGCCGCTGCATGGGATCATAGGTGAAAACGGCGCTTTTTGGATGAGAAAAGACGCCGCAGGATTCAGAACTACCTTTGCGCGCCCAGCGGAAGTGATGCGAAAAGAACAACGCACATTGCAAGAAACTATAAAGGGCATTTTGACGGAGTATTCTGAAGTTGAGTTAAGCCAAGATCAGAGCTTTCGGTTCTGCGATGTAGCGGTTAACATTGCCCAAGATCGTTCCCCTGTCGCAGCTTCAATTACGATGGAGATCCTCAATCGTATTTTGCATCTTAACGTAGAATCTAACCCAGTCAACGCGACCCTAAGCTCCATTCATATCAATGCTTGGATAGGAAGCCACAGCAAACGAAGCAGCAGCGAAGCCTACATTAAGCAATTTAATCAGGGGACGTTACCCAATTTGAATCGAGTGACGTACGTAGGAGATTCATTAAATGATGAAGGGATGTTTGAATGGTTACCCGTGACTTTCGGTGTAAAGAATATTCGCCCGTTATTAGATAGCTTAACGCATCAGCCGAAATATCTTACTTCTGAATACGGTGGGTTTGGTTTTGCACAACTCGCGAGCCTGATTGTACAAGCAAAAAATGGCAGCAACACTAACGAATAAACCGCTTGTGGTGTCGTACTATGAATAAGAAGGCGTTGATGTTTCTTTGGTAAACAAACCATGGATAAATTGGCGCTCTTCTTCGCTAAGTTCTACCGCTCCTTGCTGCCTATTTGCATTTTTAATCAGCCTATCAATTTCATTTAATTGCGATAACGTTAAGTTATCTAGGTGGCGCTTCAAGGTTCTAAACTGCTGTTGTTCCATAACTCTTTTCTTATCTTTTTCCAAAAAAGACACTCAATCCGGATATCATCCATGGAGGGGGGAAATACCACGGATTGAGTGAAAGAAGGAGTAAAGACTGCGGCGGATTGCATGAGAAAATCAAAATTCCCAATCTTATATAACTACTCCAACGAGAAAAATAATATCGCTTTTTGATGTATTTATAATTAGCAGTTATTAACTTTCTTCACCACAAGTGCTTAAAAAACTCCCACGAAGAAACGCATCTCAAGCCCTTGGTAGACTTAGCATTTATCCATATTAAATGCTCCGCGATGCTCAGAATGGAAAAGTCCGCAACAAAAATTGCTTGTGGTTCTCACTAATTATTTTTGTTTGTCGCATCCAAGAGCAGCCCATATTATCCGCAACACAAGGGATGACATTCCTTTCGCTCTTTAATAATCAGATGCTGCATACCGATTAATCCCAATCTTGATATGTGAAAGTACACCTTTAATTTCCCATTTTTTGCTTTTACAACCACTGAGCAGAACATCTCAAGCTGTGTTCTGCATAACAGTCTATTCATGTAGGAATTTATCGTGGATAAATATCAAGCTGCATACGCTAAGCGTCTAGAAAAACTAAAGGGCAATCGCTCACCAAAAGCTATTGCTCGCATTTCGGCGTGGGATGCATTTTTTAACAAAGAATATGAGATGCAAGATCTTGAATCTCAAATGGCAGACTCTGCGCGTCAACGCTACGAGCAATCTGATGTAAAAAATGAAATCAGCTTTAGTTCATTCAAACGCGCATTCTATAAAGAGTCGATCGTGATTTACGATTTGACCGATGGTGCATCAATTCAAAAAGTATTCACACCACTACTTGTGCTGGCAACAGCGTGGGTTCTGTTCGTGTGCTTTAACCAATAATTGAGCATCCAAGATCAATAAACGATAGAAACGCAATGGGCAGAGTGGTTGTCACTTTGCCTCCAACAGTTGAGAGTTTAGGGATGAAAGGAAGAAATATTGCAGCATTTGCCATTGTTATGGCAGCACTAGCATTCGGTTATGGTTTTAAAACTTATCAAGAAGCAAATGGGGTGATGTACCCTACCTTCAAAAAGGAGTTTAGCCTCTAATGCCTAAAATTACGCTTCTCTTACTCGCAACAACTGTTGGAATCGGTATTACCGGTTCTGCATTCTGTGTTGGCGTGACGTACGCATTTACACAACTGCCAATCGAACAAATTCTATCGAGCTTATAAAAAAGTAGAGCACTTCGGTGCTCTACTTTTTGTAATTTGGTGTTCAGGGTTTGTGTTAGGAAACGAAAAGCCTAATCAAAACTCTCTGTTCATTTTCTGCAAGCACGCAAACAGAATGGCTTGATGCTCGGGGTCGATATTACGCGTTAAGTCCTGAACCAAATCTAGATGCAGCTGATTGTGGTGGTGGTGAATTTCTTCGCCACTCGGTGTTAACTTCACGACAATAGCACGGCGGTCTTCTGGATGAGGACAACGTTCAATCAACTCCGCCTTCACTAGTTTTTCAATTTGAACCGTCAATGTACCGGTCGTAATCCCTAGCTTCTCCGCCAGTTCTTTCATACGCAGTGCACCATGCCCACCCAACACTTCAATCGTGTGGATTTGAGCCAGTGAATAACCAGTGCCTTTCACTACAGATTGCTCCCAAGAAGACATTTTGTCATAAAACTCGGTAAGCGTTTGATTCAGCTTTTCTAATTCGTGCATCACTCAGTCGTTTGAACTTCCAAAGTAAGATGATGAATCTTATCAAACTTAGCCAGTATTTGCTTAAATTCATCCAGTGTTTTATCACTCTTGTTCTTCAATGCAATCGCCGCAGAATAATGATGGCCACTGACTTTCCAGATATGTAAGTCGACAACCTCCGCATACGGATCTAAAGACTTTCTTATCTCTTTACGATAGTTCTTATCGATACTCTCATCCAAAAGTACTGGCGCGGTTTGCTTCATCAAGCCTAACGTCCATTTACCAATCACAACAGCACCAACAATGCCCATCATGGCATCTAACCACACCCAGCCGTAAAACTTCCCGACAATCAGCGCCACAATCGCCAACAAAGACGTCAATGTATCCGCTAGCACGTGGAAATACGCAGCGGTTAAGTTGTGGTCGTGATGATGTTCGTGATCGTGTCCGTGGTGATCGTGATGGTCATGCCCATGATGATGGTGATCTTGCAAAAGTAGCATGCTTGCAAGGTTCACCACTAAACCAATCACCGCGACCATAATCGCCTCGTTAAATTGGATACTCTCTGGATTAAAGAGACGATGAATCGATTCGACCATCATCATCAATGCCACAATCCCCAAAGCAATCGCACTGGTAAAACCGCCAAGTACACTGACTTTACCCGTACCAAATGAGAAGCGGTCATTGTGCGCATTTTGTTTCGCGTAGCGGTAAGCAAAGAGAGTAATACAAAATGCCGCTGCGTGTGTGCCCATGTGCCAACCATCTGCCAGCAATGCCATTGAACCAAACATGGTTCCGGCAGCAATCTCCACCACCATAGTGGTCACGGTTAGAATCAATACGTAGAGCGTGCGTTTTTCACCCTTTTGGTTGTGAGAAACGAAATCATGTGAATGTTGCGATACAGCCATTGCGACACTTACCTTCCAATTTTAGTTTGATTATCAAATTATTTGATTTCAATTTAGTTTGACAATCAAACAATGTCAATGCGGAAAATAAATGATGTTGAAAGCACATTGCCCGATGAGCCACATGAATTGCAGAGAAAGGCATTTTTGAAAAGTCAGGATAGATCGTCAGAAAAAGAGAAAAAGGAAGAAGAGAGGAAAAACAAAGAGGAGCGTTGAACCCTATCAGGTTTAACGCCCAAGTTATTTGATTCTATCGCGTTTCGCAGGCGAGAAGCTTGTCTTCAAATTGCTCATCTATCCTATCGGCAATCAATTCGATTCGGCTTTCTGCACAGTCATCCAGTTCTACTTCCGTTAAACCATCAGGAGTAAGGTTGTAACCAAAAATGCCGCTATTGGTGATGAAGACCGCTTTCATACGTTCTACTTGTAGATCAACCAATAATACGATGAGCTGCTGGCGATCAAACACTTTCTCAGGAGAGAATCGCCAACCAACGCTTTGAAAGCCTTCACCTTCATTCATCGCTTTCAGCAAGCCACTCTCTGGCATGGGCATCTCAGAAACCAATGGCTTTTCATTCGCATGATGATGGTGATGATGCGGAGGATTCTCATGATTAGTCGTATTCCCTTCGAACTCGGCAAATGGAATCACACCATGCTGCGCAAAAATCACCTTCGTGTTCGGACGACCAACATTTTCAACATACGCCTTTAGTTTTTCCGAATCGCCCTCTTGATACAGATCGAGTTTGTTACCCACCACGGTATCGGCAATGGCAATTTGTTGGTTAAAGGTCTCATGGTCGGTGTAACGAACATCAGAAAGCTTACGCGCATCCACCAACGTAATGTTCTTTTGCAATGATAATATGGTTCGGTAATGCTGCGTCGACAGTACTTGCAATACTTCTTTTGGATGACCAAGCCCAGTTGGCTCAATCAGCAGGCGGTCTGGCTTCGCTTCATTAAGCAGTTGGTTTAGCGCGATTTGCATTGGCAAACCGGCAGCGCAGCACATGCAACCACCTGGGACTTCACGGATGAAAACTTGTTGCTGCCCACTGTGCTGGCCTTGAACCAAGCTGCCATCCACACCGATTTCGCCAAACTCATTCACCAATACCGCCCAGCGTTCATTCGCTGGCTTATTCGCCATTAAATTCAGAATCGCCGAAGTTTTTCCCACTCCGAGAAAACCAGTAATAATGTTGGTTGGAACCCCTAAAATAGGTTGATTATCAGAGCTCATTGGCGATTCTCCTATAACCTTGAACCAACTCATGGTTGGCAGATACAACAGACTCCGAAAACGCCGAATATTCTGGTGGCACTTTCGAGATGCTATTCAAGTCAAAATCAGCGCCGATATTGGTCATCGGTGGTACATGGAAATGCTCTGGCAAGTCTAGACCATCCACCACACAGTTATGACGAATCACGCAACCTGCGCCAATCACGGCGTTAAAGACGACCGAGTTGAAGCCGATAAAAACATCGTCACTCACTTCACAAGGCCCATGAATAATGGAACGGTGCGCAATAGAAGAACGCTCGCCAATGGTCACGGCAGCGCCCGCTTTCGAGTGAATAACCACACCGTCTTGAATATTGGTATCACGCTTAATCACGATGGCTTCCATATCGCCTTGTTCATTGACTTCATCAGCCCGAATCACCGCATAAGGACCAATAAAAACGTTATCTTCAATGATCACTTTGCCACAGATAATAGCAGTCGGATCGATGAATGCATTTTCCGACACTTCCGGCATGTGACCTGTTGGATTTCTTCTTAACATATTGATTTCTCTTTATTCAGCGTCTTATTAAACACTCAAACTACAACGTCTAACTTCAAGCATTACAGCTTCTACAAATCAGGTTTAAAAAACAGGGAGTACAAATAAGCTTTCAAAAATGAAGGTCAAAAATCAGCCCAGAGATAAACCTAGCACCGACGTTCAAATGACAGTCGCATGCCATATTCCTTTGGTTCAATCACTCGTTGGTTGGCATAAACCACACCGCCGTTTACCCACGTTGTTTTGATTTGTGATGAGAACGTATGCCCAGCAAACGGCGACCAACCGCAGTGGTACAAGCTGTTCTCGTTCGTCACCGGCGTTGGTACTGCTGCATCAACAAGAACCAAATCAGCAAAGTAGCCTTCGCGAATAAAACCGCGCTTTTGAACACCATAACGAATCGCAGGGTTGTGAGCGGTTTTCTCTACGACTTGCTCCATCGTCATGTGGCCACGACTCACTTGATCAAACAGCGTCAGTAGTGCGTGCTGTACCAAAGGTAAGCCAGCAGGTGCTTGGTCGTAAGGGACTTGCTTTTCTTCCCAAGTGTGTGGAGCATGGTCCGTCGCGATAATATCAATCTGGCCTGTGCTTAATGCCTTTAGAAGCGCTTCACGATCGCTTGGGTATTTCACTGCTGGGTTACATTTAATTTGGTTCCCACGCTCCGCATAATCCTCATTGCTAAACCAGAGATGGTGAACACAAGCTTCTGCTGTGATGTTCTTATTTTGAATGGAGCCAGCCTCAAACAAGGCAAGTTCTTTTGCGGTGGTAATGTGTAAAACATGCAGTTGGCTATGGTGTTTTCTCGCTAACTCAACCGCGTAAGAAGAGGAGGCATAGCAAGCTTCGTCATCACGTAACACTGGGTGATCTTCTATTGTGAGTTCCGACTTTTTTTGCAGCAACCTTTGCTTGTTTTGAGCAATGTTAGGGCCGCTTTCACAATGGGTGACAATTAACACAGGTGAATCACGGAAAATCGCGTCCAAAGCTTGCGGCGCTTCAACTAATAAATCCCCTGTTGAAGCACCCATAAAGACTTTTACACCACAATGCTTACTTGGGTCGAGCAACTTAATTTGGTCCAGATTGTCTTCTGTCGCACCGAGGTAAAACGAGTAATTTGCAAGTGAGTTGCTCTCGGCAATTGCAAACTTCCGTTCTAATGCATCAATTGTGGTTGTTGCTGGGTTTACGTTCGGCATTTCCATGTAACTGGTAATACCGCCCGCGACCGCTGCACGAGATTCTGTCGCTATCGAGCCTTTATGGGTTAAGCCTGGCTCACGAAAATGCACTTGGTCATCAATCATTCCTGGGATCAAATAACAGCCTTTCGCATCAATAACTGCATCATCTGGGCGAGCCATAATATCCTTTTCTATGGTTTCAATTCGCTGATCGACAATCCGCAAATCTGTTTCTGTAATCGTTCCTTCATTTACCACACGGGCATTCTTAATCAGCGTTGCAGGCATGACGTTTCGCCGGTTCCTTTTTGTTAGGGATGAAAAAATGAATGACGCACAAAGTGAGTTTTGTGCGCTCATGGTAGGTAGAGTGAGCTCACACCTCTATTTGACACAATCGTCGCAGACACAACTGATTTCCAATTGAGGGCTGATAACCGTAAAACCTTCTTGTCGCGCATTCGATTGAAGGCCAGTAATCATGGCAGGATCGATGGTTTGCTCGCTGATTTTGTCGCATTTAGAGCAAATCAGAAATTGAGGGATACCATGTTCGTGGTCGCACAGGATATGAGAACAGACAATGTACTTATTAGAGACCTTTAGCTTGTGCGCCAAATGTTCACTTTCAAGGAAATCCAAAATACGATAAACCGACATGGCCTGAATATTTTGATCAAAATGCGTTTTGCAATAGTCCATCAACTCATACGCTGACAACGCTTTGTTAGAATGAACCAGTGCTTTTAAGACGAGCTTCCTTTTTGATGTCAGTTGCTTGCCTCGAGCTTTACAGATTTTCTCTACATGCTTAATAACCGCGTCGATATCGCCCATTACCCACCTCACAAAACATTTATGCCACCCAATACATTTTATAATAATTGTTATGTTATAACATAAATTAAAAGTTCATCAAGCTAACACAGAAGTATCCAAGATAAGGCAGAGGTCCACGAACCAACAACGCTTGGCCTAAGGGCGATTTGGGTATATGAATTAGATCCGTTACTCTAGAAGCCTGATATCCCAAATCATAACAATCAAAACGGATGGCAAGGATGGAACAAGTTGGCTCTCGCGCTCTCATCGTAGAAGGCGGCGCAATGCGCGGCGTATTTTCCTGCGGCATACTCGATCACTTCATGGCTAATAACTTCTCACCCTTTGATAGCTTTTGGGGGGTATCTGCGGGAGCAAGCAATCTAGCGGCTTACCTTGCAAATATGCCGGGGCGAAACCTTAAAATTTATCTCGATTACAGCCTACGTAATGAATTTATCTCTCCAACGCAGCTTGTGCGTGGCGGAGACATGATGGATTTAGATTGGATGTGGGACATCACGCTCAAAGAACTCGATATAGATAGAGCGGTACTGTCTGCTGATGCTCGCCCTTTCTTTTTAGGTGTCACTCGCCAAGACAACGGACAAGCAGAGTACTTAACCCCAACAATTGATATGCTCGCGGAAACAATGAAGGCAAGCAGCGCATTACCTATTTTGTATCGCAACGGTGTCGCGTTGAAAGGGATAAAATATGTCGATGGTGGGGTCGCCGACGCTATTCCTGTCGCAGAAGCCATCAAGCGCGGGGCGACCAAAATCATGGTCTTACGGAGCAGACCTGTAAGTTATCGAAAATCCAAACCAAAGTTTGAAAAACTCACCGCGCGTCTATTGAAAGATCACCCTGCGTTGGTCGAGCCAATGCTCACTCGCCACGTTCGTTATAACCAGTCTTTGGAATTAATAGAGAATCCACCAGCAGGTGTTGAGATCATCCAGGTTTGCCCTCCGGAAGGTTTTAAACTTAAGCGCTTAAGTCGCTCTCCAGAGCCACTACGTAAAGCTTATGAGCTTGGCATTGAATTTGGTCAACACGCCATTGAACGCTGGAACAAAATTAGGAACTAGGTAGCACGAATCAAAAACTAAACAGATAAAAAAGCCACACCGACTAGGCGTGGCTGTTGCAAATTCGATGGCAGTGGATATCGTCTTTGCTTGCAGTTGAACTCAATAAGGGAGTTCCAAATCATTGTGCGCTTTTTCCATCTTGCTGAGCGGCCAAACAGCATGTTTTCCTTACGGTTTAATAAGTCTCAAATAAACCTGCGTTGTAATCTTGAATCGCTTGTTCGATTTCTTCGATGCTGTTCATTACAAAAGGACCATAGTGTACAACTGATTCATCAATCGGCTCACCGATGAAGATAAGCGCACCGCTAGCCTCATTCGCGTTCAACTCAGCCGTGTCACCTTGAGACAGCAAGGCCATTTCCCCCTGCTTAACAACACGGTCACCAAGACTTACATTGCCTTTGTAGGCATACACCATCATGTTGTGATGCGAGGGTGTTATAATATTTAAACAGTCCCCGGTGGCAGAACGCCAATCAGCAACCGTAACGGGCACACCCGTTTTATCCAGTGGACCTCGAATCACTTCACCATTTATATTCAGATCGCCGGACAACACTCTCACCAAACCTTGTGTTTCTTGGTGATACTCAGTGATCGTTTCAGGTTGAAAGTCATGGTATTGCGCTGGCGTCATTTTGTTGCGCGCTGGCTGGTTAATCCAAATCTGAAATCCATGCAAAGCGCCATCTTGCATGATTGGCATTTCACTATGAATAACGCCACGCCCTGCGGCCATCCATTGGGCTCCACCGGAACGAAGTTCACCAACATTGTCCATATGGTCGCGATGCTGGAAATGGCCCTTCATCATGTACGTTAGCGTTTCTATGCCACGGTGAGGATGTGGAGGAAAGCCACCAATATAATCCGCTTGCTGATCAGACTTCAGTTCATCCACCATCAAGAAAGGAGAAAAGCTGGCGTTGTTGAATCCGGCAACTCGACGAATCTTTACACCATCACCATCCGCGGTTGCGTGTGAACGAATAACCTGACGAATCTCTCTCAATGTACTCATAATCTTGCCTCCCTTATTGGTATGGTTCCATTGTAGAAAGGGCGGGAGAAAATCATGAGTGGATGAAGTTGTTCTACTCCATCGATTTTTTCGAACAAAAATAAATTCAAAATAATGGTAGCTATTTTTCAAACACGCTGTATAGTGACGGCTGGCTCTTAGAAGAGAGCTGTTAATGCTACATTTAGTTTAAGTTCCCTCTCAGTAAATTCTTGAATCCCTCAATTCAGACACCTGCGTAAAACTTCCTCTTGATTGCACATTCAATAGCTTAAAAAAGATCCACTAAAACTCGTATATTATTGTTTAAATTCAGAGGTTTTTATGTCTAAAGTAACTGGTTCAGTAAAATGGTTTAACGAAACTAAAGGTTTTGGTTTCCTATCTCAAGACAACGGCGGCCAAGATGTATTCGTACACTTCAACGCTATCGTTGCTGACGGTTTCAAAACTTTGACTGAAGGTCAGAAAGTAAGCTTCAATGTAGAAGATGGTAAAAAAGGTCCTCAAGCGACTGAAGTTACTCCTCTATAAGATAGCTTTTCTTGGTGCAGCATCTCCTTGCTGCACCAAACTCTCCTCCCCCTTCAAAAATTCCTCACACTTAACACTCAGCAATATTCAATAAAATTTGCTCGGTTTTCTGCTGCCTAAAATAAATGGGTTGCGGACATGATATCCATCACTAGCACACTGTATCTATCGTTAGAACACTATTGTAATCGTTGGTATATCACTTACTTAAAATTAGGAAAAATTATGTCTAGAAGAACTGGTCGTCAACGACACTGGTATCAATTATCAAATAAAGAAAAAATCACAAAGAAACAGGAGAATAGATGTTAGAAATTGAATTCCGTTTAAAACAACCCGACATTTCTTGGAACGCCAAAATACATCAACTTAACGGTGACATTTTAAGGCGCCATATACTGCCAAAGCTTCAATCAACTTGTTATCTCATTGATTTTAAATACTGTGAGAAGAGCTACTCAGGTGAAATACTGTGTGACTCAGGTTCAAAGTTAGGAAGTTTTAGTATCAAATAAGTCTATTTTGATGCATTAATTAGTAATGCGAATAACTAGGAAGGTATTCAAATGGCCAGAAAAAGTAAAAAACAAATAGAACAAGAAAAGAAAGAGTCTGAACAAAACGCCGCTGCAGTAAAACAACAAACACGCCGACGTATTGAGGACATTATGGAGCAAAGAGAATTTGATAAATTGTTTGATCTTTAATGTTTAAACGAATGAATGAAATCCCTCCATACTCTTTTCATTACTCTTACCTATTAAAAATATCGATGTGCAAGGTATCGCCACCCCTTCTCAGTTCACAATGAGCAACGCACAGAAACCCGATATTAAACACCAAATTTCTCGCAAGGTGTCATTCAGAATTAGCCTCTGAATACTCGATTCACAGCTCGGTGTGTGCTGGAACCGAAACACCCCGCGATGAAATAACCTCTACAACGCCCGAAAGACTAACCTTCTTCTCCATTTTACTATCACCCATCTGCTTTCTAACAACGCTAGCCAACCCCGATTTTTTGCGTATAATCGCAACCGTTTGCTTCGTATAACCCCAATGATATGGTTTGGGGGTCTCTACCAGCTCCCTTAAAGTGCTGATTACGAAGAGTTGAGATCACTGTGGATCTTACTCTTTGTAATAGCGTTCGATTTTTTCCAATCTATACCTATTCTTAGAGTAACTGCATCCACAACAACCATAAGAAAAAGTGGGAGTTTATTATGAACGCATTTATTCAAGGTCTTCCAAAGGTAGAGTTACATTTACATATAGAAGGTTCGCTAGAGCCAGAATTGTTGTTTGAGCTAGCAAAGCGCAACCAAATCGACATCCCATTCGAATCACCTCAAGCACTGCGTAAAGCCTACGAGTTCGAAGATTTACAATCTTTTCTCGATATCTATTACCAAGGGGCAAATGCGCTGCGTACAGAGCAAGACTTCTACGATTTGACTTGGGCATATTTAGAACGCTGCAAAGCCGACAACGTTATCCATACTGAGATCTTTTTCGACCCGCAAACGCACACCGACCGCGGTATTGCATTTGATGTTGTCATTCATGGTATTTTTCGCGCCATGCAAGACGGACAAGAAAAGCTCGGTATCACCTCACAAATCATTGCTTGCTTCTTACGTCACTTATCTGAAGAAAGCGCGATCGAAACGCTGCAATCGATCTTAGAACATAAAGATAAAATCATTGGTGTTGGCTTGGATTCTTCCGAACTTGGTCATCCGCCAGAGAAGTTTAAGCGTGCATTTCAACAGGCAAAAGAAGCGGGCTTGCTGACGGTCGCTCATGCTGGCGAAGAAGGTCCAGCGCAGAATATTGTTGACGCACTAGAGATGCTAAGTGTCAGTCGAGTAGACCATGGTGTTCGCTGCGTTGAAGATGCATCGTTGGTCGAAGCGCTTATCGAAAGCAAAATGCCTCTCACGGTGTGCCCGTTGTCGAACATTAAGCTTTGCGTGTTTGATGAAATGGAGCAGCACAACATTGTTGATTTGCTACGTAAAGGTGTCGCGGTAACCATTAACTCGGATGATCCGGCTTACTTTGGCGGTTACATGACGGATAACTTTTTGGCGGTCAGCAATGCACACCCGATGACGAAGCCAGAGCTAGCTCAGTTCACCATCAATGCGATTAATGCGAGCTTCATCAGCGAAGCGCTGAAAGCCAAATACCGAGCTCAAGTCGCTGATTATTTAGCGAATCACTGATTATAAATACAAACCAGGGCTAGCTATCTAGCCCTTATTTTGTTGTTTGAAATACACCTTTACTACGTACCTCACGATGTATCTCGTTCGGTTTTAATACAGTTTCTCCCCGCATTTTTTGCAACATAGAGCGCCTTGTCTGCTCTGGCGACCAGTTCATCAAAACTCTCTTCTAACCCTAATGTGGCAATGCCCGCACTGAACGTCACTTTCGAAACAGGGCTGAAATCTTCATCCTTAAGCGCCTCTAAACGGTTTTGTGCCCATTGCAGTGCCTTTTCTAAAGATACCTCGGAAGCGACGATGACAAACTCCTCCCCGCCCCATCGTGCCAACATACCTTCCTCTAAAGGGGTTTGGGCAAGAAAATCAGCAATATGCTTTAGTACGTCATCCCCAACATCATGCCCAAATGTGTCGTTAACCTTTTTAAAGTGGTCAAGGTCGAGCAAAATCAATGAGACAGGCCAACTGTGCGCTTGTGCCTTTTGAAGCTGATCGTTGACTTTGGTGATCAGTGCACGACGGTTAAATAAGTTGGTGAGCGGATCATGCATGGCCAACCAAGTAAGCTTGTGGTTGTTTGCATTGAGCAAATTGACCGAGTACGCCAACTCTTGGTTCGCAGTATTGAGCTCTTGTGTTCTGAGTGCGACCACTTCCTCTAGCTTTCTATTGTGCTGATGGATTTCATCAAAAGTGTTTTTAAACGCATTGGAAAGCTGACCTATTTCATCTTTCGAATCGTAGCCAGAAAACGCGGTGTAATGATTGTTCACTGCGTTTTCGACATCGTACGTCAGATCCAAAATCGGCCTTGTGATGGAATTGGTGAGATAAAACACGATAGGCATAAAAACAACAATCACCACCGATGAAGTAATCGCAACATCTTCCAGTAGCTCATTGATATCGAGGAAAATATCAGACTCTTCCGTGGTCACAAAGAGCGTCCAATTGGGCAAAGTATCGATTTTAGCGAAAGTCACGATCTTGGCTTCATTGACCTTTCTGTCGTAGTAGTGGCCGTGTCCAACATTCTCCCAATTGGTTTGCACCGCAATGTCAGCAAAGCCTTCAAAACCAACTCGTTCACCTTCAAAAATATTGGCGTGCAAAATCAGAGAGCTGTCGGGATGAGAAACCACTGTCCCGGTGCTATCAGAGATCCACGCATAGCTGCTGTTGCCTAACTTCACTTTCGACAAACGCTGCGCAAGGTAGTCTACGGAAATAGAAACACCAACAATCCCTTTCCAGTTATCCGCTTCGTCATACACAGGTACACCAAGGGCAACAACGGGCGTTTTGACCAGTAAGCCAACGTGCGGTGTTGTGATGTGATAATCTCCGTGCTTCCATCGAGCATCTCCAACAAATTCCGGCCACTCGATTTTTATGGCTCTACCCTTGTAATCAATCAGATTCCAATGCTCATCGACGAAAAGCGTATTGATCACAGACTTCTTAGACATGCTTTTGAGCCACTTAAGCTCTTCGACAATAAAGTCGATATCCCCTTCTTGAACACGTTGGTGACCACTAATGGTTTGCAATGACGCCACATGTCGTTGCAACTCTTGGCTGATGACGTCCGAATGGAGGTTAGAAAGTTGAATGGAGTTTTCTAAGGCGACACTAAAGATCCGTTGCCGCTCTTTAAAGTACAACACAGCGAAAAGAATCAGGACGAAACAAATCGTCATTACGGAATACGTCACGACAAACTTGGTTCTTACACTTCGGAAAGCAAACCCCGCGATATACACAAATGTCCTTGTTAAATGTGAGGATATGCATATAGTCTAGTTTGTTAGTAAAGAGTCTGCTATGTGGTTTAGTATGAAAAACGGTCGAAATTTAATAGTTTATTGAAAGCTTCTTCGCTGCCAATGCACATTGTTCTCTCAACCATTTATGACTTGGATCGTTGGTACGAGATGAATGCCAATACATGGCAACATCGATAGGCTCTTTTAGAAAGTCGATCTCTAACGCTTTCAATTGATACAACTCTTTGTACTGTTCTAACAATATTTGAGGCATAAGGGCGATATAGTCGCAACGTTGTATCACCGGCAATATTTCTATAATACTGCTGCTCTGCCAAGCAACGTAACGCTGAGCTAATATCTTTTCGTCTTTAATCCCACGTCCAGTCAAATACCCTCCTTGTTGATCAAGTTGAGATAAAGTGACGTGCTTTTCTGCTAAATATTCATCCACGCTAATGGTATTGCCTAGTAAGCGTGGATGGTCAGCCCGGCACGTTACCGTCAACTTATCAGACATCAACACTTGAGAACGTAAATGAGGATGCAAGTTAGTGTGTGCCTCAATCACAAGATCACATTGCTGAGTTCGCAAAAGGTTGGTTAAGTCCATGCTATAGAGTGGCTCAATCCGTGTCATCGCTTTTGGCGCAGTATGACTAATCATTACAGACAACTCTGGTAACAAGGTAAAACCGAACACACTCAAAGACGAGATCACAAAACGCTTATCACATTGGGCAGGGTCAAATCGAGAATGTTCAGGCAACATATACGCAATACTTTCAACTGCACTGGCGAGCGTTGGGTAAATATCCAGGGCATACGCCGTCGGTGACACACCGTGGCTTTCACGTATAAACAGTGCGTCGTTAAACATCTCACGAAGCCTGACTACCGCTTGGCTGACCGCTGATTGGCTAATGCCCAATCGTTGCGCCGCCTTGGTGTAACTTTTCTCTTCGACAATCGCCACGAAGGTCGGTATAAGGCTGTAATCTGAGTGCTTCATAATTTATGTATTCTCGCCAATTTACCCAGTGATATAGCCATAACTTATATCACATATAACTCAACTTATGGCGTTTTTTCATACAATTTCGCGCACGTGATGAAACAAATAAAACAACCATCACTCGCTCAACGTTCTACCCTCCAAACATCGACAAAAGGTATAACTATGAACGTCATAAAAGCCATAGGTCGCGTGATATTTGCGATTTTTATGGTGCTATTAAAGTTCTCGATCTTCATGGCTCTGATGCTTTGCGGTGCTTATTTGCTTGCACCTATAGGTACGATCAATTCAAAAGACATTGATATGAGTTTATTTACCAACACGCCCAACGACACCATGATGGTGATCTTTAACTCTGAATACTTCAGCGGGTATCTGTTCTCTGTCACCATAGCCCTTGTCCTTTTTGTTATCTATTTGCTATGGCAGATCCATGAAGTTGCAGTGCACCGAGCGGAAGAAAAGAAAAGTTCTCACATTCAATTGGTTTTTGCTTTGTCTTTATGTGGTTTATTCATCCATAAAGCATGGTGGGTATTGGCACTTATCATTGCGTTCGCTAACTGGGAACACATTGGTCAATCACTTAGCAACATTATTCGCAATAGCCGACTGTCAACACAACCCCAAACGCCAGCAAAAGCAACGGAGGAATAACCGATGAAAGAGGTAATGATTCCGTACATTTTGATCATGTGGATTTTGGTCTCGACTGGCGCGATCAAATGGACACTTAAAAGCGCGTTTTGGATTATTTCTGGCGGCGCGTTCATTCTTGTGGTGCTGGGGATTCTATCCCGTTTGTGGGCTCCGGTTGATCTCACTTACTCATCCACAGTCAAAGCACCACACTCCGTGTTGTCTCCCCTATTTCGTGAGCAAATCGACCACATCAATGTGCAGCACAACCAACGAGTCAAGAAAGGCGATGTGATTTACACCTTAGTAGATACCACTTCGCAAGCCGACGTCGAGAAGATTAAGACTGGGATTGTGCAGCAAGAAGAGACCATCGCTCAGTTGAAGCGTGACATCGTGCGTGGTGAAACTTCACCAGAAATCTTCAAAGGCCGCGATCTGGAATACTACGAATCACAATTGCGCGTCGCCAAAGCGTCATTAAAATCACTCCATGCTGACCTTGAGAAGACTGTCTTTGAGCAAGAGCGTAAAACGGTACGAGCGCCTTATGATGGCCAAGTAGCCGTTGTTAACGTCGCTGACGGCAGCCGTGTGGGTAACATGCACATATACGACACCTCACGTAAGTTTTTAGAAATGCGCATCCCTGACCAAACTTATCGTTACGTTGAAGCGGGGCAGTTTGCTGAGTTTTACGTCGACGCATACCCTGGTGAAGTGTTCCGTGCGCGCGTGCACAGTATTACTGCGGGTACCGGAGAATCTTCTGTCTCTCCTCTGCAAGGGCCGCAAAGTGTTCGTCAGCACGTGGGAGCAAACACCAGTAGCCATGGTCGTACTGTGATTTTGGAAATCTTCGAACCAGAAGGCAAATCCATCCCAATCGGTGCAACTGGCTCAGCGTGGATTGCCGCAAATAAACCACACAGCCTGTTTGGCTTCATTGATGTAATTGGCGCAGCAACGGTTCGCCTTCACTCTTATAAGTCTTACTTGAACGCGATGTAGAGAATAAACAAACCGCCCACAGAGGCGGTTTGTTTTTAGGAAGCCCATGATGCCCCTACAATTCGTCTGTGGTTAGCAAACACTTTTGGCGCTAGACTGAGTGAGCTATATAAAGCTACCCAAATAAGGAAGAAAATGATGATTCAACAAGGCCAAGTACTACCTGCCGCAACGCTTAGCGAACTGACTGCGGATGGCATGGTAAATCACGAAGTAACCGAACTGTTTGCCAACAAGAAAGTCGTGTTGTTTGCGGTACCAGGTGCATTTACGCCAACATGCTCTGAAGCTCACTTACCTGGCTACGTTGTATTAGCAGACCAACTGAAAGCGAAAGGTGTTGATCTTATTGCTTGTGTATCGGTCAACGATGCCTTTGTCATGCAAGCTTGGGGCGAAGCGCAAAATGCTTCTGAGCTACTCATGTTGGGTGACGGTGATGCAAGCTTCACTAAAGCAATTGGTCTAGAAATGGACACGGGCGGCTTTGGCGGTGTTCGTTCACAGCGTTACGCAATGATCATTGAAAATGGCGTAGTAACAACGCTGAATGTTGAAGAGCCAAAAACATTCGAAGCGAGCAAAGCAGAAACCATTCTCGCTGCACTTTAAGCTCAACGCTAAGATCACAAAACGGAAGCCTCTGCGCTTCCGTTTTTTCTATCTGAACTCACTGATTTTACTAGCTCAGCGCTACACATTTAATGAAGATGAAGTTCGGGAACGTCGCCAAACGTTGATAATACTCCTGAGAGATTTCACGAATCTTTTCATTCACCTTACCTTCTGAAATCGCCAGCATCGCCATGTTACTGCCCGTAATCGCATCGGTAATGTCTTGTAATGAGCGGCGGTAGAATGCCACAGGAACCGGTTCTCCTACCGTATTCCACATATCTTCAACCAGCTCTTTATCGTAGTAATTACCAGAAGCCGAACATTCGAAATCCGCAAATGGATGATGGGTTGAGAAGACAAACTGACCACCGGCTTTTAGTACTCGTTGAATATCGTTAAACAAGGGACGAAGATCTTCAATGTAATGAACCATCAGCGGGCAAATGACTAAATCGTACTGTCCGTCCGTCTCTTCAGGTAAACCGAGCGCCAAGTTTTGCGCGTAAGCGGTGACCGAGCTACCTAACTTTTCTTTTACGATATCTATCATCTCTTGTGCAGCGTCGATGCAGGTTACTGAGCTTGCGCCCAGCTCAAGAAGAAGCTGCGCGTAAATACCAGAACCACAACCTAAATCCAGCACCTTTTTGCCTGCCACATCACCGACTAGTTCAAGGGTGTTTGGACGCTCAAAATGCGCGTTGTACAGATTATCTTGCGCGGCTAAATCGTATTGCTTTGCGTAGGTGGTGTACATTTCTTGCTTCATGGTGACTCCAACGAAAAAGTGGGATGCGAAGACTAGAAAATACTCGATCTGAAGTAAAGTGAAAAGCACGTCAGATCAGTGATCTTGCGCGTACATTGAAGAAGTGGCGTTCTGAAAAATAGAAAGAACCTTACCGATGTATCGAAAGACTCTGAATTGTGTGCAACCCCCTAATCGAATCAAAGCCTAGGTATTAACGCATTCGCACCACACTGGTCTCTTGCTTGCGCTGCATTTCACCAAACGTCAGCACAAACGGGGAAGATTGCTTAACGCGGCTTGGCAACGAAGACAGTGCGTTATAAGCGTCTTGCTTGGTTTTGAAATCCCCAACCGTCACGGTATACCATCGTGTACCACGGCTATTTTTCCAGTTCACCCAAACCGGATGTTTCGGATCGATATAGCGAATGTACTCTTTGACATCCTTTTCTTTTTTGAGTGCCAGTACCTGCATCGTGTAGTGATTTGAGTTGAGGTATCCATAAGCATCTTGCGATGACATAACACCAACACATTGCCCAGAATCGACTGGTTGATGCTGCGGCAGCACACAGCCAGTAAGGGAAAAAGCCAAGGCCAAAGATAAAATCTTGCGCACACGTAACTCCGTTTTTTTGTTCTGAATGTTTCTCTTAATGAGTGCTCAAAACAAAAAGGCGACCATTTCGGCCGCCTTAGTAAATCAATTTGCGTGTAATCGAGATTTAGAACCAGCTCGCGACCAAGCGCTTAAACCAATCCATTAGACGTTTGAAGATACTGCCTTCATCAACGGGCTCTAACGCCACTAGCTCAGCTTCTTTCACGACGTCACCGTCGACCTTATACAAAACTTTGCCAACCACTTGATCTTTTTGAATCGGGGCAATTAAATCGCCGTTGTATTCAACTTCCGCTTGCAGCTTATTTACATCGCCTTTTGGTAGCGTTAGATAAATATCGCGATCGACGCCGACTTTCAATTCATCTTGATTGCCCATCCAAACGCGCGCTGTTGATACTTCTTTACCAGCTTCAGTTGGTACAACCGTATCAAAGAAACGGAAGCCATAACTCAGTAGTTGTTTGCTTTCTGACTCACGTACACTTGGGCTTTTTGCGCCCATTACAACCGCGACCAAACGCATGTCACCATTAGTTGCCGACGTCGCAAGGCTGTAACCTGCGCCACTGGTGTAACCGGTTTTCATGCCATCCACACTCATGCTGCGATCGCGTAGCAAGCCATTCCGGTTGTATTGGGTAATGCCGTTGTAAGTAAACGAAGTCTCGCTGTACAACGGGTAGATATCTGGTAAATCACGAATGATGGCACGGCCGAGAGTCGCAATATCACGAGGTGTCGAATACAAACCATCACTGTCCAATCCGTGTGGGTTGGTAAATGCAGAGTTTGATAAACCAAGCTGATTCGCCCAACTGTTCATCAATCCAACAAACCCAGCTTCACTGCCTGCAACGTGTTCTGCGATAGCCACACTGGCATCGTTACCCGATTGAACAATCAAACCACGATATAGATCAGACAAAGAAACAGAGGTACCCACTTCAATGAACATTTTTGAAGAGTCTGGGAAGTTTTTTGCCCATGCATTTCGGCTGATCACCACGTCGTCATCCAGACTGATGTTGCCTGATTTAACCTCCTGACCAGCAACATAGGCGGTCATCAGTTTGGTCAAACTTGCGGGGTTAAGACGCTTATCTGCGTCTCTTTCTACCAATACAGTTCCGGTGTGGTAATCCATTAAAACGTAACCGCGTGAGCTAAGCTCCGGAGCATTAGGAACAACGGTAGGTGCAGCAAAACTAAAAGTAGATACTGCAGTCAGAGCAGTCGCTAACGTAGCATTGATTAAAGTATTTTTTCTCATAGCAGCTTTCTGTGGCTTACAAACTAAGTGGAGTATATTGAAACGCTGTTCAGTTACAGCAGCTCTGTTACGATTCGTTACGTTTACTCGATGTTTGTCGAAAAGAATGCGATGTCCGTAGAATATTGCACACAAAACCGGCATATAAATACGCTAGTCAAGCATATGAGACAACTAACATTTATCACCATTCAAAATACCAAAGCGCTAATAGCAAAGAGCTGAACTTTCCATCTTAGCCCCGTCCTTTTAGCCCTTACTCTCTGTGCTCAAGACCCAAAAAGATTACACATCAAAACATTACACCTCATAACTTTTCAACCCTAAATGCACGGTCAAAACTCGCATAAAAGGACAAAAAAAGCGTAAATTTGCATATTTTTACATAAAACATTATTATCTCGTCGCATTTTTTAATTTGAACTCAAAATAAATGGAGGGCGGTTTTGGTGTTTTTCTTGAAAAAGGACAGCACTTTTAAAAAGCGTACATGTTGTATTTATGGATAATGCACTAAAAAAATATAGTATCGACACCACCGACTATCAGGTTGGCCAAGACAACGTTCAAAAGTGGGGATTCGATATCCACAACCCAGTATTCGGAATTAGTGCTGGTCTTGTTCTTCTTTGTCTTGCTTCTCTTCTCATAGTTGACCCTGCGACTGCTCGTGATGCCCTAAACGGCCTAAAGAACGGCATCATTTCAGATTTCGACTCATTCTTTATGTGGTCAGCAAACTTCTTCATCTTATTCGCTATCGCGATTCTTTTTTCTCCCCTCGGAAAAATTAGAATCGGCGGTAAAGACGCCATTGCAGAACACTCAACCATTTCTTGGTTATCTATGCTTTTTGCTGCCGGTATGGGTATTGGGCTGTTGTTCTGGAGTGTTTCAGAACCAACCGCTTACTTTACCAATTGGTTCGGTACTCCTCTCAACGTAGAGCCTTATACCGAAGAAGCAAAATCACTTGCGATGGCCGCAACCATGTTCCACTGGGGCATCCACGGTTGGGCGATCTACGCCATTGTTGCACTCTCACTGGCCTTCTTCGCTTTTAATAAAGGTTTACCACTTTCTTTGCGCTCAGCGTTTTATCCAATCTTTGGGGACCGCGCTTGGGGTTGGTTAGGTCACGTTATCGATATTCTAGCGGTACTCTCCACTCTATTTGGTCTAGCGACGTCTCTCGGTTTAGGTGCACAACAAGCAACCAGTGGCATTAACCATGTATTTGGTTTAGAAGGTGGCATTGGTACGCAAATGATTGTTATCGCATTCGTTACTTTTATCGCAGTACTTTCTGTGATCCGAGGTATCGATGGAGGTGTCAAACTACTGAGTAACATCAACATGGCGGTGGCTTTTGCACTGCTGGCGTTCGTGATGTTCATTAGCTTCGATATCGCGACAACATCCATTTGGGATACCACTGTCGCTTACGCACAGAATATCTTTGCACTCAGCAACCCTGTAGGTCGTGAAGACACTGAATGGATGCACGGTTGGACTGTTTTCTATTGGGCGTGGTGGGTATCTTGGTCACCATTCGTGGGCATGTTTATCGCACGTGTATCTAAAGGACGTACCGTTCGAGAGTTTATCTTCGCGGTTATCGTGATTCCAACCACAGTAACCTTAGTTTGGATGGCCGTATTCGGTGGTATCGCACTCGACCAAGTCGTCAATAAAGTCGGTGAATTAGGCGCAAATGGCTTAACCGATATCTCACTGACGTTGTTCCATGTGTATGACGCCATGCCATTTAGTTCAGTCATTTCAATTCTGTCTATCGTTCTGATTTTGGTGTTCTTTATTACGTCATCAGACTCTGGCTCGCTGGTTATCGATAGCATCACCGCTGGCGGCAAAATTGATGCACCAGTACCACAGCGTATTTTCTGGGCATGTATTGAAGGCTCTATCGCTGCCGTCATGCTTTGGATTGGTGGTAAAGAGGCACTGCAAGCACTGCAATCTGGCGTTGTCGCAACGGGTTTACCATTCACCTTAGTCTTATTGGTCATGTGTGTGAGCTTGATTAAAGGCTTAAGATCAGAATTACCGGCGTATCAAAACGCAATGCAGAAACCTTCTGTTGCTTAGCAAAAGCTTTATATCATCAATATGAGAAACGAGCGTCCATTTGGCGCTCGTTTTTTATGCTCGTCACCGTATTGTATTGCGAATCAATAAGTTCCGTTCTTACACATAAAAAAGCCCCAAACGCAAAGGTGTTGGGGCGAATAAAGCAATGAGTTATTGGTCAAGGGATTCTAACTCACCACTGGAACGGACTTAGTCCTATGACATCCTTTGTTACGCAGCTTTATTTCAAGGAGATCACTTATTACTTTGCGTACGCCTCTCGACGAAACAAAAAAGGAATGCCGAAGCATTCCTTTTTACTCATTCAGAAAGGGCAATTATTCAGGCTTCTTCGCCAGCGCCGCATCAATGTCTGATGCGCTGTGACGCTCTGCCACTTGCTCCCACTCTTCACCCCATGCGCGGTTAACAATGCGACCACGTTTTACCGCGTCACGTTCATCAATCGCTTTTGCCCAACGCACGACGTTTTTGTAGCTTGCTACATCTAGGAATTCAGCCGCATCGTAAGCACGACCCAATACAAGGTTGCCGTACCAAGGCCAAGTTGCGATATCAGCGATGCTGTACTCATCGCCACCAAGGAATTCATTGTTCGCAAGACGCTTATCCAGTACATCTAGCTGACGTTTTGTTTCCATCGTGAAACGGTTAATTGGGTACTCGAACTTCTCTGGTGCGTATGCGTAAAAGTGACCAAAACCACCGCCCAAGTATGGCGCAGAACCTTGCAGCCAGAACAACCAGTTCATGACTTCAGCGCGCTTTGCACCTTCTTGTGGTAGGAAGTGACCAAACTTCTCCGCGAGATAGAACAAGATGTTACCAGATTCGAATACGTTCACTGGCTCATCACCGGAATGATCCGCTAGTGCAGGAATCTTCGAGTTTGGGTTCACCGACACAAAGCCAGAGCCAAACTGATCACCATCACCAATCTTGATCAAATACGCGTCGTATTCTGCTTCCGTTACACCAGCTGCTAACAGTTCTTCAAACATGATCGTGACTTTCTGACCATTTGGCGTACCCATTGAGTAAAGCTGGAATGGGTGCTCGCCAACAGGAAGCGCCTGCTCATGTCTTGCACCAGAATCTGGACGGTTAATACTTGCCCATTGGCCGCCGTTTTCGTTGTCGTTTGTCCAAACTTTTGGTGGAGTATATTCGTTAGTCATTGTTATCCCTTATTGTGTTTGAATGCATCTTCAAACTGACGTCCTAATCACGCCAGCAAGCATAATCAAATGTCCCCATCGCCAAATACGATAAAGCCTATTCAAGATATTAGGTCGAATTCGCCAAATAAAAGTCCTTCAATCTCTTTTAGTTAGAACCTTTGGTTATGGGAATTTCTTTCACGCTATAAGTAAAAAGTACACGTTAATGTGAGCTAGGTTCGAGATACCAACAACGAGGAACAAATCAGCTTCAGCGGTCCATCCATCATCTCAGTCTTAATCAAGCTTGCATCGTGACAACAACTGATTGAGAACGCGAACCCATGTAGGTAATCCGCCAGCAAGTCCAAACTGTCTTTCTCCACTTGCGGGGATAAACCCAAAGGCTCAACAATGATTCGATAACGCTCGGTAAACACTTGAGCTGGGCCATGGGATGTCATGCTCAACATGGTTTGCAACAACCCGTTGTACTCACGTAGCAGTGCAATGTAGCTAACAGACAAGCTTTTGAGTTCACCTTGCCAATCTTCATTCATTTGAGGTTGATAAATTTCCTCCACCAGCGATGTGGTTAACGCTTCAAGCAAGGCATTCTTATTTTTGAAGTAGTGATAGATCGCCATAGGATCGACATTTAATTGCGTCGCTAACGAGCGAATGCTTGGTACCTTTCCATCCTTTTTCATCAATAGCTTGGCCGATTCTAAGATGCCTTCTGCGCTTAGCTGCGACTGCTTGGCGGCCGGTCTTCCGCGTTTCTTTTCGTTGACAGACATTTGATCTTCCCGATAAACTCAGCATTATTCTACATTGTAGAATTAATTTTAACCTAACCTTTAACTTGGCTCAAGCACCAACATTTTAATGAGGTACTCATGGCAAATATCGTATTTATTGCAACCAGTCTGGACGGTTACATCGCAGATAAACAGGGCAAACTAGAATGGCTACATTCAGTACCAAACCCAGACAATATTGATACTGGCTTCTTCTCACTGATGGAACGCATTGATGGCTTGGTGATGGGACGCAATACCTTGGATGCAGTGCTGAGCTTTGATTGCGATTGGCCATACAGCAAACCGGTGTTCGTACTCAGCAACACCATGACAGAAGTGCCACAAGGCTACGAAGACAAAGTCTTTTTAGTAAAAGGCGAGCTAAAAGATGTGCTTGCTGACCTAAATGCAAAAGGCTTTAACGATCTTTACATCGACGGCGGTGTGACGATTCAGAACTTCCTAAAAGAAGATCTTATTGATGAAATGGTGATCACGCGCTTCCCTATCCTACTTGGCGGCGGCGCACCTTTGTTTGGTGATTTGGAACGACCACTCAACTTCAAAGTGACGAAAAGCGAGGTTATTTTAGATACGTTAGTGAAAACGACTTACGTGCGTCAAAGGTAGTTTGGGGGTGAGTGAATCAAGCTCTTGACGATAACGTTAAGGGCGATTTTTGTCTTCAATAGCGATGTTCGATGGAACTCATTTTAGGACATTTTTGAGTTAGAACTGCTACAAATTAGAGCAAGTATAGTAAGTACTCGACCACAAAAATGTCCTCTGTAAACCTACCAGTCTGGATTTTATTTTTGAGCATTTTTCTAATAGAAATACGGCTCAAATCAATTCAGTGGCATTGGTAAGTCATAAAGGTGTTTTTTTGTTTTTTTGATAATCACTGTATTTTTTTGCGATCCATTGATGCAAATGCAATCCGCTATTACGCTTTAGCTGCACATCGATCACAGCCAAAATCAGTAACCCAATTATCGTTCCCATAATCATCTCCAAGCTTATCTATTCTAATTAGTACTAGTTTAAGTGCTTTTCATTAATCCATTGATTTCATAAGCTTATCCATATTTAGACCACCAAGCTCCTCTAAGTTATCCTTAATCTCTTCATCTATTGATAGATGGCGCTCAACTTTCTTTATTTCCTTCTCAAGAAACTTTTCAACTTCTTGAGATACGTTGAACATCAACCCCTGTTCACGTGCTGCTTTTCTCGCTCGTTTAAGACGATAATCTAAGTCTGATGAAATTTTAATGTTTAGCGATACTTTGGATTTTTTTTTCTGTAATTGCATGATGATACTCAATTTCAACTTAATAATACTATAAACTTTTCTACCTTTTTAGCAAGAAAAGTTAGTATTACCGATGACTGAATTGGAGTCAGAGCTGAATAAGATAGTTGTGTACGAATAAGATGTGTAAAACACCGAATGGATCACCTCTGAGCTTAGAAACGCCACAAGCACAAGATAGCTCATAGAAAGACGATGCTTTTCAACAGACAAGCTTTGGGGATAACAACCACGACATGTCTGGGACACACGTAATATTATGGCAAATGGAACGTTAAGTTGCTTAAACAGTGGGAAGCGATGAAACATACTCGTCGTGCGCAGGCTTATGGGGCGAGGTAATAACCATTGTGTGACGGGTCTTTTCCGTCCATACTCCTTGATAATCAGTTGTTTGCCTAGTCAACTTTTGGCAAGAAACCAAGTCAGTTCGAACGTTTAAGCGTGAAACAATGCTATATTGAAAGCGTCACATCACCACGTCCCCACAAAAGGAATAGTACCATGCCGACCTATCAGGTCACTTACTTCAACGCGAAACACGCCGTGATGGATAGCGAAGCTATCTTCATGAAAAGTCTAACTAACGCCAAGCGCTCAGCTGAGCATCATGCGCCAGAGGGCGCAATGCGAATTGAGATTAAAGATTTAATGGATCAGATGCTAAGTCGAATGACGCTTGATGATGGCTGGGTAGATAGCAGTGAAGACTGACGTTGGCTAGCAATCATGATTCGTTTGGAACGTCATGAATAAATACACAGGTTTGATTCGTTTTTCGTAGTAGCCTTTGACACAGTTTAACTTGTTTGTCTGACAAAGCTTGCTCACGATTAAGTTGATCTCGTAAACCTGTAAGCATGTCTCGGTCCAAGTTACTCAGCTTTTCGGAGTGTAAGAGGAGTGTCGTATTGATAAGTTCAGAGAGGTTTCTTGAGCTCATAGTCCCCACTCCTTATCCCATTCTTTTTGTTCCTCAATCTCTTCTATGCGTTTGCGAACACCCATTGTTTTCAACTCTTCCGGTATCCGCTTAACCCCTTTCCCTTTCGGATTAATACTAAATTGCTTCTGCTTTTGTGTCGGTTTAGGTAGCTTGCTCATATATCATCCTATTTTTGGTGGTTTACTGAATTTCGCACCGCGTTCATATTGGCTATGAAAACAACAATGATACTACACAAGTCAGAACATAAATGGGCAACAGTAATTCAATGATTTTTCTAAATGAGATCAACACAGATTGAACCAACGATTGCAGAAAACTGAGGCTCAGGCTTTTAAAAATGTAGTGATTCTAAGCAAAATAATTTTAGTTAATTTTATTCAGGTTAGAATAAAGCCATTTCAATTCATTATTTTTTATTGATGTATCGTTCAGCATTTGCAAAAAGTTTATCGCATGCTTTTTTCTGTGCTGAATATTCTGATGAACCTTCAGTCATAGACTCGAGAATTTCTTTCGCTTCTTGGTATTCTTTTACCATCGCAGCGAATCGTTCTTCGAAGTTGTTTTTCTGTGTTTTCTTGCTTGATTTTCTTACTGGTTTTCTCATGTTACTTCTTACCTTATCGATCCCAACGTTTATTTTTATTCGTATTTCGAACCTTCGGGATCTTTATTAAACGTAAAGTAAAAAAGTCTCCTCGACAGAAGAGACTTTTTAGAAATGTCTTACACTAACGTAACGTTACCCGCTTGAGGGCCTTTGTTACCTTGCTCAACAACAAAAGAAACCTTTTGGCCTTCAGATAATGTTTTGAAGCCTTCACTAACAATTGATTTGAAGTGAACAAACAGGTCAGAACCGCCGTTATCAGGAGTGATAAATCCAAAACCTTTAGATTCGTTAAACCATTTTACTGAGCCAGTTGTTTTATTTGACATAATATATCTCGATACATTGATTAAGTTAAAAAGAAAGCTACTAAATAAGGAATAAAGAATAAGGTATCGCAGGATAGATATGACGAACTTAATCGAAAAAACTGAGAAGATCTTGAACTAAATATATTATCAATAACTCACCGTTTGAGCTGCCGACACTATACACCAAGTAAAAATAATAGATATGCATTTCTTCATTAAATTTTATTCCCTATAAATTCAACAACTTGAAAGGTAAAATTTAATCTCTTGCTCTAAATGTGCGAGAATCATTCGCACAATCGTAACAACGCTAATATTCGATATCAGGAAAGTGAATGTTTCTCGCTTCTGATGAAGAAATCGCATACCCACAACCCAATATTGTTGTCCCACAAAAATGTATGGTCCGCCCCGTTATTGCAACTACAATTAAGTCATAACGGAGTTGGTTTGCGCTAATGTATTCGGAGTCCTTGTTGGGAGCACTAGCTTCCCAGCTCCACGATGATATCTGCGCCAGATTGTGTGGTTGCGAGCGATGAAATTGCAGCAGGCTCTCGCCCAGGCCCATGGATGGCACTAAAGAACGTTATTGATTTGGGCGTAACACGCGTCAGCAATTGCGTGAAGGTTGATGATGCCGTCGCTGGTATTCACGAAGGACTAAACGCAGGCATGTGGACGGTTGGTCTATCTGTATCAGGTAACGAGTTCGGAGCGACGCCAGAAGAGTTCCAAGCAATGACAGCAACAGAAATCGAACAACGAAAACAAGCCGCAGAAAAAGTGCTTTACGCCGCTGGTGCGCACTACGTTATTGAGACTATTGCAGAATTGCCACAAGTAATAAATCAAATAGAGGCGAGAATTAAAAACGGAGAGTATCCAACTTATATCAATTGATTCACTAGCCCTTCAAAAAAGCCAACAGCTATGACTGTTGGCTTTTAGCTGTGTGTACCATCCCCTGCCCGTTCTCCCATCTTGAATTAGCGTTCAAACATTCCCCCTCAGGCGTATTATCAACGAAAAGAGCTGGATGCTTTACGGTCGCACTACTCACTAGCCATAGAGAAGATGAATTGAAAGATGCGGACCTTATCGTGCAAGGCTTTGAGCACCGAACGGTGATCAAAAACCACAATGGTTCTTATTGTCTAGCGGCTTCATAAAACGATTCCAATAGCTGATACACAGACAGATTCAGCAGTTAATAACGCCACAAATTCCTTATTTACCAATTTATAAACTATGAAATATCAAGCTAGCACTCAATAGATTTTATAAAATTTAATTAAATTGAGATCTTGTGCTGCACACTGAAACAAAAAGTCCAAGCGAAATTTTCCACACATTCATGAAATTGATAGGTTGATCCTTGTAGGGTAAATACTCTATTAGTGATAAAAATTAAAATAAGGACTTTTTATGAGACCATCATTCTCGATCAGTATGGCGCTTGCTACCACGGTGGTTGGCTTCCATTCCTATGCAGACAGCATCAACACAACTACCTCGTCATTAACCTCAACCAACGTTGCTGAGCAAAAACAATCGTTAGCTTTGCAGATCAGTGCCAGCTACGCCGATCTTGAGTCTTCTTTGAAAGCTCAGATCACCGAAAAAAGTTTATCGATGCCGATAGACAAGCTGAATTCAGCTCAGCCCTACTCGACCTTCTCAAACGAGATGCAAAACGCCGATCTTAGCTATCGCAAGATGAAAGGTATCAATAACTTCAGTGATTCCGTTCTTGAAATCCGCATGGCTGATGAAACCATGATTGACGCTTGGAATGATGGTAAGAGCCCGCTGTTCGCATTCGAACCATCTGGTGACGATGCCGATTGGCAATACATCGAAGCGTATGACGTGTACGGGCAAGTTCATGAGTTAGACGTCTACCAAATGCCGGATGTCCCTGTCTTCGTGATTGACAGTGATGGCGCCAAAGAGCTCAAAGCGGGCCTGATGGCAATGCAAGCAGAGCTGAACCAGCTTGGCATGGCTACTCAAATTAATGCCGACGGTAAACACAGTGCCGACAACCCTCAAAAACAACCTCTAATCGGCAAGGCTCGTCACTCTATATCCGAATCAGAACCGGAAGAGCTGAACACGACTCAGCTTACGAAGATTCGTTTAGCGGTGGATAGAGAACCTTGGATCTCAGGTAAAGCCGAAATCTACGCGATCGTGACGGGTGTTGATGCCAGCCGTTTAGAACCGCAGATTGACCTAGTTGAAATGCCTTATCTGGATTACGACAAGCAAACCTATTACCCAAATCAAACCATCATTTTTTGGCCTCGTTACCGCTGGGGCGCAGCAGACATTATTCTGATGGAGCACGATGACGGCACTAACTATAAAGAGCTTGCAAAACTGCTGCTCAAAACCGCAGAAGAAGTACTGAAGATGATCCCTGATCCAGAAGTACAGGGATATGTGATCATCCCTCAGATCACCAGCAAAATCATTGAGTTGATTCCAAACAATATCTTGGTTAACGATGATGACTTTGTAGACGTGTACTACACGCTACTACAGAAGACCCCTTATGTTGACCGTCCTGGCGCAGGTGGCAACGCGGTGGCATCTTTCACCCCAGTCACCATATTGCCTACTGAGTAACTTTAGGTTCATCACTTTGGCCAGTCCTGTGTTTAATGGCAGCCTAGGTAGATAGGTAGAACGAAAGAAAAAAGCCCTTTCTAGAAGTAGGAAGGGCTTTTTATCATCGATTTCAGTGTTTGGTGATCACAACAGGTATAAATTCAGTCTATGAAGGCTTTGGACAATTCCGTGTTACTAATGGCGTCAGTCGTGACCCTGCTCGCATAACCAAAAGTATGGAAAAACTCTATATACGTGGCCAGTTTGAGTGAATCACTACAAGATGTCTAGAATAGCTTGACCAGAATAGAGGCCCCTCACTGGCTTAAGGTTTTAGCTTGGTGGGGTCATAGGGGGCGGTGTGTGTCTTGATTCTAAAAGCCGACCAGATTTCAACGTGGTTTGATAGGTATCTACTGAAGAAAGACAAGGAGTAGACGTGATTGTGAAGCTCTAATATCGGTCTTTAACATGATAAAAGCGAGTAACCAAATGAAATAGTTCTCGCTTTTTTAATCAATTACCACGTTCGATTCGAGATAAAAATTACCCAGTAAACTCTTCAGAATCGGGACGATTGGTAAACTGCACACCATTTAAGAAGTCGCACAGCAGTTGGTCTTCACACTGTTTGTAGTTTTTGTTGTTTGGCTTGCGGAAATACGCACCAATTTCGTATTTACTTAAACTAATATCAACCACTTCTAATACGTCCAACACATCTTCTGCTTTCATGTCTAGCGCAATGCGCAGCTTCATGAGAATCATGTTGTTGGTCAACGCTACTTCTGGCTTAAGTTGCTCGCCGTCTTTTTTGCCTCGCTTGAGGTTAATAAAGCCATTTAAGAATACCGCTAACTCTTGATCCTTCATCTTAACGCTAGATTTGTCGCTTTCATCTTTTAACCAGTTTGCCACTTTATCGTGAGCCACAGTAACTTCGGCCTGCCCGAAAGCTTTCATTATCTGTGCGTTTTTAAGGTTTAACGCGTGTTGGATACGACGTAAAATTTCGTTGTTAGTCACTAGGGATTCCTAAAATGAGTTCTAAGGGTGAATAAAAATCCATCAATTACATGCGTTCTGTGGGTGTCTTTATTCAATAGCGTAGTTGACGGTGACTCTAACAGAGAACACGTTTCTTCGGTAGGTTAAAAAATGGAGATAAGACGGCCTATTCGAATTAGTTGGCGAAGTTGGTAAGACCCCACTTTCATAGACACTATGCTGATTAGAAGGAGTAGTTCAAACCATCTCACTGTGATTTGTGAGGTTGAACGTTACTAACAAGGAATGGGGCAACTGTTAGCCAGTAACTCAATTGACTCCCCCCAACAAAAACGCCCTTCACATAAGTAAAGGGCGTTTGTTATTTGAGACTGAGTGTTGAAGGTTAAAGCACTAACCCACCATCAATCTTGAGTACTTGGCCTGTGATGTAGGCGCTCTTGTCGGAGGTTAAGAAGGAGACGCCATTGGCGATGTCTTGCACTGAGCCCATTCGACCTAACGGGGTTTTGCTCTCCATCATTTGAATCACTTTTTCTGGCAGGTTCTTGGTCATATCGGTGGCGATAAAGCCCGGTGCAACGCAATTGACGCGGATCTGCGCGCCCTTTCTTGATAGCTCTTTCGCCCAGCCTTTGCTCATAGAAATAACGCCGCCTTTACTTGCGCCGTAATTACTCTGGCCGATGTTGCCATCCGTACCCACGATAGAAGAGATGCTGACAATGCTGCCTGTGCCCTGCTCTAGCATCACTGGCGCGACGCGTTGAGTAAGCAAGAACACCGCTTTTAGGTTTACGTCGATAACGCTGTCCCAATCTTGCTCTAGCATGTCTGGCAACAAGGCATCACGCGTGATACCGGCGTTGTTAACCAGCGCATCGATTCTTCCATGCTGTTTTATGATACTGTCTACCACTTCGCTAACAGCTGCTGCATCGCACAAGTTGACTTGATAATTGCTTAGCTGCGCCGACTGGCTCCATTCCACAGGCGATATGTCTAGCCCGACGACGTGGAATCCATCCTCCAGTAATTGCTCACAAATCGCTTGGCCAATACCACGAGCCGCACCAGTAACAACTGCTACTTTTTCCGCTTTCATCTTGGTCTTCCTTAAATGTTGAGATTACAAATTCGCTTTTTCCCTAGCGTTTTTTATTTTTATGCCTAGCCGTGTTACAGCTGCGCTTCTCATACGCAGGGTCTTTCATATTTACTTCAAACTATAGGAACAGTCTGGGAGCCGGATGTGAAGTAATCAAGACAACTTGATGATGGTTTGCAAAATAACGGGCTTCCGTCACCGTCTGTCGATATTGAGGTGTAACAAGTGCGCTGCTTGTTGAATAACTCACCTTTCATTTAGAGCTCATGAAACTAATTCTTAGATTATGCAGCAAAGTCACAATAAACCTGTGGGTATTACATTCTTGTTATCAAAATTCTCGATTACGATTTAAAGATACGGCGTGCTTTTAAATATGGACGTAGCAAAGGACGCCTTACCTGAGAAAGATAATAAAACCTACAGGAGATAAAATGAATCAGGCTTACATAGATGCAGCAAGAACGCTGCAACAGTGCACGTTCGGGCCATCCCAACGTGACATTAATGACCTTGTTCAATCAGGAAGCATTGAAAACTGGGTCGCTCAACAAACACTTATTACACCGTCTTCTTGGCTGAAGCATTTTGAGCAAGATGAGCTCAACGTACCAGACTTAGGGCAAGGCTTGTATTACGCCAGCAGCTGGACACGCATGACCGTCGAAGGCGATGATATCTTGCGTCAGCGTATTGCTTATACCCTGTCTCAACTCTTTGTAGTCAGCGTGAAAGATCCGGCGTTTAAAGCAGCTTCTAAGCGTCGCTACATGTGTAGTTACTTCGACGGGTTGCTCGACAATGCCTTCGGAAACTTCCGCGATGTGATTCGCTTCGTGTCGAAATCGCCAATCATGGGTGAGTACCTGACTTTTGTGAATAACGTTTCTAACGAGCTCACTGCCCCAGATGAAAACTACGCACGTGAACTGTTGCAACTGTTCACGCTTGGCCCAGTTAAACTGCGTAACAACGGTGAAGTGCGTTTGGATGCCGAAGGTAACGAAGTGCCATCTTATACGCAAGAGGATATCGAAGAACTGGCGCGTGTCTTTACCGGTTGGAAGTTCATCGATATTCGCGGTGACGATAAGTACAGCCAGCCAATGTTGCCGCGCGGCGAGCATGATATGGGTGAAAAGCGCATATTAGGTAAGAAGTTTGCCGCAGGCCTGTCCGCAGAAGAAGAACTAGAAGCGGTGATTGAGCTCTTGATGAGCCAAAACACGCTCTATACATTTGTGACTAAGTTCTTCATCAACAAACTTGTGACCAGCAACCCAAGAGCGGGTTATATTCGCCGTGTGCGCCGTGCTTTCAAACGTTCTGATGGCGACATGCAAACCTTAATAATCGCGATTCTGACGGATAAAGACGCGCTTCGCTCTGGCAGCACGGTGGGTAAATTGCGTGACCCGCTTTCTGTGTTTACCCATGCGATGCGCGCGCTACAAGTGAAGCGACGCGACGGCGTATTGATGTGGCCAAAACAGTTCAATTGGTATAACCGAACGTTGCCACTGTCGGCACCTTCTGTGTTTTATTATTACCAACCTGATGATGCGCCAAACCACCCTGATTTTAATGGTCTGGTGGCACCAGAATTCAATGTGTACCAATGGCATGACATCTACAAATATGGGATTCAGTTCCGTGAGCTTGTCGCTCGTTTCGAGGAAGAGGTCAAAGATTGGTACATGGATGAAGTGCTGTTCACCCGATACCTTGCTTTTGATGACGAAGGCGTAGTGGATTACCTAAACGAGCATTTGTTTGCTTATCAAATGAGTGAGCAAGCTCGTCAATGCTATCTCGATTACCTCGCCCAGTGCCCAAGTCGCCAATCTAAATGGCGCAAAGAGATTAAGAATCTCGTTATGAACGCACTGCTTTCACCAGAATTCATCACACAGGGGTAATCATCATGAACTTAACACGACGTCGTTTTTTACAAGCAGGTTCCGCTGGTGTTGGGGTTTCTGCACTTAACCTTGCTGCTTTTCCTGCCTTTGCAGACTCTTTCAATCAGTGCAAAAACGGTTATCGCGCCGTAGTGGGTATCGACCTTGCGGGCGGTAACGATGGCTACAATATGCTGATCCCAACTGCCGCACCGGCGAACAGCCAATATCGAGCACTGCGTGGCAACTTGGCTTTGGATGAGACGAGCTGTATTCGTTTAGACGCGGTCAATGATGACGCCAAGCTAGCATTAAACCCTGCCATGGCTGCGCTCAAGACTTATTGGGATAATGCTAGCCTTGTACCTGTTGTGAACCTAGGCCCACTGACACAACGCATAAACAATGTGATTTATGGAGAGAGTACTCGCCCTGCTCATTTGTTCAGCCACTCTCATCAATCCACTATGGTTCAGTCTCATGCGACCAAGTCTCTGTCGAAAGAGGGCTTTGGTGCTAAGACTTCCACCGAGCTCGGCACTATGCTGCGCAGTCTAAATGAGCTGTCACCAATGTTTGATATTGGCGGCACGCAAGTGTGGACCAACTGTATCGAGACGCAATCTAACTCGGTCGGCTCTCAACCGCCGAGCGATATTTTTAATGACCAACGTTCGCGAGATCTGTTTGATCAACTGCAAAATACGGGCAGTTACGGCAACGTTTTTCAGTCTCACTATGCTGGTGTTGCAGTGGACTCGACCAGAATGTATCAGGAGTTCAGCGCCATTTTGAATGCCGAGATTACTGAGGTCTTCCCAGAAACACGCATCGGTAATCAACTAAAAGCGGTATTTAAACTGCTGCTGCATAAAGATCAGTTTCAGCATCCTGCACAGTACTTTAGTTGTAAGTTAGGCGGGTTCGATACTCACTCAGCTCAAATTAGCCGCCAAACGGGTTTGCTGCAAGAGTTGGCAGAAGCGATGGCCGCGTTCCAATTAGCTTTGGAAAACAATGGCTTGTTTGATCAGGTAACGACGTTCACTCATTCAGAATTTGGCCGTACTTTGATTCCAAACGGTACGGATGGTACGGACCACGGCTGGGCAAGCCACGCATTGGTGATGGGCGGCGGTGTAGCAGGAAAAGCGATCGTGGGTGAATATCCAGACTTATCTGAGACAAGCCCTTACTTGCTCTCGCGTGGGCGTGTGATTCCAACCATCTCTTCCGATCAGCTTCATGCAAGCTTAATGGCGTGGTTAGGACTGTCTGAAACGGGAATCAATCAATTATTCCCTGCGCTGGATAACACTTTGACAGATTCAATCCAACCTCAGACTCTCCCTCTGTTCAAATCTTGCTAATATAGTAGGAGATAAGTAACTAAGTAATCAGTTAATAACTAGCAAGGTTACTAATAAGAAAAAGCAGTGCTAAACAAAAGGCTCCGTTCACGCGGAGCCTTTTTATCATTAAGCCAAAGTACTAGGTCAACGTTCGAGCAGGTTCCTCAGCCTGTTTTCATGCTGTTTCTTCATGAACGGTTTGCGCTTTTTGCAGCCAAGGCTGAAGCAAAAGATTGAACAACATACCTGCAATGAACAAGGTGATCACGATACTCGCCCCACTTGGTAAGTCATAATACGCTGACGCCGCGATGCCCGACAATATCCCCACGATGCCAATGCTGATGCTCGCAAGGAAGAATCTTGTACCTTTCAGTGCTGCGGCACACAAGGCCGGAATCACCAGCAAGGCAAATTCTAAATAGATGCCCGTTAACTTGACCGTAATCGGCATTAATATCGCGAAGATGAGATAGAAGCCACTGCCCTGCATGAATTCTGGCTTGAGCCACACCAATAACAACATCGCTGCGGTGATTAATGCCAAAGGCCAAACATCATCCCATGTCGACCACAACAACTGCCCGTTGAGAATCCCTTGGATAAAATCGGCACCGTGCGGGTCTTTGCTCACCAGTAATATCGCCAGTGACGCCGACACCACAAACAAGCTGCCAATCATGGGCTCTAAATGCTGTTGGTAGCGCTTTTCCATTAAGGCGATCAGACCGCAAAGCAATAACGACATCACCCAAGGGCCAACCATCTCACCAAAGAAAGAACCAGAGAAGAGATCGTATTGGTTCAACCAATAGTGACTCAGTGCAGCCCCCAAGGCAGCAACTTGTGCCACCGCCAAATCAATGAAGATAATCTGACGCTTTAGCACTTGCTGTCCAAGTACCACGTTACCAACCAGAGCGATCAAGCCACACAGCACCGCGGGTAATAGCCATGCATAATCTGCCATGATTTAGATCTTCACCGGAACAGGTTGCACGAGCACATCCAACAAATCATCGATAACTTGGTCGTACATTTCATCCAATCTTTCGCCATCAGAAACCGTCAGCGGCAGTTGAATCAGAGGCTTGTTGGTATGTTGTTGTAACCAATTCGCAGGGCGTTTGTCTTGATGCGATGAGTAAACGATCGCCTCAAAAGAGTTCGTGTTCAGTTTAGTCAAAGATTGCAGATGTGATGTGGTTGGTGAGATGCCCGGTTTAGGCTCTAAGTCAGCAATTTGCTCCATGCCTAACCAGTCGTACAAGTAGCGATAGGTTGCGTGATACCCCACAACTTGCTTGCCTTTCAATGGTGCAGCTTTCTCATTCCACTCATTGAGCTTTTTACGCCAATGGGCACGGAACTTCATGCCGTTAAATTGATAGGTTTGCGCGTTGTCTGGGTCAAGCATTTGTAACCGTTTCGTCACCACATGCGACAAGGGAATAATGTCATTAGCCGCAAACTGCACATGTGGGTTTCCGTGCGCATGAATGTCCCCCATGCTGCGGTCGACATGATCATGAGTGTCTAACATACGTACGAAATCGGTCGCGTAGATCATGCTTTGTGAACCGTTTTGTACCGCACCATTGCTACTGCGAACTTGCAGCATAGGTAACCACCCTACTTCTAACTCCGCGCCAGAACACATGGCCATGTCGGCTTGGCGCATCTTTGCAATCAAAGAAGGGCGAGCTTGTACGTAATGAGGATCTTGCTTGGCGGTGGTCGCAGAATAGATGGTCGCGTCTGGGGCGTGACTTTCGAGAAGAGCTTTCCATTCTGGCTCACAAACAAAGATGTTAAGAGCCAAAGCAGGTGAAGAGATGATGGCAGCCCCCGCCGCCATCATCGCTAAACTGCATTTATTTAATGTCAGCTTAGAACGCATGTGCACCGTGCGCTCCAAATGTCATCACGTATTGCAGAGTGAATACGTTGTCTGTCTCGCTGTCTTGGTTATCAATGCGAGTGTATTGCGCACGGATAGTTCCGAAGTGAGAAGAATCCCATGCGATCATCGCATCCATTTCTTTATCATTCAGTGCTGTGAAGTGCATGTGGTCGCCGTGCGCATGGCCATCGTAGCTTTCAGCTTCACCGTAACGAAGTCCCGCTGACCAGCTTGGGTTAAAGCGGTAAACACCCGATACGTAGTATGCGCTTAGATTGTCTGGCGATTCAGCATCGTTCTTGTATTTGCTGTCTGCCACACCGTCTAGCAACATGTATTCCGCAGATAGCGTGAAGTTGCTGTACTTGTAGTTACCATCTGGCGCCCACTTCCATACAAAGTCTGCACCGTATAAGTTTTCACCCGTTACCGCAGCTGCGTGGCTGTGGTCATGATCGTGCTCGCCTGCATGGCCGTGATCATGATCTTCGAACTCTGTTACCTTACCGTTTTCGTTACGTAGGTAGCTCAGGCCAAACTGCCAGCTTGAAGACTCTGAGAAATCGCTGCCAAGCTTAAGTGTTGTGGTGTAAACGCCAACTTCAGAACCATCTTCAACAGAAGACATCTTGCTGCCGCTTAATGCTTCTACACCTAACTTCACATATAGGTCAGTTGGAAGAACAATGTTTGCACGCACACCGTCATCGTAGTAATGCGAGCCAAGGAAAGTACGGTAAGCAATTGGACGCTCAACAAAGCTGTCTGTATGCATGTGTTGGTTGTTCAGGTAACCAAAGTCAGATAGGAAGCGACCTGCACGTACATTTAAGCCGTATGGTAGTGCTAGTGTCTCGATAAACGCCTCTTCAAGCATCAGCTCGGTTTCATCACCGTGGCTTTCTAGAACCGCCGTTAGTGCACCGTGGAATTTATCATCAATGTTTGCAGACATGTTCAGCTCAGTATGACCCAGGCCAAAACCTTCTTCACGCTCTGAGTTATGACGCTGGCCATCTTGATAGTAACCGTCTAGTACCACGCCAATCTGAGGGTTCGAAAGCGTATCGGCGAAAACTGGGGAAACAAACAAACTACCAACCGCTAAAGAGACCAATTTTTTATTCACAACGTTTTTCCTTATTTTGTTATGTTATAACACCATCAAATATTTCGCGGATGTTATAACATAACAAGAATTAAAAAAAGCGAAGCATGTAACAATTTGTAAAATCATTTTGTGTGAATATTATCAATAATAATCATAAGGTTAATGATCATTAACCATCACACATCCAGTTTGCTCATCACATCTCTCCGCCTTACCTCATGTTTGTTCAGCGAGCTAAAACGATAAAAATCAGAGCCGCCAAACAGACAAGACACGTGTAGTTTGAAACTGTGTATACCCAAGTAACCTCAAAGTGCTAGGTTCAGCGAGAATGACTTGGTTTGAAGGCGAGGCAACAATTTGAAGATCTAGTGGCTCTAAATAAAAAATTGTTAACGAAGCATACAAGCCAAGGCAACTCGCCCTTTGGGAGCGTGTCACTGACGCAATTTCATCGTCAAACAACTTGGAAAGAGCTTGCTATTACGCTGCGTTGTTTTCCTTGAACTTGAATCAGTGACAACGCTCTGAATCCTGCATCTTGAAGTTACTTGGGTATATATTTATTCCAAACATGACTGACACCGGTAACAAGCAATGTTAAACATGGATTTTTCACAACGGTTGGTGATTAACACCGCACAACAAGATTGGATTGCCAGCCCAGCATTAGGCGTTTGGCGAAAGCCACTAGAACGAGAAGCCAAAGAATCTGGGCACACCACCAGCGTGGTGCGTTATGAGCCAAATTCACAGTTTTCGCCCCACCCTCACCCATATGGAGAAGAGATACTGGTGCTCGAAGGGGTGTTTTCTGACGAACATGGCGATTACCCAGCGGGGACTTACCTACGAAACCCTCCGGGAAGCCAACATGCCCCATTCAGCAAAGATGGTTGCGTGATCTTAGTGAAACTTAATCAATTTGATCCTAACGATCTGGAAACGGTACGCATCAATACCAACCAAACCGAGTGGTTACCGGGTATTGGTGGATTAGAGGTAATGCCATTGCACAACTTTGAACACGAGCATGTGGCATTGGTCAAATGGCCTAAAGGTGAAAAGTTTCAACCTCATCGCCATTTTGGAGGGGAAGAGATCTTTGTTCTGTCTGGTGAGTTTAATGATGAATTAGGTCACTACCCCCAGCATACGTGGTTACGCAACCCACACATGAGCGAGCATTTTCCTTTTGTTGATCAAGAGACGATCATCTGGGTAAAGACAGGGCACTTACCTGTCGAGTAGCGTTTAGAACCAGTATAAAAACGGCATAAAAAACGGCTCGAAATTCGAGCCGCCATCCATGGAGTCACAGTCTTAATTATGCGCTCATAATTTTTGTGTAAAGCCAGTCTTTTAGCTCCGCACGATTATGTTTAAGTGTGTTCATTTCATGGTCGTCGAGTGGGTTTCCTCGCAATTCTAGTTCGCGGATTTCTTTATCGAGAGAGTTGTAGCTTTTAGCGTTTTCAGCAAACGAGGCGTCACTTGCTGTCAGCTGATTGATGGTATCCAAATGTTCTGGGAATTCATGAGTTAATGAGTGATTTTCGCCTAACATAAAGACCTCTTGGGCTGAGTGTATTTTAGTTAATCAAGCTGCTCAAATCTTAAGCAACGCTTAAAATAACCATAGCATTTCGTGGGCGGTTAATTCGTCGTATCGCCCACAAAAAGATAACAAATTGATTTTCAATTTTGCGTATAAAGTGTTTCCCTCTTTACCTCGATAGTTTAATCACTCTGTTCACTTTATGATTGTTGCATAACGACTTCATGAGGAATCTCAATTATGCAAAAAATCATCCTGATTACTGGAGCTACAGACGGCATTGGTTTAGAAACAGCAAAGATGCTAGTGGCAGATGGTCACCACGTGATTGTTCATGGCCGCAACGAGGCTAAGCTACAAAACGTAGAGCAAAGCTTGAGTGAGATGAACGCTGGCAAAGTGGAAAGCATCGTTACTGATCTGTCTTCAGTCAAAGCCGTTAAACAGATGGTTGCAGAAGTGGCAGAGCGCTTTGGCAAACTGGATGTGCTCATCAATAACGCAGGCGTATTCGCGACACCTAACTCAAGAACTCAAGAAGGCCTTGATGTGCGCTTTGCCGTTAACACCATTGCACCATACATGCTGACAAAAGAGTTGCTCCCACTACTTGGCAACACAGGTCGTGTCGTAAACCTATCTTCTGCGGCACAAGCACCAGTGAGCATCGAAGCCTTGATGGGCGAAAAACCACTGTCAGACGGGGAAGCTTACGCTCAAAGCAAACTGGCACTAACCATGTGGTCACGCGTTATGGGATTGCAGTTGAAAAATGTCGGTCCGATGGTGGTTTCCGTCAATCCAAAATCATTCCTTGGCAGCAAAATGGTGAAAGACGCTTACGGTATCGCGGGTAATGACATCAGTTTGGGCGCAGACATTCTAATTCGTGCCGCACTATCGGATGAATTTGCTCAAGCGCACGGTTCGTACTTCGACAACGACATTGAAGCTTTTGCCGCTCCTCATCGTGATGCGTTGAATGACACCAAATCACAACAAGTGGTAGACGCGATTGAAGCAGTGATTGCTAAACTCGCTTAATTCACACAGTTGATTCCTGTTAAACACCTAGCTTCAGCTGGGTGTTGTTGTTTTTACGTACTGGTTTCTGTTTACTGATTTCTGGCGTTTCTGTTTCTCACGCTTCCGTCTCTGTGCTTCTAAAACTGCCATCATTGTTCATTTTCAACAAAATCTAAAAACTCATTTGATATAAAGGCCAATTATCAACAAAGCCTTCTCTTGTTAATCTTCAGCCATCGGGAAAAACGCCAGACTCAAACGCGTTCGTTCCCATTATCTTTCGCGAGTGATGACATCGAATCATCCCGCTTTTAACTGGAGATCCAACTATGAACTATGAGGGCAAAGTTTACCGACCATGGCCGGAATACCGCAGCATCTTAATCCAAACCACATTGGGTTGTAGCATCAACACCTGCACGTTTTGCAGCATGTTTGATGACAAACGCTTTAAGGTACGCCCTATTGAAGACGTGTTTAAAGACATTGAAGAAGCGCGTCTGATCTACCCACATGTAGAATCGATCTTCTTGATTGATGGTAACGTTATGGCGGCACGTACGGATTACTTGCTTAAGATCTTCGACAAACTGCGTTCAACGTTTCCTGAATGCAAAAAGATATCTCTTTACAGTGGATTGAACGATTTCCGCCGTAAAACCATTGCTGAATTGAAAGAGCTGAAAGATGCAGGTTTAGATATGGCCTATTCTGGCCTTGAATCTGGCGATCGCGTTGTTCTTGAGCGCATTAAAAAACGCATGTCACCAGAGCAAGCGATCGAAGGCATGGCAATGGCAAAAGAAGCTGGCATTGAAGTGTTGCTGTCTTTCATCTTTGGCCTAGGTGGACGCGAACGTTCAAAAGAACACATTATTGCGACAACAGACATCTTGAACCAAATCAATCCTGAGCAAATTGCGCCTATGGCACTTGCGATTCAACCAGGAACGGTGATGGAACAAGAAGTGAAGAATGGTGAGTTCATTATGCCAACTCAACTTCAAGTGCTTGAGGAAGAGAAATACCTACTCGAAAACTTGAACATTGATACCTTCTACTGGGGCGACCATGGTAACAACATCGTTCCACAGAAAGGTTGGTTGTTGGATTCACGCGAGGATTTTCTGAGAAACATCAATCACGCGATTGCATCTAACCCAATGGCAAAAGACAACGTCATCCAGACTTTTTCTTGGTAGTCGTTCTCTTTCCCGCTAGATAAACACAATAAAAAACGCTTTCCGATTGGAAAGCGTTTTTGTTTATTTCTGATGGGTAGCCAGTTCGGTTTCCCAGTAAGGTGGCTGCCCGTAATGCTCGGCAAAGTAATCAATAAAGGCACGAACCTTAGGTGCGATCAAACGTGAGCTAGGGTAAACCGCCCAAATGCTGGCGTTCATCACCAATGGGTAGTCTTCCAAGATTTCAAGCAACTCACCGGCTTGAAGCTGTTTGTAGACACTCCAAATCGAGTTGATCGACACACCAAGTCCATCGATACAAGCATCACGCATCGCATCGCCGTTATCGGTTCTAAAGCTGCCCGAAGCGCGCATCGCATAATGACCATCTGGGGTTTCAAACACCCAATTGTCTAGCCCCATTAGCGTCACGCATTCGTGCTCAGCAAGTTCTTGCGGTGTTTTCGGCGTACCGTGCTTTTCTAAATACTCTGGTGAAGCAACAATGATACGGCGATCCGGAGCTAATTTGCGTGCCACCAGCGTTGAGTCTTTCAACTCTGCAAGACGAATCGCGACATCGAACCCACCTTCAACCATATCAATGATGGAATCAGAAAAACGAAAATCCACCGTTAGCTCGGGGTAAGCCGCCATAAAGCCTTTGAGTGCAGGCACAAGATGCAAACGCCCAAACGACGCTGGCGCTGTAACTCTAAGCGTGCCGGTTGGTGCGCTATGACCTACTCCGACCGCACCTCGTGCCGCTTCTACCGTTGCAAGCACTTCTTCTGCGTGTGGCAAAAATGCCTGACCTTCTTCCGTTAATGAGACCTTACGTGTGGTTCGGTGCACAAGGCGAACGCCTAGCCCTTCTTCCAACTTATTGATGTGGGCGCTGGCAACGGCTGGCGATAATCCAAGCTCTTGTCCTGCCATGCTGATGTTGTGCGTTGATGCCAAACGAACGAAAAGCTTGAGATGTTCTATATTCATTTCATTTTCAACTCATTCTATAAAGTCCGACGTCAATGCCGAGCATTTTCATCTGACACAATAGTAAAGCATTGAACGTGAAGCAAAGCTTTTTAAAAGAAATTGTTAGAAGAAACTGATAGGCAAGTAGAAATCTAATTCAAACGCTTCTTCATGATTTAAAAAGTGGTTTTGATGATAATGCACATACGCAGGAGTCGAGCGTTGCTTAAAGCCCGAGTTTGGCAACCATTTCTCTAGCACCATACTGATTTGCGGTAATAACTCACCGTACACGCCTGTTAAGCGAAATACCGCATGTAAGCCACCCGGAATGGTCATCTGGTTCACCACTCCGCGATACTTAAGCGGTTTATCAATGGCCATGCACGCCACGTAACGACATTTGTCCAACTCAACCCAAGCCGGGTTGGAATGATGCAAACCATATTGCGTAGAGAAGTCTCGGTTCTCAGAGTTGGCCCACGCTTTTAACACCAGCCAAGCATTGCGAATCGAACGGTTATAACCCTCGTGACGAACATAAGCCGCAAAGCGTTGGGGCACTTCGACAACTTTAGGATCTGGTAAAGCACGCTTGGCGACGCGATGATAACCCGCAGCGACTTCGGGATCTTTTAAATAAGGCTTCTCTGCGATCTGTAAATCGTGTTTTCGCCATACTCCTGGCGACAAGGCAAACGTAGCTTTAAAGGCCCGACTAAACGAAGACACGGAACTGAAACCGCACTTATTGGCAATCTCTAACACGGAGGATTTGGTATCAAACATCAGTTGATTGGCTGCGTATTCCATTCGCGTACGACGAATGTATTGATGAATCGACTCCCCTACAACCTCTTTAAAAATACGGTGGAAATGCTGCTCAGAATACGCTGCTACATCAGCCAACTCTTTAGCGGATAATTCTCTGCTAATGTCTTGGTGAATGTAGAACAGTACGTCATTGATTCTGGAAACTTGTTGTTGGCTCATATTCTGTCTTTTGGCTTAAATAGCATAAATGGACATGTTTAACAGCATAAATGGACACACTAAAGTAAGCAATTCCCATGTACTATTTCTCGCATAACAATGAGAAATACGAGAAACACAACACATGGAAATCGCACAGTCACTACAACAAGTAAAGTCATCGTACATTCGAGAGATCCTCGCTGCCGCTAGCGATAAAAACGTCATCTCGCTTGCTGGCGGTTTGCCAGATGAGAAGACCTTCCCAATCGACTTAATGAAGCCGACGCTTGAAAACTTGGCCAACATGCCAGAGGTGTTCCAATACGGCTCAACCGCAGGTTATGGACCTCTACTTAGCTTCCTAAACGGTTACTTCAAGCTTCCTGAAACACACACAGCGATGATCACCACTGGCTCTCAGCAAGGTTTGGATTTGATTGCACGCGCTTATGTGAACCCGGGTGACAAAGTCGTAATGGAAGCCCCAAGCTACCTTGGTGCGATGCAGGTGTTTGGCTTGGTTCAAGCAAACATCGTGACTGTTTCTCAAACAGAGTTCGGTCCAAACCTTGAAGAGCTAGAACAGTGCTTCGCTGAGCAAAAGCCGAAGATGTTCTATGCGGTGCCAGATTTCCATAACCCAACGGGCGTATGCTGGGCACTAGAAACGCGTCAAAAGGTTGCAGAGCTTTGTATTCAATACAACGTGGCTTTCATCGAAGATGCACCGTACCGCGAGCTGCGTTTCTCTGGTGAAGCTTTGCCTTTGGTGTCTGATTTCTGTCCACAGAACTCTATCGTACTGCGTTCATTCTCTAAGATTGCATCGCCAGGTCTTCGTATCGGCGTGGTTACGGGTAAAACTAGCTACCTAGAACCGCTGATTAAAATCAAACAAGGTGCCGATTTGCACTCAAGCGTACCGATGCAAGCCCTACTGCACGGCTTGCTTCAACATGACAACTTTGCCACCCACATCACCACCATCTGTGAATTGTACAAGTCTCGCTACGATGTGATGTATGCAGAGCTAGAAAAACAGCTTCCATCAAGCTGCGTCCTTAAGCCTGTTGATGGTGGTATGTTCGTATGGGTAGAGATCCCAGAATGCGATACGTTTGAACTGGCCAAATCATTGTTGGCTAACGGCATTGCCGTTGTACCAAGTCCTGTATTCTACCCAGAGGGCTCAGCAGTAAAAGCAGCGCTGCGCTTAAACTTTACAAACGCTACACCAGAAGAATTGACAGTTGCCGTGACCCGTTTGGCGGGCGTATTAAACGCACTGTAGTCAAAATTACGCCTTGATTTCCAAACACCTGCCTTTGAGATGCGAATTAAGTCTCAAAGGTAGCGTTTCAAAAAGTTCCCCAAAAAATTTATTTTTTTCTCTCAAAATCAACTCTCTACGTTAAGTGTCTGTTTTCTCTTGATCCTCGCACCATCGCAAAAAATAGATCTCGATCACGGATTTGAAGCTTGGAAAAGTTACGTCTATCTTTCAGAAAAAAGACATCGACCTTGTAGCATCATCGACGAATTCAAACACTTTTGATCGTGACGGCTTATCGCGATTTAGAGTTGGGCAGAAAAAGCCAACTAAACAGTCTTGTGAAGATGAACGTGGCGAGGACGCGACTACAACCATTCTGAATGTCGCTATCCCAACTAAGTTGGGCAACAAACGTTAGCTGAGCGCATCATATTCCAGAGGGGTTATCAGGATGAACAATCGACCATCGAAAGGACTCGTCATCACTGGCTTGTCCGCCATGCTATCACTCGTTGCTGCAACATCTGCAAATGCAAGCAACTCACCGAACTGTAGCGACGTTCTCGCCGGTAATAAGACCGCTGCATCGCAAAAAATGACGGTGTTACTTGGGGAAGATATTACTCAAGCTAACCTTGTAACTACCGTCGTTCCAGAGAAAAACAATCCATTCGTGACCGAAGCATTAGTCTCTGTGGCTAACGACGTATCACCAAACGGCCCATTACCTAAGCAGTCGCTGGCAGAAATCAAACAAGTGCGTGCCAACATAGAGAAGGCCGGCGTTGAAGTAAGCAAGTTACAAGGTACATATGAAGTCGCATTCGTGAGCTTAATTGATGGTCACTGTCAGTTCTCGACCAATAACATGACCACTCATGCGAAGATCGACTTCGATCACTTAGAGGGCTTGTCTGCTTACTCTATCCCTGCCCTACTGGCGATGGTAGATAAGTCTTACGCGATGGCAGAAACACGTATTGCAGAGGAAGAAGCGCGTATCGCTGAAGTTGAACGAGAGAAACAAAGACAGAAAGAGCTGGCAACCGCTGCGGCAGCCGCTCGTTACCAAGACGCGAATGTCTTAGTCAAAGTCGAAAAATTTGACGGCTCGAATGTCACTTTCTCTGTGACTAACTTAGCAACAGAAGGCGATTTACAGCCAAGCTTTAACACCTTCAGAGCGTACCAAACCGATAAAGGCGAGTTGATTTACAAATCCGAATCACTGTTGAGTTTGGTAGATGGTGAAGGTAACGGCCTAGCAACCATTGGTATTGCTGAACTTGGTCCAGAGGGAAACAGCGACCTGACGATTTCTCCTGGAGAAACTCGGAAGTTCATTACCAGTGTGGAATCTGAAGTGGCGCCTCAAACTCAGCTAAGCTTGGAATTTCCTGCCAAAGTGCTCAATACCGATGACGCATTCAGTGTATCGTTTACCGATTCCGTTGCTATGGCGACCGCAAGCTTGAACTAAAATTCAAGAACGGCCTGTCCTGTCGTTCCTTGCAGCCCCCTTTAAAATTGGGGGGCATAAAGCAAAAAAGCAGACTGTCGACAGTCTGCTTTTTATTCGTTTGTTCCAAGCTTAGTTTTGGCATTGATACGCGTTAGCGAACATAGTGACCGAGCTTGAGAAACCCAGAGGTTGATACAAGTAAAGCGTGTCTGCACCCAATTCCACTGCTTTTATGCGCATTTGGTTTAATGTGCCCCAAACCATGTCTTTGTCTGCATGGAGCCAGTAATCGTAGAAGTGACCTTCTGAGCCCATTACTGTACCAAGGTGTTGGCAGTTTTCGATTGCATTTACATCATCCCAAATCACTTTTACTTGCTCTGATTCTTGTGTTGGGAACGTCACACAACCAGTTAATAACGTTGCTAATGCTGCACCAGTCATTAACTTTTTCATAATTTCATCGCCTTAGAATTAAATAGACTGCGGATTCTATTTATCGTTTAAGCAATGAACAACAAAAATTTTTTATGCTCTACACAAGCATTGATTTTCTTGATGCCTTTAATGCGCGAGCATCACGAATATTCAGCATCATCAAGGTAAGATTGATGAAGCCAGCAAGCAACTCAATCCCCTGAATAATGTAGAACATGGTATCAAACTGACCCATTCCCACTAAGTACTTTAAGTAAATTGCAGCAGGAACCAAAATCAGCAGACCATTCAAGGCAACAAAAGGCATGCGTTTTTTCTTCGCAGCTAAAGGCCCTTTTTTCACATTCGATGCCATCTTAGCACCAGTAATTCCAGTGATTACCATTAATGGTACGACTGCCCAAATCGCAAAAGAAATATAGGTTTTGACGAACAAGATAGCTTGGTGATCACCAAATAATTCAACCAACACGGTGCTAATAAAAAAGCTCAAGATGAGCAGATAGGCACTGATAGAGCTGAGTCGATGAGCTAGGCTGAGTGACTTTTTCATAGCAATATTCTCTTTTTTGATTTGATGTGAGTAGCGGTACAAAACAAAGATTACATAACAATCATTGCATACGCAACATTTGCATTAAAAACAAATTATAAACCTGACTCGATATTTGCGCATGAAGGTTTTAACTTAATGTTTTTAATGAACATTTACTTTCAAACAAAAACAGAGTTGTGATTGGATTTTGTGAAGGAATTGGAGTAAAACTGAAGGGTAGATGAAAAGAGGGACTGAATTTGGCTTCCAAAAATAAACTGATCCGCTATCAATGCACTGAAGTCGCAGATGTTTTCAGTAAAGAAGATGAACTGATCAAACTCGTGCAGACGGATCAACTCTCTCAAGTCTTATTGTTGTGGCAAGTGAAAAGCCCAACGCTCGTCCTTCCTGCAGGCAAGAAGTGGCCTATTTCAGACGAGCTTGAACAAGGTCTTGAAGAGACTAACTGGAAGCTATTCTCTAGAAAAACTGGCGGCGCGCCCGTACCTCAAGTTCCTGGAATCATTAATCTATCCCACATTTATCATTGGCCAGAAGGTCAGCCATACGACATCAAAAAAGCGTATCTCGACTTATGTTCTGTCCTAGGGGTGTTCTTTGAACAACTCGGAGTGAAGGTTGATGTGCACGCAACACCCAACTCCTATTGTGACGGGGACTACAACCTAAACATCAATGGACAAAAAGTGGTGGGAACCGCTCAACGAGTCTTACTGAAGAAAGGCGGCGGGCAAGTGGTGCTCTCTCAGGCCTGCATTCTTATTGATGCGGACGTAGAAAAGATCGTTGAACCGGTAAAACTGTGCAATCAATTGTGTGGCCATGCCGATCATATTCGCGGTGATGTTCACACCCCCCTATTTAACCATATTGAACAAAGACCGAGTGTGGATGCCTTGTTCCAGCTCATCACTCAAACTTTTTTAGATCGCGCCAAGCAAGACTAGACTCTCATAATAAGCTCTCATCTCTTTTGAGAGCTAATCACAGAGCGTGGGAAAGTCTCTCCGACACTGCATCTCAAATAGTGCTTTTGCTTATGTCGACCATAAGGGTTGAGCCTTATTTACCACCAGCACTATATTATATACCCAAGTGACTTCAAGATGCAGGATTCAGAGCGCTGTCATTGATTCGAGATCAAGGAAAACAACGCAGCGTAATAGCCAGCTCTTTCCAAGTTGTTTGACACAGAAGTCGGGTCAATGACACGCTCCCGAAGGGCAAGTTGTCTTGGTTTGTATACTTTGTTGCCGATTCTTGATTTAGGTCCACTAGACCTTTAAATCGCCGCCGCGTCTACAAACCAAGCCACTCTCGCTGAACCTAGCATCTTGAGGTTACTTGGGTATAAGTATTTAATGTTATAACAGAGATTAAATTTAATTATGTCTCAATCACTACACCTTAATTATTAAAGCCTACATTAACATCCTCTTCATTAAAGCTTGATAATACTTATATTGAATAATATTCAACTTATTTATATATAAACTATCTAATTATAGAAATATTTTTACAAGCTATGCTTTCTGTGTATTTTATTCAACTGACAAATGTACCAACCCCTAGTTATTTGTCTCATATATAAGAATGTTTTACTCAAACCAAAACACAACAGGTAAAGAAATGAATACATTTGTAAAAGTTACTGCGCTATCTGCTATCACCTTTTCATCAATGAATGCTTTTGCCGTTAGCGATACTTTCGACGCAACGTTAGAAGTAAAACAAGCGATCACTATGACCAGAACGTCTAATCTTGATTTCGGTATTATCACATCAGACCGTACAACAGATGTTGTCATTGCCCAAGGTGATGCGGGCGCTGCAACATTCACTATCGACGGCGGCGCTGGCGAAGTGGTTGATGTTGCTATCTCTGGTACTAACCTTGTAAATGGCGCAAACAACGTTGCAGCAACCTTCGACTTCTCTCCTGCGTTGACACTAACAGGTGGAACTGCTGAACTTAAAATTGGGGGCACCGCACAAGTATCAACAGCAACGCTTGTCGCAGGTACGTACTCTGCTAGCGTTCCAGTTGATGTTACTTACCAGTAATCAATAGTATTGTTTAATGAAATGGCGGCAATATTTTAATGCCGCCATTATCAAAATAAGAATATCATGCCATTAAAAGTCGCTTTTTATTTATGGTTATTTTTATTAACTCATCAAAGTTGCTTGGCATTGACGATCGTCCCAGAAAATATGGATATCACTTTCCCAGGAATATATTTATCTGGACGAGGTCAAAATGCAGTTTCCAACCCAACCCACAGTCAACTTTACGTTGTCCGTTTTTATGTAGACGGTGACCCGGGGCGAAAAATTACCGTCACCGTACCTAACAACCAATACCTTAATCATGACAAATCATCTCGAAAAATTAAGGTTCGTCGAATTTTTTATGGGTGTGGTTTATCTAAACGCGGGCGCGCAAAAATAAACAGCAACGGAAGAAGCAAATTGTTGTGTATCGGCGCAAAAATTCGGATAGGCGCAAAATTTCCAGCAGGCAGCTACTCTGGCACCATTCCTTTTGAGGTTAATTATCGATGAAGCACCTAGTTCTATTACTCACGACAATATTTGTCTCATTCCCTAGCTATGCGCAATTGTTGATTGCTCCCACCCGTTTGGTGCTGAATGCGGATCGATCAGTGACAGAGAAGATCATCGTAGAAAACAACTCAGACAAACCCATTAGGCTTGAAATTAAGCCAGTTTATCGCCCTATCACTTCGAGAGGTGTCACCCGCACCGATAAAGACATCGCGCAAACGGAAGATATTACAAAGTGGATCAAAGTATCTCCGCCGATAATTCGGGAGTTAAAGCCAAACCAACGACGTACGATTCGCTTGAGGTTTAGCGCTTTACCAGCAGATAAAGACAACGGCGAATATAGAGCTTACTTGTGGTTCTCTCCTATCACTTTGGTTCAAAGCCAAACCGCAGACGCTCAAAGCTCTGGGCCCTCTTTTGCTCTCGACTTCCGAGTAAACAGCTACATCCCGGTTTACGCACAACGCGGCGAGGTTCAACAAGACGTATCCATCCAATGTAAACAAGGTGAGTTACGCATCCAAAACAAAGGCAGATATCAATTTAATGCGATGCTCAACACCGATAATCATCAAGAGAGGCTGGTATTGCTTCGACAATCTGAGCTCGTGAAACGACTTCCGGCCAAGAGTAAGATTCTTATCACACAAGACGAACAATCACTACACGAATGCACCTTGTAACCTCCCTTACATCGATTCGCGTACTAAGCCCAATCTAACGAGAATGAGACTACGTTACATTGGGCTGTGCTTGTCAATGATCTTCGCCCTATCTTTTCCGTTATTCGCCAACGAACCATCGCAGTTAGCCTTGTATCCTGCTCACATCGAGGTTCGTTTGGGTAATGTGGGGGACAGTTTTTATCGTGTTATGATGGATGACGAGGAACAGCCCTACCTGCCTATCGAGAGCAGTATTGCTTACTTATTGGAAATGCACGGAAACTGTGTTCATAAGCGTTGTGAAATACACCTACCTCAAGACCTGGCACGAGAAACCCCCGCTTTCATTATCGACCTAAGCCGTCACGTATGTTACCGATCAAATTCAACGCAACAGCCTATCCAGATCCTTTTTTATGAAGAGGAATGGCTTATCCATTGGCGTAGCCTTAATGACTGCTTACCCGTTAAAGCTCGTTGGTATATCGAAGACTACCAACTCATCATCGACAAGGGCTATAAATCCCCCTCTGAATTAGAGGAGGAAATTCAAAAACTCAAACGTGATTCTCGAGATAGAGCCAAACGACTCGAACAGTTGACTCGACAACCCTCAGTCAGACCGCTATCAACGTTGGGCTTTTCCACTCGCCTTTCCGCAACCGCGTCATATGAGAGCGATAACAAGGAGGGAGGACACCTGCTCTCCGATTCTCTATTGAGTACAGAAAATTGGATTGGCCAAATGTCTGTAGATTCACGAGAAGATCATCCAGTGGCATACTACAACATCACAATCGCTCAACCAGACAACCACAACCGAGTTGAACTTGGACATGTGTTATTGGATGGTGGTCTCTACTCGAATCCTGTGATTCTCGAAAATGGCTTTCACTACTCCAACCACAAAACGGTGCCAAAATTTGGCAACCTTCAATTGGAAAGGACAACCCAGCCAAACATCAACATCGATCTTTTAGTCAACGGGGTTTATCAAAGCTCATACCGCTCTGATGATTTTGGTCGCTTTGTGATAGAAGAAAGTAACATTGCACCGGGCGATACTCTCACTTTCCGTTATTACTTGGCCAAAGGTGTTTGGCAGCAAGAGGAAGTAATTATCGCAGGTTTGGATGGTGGCTTCCTTCCAAAAGGGCAATGGGGGATAGATCTCATCGCCGACTTTGAAAAGGCAAAAGTTGGCGCAGGTATTTTGGAATATGGCATTGATGATTACCTCACTTTTGGCAGCACCGCGTTAATTGCAGACCACGACACGCTCTTGGCTTTCCAAACACGCTATCTCCCACGCCACTGGCTTGCAATGCATGTGGGTTGGATTCCTGAATTACAACGTTTTCCTATTGAGTTGGATATGCAGTTTGGTCGCACACAATCGTTAAGCTTAGAGCTCAACAAGACGGTGAATTTCACGCGGAATTCCGAGTTGTATGACGCTTTAAAATACAGCTTTTCAGGCCCTTACTATAACGCCTACCTTGATTTAAGACGTGAAGATGATAAGTACCAAATCTCACCTCAACTCAGTGCAAAAGTTGCACGTAACCTTTTTCTCCGCGTTGAATCCAATTACACACGCGACCAGATAGAAGATATCGACGACTTTTTACATACTATTGAGCTCGCCAAGAATGGCTTTTCTGATACCTCATGGCGTGTAAAAGGGGCATGGGATAAATCCGGTTCTCTTGAACAAACTGAAGCTTCGTTGCGAAATATTTGTACCGATTGCTGGATTAACTATGGGCAGTATTTTGAAGAAGTGATGTCGAACCTGTCTGCCAGTTATACCAATAACGATGTTGAATTATCCGCAACGTTAGAAGCACGCGTAAACTCAAGCTTCAAAATAAAACTGTTCGGCAACCACGAACATTATGGTATTGAGCTTACTACGGAGGCCGGGATTCGCAGCCATTTCGACGACAACATTGCCGAAATATTAGATTGGAGCAAATACAGTTATGCCAAGCTCGTCGGCACCGTCGTCGATCAACAAGGCAACGTGATCCCAAATGTCAATTTGCGTGTGCTTGACCAATTCGCGATGAGTGATGAAAACGGCGAGTTTGTTTTCCATCAAGTTCCTGCCCACGATAACCTTTCTATCCATGTTGATGAGAGCGCCCTCGACCTCAACTTAACAACGCAACACAATCCCATTCTAGTCAATACTCGCCAAGCGGGGGTTACACAAATATCCGTGGTTTTGATCGCCTCTTTTGGTATTGATGGAGTAATCGAAGGCTCACTTGAAGACCACAGCTATCTCCATTTCAAACACATTGCCAACGATATGGAATTCTCAAGTAAAATAGAGAAGGATGGCTTTTATATGGTCGAAGGACTCACGTCCGGACTCTATCTTATTACTCTAGAAAACGGACAACAAAAAAGAATGATGCAAGCCCACCTAGACAATGAATTTTGGATAAGTGAGCTGAACTACCAAGTCTCTGACTTTCACTGAGACATTGAAAAACAACCAAAGCTTATGATTCAAAAGAAAAATATAGTAACAGCCCCAATAAAGTCCCACCTCCACCTATTTTAAAAACACAGAGAGGTCATCCCCAGCCGCTGTCACCGATTCGGAAGTGAGATCTGGATCAAGTATTCATCGGTAACAGAAATAGTTGAAGCCGACGCCTAAAAGCCTCAGAATGGCGCACTTTTCGCGTCGCACATAAATTCGACGCCTTGTTATCTAACTCAACAATTGAGAATCATACATATGGGTTTTACCTCGTTAGGTCTATCTGCTCCAATCCTTAAAGCTATTCAGGAAAAAGGCTACGACACCCCTTCGCCAATTCAGGCTCAAGCAATTCCTGCAATTCTGGAAGGGAAAGACGTCATGGCAGCAGCGCAGACTGGTACGGGTAAAACAGCGGGCTTTACGCTGCCAATCCTAGAACGCTTGTCAAACGGCCCTCGCGTTCGTAGTAATCATGTTCGTGCACTTATTCTTACACCCACGCGTGAACTTGCAGCTCAAGTACAAGAAAACGTGTTCATGTACAGCCGTCACCTATCGTTAAACAGTGCTGTTGTGTTCGGTGGTGTTAAGATCAACCCACAAATGCAGCGTCTACGTAAAGGTGCTGACGTATTGGTTGCAACCCCAGGCCGCTTGATGGATCTTTACAGCCAAAACGCGGTGAAGTTCGACCAACTAGAAGTACTCGTATTGGACGAAGCGGACCGCATGCTGGATATGGGCTTTATCCGCGACATTCGTAAGATTCTTGATTTGCTGCCTAAGCAACGTCAAAACCTACTGTTCTCTGCGACATTCTCTAATGAGATTCGTGACCTTGCGAAAGGCCTTGTGAACAACCCGATTGAGATTTCAGTGAACCCTGCAAACTCGACAGCACGCACTGTAGAGCAAAGCATTTACCCATCAGACGTGAAGAAGAAAGCGCCGATGCTGGTAAAACTGATCAAAGATGGTGATTGGAAACAAGTACTGGTCTTCACTCGCACTAAACACGGTGCAAACCGCCTGGCGAAATTCTTAGTGGACGAAAAGCTACCAGCGGCAGCGATCCACGGTAACAAGAGCCAAGGTGCTCGTACTAAAGCGTTGGCTGATTTTAAATCTGGCGAGATTCGTGTGCTGGTAGCAACAGACATCGCTGCACGCGGTATCGATATTCCTCAGCTTCCTCAAGTGGTTAACTTCGAGCTACCAAAAGTGGCAGAAGATTACGTTCACCGAATCGGTCGTACAGGCCGTGCTGGAGAAGTTGGTAAAGCGATTTCTCTAGTGTGCGCACTTGAAGCATCAGAGCTTTTTGCCATCGAACGTTTGATTCAACAACTGCTTCCACGTAAAGAGCTAGCGGGCTTTGCACCAACCAATGTGGTTCCAGAATCTAAATTGGATACTCGCCCAATCAAGCCTAAGAAACCGAAAAAGCCTAAGAAGCCAAAAGCAGAAGGTGAAAACAGTCAAACCGCTGAGAAGAAAAACAGCGGCGGTAACAACAAACCAAAGCGTCGCTTCAACAGCGACAACAAAAACGGCAAAGGTGAAGCAGGTAAAGGCGGCGCTGGTAAACCAAAAGGCAATCGTGACGGTCAAGCTCGTTCAAACGGCAAGCCAAGCGGTAACAAGCCGAATAGCAACCAGTCTGGAGCGAACAAGCCGGGCGCAAATAAAAACGGTAACGGTGGCAAACCATCAGGTAACCGCAAGCCTAACAGCGGCAAACCAGCTGGCGCAAAGCCTTCAAACGGTAAACCGTCAGGCAACAAGCCATCAGGACAACGTCGTAAGCCACGTCCGCAAGCAGCAAAATAATAAAAAACAGCCCCTCACAATGAGGGGCTGTTTTTGGGTAGTATGGCGAATAACAGGCTTAGATTAATGCCACTCCATTTCACCACTTAGCACTTTCGCACCCAGTTCAAGATCGCCTTCTGTTGCAGCAAATTGTGGGTACTTAGCCTTCATCGCTGCCGAAATCTCGCTTGATGATGGCGTGCCCGATTTTTCTAACGTCTGCTCAATGTCTGCGATATAGTTCATGGTGAATTGAACACCTTCCACACCTTTCGGCATATCACCAAGGTAGTGTCCCGGAATCACGGTCTTTGGTTTCAGTGCTTTCATGCGCTCCAACGATTGAGACCATTGAGCACGCTCTTGTTTCGACTGAGTGTCCGCCATCCAAACATGAACACCACTGTAAACCGATACACCACCAAATACAGTTTTCTTCGCAGGCACCCAAAGGTAAGCATCATGAGTATTGATTTCTTTTACTTCAATGCGCTTACCTTCAAGCGTCAGAGTGGTGTCATTGAGTACAGTAGGCACAACAATTTTTGATGGTGCCCCCTCTTCCAAAATAGGTCCCCAGTACGCCAGTTTCGCGTCTTTTGTTCGTTCGATATGTTTAACAACCGCTTCACTCGCTACCACTTTGACATCAGGGAATGCAGCAACAATAGGCTCTAAGCCAAAATAATAGTCGGGGTCACCGCTGCTGATGTAAATCATCGACAGCTCTTTGCCACTCTTTTTAATCTGTTCCACCAACTTTTTTCCGTCTTTGACGCTAAATTGTGCGTCAAACAACATCAGCTCTTTTTCACCAGAAACAAGCACAGAGCTTGCAGGAAAGATCGCATTTTCACCGGGGTTGTAGTGGGTAATCGTTAAGTCCGCAGCCGACACATAGTTCGATGCCGCTAGTGCGGTGATCAGTAGAGTAATTGAACGCTTATTCATCATCTTATTCCGTGTTAGAGAACCAACTCATGCGGCTCGTTTCATGTTGAGGTCATCTTATTTGATTGGTTTTAGATGAAATAGATAGCAAATTAACTTTCACTGTTGCGAAATCCGGACATATACTGTGACGGTGATTTTCTTAAGGTGAAGCAACAGAATGGACAGACTTGAGGCAATGAATGTCTTTGTCACGATCGTAGAGCGAGGAAGCTTAAGTGCTGCCGCTGAGCATCTCGATCTTTCGCGAACTAAAGTGACACGTTATTTAGGTGAGCTCGAAAAGTGGATGGATACTCGTCTGCTCCACCGCACAACTCGAAGCCTCAGTTTAACCAGTGCAGGGAAAGAGACGCTTGAGATTGCACGAGAGTTACTTGCACTTGAAGAATCCCTAAGCGGAATCCGAAATCAAAATCGAGTGAATCTAAAAGGTCAATTGCGTATTACCGCGAGCTATTCCATTGTGAGTAGCTTCCTAATTGACGCAATCACAAGCTTTGTTGAACAGTGGCCTGATGTGGCGATTGATATTGTGTCGACAGATGAAACCGTAAACCTCGTGGAATCACGCATTGATCTTGCCATACGTATCACCAATGAGTTACCTGCTAATGTCGTAGCAAAGCAATTAGGTGAATGCCGCTCGGTGATATGTACGTCCCCCAAATACATAGAACAAAAAGGCGCACCGTTAAACGCCCAAGACCTAGGACACCACAATTGTCTTTCCTTTAGCTATTTTGGTCGTTCTGAGTGGATATTCTCTGGGCCAAACGGTGATGAATCAGTCTCCATCAAAGGCAATATCAGCGCGAATACCCCAGAAGTACTGCTTGCTGCCGCCTTAAATGGTAACGGAATCAGCTTACAGCCCTACCCAACAGTGAAGGATATGCTCACTGAGGGTAAGTTGATTCAGTTGTTACCGGAATGGCACCCAAAAACGTTAGGCGTTCATGCCATCTATGGCACGCGTAAACAAGTCACACCGTTATTAAGAGCCTTTATCGACCATCTCTCCACTAGCATGTCGGAATCCAAACGCTGGTGAGCACTTTTCTGAACATTCACGTTAAAACGAACATCCAGTGGTTACTTAAATAGAAAGCCGCTGATCATCTCAGCGGCTTTTTCTTAGAACTTCAATTCACGTTATTGAAGCGGTGTGATGCGGATATCAGCAATCTGCGCTTCATTCATCTCGCCATCTACGCCACCTGAGTAAATGTAGGTTTCATTAGATTTCAAGTAACTCATATTGAAATGGTCTTTGAGAACCAGTCGGTATGATTTGCCTTGTTCCAAGGAAACTTCAATCGGTGTTGAGTAACGCATACCTTTGTTCTCACCAATATGGCCCATTTGAATGTAACCTTTACCAACTGACTGACCAGATTCGTCGAGAACTTCGAGCTCTTTCACTGCGTTAGTAATACCGGTGTTTAGTTGACCTAGGTTATTGTTATACCACGCCGCCAATTGGTATTGCCCGTTGGTAGGGACGGTGAAAGCACTCAGACCATTTACATCACCACTATCTTTGCTGACAGTGACTACCGATACATCGTCTTTTAGCGGTTGGTAATCACCCTCGAGTTTGACGCGAATATCTTCGCCAACACAAACCGGTTCACTTGGGTTAGAACGGAAGCCTTGTTCATTAATACTCTCAGCCAAATAACACGCAAAACCGCTTAAGGTATCGCTGTACTCTTTTCCGTTAACATTACTTTGGATCAGTTGACCATTGCGGTACAAGTTAATGTTGTAGTCACTAGTTACACCAATCGTCACATTATTATTGGTGCGAGCGACATCGAGCTCAGGCTCTTTTGGAGAAAAGACTTTTTCGCTCTCCGTTGCGTAAGGTTTAACTCCATCAACCACTTTTATACTGCTGTCGTCAGCAGCAAGGCTACCCAAGGTGACTTGGTAGTGACCATTATCATCAACCGTCACCTCTTCCACTGGATAGTAACCGTTTGACTCATCTTGTACTTCTGGCAAGTGAACCGTCACAGAGTAGCTTTTACCCTTGAAGCTAAAGTTCTCCAATGTAATCTGATCTGATTGAGCAAAAAGTTGATTGCGAACCCATCCTGTAATGAACGGTTTAACTTCCAATTGCCCTGTTTCAGTGTGAATACCAAAGATAGTTTCGACCACCATATTGAGGTAACCACCTACCGACCATAGCTGGCGCTGCGAGTTGATCACAGGGCCATCTAAAGAAGCATCTGCACCATGATCACTGTGAATAATGAACGATTTGCCAGACAACCACTCCAAGTTTTCCATATTTGATAGGTTCGTTGCGGTACCGCGAACTAGGGATTGAATCGCATTGTTAGCCGCTGCCACGTTTTGAGTACGATGTGCAGCACGCAAGCTATATGCGGTGACAAATGGCCAAATCGCACGGTTGTGATAAACCGGAACACCTGGCTGTTGAGGGAAATAAACTGGCACACCAAACTCACTATGAGGGTAGTTTTCCATGATTTGCTTCGCTTGTTCATTGCTTGCAATACCGCTTATGATCGCCAGCGCTTCCCCGAGCATGTCATATTTGTCGACAGCAATATCTTGCCCGTTATCGAACAAGTAACTCACGTACATACCACGCTGTTCATTCCAAAACTCAGTATTGATTGCCGTTTTTAACTGCTCAGCCCAATCTGCGTATTTCACCGCGTTTTTTGAGTCAAATTGTTCTGCCAACTTCGCCGCTAAGCGCATTGCTCGATAGTGAACCACGTTTGTTGATAGCGCCTTGCTACTACCAATCGCATTAACATCATCTGGCGTCCAAGTAGAATATGTCTGTTCACGCCAGTCCAAGAAAGACTGTTCACCCGTGTAAAGGCCTGAATCTTGATCAAACGCCGCTAAACGGTCGGCTTCTAGCGTGTTGCTAACTGCGTTGTAAGCGCGCTCTGCAAATTGGTTGTAAGCTTCGCCATCCAGTGCCGACAGTAAACGTTCTGCCCCTAACGCCCATGTTGTTCGATCGGTACTGATCGGCCAACTGCCACCAGTGCCTGTATCTTGGACGATTTGCTCACCATCGTATTGTTGATCTGTTGAGTCTCGGAAGGCTGATAACTTGAATTCCAAACCGTTTTCAACACGCGTAGGATTCATCAATGCAAGGGAAAGGTCGGCCGCATATGCCAAATCACGAGTCCAAACGTAATGCCACTTGGCACCTGTCTCAAACACTTCTGCCTTTATTGGTTTGTTGTAGTTGTAATTGCCGTCTTTGATCTCAGACACCGCAAGTTGATCGAGCTCTTTCATAGTCAAAGCGAACAGTGCATCAAACGCGAGATCGCCAGATACAACACGCGGCCCTTCTTTCTCCGTAATCACCATGCCTTGATCCAGAGCGTCTCGCAGTTCCGTCGTAGTTGAGATGCCAAATTCACGCAGTTCTGCTTTAGGATCCTTGACTGAAAATGTCACAGTTTCATTACTGTCATCATAGTTTCGGAACAGTTTTAGTTCTTTATTTTGATGCCCCTCATGCACCATTTCAGGATCCAAAATAGCATCTGAGTAATACTTCTCTGCCTCTTCCTGCGTGGCTTTTGTTACGGTCATCGTCGCGCTGCTTTCATCCGCAAAACTCACAGAGAACTTATAGTAACCTTTATCTTCAAACGTGATTTCCGAATTGCAGTCGTCATTCATACATGCTTCATTCGTTTCTGGTTTTGGTAAGTAATCCTGAGCCTCATCAAACATCGCAGGCTGTTCAAAATGAGTGTATTGGATTTGCCAGCCAGGATCGGCAATCTTGAACTGGTTACTGCCTCGCGCTACACGCAACACCGTTTCATATTCATTGTTCCCTAAATAGTTCAGCTTCGCGTGTTCTGCAGTCCCCCAATCGCCATTCAATCCGCGTAAGTAAAGGTCTTCCGAAATAATCGATTTATCGACCACCTCCGTGGTATCAGAATCTGAACCACATCCAACTAACCCCATCGTTGCAGCAACAGCAAGCGCTATAAAACTTGGTTTCATGTTCATCCCTTAGATTGTTATTTTGGCGACAGTCTAAGGAAGACGCTCTTCAGAGAAAAATAGGTAACATCGCAAGCTTTATAGACAACATCTATATGTTGCTCACCAATAGTGATTTAGATCTATGAAACACTAATAAATTCAATTATGTCAGATAGCAGATTTGTGATTTATAAAAGAAATTGTGCACAATACCCCCAAGAAACCTTGTTTCAAAAAGGGGAATAACAATGGACAAATCTCTACAGCAATTTTTACTGATTGCTCGTTGTCAAAGCATAAGTGCCGCCGCAAGGATGGCCGGACTAAGCCAACCAACAATGACGAGTAATTTAAAAAAGCTGGAAGAGTCTCTTGGCGTCACACTCTTTGAACGCCACCAAAGCGGTATGGTTCTAACCGAATTTGGTCGTATTCTCTATCGTCATAGCGATGCGATGCAGCACGAATACAATCAAATGATGCAAGGCATTGAAGAGAGGAAGCAGTATCAAGTCGGCAAAATAAAAATAGGAACTGGAGACGCGTGGTGGCCTTTGTTCGTAAAGCAAGCCTTAGATGAACATTTGTCTCAGCAACCATCCGCATCCACACACGTCGAATTTGGCAATCATTTGGGTTTAATGGATTCTTTGATTAATGAGCAAATTGAATTCTTCATTGGTCATGAAATTGTAGGGTTGTCGTCAAAGTGTGATGTTACTTTTATTCCTTTATTTCAGACTGTTGACGCATACTTTGTTTCTCCCAATCATCCACTTTTGGGTAAAATGGTGACGAAACAAATGCTCCATGAATACCCCGCCCTATCCGTCACCTATGATGCAAAAAAGTTTAACCATGTTTTAGACAACCCAATTCCCAAGCAAAACGAAAGGGAACGTCAGCAACTTGATAACCGTCCAACTTACGAAGTCGATTCGTTACTTGCGAGTATTGATGTACTAAAAAGTGGCATAGCTGTGATGTCTTATACCAGCCACCTGAGCGATTACTTACAATCGTTAGGGTTGAAAATCTTAACCGTGGAATCACAGCCCAAGCCGGGTACTGTCGGCATCTATCGCCATAGAAGGGAAACCTCAGAATCTCACTTGGCTTTGATTGCACACATCACTAAGCTAGCCCAAAATTTAAGCTAATCACTATTGAGGTAACCCAATGACATACGATGAATTTAATCAATTCTGCGGCTCATTCACTGCCACTTCTCATGTTGTTCAATGGGGTGATGCGCACGTTTGGAAAGTAGGCGGAAAGGTGTTTGCTATTGGTGGCTGGAGTAAAGACAAGCAGCCTGCATTTACGTTTAAGACTTCCCCTTTAAACTTCGATTTTTTAAGCGATTATGAGGGTTATATTCCTGCCCCTTATTTCGCTAACCGAGGCATGAAATGGATTCAGCAAACGGAAACCTCCGGACGCCTAGACGAAGATCTAAAGTACTATTTATCAGAATCTTATCGTTTGGTTGCACTTGGCTTGAGTAAGCGAAAACGCGATGAACTAGGCATTGAACTGCCACCAGCGAAGTAATACCGATGTTTGAAGGAAAACTTGCCCAGTTGTTGGCAGAGGATCCACTTCGCATTCAAGCATTGGAGTGTGTTCGATCACTGGCTTTGCCAGATTGCTACATTGCTGCGGGCTTTGTGCGAAACTTAGTTTGGGATCACCTTCACCAGAAGCAAAATCCAACACCATTAAACGATCTAGATGTTGTTTATTTCGATCCGAATGAGTTGGACGAACAAACCTACCTCAAATACGAAGCGCAGTTAAACGCCTTAATGCCAGAGCTCAACTGGCAAGTGCGCAATCAAGCAAACATGCACCTAAGGAATGGTGATACACCTTACCAAAGTACCTTAGATTCGATGAGTTACTGGCCAGAAAAAGAGACGGCGGTTGCGGCCAGATTGAACGAAAAGAACCAGATAGAGTGCATTTCTGCGTTCGGATTTGAGTCTTTGTTTGAAGGCCAGATTACTTACAACCCCAAGCGAACATGGGCGCTGTTTCAATCTCGGGTAGAATCCAAAAACTGGCTAATCACATGGCCTCAATTACGGGTTGCAGTCTAAGTCTTGCTTATTCCGGAAACTGGCTATGAAAACGCTCAATCAAGAAGTCCAAAAACAAACGAAGTCGCTTGGGTTGATATTGGCGACTCAGGTAAATCACATTCAAATCTGCGCCTGCAGAAGAGGTCGATGCGTTGAAGTTCTTCATATAGCCATTTAACACCGTCACTAAACGCTGCTGTTTGATGTCCTCTTGTACATCGAGAATCGATTTCAACGCAATCCCCGCCCCATCTAATGCCCATTGACGAATCACTTCGCCATCATCAGAAAAACGCTTCGGTACGACAGTAACTACATTGTGCTGCTCTTCATCTTGAAAGTGCCATGTTTTCAACTCTTCATTGCTGCGAACCATGGCTAAACAATCGTGCTGTGCTAAATCTTGTGGCGTGATCGGCGTGCCTTTCTTTGCCAAATACTGAGGAGAAGCACAAAGCACTCGGCGACTGGACGCCAGTTTGCGAGAGATAAGGTTGCTGTCGGCTAGCTCTCCATATCGGATAACAATATCCAAACCGGACTCCGCCAAGTTGGATAAGTTATCGTTCAAATACAGATAAGGGATCACATCAGGATAGAGCTGACTAAATTCCGACAGTATTGGCGAAATGTATTGCTTACCAATATCACGAGGAGCCGAGATTTTAAGTGTGCCGCGCACTTCTTTGGTGCCAGTTTGGAGTAAGTTCTCCGTCTCTTTGACACTGTCGATGATTTCCAAGCATGCCTGATGGTACATAGCACCAGAGTCCGTCAGTGAGATATGCCTCGTACTACGATTAAGTAATTTCACCCCATAACGGTCTTCCAGCGACTGCAATCTTGCCGTTACTGTTGCTGGCGATAAGCCGAGCTCTCTGCCAGCCGCCGCCAGCCCTTGGTTCTTCACTATGCTGACAAACAGCGTCATATCCGAAAACTTGTCCACATTCCCTCCTAAAACCTCATTATTCGACTGAGCTGAATAATAAATTCAAATATTACCCAATTATCAAATTTCTTCCAATCAATATACTGGCTCCAACGAAACAAGATTGGAGAAACAAATCATGAAAACAGAAAAAACCGTTTACGTCGTACTCGGTGGCACATCAGGTATTGGTGCTGAACTTAGCCAACAACTTGCAAGCGAGAATGCGGTTGTCCACGTAGCAAGCCGCAAAACAGGGTTAGACATCAGCGATGAACAGTCGGTTTACCACTACTTCGAAGCCATTGGTGCTTTTGACCACCTGATCGTCACAGCAGGCTCTTATGCTCCGGCAGGCAAAGTGGTGGATGTAGAAGTTTCCCAAGCAAAATACACGTTCGATACCAAATTTTGGGGCGCAATCAACGCGGCGAAACATGGCGCACGCTACATCAAGAAAGGCGGCTCAATTACGCTAACGTCTGGCATGTTATCGCGCAAAGTTGTTGCTAACACCTACGTCAAAACTGCCATCAACGCAGCCATTGAAGCGACCACGAAAGTACTGGCGAAAGAATTGGCTCCAATCAGAGTGAATGCGGTCAGCCCTGGTTTGACTAAAACTGAGGCGTATCAAGGCATGAGCAAAGACGACAGAAATGCCATGTACCAACGCACACAAAATAGCTTACCTGTAGGCAAAGTTGGCGAAGCCAGTGACGTTGCAAAAGCTTACTTACTTCTGATTGAAAACAGCTACATGACTGGCGCCGTGATTGATGTTGATGGTGGCGCACTGCTTGGCTAACAACACACGCTTAGCTAACCGCAAATAAAAACAAGGTGTCAGAGCAATACAAAAGAATGGCACCAATGGGTTCAAACGAAATAAAAAAAGAGACTCCCCCATGAATAAAGAAAAAATGCCACTGCAGGTATGGATCCTAACGCTTGCAGCTTTTGCTATCGGTACCGCGGAATTTGTTATTGCAGGAATTCTTCCTCAAGTCGCCAACTCTTTGTCCATCACGGAAGGGCAAGCGGGTTACCTAATCAGTGCCTACGCGCTTGCCATTGTGTTTGGCGGCCCGCTACTTACGATTTACTTAGCACGCTTTAACAAGAAAGCCGTACTGGCTGGGCTAATGGTGCTGTTTATTCTCGGCAACGTAATGTCCGCTTTCGCACCGAACTACTTTGTGTTGATGGTCAGCCGAGTGATCACGGGCTTGGTTCAAGGTCCTTTCTACGGTATCGGAGCCGTGGTGGCGACCAACTTGGTTTCAGAAAAAATGGCAGGCCGTGCGGTCGGACAGATGTTCGCGGGCCTAACACTGGCTAACGTTTTAGGTGTGCCTGGCGGTACTTGGATTGGCTTGCAATTCGGCTGGCACACCACTTTCTTAACCGTTGCCGCTTTTGGTTTAGTGGCTCTGTTCTTCATCACTTCAGTGATCAAATCGACTGGTCATGGCGAAGCAAAAGATGTCAAAGCGCAATTGGCTGCGTTCAAAAACCCAATGCTACTTATTAGCCTTGCGATCACCGTATTTGCTTGGTCGGGGTTTATGACTTTGTATGGCTACATCGCCCCTATCGCCATGCACATCACTGGCTTTGGTGAAAGTGCCGTGACTTGGATTTTGGTTATCGTTGGCGTCGGTCTGATTGTCGGCAACACCATGGGTGGTCGCTCATCAGATAAAAACCTACAAAAAGCGTCCATGTTCTGGGCTATCGCGATGATTGTGTCACTGGTACTGGTCGGCCTAGCTGTCGACAGCAAAGTTCTGTTTATTGCCACCGCCTTTGTATTTGGTATTGCGTCATTCGCTAACGTGCCAGCAATGCAGCTTCGAGTAATGAACCACGGTGGTGAAGGTCAAGAGTTAGCAGCGACGGCAAACATCTCTGCGTTCAACTTAGCCAATGCCTTTGGTGGTTTCTTAGGCGGCATGGTGCTCGATAGCCAAATGGGCGCAGGCATGATCCCTTACGCAGCCATCATTGTTCCATTGATTGGTTTGTTATTCATCGCCAAGGCGAACCGCAAAGAAAGCAAACAAACCGACTTAACACCAAGCTTCAACAACTAATTTCATCCCTACTGGTAGCCCTGACTTAACGCCTCCCGAACAAGCGGGGCTACCCAATACAAATCACCAGGAAAACACTATGAAACTCTACATTTACGAACATTGCCCATTCAGTGCTCGCGCCCGCTACGTTGCTGGCATGCTGAATATCCAACTCGACGTCATCAATATTGCTTATGACGATGGCAAAACCACAACAGACCTGATTGGAACCAAGCAAGTACCACTTCTTATCAAAGACAACGGTGAAGCGATGGCAGAAAGCCTAGATATCATCGCTTACCTCCTTGAACTGGCTACATCAAGTGAAACAAGCCAACCATCTCAGCAAGCGCTGGATTGGCAAAAAATTGCGTTTCTTCCATTGCAGAAAGTGGGTTACCCACGGTGGTCAAACATGGATTTACCAGAGTTTGCCACTCAGTCTGCACAGCTCGCTTGGCGCGCGAAAAAGGAAACTGAAGCACTCAATTTTGACGCACTTCTGCAAGACACACCAAACATTGCCAAAGAGGTAGAAGCGCTCATCGAACGTGCGAAAAGTGTGTTGAATCTCGATTCCTACCAGCATGTGACGTTGGTAGACGAAGCGATCTTATTTTCTATTTTGCGCGGGTTCTTCAGTGCCGCAGAAATCCAATGGGACAACACCGTGAAAGATTGGATGGAATCGGTAAGCAACAAAACCCAAGTACCACTACTCAAGTAAGGAACCGATCATGAGCAAGCTATTTGAACCAGCACAACTAAAACAACTGGATCTACAAAACCGCGTCGTCATGGCACCAATGACCCGAGCGCGCACCAGCCAACCGGGAAACATTCCAAACCAAATGATGGCGACTTACTACAAGCAGCGCGCTAGCGCAGGCTTAATCATCTCTGAAGCCACCCAGATTTCAGACGATTCGCAAGGTTACTCGTTCACACCAGGCGTCTACACTGATGAACAAGTGGCAGGCTGGAAAACCGTCACTCAAGCAGCAAAAGAGCAAGGCGCAACGATGTTTTGTCAGTTATGGCATGTTGGCCGTGTATCACACCCGACATTCCAAAGAGGCGAACAGCCTATTGCCCCATCAGCACTAAAACCTGTAGAAACCCAAGTGTGGATTGCCGACGAACAAGGCAATGGCAACATGGTCGATTGTGTAGAGCCCCGAGCCATGACTCAAGCCGATATTGACCGCGTTGTGAGTGATTTTGCCTATGCCGCGAAACGTGCGATGGAAGCAGGCTTCGATGGCGTCGAAATCCACGGCGGTAATGGTTACCTGATTGACCAGTTCCTACGTACCAATTCAAACCACAGAACCGACAACTACGGCGGAACTCGCGAAAACCGACTTCGCTTTTTGTTAGAAGTGGTCGATGCGGTGAGCGAAGCCATTGGTGCCAACAAAGTGGGTGTACGACTCGCACCTTTCATCACTTTCAAGGACATGAACTGCCCAGACATTGTGCCAACCATCCTCGATGCATCGAAACAACTTCAAGCTCGTGATATTGCGTACTTACACCTGTCTGAAGCGGATTGGGACGACGCACCAGTGATTCCAGAAAGCTTCCGCATCGAACTGCGCGAATACTTCACCAATACGATTATCGTCGCAGGCAGTTACACCCAAGGGCGTGCTGACGAGGTACTTGAGAAAGGCTATGCGGATTTAGTCGCGTTTGGACGCCCATTTGTGTCTAACCCAGATTTGGTGGCGCGCTTACAGCACCAACAACCTCTGGCAGAACTGGATGGCTCAACACTCTTTGGTGGCAATGAACACGGCTATACCGATTATCCAGCGCTTGGTTGAGAGGTTTTACCCGCTTCTAATAGCGATTCATAGCGTGCCGTATTTCTCAGATTAATCAGTTGCTATCCCATAAAGGGAAAAGCGCAACGCAGCTCAACGTTTTCTTAAGTTTGAATGTAATAAACTGGCTGCATATTCAGAATGCAAATTTAGGAGAACGCTCGTGTCTGATGAAACTACAAAACAAGAAGTCACCGTTGTTGATATTAAGATGCCATTTATGTCGATGGTGATCTTTATGGTCAAGTTCGCTATCGCTTCAATCCCGGCGATGATCATTCTAGGGATCATCTTCAGCATTTTAGGGATGATATTTGGTGGAATGTTCGGTGGCATGTTCCACGGTTCTGGTCACATGTAAGCGCAATCACCGCTGATGTGGTTCTGTAAACTCGGCATGAAACCACGCTGTCTCTTTTACCAAAAAAATCACTCCCTATTTTCTATTACTAGTTACAAGTAGATAAAAAATAAGTAAGGGAGTGATTTCTCGATGATTCACCTTACAAGGTTTGCTGAAGCGCTTGTTTAAGTTCCGCCTCTGCTCGCTCAATCACTTGCTGAGCCTGCTCGCGTTGCGCTCTGCCTTCCTTCACTCGAGATAGTGTATTGTTCAACGTTTCTATCGTCAGTTGATTCACGGTCTCTAGAGAATCGAGATCGAGAATGCCACGCTGGTAGTTTTCTGCAATTTGTTCTTCTAACGCCTTCAGTTTCTCCGCGTTTTGCACATATTGCTTATTGGTGTAATCCTTCACCGCGCGCGTTACCTTTAACGCTTTCTCTTTTTCGTAATTGGAAATCGCAATCAAGAATTGGCGCTTCCACAATGGGAAGGTGTTGTGAACGATATCTTGAATGTCTTCCATCAGCATTTTATTGCCTTCTTGAGACAATCGAATCTGGGGCGCAGTTTGGATGGCAGCAAGGCGAGTAAGCTCAAGGTTATGCACGCGCTTTTCTAAACGCGCAACAGCTTGGGTCGCATCCCGATATTTCTGAGCATCCAACGCGTCGCCACTTTGCTCAGATTGTGCCAGTAAGCTTGGTAACACATTCTGAGTAAGTTGATTTAACTTATACCTACCAGCGGCGATGTACTGCTCTAATCCGCCAAGCAGATCTAAGTTATGATCATAGAGCGTATCGAGCTGGGTAATATCATGAGCCAACTTCATCTCTTGTGCTTCTAAACGCCCTGAAAGCTGTTCCAATTGGCTTTTCACTGAATCAAAACTTGCCGAGAATTTTTTGAATGAATCAAAAAGCTCACCGACTAGAGGAAGTCTCGATAATAAGCTGGTTTTGCCTAGATTTGAGAATTCAGCGCTGTCCATGGACGATACCATTGCATGCAAAATATCGCCCGCTTCACCGCTGTCGCGAACACGGACTTGCTCTAACACTTCGTCAGAGAAAGCGGTGATTTTTTCTAGTGCTTCTTTACCAAAAGTGATCGTCGCTACACTGTCAAACGCATCAAATTGCTCTGCTAGCGCGACGATTTGAGGAGTAGCGTCCACCTCAAGTACCTGATGTTCAGAATTCATCAATTCGGTCATGGGATCTCCCTATGTTTATGACGGCTTATGACAAGGGAACTTTTGCCATAACGTTTCAAATTGTCTTGAGAACGCAGAAACAAACCTGCGATCGTCGGTAAGCGTAATATCTTCCTGATTGTATTTAGAAGCACTGCGTGTCCAGTTAAAGCTGCCATTGATCAACCGCTGTTGGTCGAATATCGCGAACTTATGGTGCATATGATATCGAGTGGTATCAATTTTAACCGCCACACCTTGTGCTGCAAGATATTCAACATCACTGCCTTTATCGTACATTTTGTCGTTGTCGGTCACGATTCGGACCGCCACGCCTCTTTTATGCGCCGCAAGGATCTGATCGGTTAAGTCATTATCTGCAATCGTGAAAACGCAGATATCCACTGAATGACGGGCCAGTTTCAGCTGTTCAATAATGCCGGATGCGCACGCTCTACCCGGTGAAAACCAACTCGACGCGGTATCTGCCGAATTCGCACTCATTACATTGTCTAAGACTTTGACTACTCGCTCTAACCAGCGAACCAAAGCGGCTGCATCACCTTGGTTTTGTATTTCTTGTTGTACAAGCTTAAAGCTAAAATTCCGCAGGTACGAACGGTCTTCATGACTTAATACCGAATCCTGCAGCTCCGATTGGAGCTCTCTTCGCTCACTATCATCTAGGCGGTAATCTTGTATCGAGGCCTCCAACCATGCAGACCATTTCTGTCGATTCATTTAGTTGCCCTCCTGTTCATGGTTACCAAAGCGAGCAACGTGCTGATTCAGCATGGCAAGTTGCTGCACCACCTGTCCGGCTCTGTCTTCGGAATCACCCATCATTTGCTGACGCTGATACCCTTCTTTGATTTCAGACCAACGAGCTCGCTGTTCATCCGTCATGTCACCACGTAGCTCTGCAAGCTTAAGTAGGTTCTCTTCAGTGCCCGCAGCCAGCGTTTGCGCTTCACCCTGATAGTGATCTTGAAGCAGCGTGTTCATCTCTTGGTCGGTCATCACTGACGAGATTTTCTCCGCCAGTTTATTCATGTTTCGATACGAGCCTTGCAGCTTGAATGGCGGTTCGACACGATACTGATCCGCTGTTGCGGCTGACTTGATGTACTGCTGATTCACCTTCAGCACAATTTGCTGAGCCATGATCAATTTTTGTAGGGTTGTCACGATCTCGCCAGATTCGATTGCTGAGTACGAATGGCTCATCTCACTCAGGGCGATATTTTCTCCCTCTGCCATTCTGACAAAGCGGTACAAATCATTCAGATCTCGCGTTGCTAAAGGCGCAAGAACATTGTTGGAGGTGAGGGAGTTTTCGATAAAGCTTAAGTCGAAGATCGATTTTTGGTCGGACAGCATGTCACCGAGGTTGTAGATGTCCGCACGGTTAGCCAACATATCTGGGATTCGGAACGCTTCACCACTCTCGGTGTACGGGTTACCCGCCATGACGACAGCAAACTTTTTACCACGCATGTCGTAAGTTTTCGTTTTCCCTTTCCATGTACCTTCTATGCGGCGAGTACCGTCACAGAGTGAGATGAATTTCTGTAAAAATTCAGGATGAGTATGTTGAATATCATCCAAGTACAGCAACACATTGTTGCCCATCTCGAACGCGAGGTTAATTTTTTCAATTTCACGCGCCGCATTTTGATCAGGGGCGTCGGCTGGATCGAGGGATGTCGCTTGATGACCGATGGATGGGCCATTGATCTTCATAAACACCAAACCTAATTTGTGTGCAACATACTCAATTAACGTCGTTTTACCGTAACCAGGCGGAGAGATAAGAAGTAGCATCCCCATCAAGTCAGTACGCTTTTTATCGCCTAACGTGCCCATTTGCTTAGCAAAGTTGTCGCCAATAAGAGGTAAGTAACTCTCACTGATCAGCTTATTGCGCACAAATGACGTTAATGGGCGAGGTTTAAACTCACTAAGACGGAAATCTTCTTTGGCAGAACTCAACAACTGGGTACGCTGGGATAGATAGGCTTCGAAGTTCGGAACTACCGAGCTTCGATGATGTTCGTTTCTTTGAATAAAATCATCCAACACGAGCTCTACACTGCCCTTGTTTATTCGAGTGTGTTCTCCCAATAACCCCTCGACATGACACACCAATGAAAAGTCGACACTACCTAGCCTTTGCTCAGACATGGTATTCACGACAGCAACCGTCGCCGCTTCGCATGCGAATGCCTGACCGTATTGCTTTTTCGCAGTGTACGCGCTTAACCACTGATGATGATCGTTAAATGATTCGGTAAAGCTGAGCAGTTGAGGTTGCCAGCCCAAACTGCGTCTAAATTGCAAATAATCTTCACAGAGAGAAAGAGAATCCTGGCTCACTTCAATTTGCCAATCTTGCTCACTCAATAGCTGCGCAAGGTAGTCAGCGGCTTCATGTTGATCATCATTTAGGGAATCAACCAGTTGTTTTTGCAGCTCTTGATACGCTTGCGATGCATTTAAATGCTCTCGTAATAACTTCGCGTTTTGCGCCTGTTGTTGATAGTGATCTATTTGATCAGCATCTTGCTCTAATAACCATAAGATGGCTTTCGAGCGCGCGGTTTGGCTGTAACGCAGTAACCCCGCTTGCTGATAAACAGGCAGCACTTTACGTAAAATGTTGACCGCATCATGATCGTGGATACCTTTGACATACCCTTCTCGATAACGTGGCGCCGCAAAGCGTTGAACGAGTTCATTCAACTTATCTTCTTTCAAAGCTTCATAAAGCGTTTCTAGGCTCTGCCCATCTTGATTGATAGAAGCTTGATGCAAGATCAAATACGCCAGATATTCCGCTCGATAGACATCTTCACTTTCTGAGGCTACGTCTAAACGAGAAACGGTTTGCAAGTCGAGGAATGCTTTATCTTCAACTGCTTGGTAAAAATCCGTACCGGAAATGTGTAACGCCAATTCACCACTTTGATCGACCAAACTAAGGTCAAGTGGTTGCTGGTTCACACTGAACCTATGCTTGCCCAAACGCAGAACGGTTCCACCTTTCTCGAAGATGTCTTGGTTATCACGTAGCGCACGCAAAGATTGGTCTTGAAGCGATTTCAATTTTGCGTCAACACTGTCAGCTTTCACACTGTCGCCAAGCTCACGAATAGTCTGAGACAACTGTTGTAGCTTAAGTACCATTGCATCAGTAGCAAAGTAGCTATTTAGCCCTGCGACATCATCAAATCGTTCAACGCGCTTTTCTACGCTGCTCATAGTGACATTCGCCGCTTGGAGCAAGTTATGAACTCGACGTTGTTGACCCGCTATGAGCTGTTGCTTGTGGTTATCCAGTGTCGATTGGATCTCATCACGCTTTGAATATATTTCGGTCAAAAACTGGTCGAAATCTGCAAAACGCGACTCTAACTTATCCAATTGCCCAACGAGCTTAGCAAGCTGGGTATCACAATCATCTGGCGTTAACGCTTGCTCCATTGCACTGCTCACCGACTGGCTGAGTAGCTTAAATTGAGCACTAAATTCCGCTTGAGCTTCTTCGCTTTGTAAGCCTTGAGATTTTGCTCTTAGCTTGGCTGAAACAGTGTTAAGCAGCGACGTTACTTCTGTCGTAAGGTCTAAGATCCGAGTTGCTTGTGTCGGGTCTTCGGTTTCGATGTCTGTAACTTCTTCCGTCACTATTTGAAGCTCATGACGAAGTGTTTCAACTTCTTCGCTTAGTTTCTGAATCTCCGCCGTTTTGCTCACTTCTTCGAGTTGTAACTCGATTTTCTGAATTTGCTTCTTGAACGGGACATACGCTTTTTCGTCCTGAAGAAGAGTGAGCAAGTGTAGGTTAAGTGACTCACGCTGTGCCTGTAATTCTTCAAGCAAACGGTCGACTTGAACCTCATCAATATAATGCTGCTGACGGAGCGACATAGTCACGCCAACTTGCCCTTTTACCTCACTAAGTAAACTCAGTAGCGTGTTCGCTTGCTCTTTGGGTGCCAGTTTTATTTTCCCGATAAGCTCGGAAACCGCAGATTTTTGCTTATCAAGACTGCTTGCTGCATGTTTTTGTAGCTGTTGAACTTTGGCAAACTCATCGATGATCTTATCGGTAGTCCCCATGAGTTCATTGATCGCACTGCCTATTCCACAAGCGTAATCATGATTGAGCCAGGTGTAGTGATCGAGCGTTGAACGACACTGCTTTATCAGTACCTCATAGGCTGCTTGAGTCACCTCTTCACTCTGTGCTAATTGGCAAATCGAAAGTACAGAAGACAGTGCTCGCACTAGCTCCGTATTACCAAGATTGAACAGTGGACTGCTGCCTTGAGTTTGCGCATTTACCTTCGCATAGTGCTCTGATGTAGAAAATGGCGTATCCCAAATTCTCATTGGGTGGATGGTAGACGCTTCTTCATTTTCTGACAGTTGAAAGACTAACCAGCGGCCATCTGGGTATAAGCTGTAACCGTGGCTTTCCATTGGCGCTTCAAATTTCTTTTCAATCAAGTTGTAGGTGTAGGCGATGTAATAACCTTCAACGGCGTTGAAAAAGATATAAAGAATGTCTTCACCATTCGGTGACGTGATCTGTTGGAAAAACTTGAGCTGGTCAGCTTCAAAGGCGAACTGTTTGTCTTCGCCATTTGATAAAACATAACCATTAGCGTAAAGCACACCATGATCTTCAGGTAACGTTTTTGCACTTGCCCTTAATGCATCAGCCCTTACGACGGACTGATTCACTGAATTGTAGAGGAAGTATCGAGCATGTTTTTCTCGGTTTGGCTTTACTCGAAGCGCGATTAAGTCTCCGACAAACGCGTAGTCGATCTGTGCATCAGCAACGCTTTGGTGAGGATCTTCAACGTCCTCTCTGTAAATACCTTTGCCATCTTTGGTGTTGTCTTCCACCTTGATGGTTAAGTCCCCACCCACACATTCAACAAACAGCTTATCTTGAATAGATACATGCGGGTGATCGCCAAGCACATGATCATCTCGCGTTGTTGGGATCCAATCAAAATCATGTTGAGGAACACTGGTTAGCGCGTTTTGCCCCAAAGAATCAATGTACTCGATAGAGTGGGCGTTGATCTGAAAACGAAATACTTTCCTGTCTTCCGGGCGCATTCCGATTTGGAAGGCGAGGTAAAGCGTGCTTTCTTGACGAGAGATTTGAGAAAGCCTCGCGTCTCGGTAGTAAGTAAACAGTTCCGTCAATTCATGGGTAAAACGAGAATCCGATAAAAAACTGGATTCAAGTGGAAGGCGTTCTACACGGAACGTACCTTCATTTTCGTGAAGCTGATAAAGCCCGAAGACATCATCTAACGAAGGGGTCGCTTTCATCCCGACTTGGACATGATAACCGAACAGTAAATGCTGGTTTACCTGAGCCATGTCGATCGGAATACACTTGGCATCGGTTTGAACATTGACCTTGCCGATCAACTTGAAATCTTGACCGCCAAACGTTTCTTGACGTTGCTGATTGAAGGATTGGGAGAGAGACTTTAGCTGGCTGCCTTGCTGCAACAAACGCGTCTTTAAAACATCGTATGCACCAACATCACTCACCGCTTTTTGAGTCATATCTGACATGCTAATACCTATAAATCCCGCTTACGATGAAGCGGGATTTTTTAGAGAGAATGAAAGGTTAAGATTTATCGCTGGTTGTTGTGTCTAATGAGCTTTGAATTTTCTTCATCAGCTCCGCGGCGCCACCTTGTGAATTCAGCAAACCCGCTAAAGCAACGTTACTCAAATCACTACTTTTCAGTTCCGTACTCTCTAACACGTCTTTGATGTCTTGCGGCAAGCTACGGTTGCCATTTACGTAATCTGAGACCAGTGGGTTAAGAACCTCTGATTCGTTAAACTTCGCATCAACGACAGCAGCATCCATGATAGTGCGGCGGATTTGCTCCATCCCTTCACCACCAAACAAACGGATATCTGCCTTCGATAGCGCCTCGCCCAAGGCTTGAGCATTCGCTCCGACCACAGTCTTCTGAGCATCAATACGCGCCAATTCAAGGTCTTTCTCTTGCTGTAACTGCATCACCCACTTGTCGTGTTCACGTGTGTGATCATCATATTGCTGAGCCGCCTCGAAGCGAGCTGTCTGAGCTTCAGCTTCTGCCAGGCCTTTAGCACGTAGGGCTTGAGCTTCGGCTTCACCGGCACTTTGCAAGGTGTAAGCTTCTGCTTCACCCGTCTCTTTTATCGCAAGCGCACGCTCACGCTCTACTTCCACTTCAGCAAGACCTGTTGCACTAATCAACTCTTTCTCTGCTTGTGCCATGCGCTCTTTCGCTGCGGCTTCACGATCTTTCGCCACAAATTCTGCTTCCGCACGTTTGGTTGTGACCACCTGTTCCGCTTCAGCTTGGCGAGTCTTCACTGCCAACTCATTTTCCGCGTCACGAGTCTTCACTTTCATCTCAGCTTCGTTTTCGATCAAGATACGTTCAGAACGTTCACGAGCTGCGTCTTTCTCTGCACGAGCTGCAACCAATAGTTCGATCTGAGCAGATTCCGCAACCGCTTCTGCTTCCGTCAGCTTGATGCGTTTTTCACGGTTTACACGCTCATTCACGCGCAAGTTTTCCGTTTCTTCCTCTTCGCGCGCAATCTTACGTTCGATTTCAACGCGCTGAGAACGAGTCTCTGCGACAGACTTCATCGCTTCTTCGACCGTCGTCTCTTTCTGCATTTCTTTTTCAGCGACTTCCGCTGAAGTGCGAACTCGTTCAGTCTCGACGGAACGATTGAGCTCTTCTTGTTGAATTGCCACTTGGCGCTGGTTTGCAATACGTGTCATTTCGACTTCCATCTCGACACTTTCGCGTTTCTTAGCAACTTCTTCCTCGGTTTCAAGTTCAGCTAGCTTAGTAATTCGCTCATATTCTTCACGTTTTTCAGCGGCCAACGCCTCTTCTTGCGCTTTGATAATATCGATTTCACGCTGAGTACGAGCTATGCTCTCTTTCTCTTGTTTATCAAGCTGGAGACGATTCGCTTCGGCCTCAACGTTTTTCTTCTTGATGGTCGTTTGCTCATCCTGACGAATCGCGTTAGTTTCCGTGTTCTTTTGCGCGGTAATAGCAGAGATTTTACGAATGCCTTCTACGTCGAGAATATTGCCTGGGCTGTGCGCATCTAAAGCCGTTTGGTCGACTTTATCGATCACAACATCATAGATTTTAAAACCATCCATTTCGCTACCGATTACATCAACAACGGCATCACGAAACGCACGACGATTAGTTAACAGCTCTTCGAATTCAAACTGTTTTACCGCCGTTTTAAGAGCTTCAGAAAACTTAGGTTGGAAGTGCTCTTTTAAGCGGTCCAGGTTAGAGGCATCATGAGCAGTAAAGAGTTTAGCAACACGAACAATGTCTTCTTCTTCATGATTCACACCGATATAGAAATCGACTTTAAGGTCCGCACGAATATTATCTCGGCAATGCAGGCCCTCATATTCTTCGCCTTCTTGGTCTTTACGACCACTTCTAACGACAGAGATTTTTTTACGAGTAATATCCATAAACTCAAATTTATTGATCACTGGCCATACAAAAGTACCAGTTAAAGAAGCGCGAGTAGCATGCAGTCCGTTTACAATAAGCGCGTCGCCTTCACCTCGAACTTTTTTATATCGGGTGGTAAGAAACACAAGAATAATCAAAAAAATCCCGATACCAATCCCAAGGAATATCAGACTTGGAGAAATCTGCATAGCTGCTCCTTAATTTTCTAGCTACTGATTAATAATGTAATATTTTTTTTGTTTATTTAGAGAAACGATTACGACATCGTTACCATATTCAATGGGTGCATCCGACTCTAATATTCGGGCATCCAGTAAGAATTCACTGCCATTATGATGGACAATAATTTCACCGCGTTGAGCATTCACTTCACCACTGTGCACTTTTGCTTTCATCCCTACAAAATCGACCTTTGCAAACGCCTTACTCTTATCAAAGAGTGGCGCTAATGGGCTTAATAGCTTGGCACTAATATACAAAGACAAATAGAAGTTAACAGGGATAGAAACGACTTTCACAATCATCGCTGTAGTAGTACTAATGTATTGATCTATAAAAGAAGAAAAATAGAAAGACAGAATAGTGGCAAAGAAGAAACTCACGCACAGGCCCACCGCTAGTGGGACTTTAGATAATATAGGGGGCAATAAGAGCCCACCACTAAATAGACTTCCCGATTCAAATAAATCGATATCTGCGACCGCCACATCAACAACATTAAAGATGAGATCAATGCACATAATCAAAAGAAGAAAAACAAACGGCACAAAGAACACATTGGTCGGAAAGGACAGCAATATATCGATCATTACAAATAATAGATTTCAACGGTGAGGGTTATCGAGTTATGGTAAAGGATCATAAATTGAGTTTTTTTCCTCTGACTTTTTTTTGTGACTGACATCGACAAAATTAAAACCAATAAAATAAAAATCAACTACATCAATGATTACTAATATTATCAGCCTCGCAATAAATTGAAGAATAAATAACAATAAGCACACTAAAGTAAAGGCCGTTGGAATTATCTAATAATTACTCAATTATATTACAGAATGATAGTCTCTTTATTTCTACTATTTTTATCGAATCAAGTTCTATATTTTAACCATTACTCATTTCCATTGTTCTCCTTACCTTAGCGAACTCAATATCAATGAGAAGGACTTCCCCCTCTTCCTTTGCGTCTTCTGACTGGTTAAAATGCACAAAATTGCGCACTAACCGGATAGAACATGGCAAAACTTACCCTTCAAGAGCAGATGCTAAAAGCAGGCTTGGTTAACGAGAAAAAACTGAAGAAAGCTAAGAAAGGCTCTAAAAAATCACGCGTTCAAGCCCGCGAAGTTAAAGCGGCGGTTGAAGAGAACAAACGTCAGCAGTTAGAACGTGACAAGCAACTTAGCGAGCAGCAAAACAACGAGCGTTTGAGCAAAGAAGTTAAAGCGCAAATCATTCAGCTAATCGAAATGAACAAGCTTGATTTGAAAGATGGTGACATCAAATACAATTTCACTCACGGCACGCTAGTGAAATCTCTCTATGTCGATTCACTTGTCCGTGATCAGTTGATCAAAGGCATCTTGGCAATCGCCATCGTTGGTGAAAGCTATGTGGTCATTCCTCGTCCTGTTGCGAACAAGATTGCTCAACGTGACGAGTCTGTGATCATCGAACAGAAAGAACCAGAAGCGGATATCCCTGCAGAAGATGACCCGTACGCAGATTTCGTAGTACCAGACGATCTGATGTGGTAATGCTCCATTTCATGGAACCAAAATTGAAAAAGGTCGCTGTAATAGCGACCTTTTATCTTGTTAGACTTCGTTATTCTGCAAGTAACTTCGGCCAGTTTTTATCCCCGCTCGCAATGTTGCCCGGAATGTCCTGTTGCCAAGAGGCTTGAACGGATTTGCTGTAGTTTAGGTAGAGCTTTCCATCGTGAATATTCCACGCATTAGGATCTATCTTGGCGGTATAGCCTTTGCTCACTGCCCAAGCACAATAGCCGCCATATTGCGGTGCAAATTTCTCAGGGTTTTTCACGAATGCATCCCGATTTTCAGCCGATGAAAAGTACCATTTGGCATCATTCCAACGATAAGTGAAATCGCTGTCACCTTTGACTGGTTTTGATTGAGTGAAGTAGGCGACAGGGTCATAACCACGAATCGCTTTACCGAGAAAGTCGCTATAAACAGGATCAAGAGCGAAAGCAGGAAGCGTCAAACTCCCCCAAATGAAGAATACACTCAACAGTTTCAATATCAGCTTCATAACCTTCCCTCTCTACGTTATCCGATGTTTGATAATCAATCGCTTACCTATATAGACAGGGAATAGGAGAAGAAACTTTCAGGTTTATAGCATCTCAGCATCGAAACGCGCCGTTCGAGCTTGGGCGATGGTACAGTTGGTTTCCGACATTAGCTCCGCCAAAGTAATGTTTGGATTCTCCAAGACGAATCGAATCAGCTTGGCTTCCAAAGGTTCAAGCTTATCGCTGTGCTTGGCAAGACCAACTTCCATTTTGTTGATCACAAATCGCATTGGCTCAGATTCTTCTGCCTTGATATGATCGAGGAACGCTTTCAAATCCAAAGCCTCACCTGCAATTTCCCAATTACGCGAGCGTCGAATACGCTTCAGTTCGCACTTGTTCTCTGCGGCGATAGCTTTGGCTCGCTTAGCATGATCACCACCAATTCGGTGAATCAAAGATGGTAGAGGGATGGAGATAATCTTGTCAGTCATCACAATAGTGGCATGGTTAATTTCGTTGCCTATGATAAACAGCTCGCCTCATTTTTTCATCGAGAAAACTTAATCGTTTTCAAAGCGTGGTGATATTAGTCGAAAATACAAGGTTTATTCTTGCTCGCTCAATAAACTTTAAAGATTCTGACACCTTTTATATTTCAGCAAGAGGTGACATGAAAAATGAAAGGTGTTTTAAGTCCTTATATATCTGGCTATCTGCGTTTAAATGGCAAGCCCGTTGAGGGCATCAATATCGAAAGGACGATTGTTTTCAAAGGTGTTGTATCTGACTCGACACAATCTAATGCGGAAGGGTACTTTGTTTTTGAAGCCGTGCTATTAGATTCAAAACATCAACATCAGTCATTGTAAGATATTCGAGTAAAGCTGGATCTCAGCACCCAATTTCAAGGTAATGAGATAACGATATGGCAATCAAAAGTCCATTCATTTCACCCGTCTCCCCTTCTGTTCATTTCTCTTGAAAACTTGACCTGCAACTTGGACGCCCCACTCAAAGTCTTCACTTATCCGACAACAAAAACGGAACCCATCACTAATGAAATCTATAGTGTTTGTGAACTTAACGTGCTTAACCTCGAAGAACTGTATTAAGCTTTACCCCACCACAGAGACATTCTCAGCTACCCATTTAAGAAGCTGTTTTGCGGCTTTAGACAGCACTTGGTTTTGGCGAACAATATAGCCAAAATCGGTGTTGGGGAAGCTGGGTAATGGCGTCACTTTTCTTGATAGTTTCAATCTTGGATCGAGGGAGAAATCAGGCACAATTGCCGTTCCGAAACCGGCTTCTGCCCAATCAATTTGAGCCTCTACACTGCCCACTTCCATGACTCTATGTTTTGGCAGGTTTAGCTCTGGCAGAGACGCGTCAATCAACTCACGCGTTCGGGTATCGTGACCGAGCAAGATAAGTGTTTGGTTCTCTTCGCTGTTATCTCGCCAATCGAAAATGTTATCGCCGAAAGCACACCAATGAATCTGGGTCAGCGACGTAAAGTGCAGTGGTTGACTCTCTTTCTGCGCAATAACAAAACCGATGTCAGCACGAGCACTTTTTACCAAATCCACCGCTTGCGATGAAGTGGTGTTGAACAGTGCTAAGTCGATACCAGGATACTCGTTTTTGAACTGCTGGAATGGCTTGATAAGTAACAAACGCGAGACAATGTCACTCGCCGCAATCGAGAGCGTTCCTTGCGTTAAGTCATTAATGGCATTGAGATCGGATTGGCAGATTTGTAGCTCATTCAACATGTGTTCGGCAGTGTCTAATAACCGCTTACCCGCCTGAGTCAGTTGTACAGGGTTGCGCTCTATCAACTTGGTACGAGTTGCTTGTTCTAGTTGCTTGATGTGAAGACTGACATTTGGCTGCGTCATGTGCAGTTCAATCGCTGTTTTTCCGAAATGTTTTACTTCTGCCAAGGTGACAAACGTACGTAACCAGTTCAAATCCAACATAGAAAATTACCCGATATGACTTTCTTATCAAGTTAATGAGTATAATTAATTTCTCTTATTTATGCGAGCATCCTAAGATTTTCCGGTCTGTTTTTGGAGAATGAATTATGTCGTCTATCGTTGTTGTGGGTGCAAACTGGGGTGATGAAGGCAAAGGCCGCATCGTTGACTTTTTGGCAGAGCAAGCTTCTGCAAGCATTCGTTTCCAAGGTGGTAACAACGCGGGTCACACCGTAGTTAACGACCTAGGCACGTTCAAACTGCACCAGCTACCAAGTGGCGTTTTCAACCCTGACTGTTTGGCAGTTTTAGGTCCGGGTATGGTTATCAGCCCTGCGTCGCTGTCTGAGGAGATTGCGGAAGTCGCGGAAGCGGGCGTTAAAGTGAACATGTGCATCTCTGATCGCGCAACACTGTGCCTACCTCTGCACGCACTAGAAGATACGCTAGAAGAACAACGCTTAGGCGACAAAGCATACGGTTCAACTCGTCAAGGTATTGCACCTGCATACGGCGACCGTGTGATGAAAAAAGGCATCCTAGTTGGTTGGTTGAAACAACCAGAAGTTCTAGTAGAACGCATCAAGTTCTGGATGGACTGGAAACTTCCACAACTACGTGCACTTTACCCAACGTTCGAATTCGAGCAAACCGCAGAAGAGATGGCGAACTGGTTGCTAGAAGTATCAGCTCCTTGGCGTGATGCTATCTGCAACGTAACGCTTCCACTAAAAGAGCTGCAAGCAAAAGACCAAACTCTACTGTTCGAAGCACAGTTAGGTGCGGGCCGTGACCTTGTTTACGGTGAGTACCCATGGACAACATCTTCAAACGTTGTGTCTATGTACGCTGGTATCGGTAGTGGTCTTCCTGCTCTGCGTCCAGAGCGTGTTATTGCAGTAGCAAAAGCGTTCAGCTCATCAGTAGGTACTGGTACGCTAATCACTGCAATGGAAGAGCAAGATGCATTCCGTGAACTAGCGGGTGAATTCGGCGCGACAACAGGTCGTCCACGTGACATGGGTTACTTTGATGCAGTCGCGACTAAGAACGGCGTTGAGCTTCAAGCAGCGACTGAAATCGCTCTGACCAAAGTAGACTGTCTAACGGGTCTTAAAGATCTAAAAATCTGTGTTGGTTACGAAGGCGAGCACAGCGAAAACCCAATTTGGCCTCAAACGGCTGCTCTAGCACCAATCTACGAGAAGATGGAAAGCTGGAGCGAAGACATTACTGGTTGTCGTAAATTCGAAGAGCTACCAGTTGCGGCACAAAAATACGTTCTACGTATTGAAGAACTAATGGGCGTGCCAGTGAAAATGGTTTCTGTTGGTCCTGGTCGCGAGCAAATGATTATGCGTTAAGACGTGGATTAACACGTCTATATCCAAGTCACATTAAGTACTTGGTTATATTAGCAAGCGGCTTTTTATCTTTTCCGGGGTAAAGCCGCTTTTTTTTAACTTATTTATCGTTAGATACATCGAACCAGTGTTGCAGAAAAGAATGCTTGTAGGTTTCTCGTATCAAATACCTAAATCACTCATCGGCCTGACAATCGAACCGTGTTGTTGAGCCAAAAAAGAAAATTCAACTTCCTGCCCACAGCCGCAGTGGAAGTCATATCCCTCCCCAACTAAGAACGGTGTAGTTCGGTCAATAAACCAATCTTTCGATTGTTGAGTATGCAGCTCACCACAGCACGGACAAGTCACTTTAACAGAGTAAATTTTCGCGATCATTTCTCTAACCTCTTGATAGTGGAATATCACACAACGAAAACGTTTGCCGAGACTAAATTAATCGAAGTTATTTGTGTTTTCGTTAGGACATTGTCAGAGCACTCGTGAAAAAATGTGCGTTTCCATCGCATTTTGTGTAAGTCATTTTTTGATGATTATCTACTGAATGAAATGGTAAAAACCGCTCTAAAGCGTTCATGCATGCACATGCATTAAGCTTTAAAAAAAGGTGAATGAAATCGACATTTTTTATTTTAAAATAGTAACTTAGCTATATTTTATAAGATAGCGATCACAGTTTACGCTGACCAAATCCTAAAACTGAGACGGTTAAGATAGTTTTATGTCATTACCTGCTTGCACGATTTAATTCTGTGACCAATCAATTCTTTAAAACAATGTCTAAGAAGTGGAATAATAATTTTCAGTTGGTCGGTGTTGGCCTACTATCATTTACGATTTCAATGTTGGCTTTTATCCCCCTCGCAAATCAACATCATAAAAAGCTCACAGAACAAGCAGTTTCGGCGATCGAAACTGAGTTGCGCGATAATGTGCAGCAATTGCTCCCTTTGTTAGATGACAAATACTTCCTTAAATCATGCGATGAACTAATTCATGACTTACGAACAAGCATCTTTAGCTTAGGAATGGCGAAAGATATCTCTACGTTCGATCAGAATGGCAATGCTCTATGTACCAGTAGTGAACGACATCCTTCTTTTCGTATCTATTCCAGCATATTGAATCGTTTGGGAGATAGCGACATACATGCTACGTTATCATTTACTCAAAGGGCACTTACCAACAATCAAGCCTTGATCCTTTTCTTCACTGAACAAAAAGATCGAGGTATCAGCGTCGTCTTTCCAAAACAAGTCTTGCAAATATTGGTTGCCGATATCTTCCGCTTTGGTGACATGCATTATCGTATCGACATCATTGATAGAACGGCGATAAACACCATCACTCAAAATGAACTTAGGCAAGAGCAAGCCACATCCAAACTATTACCATTTACCGTCTACTCAACAATAGGCTTTCCATTTTATTGGCAATACTTGGCAAGCAAACTCTGGATCGGACTATTAGGCATGGCTTGTGCTCTGGTCATACACCTATTTTTCTCATCAAAGAAGTTTGCCAAAAACAGTTTAGAATTCTCACTAACACAAGCTATAAAAGGCCGTAATTTGAGCGTGCACTACCAACCAATTGTCGATCAGCGAGATAGAACTGTAATTGGTGGAGAATCATTAGTCCGTTGGAACGATCCAGTACAAGGGTTTATCTCTCCGGGTATTTTTATTCCTTTGGCAGAAAAAGTCGGTTTGATAGACCAAATCACTTACTTGGTTTTAGACAATGCAATCACCATGATCAGCGAAAACAAAATCATGTTCAGTGAGCGCTATATCAGTGTAAACGTGAGTCGCTCTTTGATACTTCGAGGAGATTTTATTAATGAAGTCGAGTCTCGATTGAAGTATCACTATCTAGCTAGTGAACGTTTGGTGTTTGAAATTACCGAAGAGGCTATATTCAATGATGACGAATTCTTGACCTTGCGTGCACACTTGGACCGCCTATCAAGGCTCGGTATCCGAATTGCTGTTGATGATTTTGGTACCGGTTACTCAGGCTTAGATTTCATCACTCAGTACCCATTTGATATCATAAAAATCGATCGTGTCTTTGTGAACAACTTGAGTAACGGACATACCATCCAGCCTTTGCTCGAAGCCATTCATACTCTTTCGCAAACCTTAAATATGTCGGTCATAGTCGAAGGTGTGGAAGATCCTTCTCAACTGAGAGTGTTACATGAGCTTGGGTTCTATAACATTCAGGGGTTCTACTTTTCAAAGCCTATACCAAAACAAGACTTCCTTGAGTACGTACAATCAAGCCAGTCATCCCAATTGCAAAAACTTCAACCTGTATTTAACTGAAGCACAGACCATTAGAACTACACGGAACTTTGGTTAGGCGGAACTGCTCTACCACTTCCTGTTCCCGACCAGTGGTACAACGGCGCTTCTTTATTTACTAATGAATCAATTACGATTAATCAATTGTTGACCAGATTACTGGAAAGGCTCACTTGTTAATCAAGCACGTCGATTACGTTAACCATCTGATTTGATATTCTTTAAGTGCTTGGTTGATCACTATTTTTATCTGTAAATTGGTGAGGTTGCGCTCAAAAAATCTACCGTACTGTTTTTAGGATAGATAACGCTTCCCCCAACATCTAACCCAAAAACAGGTGATCCCTATGAAGAAAAATCTTTTCCGCCTCAGTGCGATAACACTTGGTTTGTGCTTCAGCTCTTTATCATTTGCTCAGTCGGATCTTCCGAATATAAAGATTCTTGCGACTGGTGGTACGATTGCTGGCGCTGGACAATCAGCCACTGAATCCAGCTACACAGCTGGTAAGGTCGGAGTAGATTCTCTGATCAACGCGGTGCCTAGCATGACAAAGATTGCAGATATCTCTGGTGAGCAGGTTGTCAGTATCGGTTCTCAAGATATGAATGACGAGGTATGGTTGAAATTAGCGAAGCGCGTCAATGAATTGCTCGCGCAAGATGATGTCGACGGTATCGTCATTACTCATGGTACGGATACATTAGAAGAGACAGCCTACTTTCTTGACCTCACCGTAAAAAGCGACAAACCCGTCGTCATCGTTGGCGCGATGCGACCTTCTACCGCGATGAGCGCAGATGGCCCAGTGAACCTCTACAATGCCGTTGTGACCGCAACAGATGAAGACTCACAAGGCCGCGGCGTTTTAGTCGCAATGAACGACACCATATTTGATGCCCGTGATGTCACTAAGACCAACACCACTTCGGTCAGCACGTTCCAATCACCGAACTTTGGTCCACTTGGCTACATTCATAACAGCGACGCGAAATATCAAAGAAGTCCAGAGCGCAAACACACTACTGAAACCACTTTTGACGTATCTAAACTTGATAAACTGCCTCAAGTGGGCATTGTTTATAACTACGCCAACGCGTCTAATTTGCCAGTCAAAGCGTTAGTTGATGCGAAGTTTGATGGTATTGTCAGTGCTGGTGTGGGCAATGGGAACTTATACCATAGCGTGTTTGATGAGTTAGAAAAGGCGAGTAAAGATGGCATCATGGTTGTTCGCAGCTCTCGCACGCCTACTGGGTCTACTACCTTGGACGCAGAAATAGACGACGATAAATACGGTTTCGTGGCATCTGGCACGTTGAACCCACAGAAAGCTCGTATTTTATTGATGTTGTCTCTGACACAAACTAAAGATTATCAAGCCGTGCAAAAGATGTTTGAGTTTTACTGATCACCTAAGTAAAAGGTCAATAGAAGCATGACATAATCTGCAACCAATGAGGGGGCGAATACTATGCCTCCTCAAGGCTTACTCACTATCTCGTTGATATGAATTGCTCTCTGACATCAACGGAAATCTTTCATATATTGAGCAGGAGGTTTACCTAATAATTTTTTGAAAAAAGTGATGAACGCACTAACCGACTCATAGCCTAAATCTTCGGAAATTCGCTGAACACTTTCTCCTTTCGACAGTTTTTGTATCGCGACAATCGCATGTAATTGCGCTCGCCATTGGCCAAACGTCATACTCAATTCTTGTTGAACCAACCTTGCTAAAGTGCGCTCGCTCATCGCCAATGATTTCGCCCATTGACCAATGTGTATTTGATTGTTCGGATCATCAATCATCCAATACGCTAATTTATTGAGTCTCGGCTCTATCGGAATTGGAAAATCAAACCGCTCTGTCGGCATGCTAATAAGTTCATCGATTAAAACTTGAGCTAAACGCCCAACTCGTCCTGCTTCATCATAATCTTTCTCTTCGCTGGCAAGCTTTATGACTAACTCTCGCAATAAAGGAGAAACCGATAAGGTGCACGTTTTATTGGGTAAACCTTGAATAACCGGATCGACAAACAGCATGCAAATATCAGTATTTGCCGCAATATCATTATTGTGGGGAATGTGGCTCGGAATCCACACCGCGCAATGATTTGGCACCATCCAAATCGCATCTTCTATCTGACTCTTTACAAATCCGGTCAAAGGCATGATCAATTGCCCCTTGCGATGCTGATGGTAAGGCACTTCATCTTGCTCGATTTCATGCATCCGTAGCGCAACCACTTTTTGGTGATAGTCATCGGAGTCAAAGTAAGAGCTAGGAAGGGGGTTCGCCATATTTGTCTGTTTTTAGCAATAATATGTCAATATCAATAAATTCAGATTCTAATCGAAGACGTACTATGACGCCACTATCTAGGAGGCGACATTATGTCACATAAAAATAAAGTAAAGCTCAATCATCCTCTGCTCCTGATTCTTGGCATTATGCTTATCGCGAGCACGCTAAGAGCACCAATCACCGGGGTTGGTCCCATTCTTGATTTCATCTCTAAAGACTTAGGACTTTCCCCCACTTTCGCAGGCTTTATTACAACCTTGCCTTTGATCGCCTTTGCAGTATTTTCTCCGGTGTCGTCAGGCGTTGCGCGTAAAGTAGGGCTAGAACCAGCATTGATGTTTGCGCTCGTGGTTATCTCTTTCGGGATTATCCTACGCTCACTTGGGGCAGTTACTATGCTTTACCTTGGCACTCTGTTGATTGGCATTGGCATTGCTTTTGGGAATGTACTTTTACCCAGCCTACTGAAAAGAGATTTTCCTCATAAGGTCACGACACTCACCTCTATGTATGTCTTGATGATGGGCGTCGCATCAACATTCAGTGCAAGCGCAGCGTATCCGATTATGGATTGGGCAACCAAATGGCATATTGACCAAATCCCACACTGGGGATTGTCATTGGCTAGCGTCTTGATTTTCCCAGTTCTTGCGATTGTGCTGTGGCTACCGCAAGTACACCAACATACTCGACCAACGGCAGATACCACCACATTGGAAGGCCATCATTACCTTTGGCGCACACTCGCAGCATGGCAGGTCACGGCTTACCTCGCGCTTAATTCTTTTATGATGTACATCTTCGTAAGCTGGTTACCAAGCATATTGCTTGAAAAAGGTTATTCAGAAAATGAAGCCGGCGTCTTACATGGGGTGCTTCAACTTGCCACTGCTGTTCCTGCTTTGGTTCTTATCCCTCTTATGGCCAGAATGAAAGACAAACGCGGTTTAAGCAGCATGATTTCAGCTTGTGCTGCATTGGGGCTTATCGGGTTAATGCTATTGCCTCAGCTTGCTGTGGTGTGGGTCATTGCGATCGGGTTTAGTCTTGGTGGCGGGTTTATTCTTAGCCTGTCTTTTGTTGGCTTACGCACGCACGACGCACACCAAGCGGCTGCGCTGTCCGGTATGGCGCAATGCGTCGGGTATTTATTTGCCGCCACCGGCCCGATGATTTTCGGCTTTTTGCATGAATCCTTTCATTCTTGGCAAGAGCCTTTGATTTTCCTATTTGCGATTTCCTTGGTATGGACTGGCATCGCTTTCATTGCAGGCAAACCACAAATGATCAAAACCCGTTAAGGCTCCCAGCTTACTTAGTATCAACGCTATGAATTGAGGCAAGATCTCCATAAAAAGACACACCCATAAGAAAACAAGGTGCCGATATTGGCTATCGGCACCTTGTTAAGTTCTGTACTCAAGTAATATCCGGAAATGTCCTTAAAATAGGCGACGTTTCATTCCTGCTCTTTCTAATATACGCGTGGTGATTTCTTCCACCGACAGCGATGACGTGTTGATGTAAGGGATAGCTTCTCTTCTGAACAGCGCTTCTACCGTATCAAGCTCCAACTTACATTGCTCAGTGCTGGCGTATTCGCTGCCTGACAAGCGGTTCTCGCGGATTTCATTCAACCGTTCAGGGTTGATGGTTAAACCAAACAGCTTATGACGATGGATTTCAAACTCCGGTAATAAACGCATCATCTTGACGTCTTCGGCGATAAACGGGTAATTCACTACGCGCATACCAAATTGCATCGCCATGTATAGACTGGTGGGCGTTTTACCACTTCTCGACACACCCAGCAAAATAATATCGGCCTCTTCTAAGCCTTTTAAAGTGATGCCATCATCATGAGCAAGCGTGTATTCAATCGCAGCAATTCGGTCGAAATAAGTATCAGAATCTTTACCAACACTGCGTGAACGTTGCAGCTTTGGTTGTGGCTTCATTTGAATGTCGTCTCCTACTTTCTGCACAATGCTCTCTAACACGTCATAACAATTTGCAGGGGCTTTGCGAAGCAATTCACGAAGTTCTGGTACCACAATTGAGAAGAATACCAATGGCTTAACGCCTTCTCGCTGGTAGGAAATTTCAATTTCTTTAATAACATCGGCAACTTTGTCTGGCGTTTCGACAAAAGGAAAGGTTTTTTCATTAGCAATGAAAGGAAACTGACCCAGAACAACATGCCCTAATGTCTCACATGTTATGGCTGTTCCGTCAGAAACATAGAATACATCACGACTTTGGCTATTTATTTGCATTTTTGTTTATTTTTTCAAATTCATTTGAGTAGGATGGTTTACATAATATTAATAAATCAATTTGGCTTGCAATTACGTTCCCCACAGCTTTGAAAATTCCTTGAGAATTTTTTTTAGTCAATACGTAATCGTTTGCCTTTAAGTCCCCCTACAATTGCTGCAATGTTTCTGGAGAAAGACATGCAAAAGAACACCCTCTGGTTCAATGGCCTATCCATGGATGATGTCGACAAAGTCGGCGGTAAGAATGCTTCACTTGGCGAAATGGTTTCTAACCTAGCCAATGTTGGCGTATCAGTACCAAACGGTTTTGCGACCACCTCTTATGCGTTTAATCAATTCCTAGACCACGAAGGTTTGGATGAACGTATTCACCAACTACTTGATGAACTAGACGTTGAGGATGTAGAAGCACTGCGTGAGACAGGTGCAAAAATCCGTCAATGGGTATTAGAAGCGCCATTCCCTGCGGATCTTGAACAAGATATCCGTGATAACTACAAAGAACTGACAGACAATCATCCTGAGATTTCTGTTGCCGTTCGCTCTTCTGCAACTGCAGAGGATCTACCGGACGCGTCATTTGCTGGTCAGCAAGAGACGTTCCTAAACGTAAAAGGCATTGATGCAGTATTAGAAGCGACCAAGCACGTTTACGCTTCTTTGTTCAATGACCGTGCAATTTCATACCGTGTACACCAAGGCTTTAACCACCGTGGCATTTCGCTATCGGCAGGTATTCAACGCATGGTGCGCTCGGACAAAGCCTCTTCTGGCGTTATGTTCACCCTAGATACGGAATCTGGCTTCGACCAAGTCGTATTCATCACCTCTTCTTGGGGCTTGGGTGAAATGGTGGTTCAGGGTGCGGTTAACCCTGATGAATTCTACGTTCACAAACCAATGCTAGAAGCGGGTCAACACCCAATTGTTAAGAAGACCTTTGGCTCTAAGCAGATTAAAATGATCTACTCAGACCGTCAAGAGATCGGCAAGCAAGTGGAGATCATCGATACTTCAGTAGAAGAGCGCAACGCCTTCTCTCTGAATGATGAAGAGATCAAAGAGCTAGCCAAACAAGCGATGATCATCGAAAAGCACTACAAACGTCCTATGGATATTGAGTGGGCAAAAGATGGCATCGACGGCAAGCTTTACATCGTACAGGCACGCCCAGAGACAGTATGTTCTCAAAGCGAGCAAAACGTGATTGAGCGTTACGAGCTAAGCAACAAAGCAGACGTTTTGGTTGAAGGTCGTGCGATTGGTCAACGTATCGGCAAAGGCCCAGTGCGCTTAGTCGACTCTCTAGACCAAATGTCATTGGTGCAAGATGGTGATGTGCTGGTGACAGACATGACTGACCCAGATTGGGAACCGGTGATGAAGAAGGCGTCTGCGATTGTCACTAACCGTGGCGGCCGTACTTGCCACGCAGCGATCATCGCACGTGAGCTTGGTATTCCTGCAATCGTTGGTTGTGGTGATGCAACCAGCAAACTGACGGACGGCGAGACCGTGACTGTGTCTTGTGCAGAAGGTGAAACGGGCTACGTTTACCAAGGCGAGCTGGATTTCGAAATCAAACGCTCTGCAGTCGATGAGCTTCCGCTGCTTCCAACCAAAGTCATGATGAACGTGGGTAACCCAGACCGTGCATTCGACTTCGCTCAAATTCCAAACGAAGGTGTCGGTCTTGCGCGTCTTGAATTCATCATCAACAAGATGATTGGTATTCACCCGAAAGCCTTGCTGAACTTTGATGCTCAAAGCGATGAGCTAAAAGCTGAAATCACTGAGCGTATCAGTGGCTACAAAGATCCAATCGATTTCTACGTTAGCAAGCTAACCGAAGGCATTGCGACTATCGCGTCTGCATTCTGGCCAAAGCGCGTGATCGTTCGTATGTCTGATTTCAAATCGAACGAGTACAGCAACTTGGTGGGCGGTAAAGGTTACGAACCACATGAAGAGAACCCTATGCTGGGCTTCCGTGGTGCGTCTCGCTACATTTCTCCAGTGTTTGAAGACTGTTTCGAGCTAGAAACTCAAGCAATCAAACGCGTTCGTAACGAGATGGGTCTGAAGAACGTTGAAATCATGATCCCATTCGTGCGTACACCAAGCGAAGCGGCATCGGTTATCGACCTACTAGCCAAGTTCGACCTACGCCGCGGCGACCAAGGTTTGAAAGTCATCATGATGTGTGAGCTACCGTCAAACGCAGTACTTGCTGAAGAGTTCTTAAAGTACTTTGATGGCTTCTCTATCGGCTCAAACGACATGACTCAGCTTACGCTTGGTCTAGACCGTGACTCTGGCGACGTTGCTCACCTATTTGATGAGCGCAACCCAGCAGTGAAAGCCATGCTGCAAATGGCCATCGATGCGGCAACCAAAGCTGGCAAATACGTCGGTATCTGTGGCCAAGGCCCATCAGACCACGATGACCTAGCGGAATGGTTGATGGAACAAGGCATCAGCTCTGTGTCATTGAACCCAGATACGGTTATCGATACTTGGTTGAAGCTAGGTAAAGTGAGCAAGTAATACGCTCCTTTCCAACTCGCAATGCAAAGCCCTCAAGCCTCGGTTTGAGGGCTTTTTCTTTGTCTATCATGTCAAAGCTCTGTGAGTTCGTGACGGCAATCCCAACCTAAACGGCGTGCTAATTTTCCCTCTGAGATTTTTCACCTAGAATGAAAGAATCTGATTTCATAAAAGAATGGACCTATGAAAAAGCCACTTGCACTTGTTACCGCTTTAACGCTACTCGCCTCTCCGGCTTACGCAGATTGGGACGACATTTCTAACAGTCTCTCAGACCTTGGTGACGCCGTCTCTGATACTGCAAAAGACACATGGGATGACACCAAGGCGTTCTCTAAACAAGCTTGGCAAGATTTCACTAACTGGTCTGAAGATGCGATCAACACCGCGGGTGAATGGACTGATGCCAGTATTGAGACCAGTAAAAAGTGGATCGACGATGCCGATAAGAAAATCGATGAATTGATGGAAGGTGATACGCCAGAAGAAGCGCGCCAAGCAATTGATTTAATGGCGGATAGCACTCTGCTAAAGCTCTTCAATGAGAAACCAGAAGCGAAAGATCTTTACGATAAAGCTTACGGTTATGCGGTGTTTGATTCTCGCAAACTGTCGCTGATGTTCCATACCAACTCCGGCTCTGGTGTTGCAGTGAACAAGTCGACGGACAAACGCACTTACATGAATATGTTTGGTGCGGGTGTTGCCCTTGGTGTTGGCGGTAAGTTCTACCAACAAGTGGTGTTGTTCGAACATGAAAAAGATTTCAACACCTTTGTCGAAGAAGGCTGGGAAGCATCGAGCGAAGCTTCTTTAGTCGCTGGTGAGGATGGCGAAGAGATGACAGCGCAATTCAACAGCGGCGTGGCCGTGTATCAGCTAAACACCACTGGCTTGTTGGTTGATGCGAACGTTTCTGGCTCGAAATACTGGGTCAACAAAGAGCTGACCGATTCGCAGTAATCGCTTGGTTACAATGATTTATTGATGGGGAGCACAACGCTCCCCTTTTTGATCACTTTGGGATCACTGTCTGTTGCGTTATGCTTATCTCAACCTTTATCGCACGCTCGAATTCCCATGCCTAACGACGCATTCAACACTCAACTTGCAGAAACAATTTCTGCCCTTAACTCACCAAGCTTTACGCCTAAACTCATGCGCGTTATTGCTTCGTTATTGAGTTTTGATTGCGCGGTGATCCTCGGTTACCGCGAAGGCAAACACCCTATCTATCTTTATGATTCGATTGAGAATGAGCGCGAGCTTTTGTTCCAGCGTTATCTCACCACCTCTTTTCAAAACGACCCGTTTTACCAGAAGCTTAACGCCAGCAAAGAGCAAGGCATTTTTACGCTCAAAGATGTCGTAAGCAAAGACCTCGTACGTAACGATCTCGATTACCAAGCCTACTGTGAGCAGTTTTACCATCAAACGGGCTGGAAGGATGAACTCAGTATGCTGATCGAAATCGAGCCGACACGTTGGGTGATGCTCTACTTCGGTTTTATGCAGGACGATAAGCGCTTCACCAAGGCTCAAGTCACCAAGCTCAAATCTTACTTCGCGATTATTCAGTCTTTGTGCCAACAGCACTGGAAACAAACCGAGTTTACACTCGCCGAACCAGTATTCAGCCCTAACGCCTACTCGGGACAAATGCGTGCAGCGATTGAATCCGCACTGGCATCTTTTGGCGAAACTGTACTCACCAAACGAGAACAAGAAATCGCGGCATTGATCGCGCAAGGCTATGACAGCAAAGAGATTGCAACGCAGCTAGATGTGGCAGAGGGCACCGTTAAGAACCACCGTAAACGCATCTACGCACAGTTAAATGTCGCGTCGTTAAGCGAGTTCTTTCAGTTGTTTCTCAACCACCTGATCACTCAATCAAGATAACAAACTGTCCCTTTAGGGATATATCTCGATTCCGCATCGCCTTTTAATCTGAATACAACCAAACCAGATAAAGATAAGACGATGACACTGATTGAAGATTTACAAGCTCGCGGTTTGATTGCCCAAGCGAGCGATTTAGACCAAGTTCAACAACTGCTATCTGAGCCACAAACCTTGTACTGCGGTTTCGATCCAACCGCAGGTAGCCTGCACATTGGCCACCTTGTACCACTAATTATGCTCAAGCGCTTTCAAGACGCAGGACACCAAGCCATTGCTCTGATTGGTGGTGCGACCGGTATGATTGGTGACCCAAGCTTTAAAGCCACAGAGCGAAGCTTAAACTCTGAAGAGACCGTAACGGGTTGGGTGCAAGATCTGTCAAATCAAATTCAACAGTTGATGAGTAACCAAGTCAGCAAGCCAATGATCATGGTAAACAATGCGGATTGGGTGAAGCAGATTAACGTGATCGACTTCTTCCGTGATGTAGGTAAGCATTTCTCCGTGAATACCATGATCAGCCGAGAGTCGGTGAAGCAACGCTTACAACGTCCAGACCAAGGCATCTCATTCACCGAGTTCAGTTACGCACTGCTGCAATCTTACGACTTCGCAGAATTAAATCGTCAGTACGGCTGCCGTCTGCAAATCGGTGGCAATGACCAATGGGGCAACATTGTTAGCGGCATTGACCTTACTCGCCGTCAAAATGGAGAACAAGTATTTGGCTTAACCTTACCTTTGATCACCAAATCTGACGGCACTAAGTTTGGTAAAACCGAAGGTGGTGCAGTGTGGTTAGATCCAAGTAAGACCTCGCCTTACGCTTTCTACCAATTCTGGTTATCCGCGGAAGATGCCGATGTTTACCACTTCCTGCGCTACTACACCTTCTTGAGTTGTGATGAGATTGCAGCGATTGAAACACAAGACAAAGAGAGCAAAGGCAAACCACAAGCACAGCGTATCCTAGCAGAGCAAATGACGCGTTTTGTCCACGGTGAAGAAGGCTTAGCAAGTGCGGAGCGAATCACTCAAGCGCTATTTAGTGGCAATGTGCAGCAGCTAAGTTTGAGCGAGCTAAAACAGTTGGAGCTCGATGGCTTACCGAGCATGCAAAGTGCTGAGCAAGACTTGGTCGAGCTTCTGGTTGAATCAGGCTTAGCCAACTCAAAGCGTATTGCTCGTGAACTGATTGGCAACAACGCCATCAGTGTGAACGGCGAGAAAGTTGACGCAGAAAACCCAAGTTTGAACTTCCCGTTGTTCGATCAGTACTGGTTGCTTCAACGCGGTAAAAAGCATTTCTACTTGGTGAAACGCGTCGAGGGTTAACGGTTCCCATCTAACGACCTAGCTAGACCAACAAAAACGCGAGCCAAAGTGCTCGCGTTTTTGATTCCCTATTTTGTGAAGCCAAAAGCTAACTTTAGAGTGGATGCCCGTTATAGTGTTGTTCTTCAAACACAACAAAATATAACAACAGCTCAAAACCATGGTCAGACACATTCTACTCATCAAATTTAAAGCTTCTGCCGCCAGCGATAAAATCCAACAACTTCGAGCGCTATTCGAAGCCATGCCAACTAAGGTGGAGGGCGTCACCGACGTTGAATGGGGCTTAAACAACAGCCCAGAGGGAAAGAACAAAGACTACACGCACGCTGTGATGATGACGTTTGCCGATGAAGCGGGTCGTCAGAACTACCTACCTCACCCAGAGCATGATGTATTGAAAGAGGTATTTAGACCACTGCTTGAAGACATCATCGTGTTTGATTACGAAATCTGACTCTCTCAGGTGAATGTTCGGACAATTAAAAAGCCACCACGACAATTTTCATCATGGTGGCTTTTCGGGTTATTTCACGTGTTTAAAGTTTGGCAGAATCGTTTCTGGTTTCTGTTCAACAAACGCTTTGCTTGGTGAGTAAGCGCGGAAATACACAAACCAGTTTTCATCTGGTCGAGTTTGTACCCAGTTTGCTTCATTCACACCTTCTGCTTGGTTGGTGAGAAATGGAACGTGTAGTTTCCGTCTGCGTCTTTCACTGTGCCCGGAACGTTTGAGCCGACATCCGCACGTTGAATGTCGTTATCGATGATGGCGCGGTTTTCCACGTTGTACACCGTGATGGTCCAGAACAGATCGGCGTAGTTCACATCGCCATCTAATGTCAGCGTGTAGTGATTGCTACCATTTAGGCCATAGCCTTCGCCGTCACGATAGTTATCAAGGTATATCTGACCCCAGCCACCATTTTCAAAACCATGCATCGCAATGTCGTTCGTCACCGCTTCATAAAACCATGCCGCGCGACCATCGAGATCCATGCCATAAGCGCGATCTTGGTTTGGTGTTGATGCTGTTGCAACTTCCCAACGGTTCCCTTCAGGCCCGTATTCTGATTGATGTAAGCGACCCGTTTTGTTGAAGTCGATATTCTTAGTCATGGCCTCACCAAGTACTACCGCTTCCTTCATGATCTTCACTTGCTCGGCATTTGGTTCGAACGGTTTACCCTTCTCAATGCCCAATGGACGCAACATGTCATGCATCATGCGATCGCGCTCTGCAACAGGTTCTGTTTGAATGGCTTCGTTGAGCACTTGCCAAAACTCCATACCACGTGGGTGTTTCGCATCGAGACCTTTTTTCGGGAAGTTAACACCTCGATCGCTGAGTGGTTTGCCATCCAGATGCGTGATTGACATCGACTCCAAGTCCGTCATGCGCTGTTTCTCGGTTTTCGCCATTAAGCGCACACCAAAGAAGACATAGTTGGTATCAGATTCAAGTACCACCGCATCTTTTGGGAGGTTCTTTGGTGTTTCGCTGCCCTTAGCTTTTATGACGTATGTGCCTGGCTTAGTCATTTGTGCAATGCCAATCTGCCACATGGTATGCACCGCACCACGCAGTTCATCGGTCGGGATGTTAACCACTACGGGCTCTTTCTCTACGTTAAACCATGTAATGGCGTAAGGCGTTGAGGTGTTGTAAGTTAAGCCGCCTAATTTAGACTGGTGAGACGCCACATAAGTAATTTGGCCATCTTCTGAGCCCATTTTTTCATACGCCGCCTTCCACGCGTAGTTAGACGTCAGCGGAATAGACCAAATGTAAGCTTGTGTAGCGCGCTGAAAATCCATCAGATCAAACAATTTCTTTGAGCTTTCCTCTGTTGGAATGCCGTTGAGCACGCTGGTTTCAAAAGCAAAATCACCAGAGCGGGTGTGCATGTTCTCAATCTTGATGTTGTTGTCTGCGTATGCGCTACTGGTTAAAGCGGCAAATATCAAACCAGAGATAAGGGTTTTCGTTACTTTTTTCATGTCTATTCTCTACTCGTCGTTTCAGGCGGTATCGGGATGAGGTTGAAATCAGCCATTTCTTGACCAACTCAATGTGGCGCAGTATAAAAACAAGCCAAGACCTAAAATTGACATTTTGAGAATATTTGAGTGAAAAACGAATATCGATTGAGTGCGTTATACCTCTCTGCTTTTCCTAGATTGTGCAGACGATATGGTGTGGAGCCTCAAACCTTAACCTCAAAGCTCAATATTCAAATCTCAACCTTACACGATGAAAACCAAGAGCTTAGCCACCAGCAAACTGCAGAACTGCTGAACTTGGCTGCCAAAGAGACCCAAGACCCGCTGTTCGCCCTAGAGCTCAGTACCTTGATTGACTACCAGTCTTTGGACATCGCTATGTTGCTGATTGCCAGCCAGGAATCTCTCGCAAACATCTATCCAGTTTTGTTTGGTCTATACAGCTATCAACAGCGCGCTTCACGCCATCAACTTGATATCCGTGACGACATTGCTCGTCACTTTACCCAGTTCTTATTCGAACCCAACGTCGATACAAGCCAACACGCCTTGCTTTCCATTGGAGGTATCATTACGACATTCAAGATGGTACTGGGCGAACGACTGAAGTTGCATCGAGTGCATTTTAAAGCGCGCTACCAAGGTGAATCAGGAGTACAGCAGCAAACACAGATAGAACGTCTTGAACGTTTCTTTGGATGCAAAGTGATATTGGGTAGTCAGTTCGATGGTTTTGAGTTCCCCAAAGCCCTACACGCAGAAAAGCCCGATTTGGAGATGACCATCACCAATCAAATGCGACGCAAAGTCTCTCACGGTCTTCAACATCACAACACGCTATTGGAAATCACCACCAACTCGATTCTGTTATTGCTTCCTCTCGGTGATATCAGCAAAACCTTGGTCAGCAAAATGCTCGGCATCCACCCCAGAACATTGCAGAACTTGTTGAACAAAAATAACCTCACCTACCGAGATATCGTGAATTCAGTCCGCGACACAGAGAGTAAGAAGCTACTCACCAACAGCGAATATCCAATCCGCACCATTGCTGACATGCTTTGCTACGCTTCTGCCGATTCTTTTATCCGCCAGTTCAAACGCACCAATGGCATCACCCCTTTGCAATATCGAAAACAGCATTGCGTGTGACGGCTAGCAATCCAAGCTTGCAATTCGATTTGGTTATTATCTAAATTACATCAATTCATTTCTGTCATCACAATCATATCGATAAAGTGAGGTCATCTCTTAATGACGACCTCAAGGTAAGCGACATGAAAAAGACCATCTTAGCGACTCTTATTGCCATCACCTCTATGCAGACCATGGCAGCCGTTAAAGTGACCGACGAAAACTTCGCCCGCGCAGAAACTGATCTGTACTTCACTCAACAACTAGAGCGCCAACCAATCAATGTGTTTGACCACAACCGAGACAGCGTCACCGTTGATAATCAGATGATCATTCGCTCAAACACCGACTTGCTCTACTCGACAGCCGTGGTCGATGTGTCGAAAGGGGCCACTTTCCGTTTAGCGAAAGGTGATGCTTACCAAATCATGCATTTCTTCAACAACAATCACGACAACCACATGGCGATTTATGGTGGTGACGAGATCTACATTGATTCGAAAATTGCAGGCTCGGATTACATTTACATCTTAATGCGTACCGCTACGACGGCAGGCATGGAAGAAGCACATCGCTTACAAGATGCCGCCGTGATTGATGCAAAATCCGCAAAACCATTTAAGCCAGCGCAAGATTGGGACAGCGCCTCTCGCGACGCGGTGCGTGCGAAATGGGAGAAGCAAGTCAACACGATTAAGACTGAAGAAGCCTTCACTACTGGCATTACTGCAACGCCAGATAACAAGCAATTTATGATTGGTACCGCTGTGGGCTGGGCTGGCTTACCAGCAGAGTACGCTGTGTACTCTTCACGAGCAGGTACTGGCAAAGTTGAGTGTGCTGACATCACCTTCGATAAACCGTCACTAAGTTATGAAAAAGGCGGTTACTGGTCTATCACGGCATACTCAGGCAAAGGCTGGTTGATGACGGATAACAACAGCGCAGACTCAACCTCCGCTGTACCAAACAAAGATGGCTCTTACACCATTCACTTCGCACCGAAAGGCGAGACCTGTGGTGCCGCGAGTAACGTAATTGAAGTGAACGATGCGGGTTGGAACTTCGCGCTGCGTGCTTATCGTCCAAGTGACAAAGCTAAAGCGATTGAAGAAATGCACAACTTCCCGAACGTGACGGCAAAATAACGCAGAACAGGCTTAATCTCTTCAGACCAAGCCTCTGAGAACACACCTCTAAGAACAAGCCTCTCGATGGAGAGGCTTATTGTTTTTCTTGGATGATAGCTTGGGAAGTGGTGATGATTTTTCTTTTGAGCCACTGATGCATAGGGTGCATGCGTTTATTGTGCGATTCCACCAGCACAATATTTTTAAGCTCATCTGGGGTGTGATTAGGGAAAGAGACGTACTCAAACTCACCGCGCAGATAATAAGCAAGCTGTCGAGAACAAGGCAAGATGATCTCACTCTGCTTAACCACATCGAGCAAGGTATGCAAATAGGAGCTACGCGCTTTTACTTTCAACACTTCACTTGAAAGGTGCTTAGCAATAAAGGGCTGAGTATCATTCCAACCCGGCACCACCAAACTGGCGTATTCTGCTTGATTGATTTCAGCTTGAGACAAGGTCTTTCCTGCCAACGGGTGGTTGATTTTCACTAACCCAACAAAATCATCTTCACCAATCACTTGGTGGGTAAATTGCTTATTGGTGTCGATCGGCGAATAGTTGATGGCCGCTTGAATTTCGCCATCGAGCAACTTTTTGAGTGTTTGAGAACCCCAATTCACTATGTTTACTTGTGCGTTTGGTGCCTCCTCAATCACCGCGAGACACAAGCGTGCACCGAGCCAATTGGAGATAAAGCCATTAATCGCAATGGTAATGTTGCCTTGGTAGTCGGCAGGTTCAAACGTTGGCGAGTCAAGAATCACCTCATCCAAACTCTCCATGATCATCGGCAGCTTGTCACCCAACTCAAGTGCACGAGGCGTTGGCTTTAAGCCAGAGTGAACACGAGTAAACAACTCATCATCAAAGTAATCACGCAGCCTTCCCAACGCTTTGCTGACTGCAGGTTGGCTCAACGCTAATTGGTCACCCGCAATACGCGTGTTCTTGGTTTCAAGTAACACCAGAAAGATGCGAAGTAAGTTGAGATCCAGTTGCTTCATCGTGATTCGTTCCCTAATACAACCCTGTTTAATATCGGCTATTCATTCCGAATCGGTGCGACATGTCATCGTCCATACGACCGCCTTTCCAACCACCCGAACCAAGTAGATTCAGCACGTCTTGTGCGGTGTAATCTCCACCATCAAAAAAGTCATTCGAGACATCAGCACGGAAGGAACTAAGCTCAGCTCTAACTTCTGCGGTCAGTTCTTGAGGATCGGCATACAGAGCCAAAGCGATCTGTTGTTGGCGCTTGCTCAACTCGCTTGTGCTGCTTTGTACTTGTCCAATAGAGAAATACTCGCGACTTCCATAGCCCTTAATCAATCTGGCAGAAAGCAACTTAATGACCTTCTTGATTCGACGACGTTGAATGACTCTTAGCACATTAATTCCCTATTTCTCTTTTCAAAAAAGTATCGGTTATCAAAAGTCACGTTATATTTTGTGCATAACGTAATGATGCTTTAGAGTGTCACGGTTTAGTACAGTGTTCAATAAGCATGGAGCGCCAGTGTGAAAATCGACGATCTTAAACTCTTCATTAAAGTGGTCGAGCTAGGAAGCTTTACCGCCGCGGCAAACGCATTGGATCTGCCGCGCGCGAATGTGAGTCGACGAATTGGCGAATTAGAGCAATCTTTAGGTGCTCAGTTATTCCATCGCACCACACGCAGTTTATCGCTAACTAATAATGGCGAAGCCTACTACGAGAACCTACAAAAAGCGCTGACGATGCTCGATTCGGCGAACGAACAAGTCAGCAACGATACCAATGAAGTTCGCGGCCGCATCAAACTTGGGTTATTGCCGGAAACCGATGAACTGGTTCGCCCAATTCTGTTTAACTTCCACGATAAATACCCACACGTTGAGTTGGATATTCGCAACATCAACAATGGCTTTAGTGACATGTTCCAACAGGGCTTGGACATCGCCTTTCATGGTGGCGCCCTATTTGATTCCGACATCGTTGCCCGTAAGCTTTTGACACTCGACCGTTGTTTAGTTGCTTCTCCCAATTACCTTGAAACACACGGCATGCCAGAGAACCTAGAACAATTGAAGGAGCACCAGTGTGTCTGTTTTCGTTGGCCAAATGGCGAGGTGGACAATGTATGGCACTTCCAAGAGCAAAGTGTACAGCTGCATCCGAAGCTTATTTCCAACAACATTGGCTTTATTAAAAACGCGACGATTTTAGATCGCGGCATCACCTTTATGCCTAAGCTACTGGTGAAGCGTGAGTTGGAATCCGGCAGCTTGGTGCAGCTATTGTCACAATATTCTGTCACTGAAGAATCGGGGTGGTTGCTTTACCCGCAGCCTAAGACATTGAGTCAGGCGAGCCGCCTACTTATTGACCACCTCATTAAAGAAATCCCAAAACTCGTTTAGCTGAATGCATTGTCTCGTTTTTTGAGACAGTGAGTCTCATTGCCGAGTGATTATCTGAACATTGTACAATTGTATGATGGCACCAAAATTATGGAGCCATCGTATGAATCGTCTATTCAAAACTACTGCATTAGGTGCCGCAACATTGGCACTGTTTGGCTGTAATCAAAGCCAAAACACGTTCACCGAACCAGAGTCCCCTCGCCCAATTCAAGTTGTTGAAGTAACGGGTGAAAATACGGCGTTGAACAAATCGTTTAGTGGCATTGTTCAAGCAAAAGAGACCGCCTCCCTTTCTTTTCGCGTTCCTGGCACGGTTGACCGCGTTTTGGTGAAGAAAGGCGATCATGTCGAGAAAGGACAGATCATTGCTACGCTTGATCCACACGATTACCAAGTCTCATTGGAAGAGTTGCAAGCGCGCATGCTGGAAGCGAAGTCTGCGCATAAACTGGCGAAGGCTGAGCTAAAACGCGTTAAGCAAGCCACCGATGATGACGCGATTGCCAGTGTGAATTTGGATCGAGCCATCAGCGGTTATGAGCGCAGTTTGTCTGCGGTTAAAGTGGTAGAGAAGAATATTCAACGCGCGCAAGATGCCTTGGCTTACACTACGCTGCGTGCACCATTTTCTGGCAGCATTGGCGAGGTACGAATCGACGCATTCGAGCAGACATTGCCGGGCGTAAGCGTCGCCACTCTTCAACAAGACGGTCAATGGGAAGTGGATATCGATGTGCCTGAGAACATGATTCGTCAGTTTAATCTTGGGCAAACAGCGGCACTGTCTTGGTATGCTTCAGAGCAAACATACCGTGCTAACGTCGCTGAAATCGCGCCTAAAAAGCATCTCATCAAACAAACTTACCCTGTCACTCTAGCTATCGATTCAATTTCTAGCGAACTGTTCAATGGCAAAGCCGTTACGGTCACAACCTCATTTCAGCCCGATCAATCCAGTCATTGCTTCCCCTATTCTGCGATTTTAGGTGCAAAGAAATCGCTACACGTCAATGTCGTTCGTGACGCTATCGTGCACACCGAGCCAGTGAGTTTGCAGTCCATCGACTCTCATCAAGCGTGTGTCTCTGGCGCTTTCCACCAAGGCGACTATGTGGTCATCAGCGGCACCCATTATCTGCAAGCTGGCGACAACACGCCGAATTTAACCATCAAAACGCTATAGGCTCGAATCATGATCAATTTAGCTGAATTCGCGATAAGACAGCGCACTTTCGTGTTGTTCTTTATCGCCTTAAGTGTGGTGGCAGGGCTGTATTCTTACTTCGATTTAGGCAAGTTGGAAGACCCTAGCTTCACGGTTAAAACCGCCGTCGTTGTCACCTTGTATCCGGGCGCCTCGGCGAAAGAAGTAGAACAACAAGTCACCGATACCATTGAGACCAAGCTGCAAGAAATGGCCGAGTTGAATCGCCTGCGTTCTTTGTCTCGTCCGGGGATGTCGATGGTATTTGTCGACCTGAAAGAGAGCCTCAATTCCAAAGCACTTCCGCAGCAATGGGACTTACTGCGCCGCAAAGTCGACGACGTGAAACTGCAACTGCCGTCTACAGCGCAAATCAGCATTGTTCAGGATGAGTTCTCTGAAGTGTATGGCATGCTTTTCTCTATCCATAGCCAAGACGCCGCACCAGAAGAGTTACGCCGTTATGCAGAAGAACTGCAACGCCAAATCAAAGCTGTAAAAGGCATCAAAAAGATTGAGCTACACGGCGTGCAACCACGAGTAGTTTACATTGATATGCCTGACGAACGTCTGGCTCAATATGGTTTGTCTGTCGCGCAGGTGTGGAACCAACTCAGCACACAGAACATGACCTTTGAAGCAGGCAAGTTCGATGCTGGTACCGAGCGCATTCGCATCACTCAAACCAGTGAATTTCAATCATTAGATGATATTCGTAACTTGGTCATCAAAGGTGGCGTGAGTGAGCTAGGTACAGGCTTGATTCGCTTAGGTGACATCGCTGACGTATCCATGGGCTACCAAACACCAGCACTAACAGAAAGCCGATTTAATGGTGAGCCTGCGGTGACGCTAGCGGTCAGCCCTGTGGAAGGCATTAATGTGGTCTCGCTCGGCGACACGATTCGCGACATCATACAAAACTACCAACAAACACTGCCGCTTGGCGTTGATATTTCTACTGTGGCTTACCAACCTGAAGAAGTGCAAAAAGCGATTGATGACTTCGTCGGTAACCTGCTCGAAAGTGTCGGCATTGTGTTTGTGGTGCTGTTGGTCTTCATGGGCTTTAAGAGCGCGACAATTGTGGGCTCGAGTTTATTGCTGACTATCCTGCTCACGCTGATCTACATGAATATCGCGGGCATTGATTTGCATCGAGTCTCGTTAGGTACCTTCATTCTTGCTTTAGGCATGTTGGTAGACAACGCTATCGTGATCACTGACATGATGATCGTAAAACTGGGCAAAGGTATCGAGCGCACACGTGCTGCTATTGATTCGGTCAAGGAAACCGCAGTCCCTCTGCTTGGCGCGACCGTTATTGCCATCATGGGTGCAAGCCCGGTCCTGTTCTCCAAAACTGACTCAGCCGAATTTGCGGGCTCAGTATTCTACATCGTCGCGTCTTCGCTTCTTCTGTCTTGGTTGGTCGCGATGACCTTCACCGTACTGATGTGTTGGATGTTCATCAAAGCAACACCTGTCGATGAAGACGCAAAGCCAAGCCGCTACAAGCAGTTGGTGTTTTGGACGGTTGATAACCCAATGAAAGCACTGACAGCATTGATTCCCCTGCTTTTAGTGACTGCCGTGACTGTACCTTACGTGGCGGTGAACTTTATCCCGCAATCGGATCGCCCTATCGTGTTTCTTGATTACTGGCTACCGAATGGCGCCAAGATCGAGCAAACCTCAGCAGACATGCGCAAAGTCGAACAGTGGCTACTCAAGCAGCCAGAAGTAGAAAGCATCTCTAGCTACATGGGCGCAAGTGCACCGCGCTTCTCGGTGACCGTAGAACCAGAGCCGCTTGATCCTGCATACGGGCAGATATTGATTAACACCAAGGATTACGAAAGCATCAGCCAACTTGTTGAACGTGGTGATAAGTGGTTGCAAAACACTTTCCCAGATGCCGAACCTCGCTTTAGAGCACTAAAACTGGCGACCTCAGACAAGTATGCGGTAGAAGCGCGCTTCTCTGGCCCTGATGAAGCGGTGCTGCACCAACTGGCGGATCAAGCAAAAGCCATCTTTGCTACTCACCCGGATGCCAAATACGTTCGTGATGACTGGCGTCAAGAAAGCAAGGTGCTCAAACCCATCATCAACCAAGACAAGATGCGCCAAGCTGGCATCAACCGTGCGGACATCGCTTTTGCTCTGAAACGCGCTTCTGATGGCATGCCATTAGGTCAGATGAACCTTAATGACGAGTTGATTCCAATTCAGCTGCGTGGCACTTCGCAAAATATGGCCTCACTAGAAACTCTGCCAGTACGTTCGCTGCTTGGCATGCACAGTGTGCCTCTCGGCCAAGTGGTTGATGGCTTTGAGCTAGTACCAGAAGAGAGCATGATCTGGCGTCGCAATCGCGTCAAAACCATCACAGCACAAGCAGGTGTTGAGCGTTCAACCACACCAGCAAGAGTACGCAACGCGGTGAAAGATCAAATCGAAGCGATTCCTCTGCCAATCGGCTACAGCTTGGAATGGGGCGGCGAATACTACGATGAACACAAAGCGGTTACTGACATCTTTAAACAGCTACCAAAAGCCATGCTGATCATGGTGATCATTCTGGTCGCAATGTTTAACGGCTTTAAGCAACCGATCATCATTCTAGCCACACTGCCTTTGGCGGCTACCGGTGCCACCTTTGCTCTGCTTGGTTTTGATAAACCATTCGGCTTTATGGCGTTGATTGGTGCCATCACCCTGACAGGCATGATCATTAAAAACGGCATTGTGTTGATGGACCAAATTGAACTTGAACGTGCGAATGGCCGCCCATTATCGGATGCCATCAAAGAAGCCACCGTTAACCGTACCATGGCGATTTCGATGGGTGCACTAACAACCGCACTCGGCATGATCCCGCTGCTTTCGGATCTTTTGTTCGACCAAATGGCAGCCACCATCATCGGCGGTCTGGCAGCGGCGACCGTGTTGTCACTGTTCATCATGCCGGCACTGTATCGCTTGGCATACAAAGAAAAATCACCAACAACGCAAACTGACGCTGAATTGAAGGAGGCGTAATCATGAGAAAGTTCGTTATCGCGCCACTGGTATTGGCAATGAGTTTATCCGGTTGTGCCGTTGGGCCAGACTATCAAACGCCAACCACCAGCATGGCAGAGACTTATTTGTATGCCGACCAAAATGGCGTCAGCCGCAATGCAGAGACAGAACCATTTTGGTGGACAGAGTTTAACGACCCAACGTTGAACGATTTGGTGCTTGATATGCAAAGCCAAAACATTCCGCTTAAGGTCGCGGCAGAGCGCATCAAAATGGCAGACAGCTATAAGAGCGTTGTTGAGTCATTCAAGGTTCCGACCATCAATGTTGGTGCCGGATACGTCAATTATCAGCTGAGTAAGAACGACTCACTGCTTGGCCCTGCGCTGAATCCGATTGGTGATTCCGCCGCTGGCCTGCCACCACAAATTGGCAATACAACCTTGTTAGACAACCAGCATGATGGTGTATTTGCGGGAGCAAGTATCGCTTGGGAATTGGATTTGTTTGGTCGCATTGATCGTCAATCCAATGCCGCCAAAATACGTGTTGAGCAAGCTGAAATCTATCAAAGCGGGCTGACGACTTTGCTTACTGCGGATTTGATTCATAACTACTTGCAGTATCAAGGTGCAAGCGAGCGTCTCGACTTAGCCAAATCAAACCTTGAAGACCAAAGAAAAACCATGGACTTGGTCGAGAAAGTGGTTCGCAGCGGTTATGGCTCGGATCTCGATTTAGCGCAAGCCAAAGCGACGCTTGCAGCGATGGAGTCAATCATTCCTCAGTTGGAAATCGCACAGCAAGTACACAAACATCGTATCGCGGTACTACTTGGTGAGCCTTTATCAAAAGTCGAAGTGCGACTTGCAGAGACTCAAGGTGTACCTGCAATGCAAAATGTCGTGCCAATCGGATTACCTTCCGACTTACTGCAGCGACGCCCTGATATCCGCTTAGCGGAGCGAGAAATTGCAGCCATCAATGAAGAGCTTGCGGCAAGTATCGCCAATCAATATCCGAAGTTCTTCTTAACCGGCGCTCCGGGCGTGTCTGCTTCTAGCTTTGATGACCTGTTTAGCAGTGATTCTTTCGGCTGGGTTGGCGCGGCAGGCATCAGTTGGAATGTGTTCGATGGCGGTCGTGGCGATTCTTTAGAAGACATCAACCAAGCTCGTTTTGACGCAGCAACACTGACTTACCAACACGCCGTAGATTCGGCTTTTGCTGAAGTGGATTCCACCTTATTTGCCTATGGCAGAAGCCAAGAGAATCAGCGCCGTATTGATGATGCTCTAGTTGCGACAGATAAAGCCGTGGGGAAAGCCAAATCTCTCTACCGTGCAGGGTTGATTGACCACTTGTCGGTGCTGGATGCTCAGCGCCAGCAACGCATGATGCAAGACCGACAAATCGCAGCCAAATTGCAAACGGCTCAGGTCACTGTCGCACTCTACAAATCACTGGGTGGCGACTGGGCATTAGAGCAATCTCCACAAAGTTAAACGGAATGAGTTAAGTAACGATTTTGGGGAGTGGGTTAGCTTCAACGGGGACCTCGAATCTAACCCCTCCTCTTTTTTATTGGGTATAAAGTCGCGCATTAGCTCGCATTTCCTATAGTTAAAAGGATTGAAATCAGAGAGTAAGGAAGGAACTCCCTCATGATGACATTAATCTTTTTGCTGTTATTGATTGCGATGCTCAGTGCATTTTTAGGTAAGAAAGCGGTGGGCTATGCCTTCTTTGCTTCCTCGGTGATCATTGGATTGTATTGGTTCAATCATCACGCCACCGACCCTCTATCCATCTTGTTGTAAGGGGGATTGCACATGAATCGAAACTATCTGGCTTTGCTCAATACCCTTGGTTTACTGGGCATGACAGCCGTTCTACTGATTGGCTTTGTTCTGCAATTTGTACTGAACGAGTTGCCTTGCCCTTTGTGTTTATTGCAGCGCATTGGCTTCATCATGATCATGTTCGGTTTCTTGTTGAACGTGGTGTATGGGCCGCAGTCTCGACATTATGGTGTGGTCCTTATCGGCGCACTCTATGGCGTCGCTACGTCACTGAGACAAGTCTCTTTACACGTGATTCCCGGTACGCCTGGATACGGTAGCCCTATCTTCGGGATGCACTATTACACTTGGGCGTTTGTGTTGTTTGTTGCCACCATTTTCGCGGTCGCCGTTATTCTGATGCTCACCAGTAAAGAGGAGTCTCCAGAACCATACGAAATGAGCAACCTAGGTCGCATCACATGTTTGCTGGCGATTTCTGTTGTGGCACTCAATGTTATTGGGACTTTTGCCGAATGTGGTCCTTATCAATGTCCAGACAATCCAGAAAGCTACTGGCTATTTCACTAACGAGTTCTTAATCGAAGCAAGAGGAGTCATGCATAGGTACATGTGACCTTGTATTACTCCTCTTTTCTATCGGTTACGAAAATACGATTCTTAACACAATCCGACTTGGTTCAAATTCGTTGGTATGCAATTGGATGTCATACAAACATGTCAGTATGTTTAGAGATAAACGTACCGATTAATTCTCTCATCATGTTTTACCAAAGCAGGAGTGGTTATGAACTTTGTCGACGGTGTATTACAGGTCGAATCTTTTCTCGCGGTGACCCTCGGGATCATCGTGTTGTTTTTAGGCAGGCGCCTAACCCAAGCCAGCAGTTTCTTAAAGGAATTCAGTATTCCTGAACCCGTTTCCGGCGGCATCTTAGTATCAGTGTTGTTCGCCGTTATCCATTACGTCACTCAAATCGATGTCCAATTTGATCTTGCTACCCGAGACTTGTTGTTGGTGTATTTCTTTACCACTATCGGCATCAACGCCAGTCTGCAAGATCTGTTCAAAGGCGGTAAGCCATTATTGATCCTGCTTTCGGTCACCATCGGTTATATGTTGATTCAAAACCTAACCGGCATTGGAATCGCGACCATGTTAGATCAGCCAGAGGCGGTTGGCTTGTTGAGCGGCACGGTATCTCTGATCGGCGGACATGGAACCGCGATTGCGTGGTCACCTCGCATCGCTGAAATATTCGATCTTGATACCGCAATGGAAATCGGCATCGCAAGTGCAACGTTTGGCTTGATCTTAGCAAGCTTGATGGGCGGGCCGATTGCAAAATACCTGATCAACAAACACAACCTAAAGCCAGCTAAAGTGGAAGAAATGGACGTGGGTACGGCGCAGGATGAACCGCAACCGTCTATCAATGCTTATGACTTCTTAGATGCGATGTTAGCGATCCATGTTTGTATCATCTTGGGCGCGATTTTAAACGAAGGCGTAAGCAGCTTAGGACTGGAATTGCCGTTGTTTGTGACCTGTTTGTTTGCCGGTATCTTGATTTCTAATCTTATTCCCGCCTCTTACCCTCGCCTTACAGGTACTCGTTGGCCAGCAAGAAAACCAGCGGTTGCGTTGATTGCGGATATGGCGTTGGGCGCGTTCTTAGCCATGTCACTGATGAGCATGCAGCTATGGGCTTTGGTCGATTTAGCAGGACCTATTTTTATCATTCTTGGCGCGCAGTTCTTTGTGGCTATTTGCATCGCCATATTCGTCGTTTTTCCTCTAATGGGAAAGAACTACGACGCTGCGGTTGTTTGCTCTGGTTTTGGGGGGATTTCTTTGGGTTCTACCCCAACCGCAATGGCGAACATGTCGGCCGTTGCACAAAAATACGGTAACTCTCACCAAGCCTTTATTATTGTGCCTTTGGTGTGTGCTTTCTTTATCGATTTGGCGAACGCGCTGATCATCCCTTACTTCATCCGGTGGATTGGCTAATTAAGATGCTAACCGGTTAAAAAGGGGTCACTTCGGTGGCCTCTTGATTTAATCGTGCAAATATTGCTACCACCTTGCCCCTCACTCAGTTGTATAATGCTTGTCTTGTAATATTTTGTTACGAACGTCGTAACCCTTGAGAAGACGCATGAACAGCAGCAGATGGGTTGGCTTAACAGTCGGCACACTTTTTTTAATTGGTACATTAATTCTATTTGGATCAACTGTGCATTCCGCGTGGTACAAGATCCCAGTAGAAGCCGTAAATGGTATCGCATTCACTCTATCCTTCGGATTGGGGTTGAATCATCTTGTTGCTTATATATCCGCTTTTTTCACACTCGCTGCGCTATTTTATCTTGGTTACGCGATGGGTTACCGTATCCATCAAAAACTCAAGTAGACACCTCATACTTTAGACTGAATTTAAATTCACTAGTAGGATGTAAGTACTAGTTTTACCTCACTAAATTTGCCGTTTACCCACTTTTTATGCGGACATATTGAGATCGGGGCATTTTCCCGAAAACCGTATAGTTTTATGCAACCCTGCCTCATAGAATAGTTTATAAAAACGGCAGTAGGTATCGAGCAACTTTATGAAATGCAGTGTCGCTTGCAGACGAGAAAAACGCCCAAAAAAGCACATGCGCCTGGCATTTACAGACTCATGCGGGGTAAGTCGTTTCGTCTTTACAAGTCATCCATCCACACTCAATCCATACAGAATCCTCTCCTAGTCTGCCCATTATTTGCTGTTCCTTTGAGACATAACTATGGACAGAACACAGTTCACCAAAATTTTTACGCGCTATTACATGCGCTCTACGAGTTTGGGCATTCTGATTACCCTATTCGCTTGTGCAATTAGAGGGGTAGAATTTGTTGTATACCTTCCTTACCTGTTCGCCGCTGTCGCCTGCCTAACTTATCTTTGGGCTGGGCGCTTTTTCGTTCTCGAACAAAAAAACAAAGCGGTGGTTATTGCTCTTATCCTCGGATTCACACTCACTTTTTACCTGTATTATTTTTTAGGCGGGCATTTTCTCTTTTCGTCGTTAGTGACGGTCAATCTCCTTTTAGCCTTAATTGAATTTGGCGTATTTTGGTCGCTAATTGCATACGCACTATCAATGGCTGCTTGCTTTAACATAGATTTGATAGTTGCAGGTAGTGACCCGTTTAAACTACAGGGTTTAAGTGAGTTCTCCATTCGGAGTACGTTTCTGTACCTGTTCAACCTTTTTATTTACAAAGGATTGCTTTCTATAGAGCGTTATTGGCAAAACGCTTGGCAAATGCAGTACGAACAGGTCGAAAAACTAGAAAGACTGCTCGAGATAGACGAGCTGACAGGGTGTTATTCCCGCTTTAAAGGCCATCAGTTAATTGAACATCAGATACAACGCGCTCAACCGTTTACTCTGTTGTACATCGACTTAGATAGCTTTAAAGCCGTGAATGATAAGTTCGGCCATGATGCCGGCGACAAGGTTTTGAAAGTCACCGCCCAACGGATCTTACAACTGCTGGGTAACGATCAATTTGCTACACGAATTGGTGGTGATGAATTCATCCTTTGTCTTCCCAACCTAGAAAGTACAAAGGATTTAGAACAATTTCAGTCTTTACTACAACACGCATGTAGTGCACCTATTTTCATCCATTTTCAAAACGTTCACATCGGTTTGAGTATCGGAATGGCGCGCTTCCCTCATGAAGGGAGTAACAGTGACGCGCTTATCCAGCATGCTGACCAAATGATGTACCTCACTAAAAAATCTAGAACATAGAAATTTGGCCCATCTCGGGCTGCTTCAAGCAATCAAAAAATATAATGAGTTCAGGACGTAGATATATGGTTAGCAAGTTAGAATTTTCGCATGCTGTTGCTGCAATTCGAAAGGAAAGGGGTTTGACTCAAGGCCAGTTAGCCGATGAGTTAGCAAGGAGTTACAGCGCTTTCGAAAGCTTAAATCAACCAACATTAAGCCAGTGGGAAAGCGGTAAAGTTACACCGAGTCTATTAAAGCGACTGGCCTTTTCACACTTCATCGGAGAACAATATCAATACACCTCCAGCGAGTATAAAAGAGTCAAAGCTTCTCAAAGTAAAAGTATTTATTTGAGCTTTAAAGACATTGTGTACGAATACCAAGTTACCGATGTAAAAAGTTGCTCCCTCAACCAAATCAGTGTGTCTGAATTCGAGCAAATCAACGCTGTACATAAGCAACTGATAACGCCAGGAGGCGTGGAAGACACACTTAACCAATTCGACCAATCCCCAAGTAAAGCTCGGCTTTATTACTGTAAAGGTATGTTAGTCGGACACATGATTTATCAGGAGCTGAGATCTGAATTCAGGATTCTTAGCCTATGGCATTTAGGCCGCTCAATTTTGAAGTTTTTGGTCTCTGACATTATTCAAGTAATGGGCAACGCGATCATCCACTTTCCTGTTCATGAGCCCGTGATTAAACAACTTTTGTTCGACATTTTTATACGGGATTTCTACCACCATCGGCGAGTCACCTTTTTTAAAGCGCCTGCTGCCAGGATATTTGAAAATCCCATGGTGAAACATTGCTTTGACGGATTACTCGATCTGGTGCTCTACCGCTTTCACCAAGTAGGAAATGAATTTATGCAGTCTCGACAGGAGGCAAACTAATGATGTACGACAATCCAACCAACAACACTATTTTATTGTTCACCTTCAACAATATTCAAGGCAGAGGATTACAAACCGCAATCGAGCAGCGCTTAGGGCAACCCGTTTTATTAGCCAAAGGGGCGGATGTGGAACTACCCGTTCACTATGACGAACACTATGTCGCGATCGTTGACAGCTCTCTACCCGACCTCTGTGATGTTAAAGTCACATTGAGTGAGCTTCACCACGTCGACGCTACGATATTAGTCAATGCCGAACCAAACTTAGGTGTGGAGAGTTTACTCAGCTGGTCTAACCTAAAAGGTTTATTTTATTTTGAAGACGATTTCGACAAAGTAATCAAAGGTCTTAAAGGAATCTTAAATGGGGAGAACTGGTTATCTCGAGACATTCTTAATCGATTGATTGGCTACTTGATGAACTTAAATCACACCGTTACTGAGTTAGACAGTAAGCTCGATATTGAGCTCACGCGGCGAGAAATGCAGGTATTGACCGCACTATGTCAAGGAGGTTCGAACCTGGATATCGCAGACTCTTTGTTTGTGAGCGAGCACACGGTGAAATCTCATCTATATAGCATTTTTCGAAAACTAGAAGTCAAAAATAGAATGCAGGCCATAACTTGGGCTAAGCGTCATTTGTTTTAGCAAACCCAAGAAACAATAAAGGGAGCCCGTAAGCTCCCTTTTGCTGAGTGTATTGTGCTTCGACTCGCTTAAGCTTTCTTATTGCATTAAATGGTAAACACGAAGTGACTCTGCCATCGCCGCCACATCCTTACCAAAAAACGTCACGGTTACAGGTTGTTCAGCAAGTAACGTCAAACTGGATTCGGAGAATCGACCATCCGTGTCCGCTTCTAGATGCACAAAGAATGCTGGCTTATCTGCCACCAGCGTGATTTGGTTGGCTTCTATCGTCACTTTGATGTTCGCCTTCTGCATCGGCAGGGTTTTCAGTTCATGAGTGCTAAACCATGTGTTCGTGATTCGCTCTTCGCCTGCTTGTCCCTCTACGTAGAGGAAGCCTGACTTCAATTCAGACGAATCAAACTGCCCATCCAACTGCCAGACAACCATGTTGCTGTCACTGGAAACGGTGTGCTCTAGCGACCAAGTTTGCTTCACTTCACCTTGCCAGTTCACCCAATGTAATTGCGCACTCACATCAACGGGTTCTTTGGCATCGTTTAGCAAATGGAGGCTCAGCTTACCGGTGTGCTCTGAGAACACCAAATACTGGGGCGCAAAGAAGCGTTTCGCATGGTAATGTAATTGCTTCCAACGGCCACTGTACTCCAAACTAGACCAAGAACTCACTGGCCAGTTGTCATTAAGCTGCCAATACAACATGCCACGACATATTGGAGAGATGGCGCGCCAATGGTCACAAGCAATTTTGATTGCCATCGCTTGCTGAACTTGGCTTAAGTACAACATCTCCTCGAAGCCTGATGGGAAGCGGAAGTAACGAGTAAACATCTCTGTGATGATACTGTTACCACGAGGGTTCTTTTGGTGCTGCTCAAACGTTGGAGAGGTGACGTTCCAGTCTTGCTCTGGCACAAACTTCTTTGCCTCTGCAAAAGACGGCCAAGATTGGAAGCCAAACTCGGAACAAAAACGCGGGTTAATGTTTAGATAAGCATTAAACGATTTGCCTGAGTGCCAAACGTCCCAGAAGTGCATGTCACCTTTACTGTCATCATGCCACGCATCGCCAAAATCCAACTCGCCATTACAAGGTGAGCTCGGCCAAAAACGGCGTGAATCGTCTTGCTGACCAATGACTTGTTCGATCATTCGATTTAGACGATCGTAATTCACTGTGTATTTGACTTTGTTGTGCTTGGATTCGTCATACCAGCCAATCGCACCAATCACTTCATTATCGCCACACCAAAGTGCAATCGAAGGGTGCTCTTTCAAACGTGGGATTTGGAATCGCAACTCTTGTTCCACATCTTTCAAGAAATCGTCATCGGATGGATACAGCGAGCAAGCGAACATCATGTCCTGCCAAACCAACAGGCCTAATTCATCACACAGGTTGTAGAAAGTTTCGCTCTCATATTGGCCTCCACCCCAGACACGAATCATGTTCATATTGGCATCGATAGCACTCTGTAACAGATTGCGGTATCGGCTTTCACACTCTCGCCCCGGCATGGCGTCCACCGGAATCCAGTTTGCACCCTTAGCATTGATTGGTACACCGTTAACGACAAACTCCATCGCCGAGCCATGCTCATCAGCTTGGTTGTTTAGACTCAGCTCTCGCAAACCAATCATGCGTGACAGTGATTGCTCACCACAAGCGACCGTTATCGGATAAAGATGCGCTTCGCCATAACCCGCAGGCCACCAGCGTTTTGGCTTGGAAATATGGAACTGACAGTGATAGTGACCACTTCCTTCGGTTTGAATCGATTGGCGCTGACCATCAAATTCAACAACAATTTCATGATGTTGGGTATCCGCTTCAACTTCGACTAAGACATCGATCTGCACACTGCCGTCAGCTTTCCATTGTTGCTCTGTCGCGAATCCTTTTAGCCACACATCTTCAACGACATCAATTAGAATCGGGTCATAAATACCAGAGACCATCAAGCAAATGCCCCAGTCCCAACCTGAATGACATTGGGTTTTACGAATCAAGTTCATGTGCGGGATCTGGTTGTTCCCCATCGCCGAAGGAATAGGGAATGGCAGTTTCTTTGCACGTTCTAGCCCTTCTAAATCCACACGGACAAACTCAACTCGAATCGCGTTAGTGCCTTGCTTTAAGTAAGGTTTGATATCAATACGTTGCTGGGTAAACATATTGCTGCTAGTTAGTGCTTGCTCACCATTGATATAAAAGGTCGCTAAGGTGTCTACACGGGTTAGCGTCATCCACACTTGTTTGGCAGAGAGCACAGAACCATCGACAGCAAACTCGCGTTCAATATGCCAATCGCATTCTTCAATCCAACGAACCTTGGATTCATTATCTGCCACATATGGGTTAGGAATAAGCTCTGCTTGCAAAAGTGCAGAGACATTATCGCCAGGTAAAGTCATCGGAATATTGATGTCTGGACGCTGTGGCGAGGTAAGTTGCCACTGTCCATTGAGTTCAAAATGAGCCATAGGGTAAGACCTTTAATTTTTATTAGAACAGGTTGGCTCAATGTAATCCTGCGGTGTCCTTACAAGAATAAGGGAAATGTCATTTACATACGAAATGCGGCGCACTTCACGCAAAAAATCTCTACCTAGAAATCAGTAATTTGCCGCTTACGTAGACAATTATTCCGAATCTACGGTTATATTGAGGTGCTCAACGTGCTAGTATCAGCGGCTTTTTGATCATCCTCACACTTTTCGACCTATTTGTGTGAGGGAAATGCACGGCTTCCGAGCCCTAAAAAGCGAAGTAATTATGTCAAATATGACGAATGCCGCCTCTCATGCTCCTATTCAGGAGGCAGACTATTCTGCTATTCATCCTCCTTCCCTTATCAAGCGCCTTGAACTCACTAACCCTGTATTTTGGTTAAGTGGTAGCTTCCTTACTGTCTTTGTTCTGCTCGCTTTAACAAATACAGAATCTCTGACCGCGATGGTCAACGCAGGCTTTGGGTTTGCGACTCAATACTTCGGTGCCTTCTGGCAAGTATTACTCCTTCTGAATTTCCTCATTGGTTTGGCTATTGCACTAGGTCGTACGGGTTACGTACGTTTAGGCGGTTTAACGAGACCTGATATCGACACCTTCAAGTGGCTGTCGATCGTACTTTGTACCCTACTCGCTGGTGGCGGTGTATTCTGGGCTGCTGCAGAGCCTATCGCCCACTTTGTTTCTGCACCACCTCTGTATGGCGAAGCGTCGCCAAAAGCATCTGCAATCAATGCTCTTTCTCAGTCTTTCATGCACTGGGGTTTCCTTGCTTGGGCTATCCTAGGTTGTCTTTCTTCAGTCGTTTTGATGCACCTTCACTACGATAAGGGCTTACCACTCAAACCTCGTACCCTGCTTTACCCAGTATTTGGTGACAAAGCGATCAACGGTTGGATTGGCGACGTCGCTGACGCATGCAGCATTATCGCTGTAGCCGCAGGTACTATTGGTCCAATTGGCTTCTTAGGTTTGCAGATCAGTTACGCCCTGAACTCGCTATTTGGCTTACCTGATACCTTTGTTACTCAAAGCTTAGTGATCGTCGCTGCGATTTTGATGTACACCTTGTCAGCGCTAAGCGGCGTGAGCAAAGGCATCCAGCTTGTGAGCCGTTACAACATCGTGTTGTCTGTGGCTCTAATTGGTTACATCCTGTTCTTCGGCCCAACCAGCTTTATTGTGGATGGTTACGTGCAAGGCATTGGCCGCATGGTAGATAACTTCTTCCCAATGGCGCTTTACCGTGGTGACACCGAGTGGCTAAGTTGGTGGACAGTCTTCTTCTGGGGCTGGTTCATTGGTTACGGTCCGATGATGGCAATTTTCATCGCGCGAATCTCACGCGGCCGTACAATTCGCCAATTAATCCTTTCTATCAGCATTGCTGCACCATTGATCACGTGTTTCTGGTTCAGCATCGTTGGTGGCAGTGGCTTGGCGTTCGAGCTAGAAAACCCAGGTTTGATTTCATCGGCATTTGAGGGCTTTAACTTGCCTGCCGTTCTGCTTGCAATTACTTCTGAGCTACCATTTCCGATGGTGATTTCAGTATTGTTCTTGATCCTGACCACGACGTTCATCGTGACAACAGGTGACTCAATGACATACACCATAAGTGTGGTAATGACTGGCTCTACAGAACCAAACGCAGTGATCCGCTCGTTCTGGGGCTTAATGATGGGTGTGGTGGCGATCGCGCTTATCTCGATGGGCTCTGGCGGTATCTCGGCATTGCAGTCTTTCATCGTGATTACAGCTGTTCCTGTGTCTTTCATACTGCTTCCAAGCATCTGGAAAGCGCCGAGCATCGCTAACCACATGGCGAAAGAACAAGGTTTGATTTAATACACAACCAAGACCAAGACTTTCGCGTCACTAGATAAAAATCGGCCCCGATACAAGTTATGTATCGGGGCCGAATATTATGGGTTGGATGCAAACAGCTTCACTACTTTACAGATGAAGTTTACGCAGCTCTTTCTTATCCACTTTACCGACGCTGGTTTTCGCAATATCGTCAACCATCTTCACTTTCAGTAGTAACGCTTCTCTGGCTAGAATGCCTTTGCTGATGAAGTCTTTGGCGAAACTTAACAACTCTTTCTCCGTTACTTCTGCATCATCTTTTAGCGTCACTAATGCCAACGGCACCTCGCCCCATTTGTTATGAGGCATGCCAATCACGGCGACTTCCGACACGGCCTGATGCTGGTGTAGAATGTCTTCCAGCTCCAAAGAACTGACCCACTCACCAGAAATCTTAATCATGTCTTTTACGCGGTCGGTAATCTTGATAAAGCCTTCATGATCGATATGCGCGACATCGCCAGTGTGTAGGTAACCACCACGCCACAAGGCTTTCGAGTTCTTGTTGTCTTTGTAATAGCTCGGAGTCAACCAAGGAGCGCGAACCACAATCTCACCCGCACTTTCGCCGTCGTGGGGGAGCTTGTTCATTTCATCATCAACAATGTAAGCGTCTACCAGCGCGACTTTCTTACCCGTTTTAGAGCGGTACTCCGCTTGCTGATCTAGGTCGAGTTCGAGTTGCTCAGGAGTCAGTTGAACAATAGACAGAATTGGTCCTGTTTCGCTCATGCCGTAACCCGCAAACACATCAATATCGCGCTCAAGAGCTGATTTACACAATGCTTTCGGTAGCGCAGCACCACCAATCACGACTTTCCAACCAGAGAAATCCATCGACTTGGATTTTGGTGAGCTCAACAACAGATGCAGGATGGTTGGCACACAGTGCGAGAACGTCACCTTCTCCTGTTCAATCAAGTTAAGCAGAACATCTGGTACATATTTGCCCGGGTAGACTTGTTTCACGCCAAGCATGGTCGCCATGTACGGAAGCCCCCATGCGTGGACGTGGAACATTGGCGTAATCGGCATGTAGATATCACCTTGATGCAGTCGACCTTGTGACGCATTGGTGCCGATGGTGCTCAATATACCCATAGTATGGAGAACCAGTTGGCGGTGAGTAAAGAACACGCCTTTAGGGAAACCCGTCGTACCTGTCGTGTAGAAAGTGGTCGCAACGGTATTCTCATCGAAATCAGGAAAGTTGTATTCCGTACTTTCTTGCTCCAGAAGGCGCTCGTATTCACATTCATCGTTATCGCGCAAAACCACGTAACGCGTAACAGTATCAATACGACCTTTGATCTGATCCAGAATTGGCAGAAATTCTTCGTTGATCAAGATAATGTCATCTTCTGCATGGTCGATGGTGTAAAGGATCTGCTCTGGAGACAAACGTACGTTGATCATGTGTAGCTTTGCACCAATCATCGGGATGGCAAAGTAGCATTCAAGATAACGGTGTGAGTCATAATCCATTACCGCTACCGTATCACCTTTCTTCACGCCCATTTTGGTTAGTGCGTTTGCAAACTGTCTCACACGGTCATGAAACGTTTTATAGCTGTGACGACGGTGGTTCGCGTAGACGATTTCTTGCTCGGGGTTGAAAGCAACTGGGGAAAACAGCAAGTTTTTAATTAACAACTGATAATTGGATGGATCATTTACATACTGGTTCATATCGGGGATTCTTTTTGTATTTTTCTTAACGTTCGCTTTGCGCGAGTGGCGCTATTATCACTCAAAGACAAGACTGTATTCAGTACACAATATTGAGATCAGGTTCGAAAGACGCCATATATCTAAAGTACGCGGTTTCTAAAGTACCTCTGTATTGTAGCCTTCTATCACCAAGTCAGAAATGCTTCATCCCACGACTTAGTCATTAAGTTTTGTCGTGGTCAGAAAAAGTACAACGAAACCGTCACAGTTTGTCGTTAGCATACGTCCCACACTCGTAAACCTCGCTCTATACTGACCGACACGTTACATCGACCTCAATCCAAACTGTGAGAAGCCAACTATGTCCAAGCCTTTGTATGTTTTTGATCTGGATGAAACCTTAATCAACGCTGACTGCGCAATGATTTGGAATGAATTTATGGTCGAGAAAGGTATCGCCATTGCGCCTAACTTTATTGAGGAAGATAAGCGTCTAATGGGCTTGTACGCAGAAGGCAAAATGGACATGGAAGATTACCTAACGTTCTCCATGAAGCCGCTAGAAAACATGCCGATTCAACAGGTCAACGCCTTGGTGGAAGAGTGCGTTGAAAACCATATTCTGGCTAAACAATTCCCGCAAGCCAAAACACTGATTGAACAACTGTCTCGTGATGAGATTGATATGGTCATCATCTCTGCCAGTGTCACTTTTTTGGTTGAAGCGGTTGGTCGACGTATCGGTATCCCTAACGCGCTCGGGATTGATTTAGTCGAACAAGACAACGGCTACACCGCTGAAATAGAAGGTATCCCGAGTTATCGCGAAGGCAAAGTTACACGCTTAAAACAGTGGCTAGAGACTCAACCTGAGACCTATTCAGACATTCATTTCTATACAGATTCGATCAACGACTTCCCACTGTGTGAATACGCCGGTTACGCCTATCTGGTCAATCCATGCCCTCGCCTAAAAGAACAAGCCGATAGACCGAATTGGACTGTGTTGAGTTGGGGGTAAAACAGCTCAACATCACTTACCCTCTTCACCAAATATCCAAGAGCAGGTCTAACTGCTCTTTTTTTGTGTCTCTCCTTCACAAATTAATCACTTGATTAAATACTGATTAATTTTTCACATGTCGTATAAGAAATCAGCACCTTATAATTAATCATATGTTTAATATTCTGAGAGACGATTGTGACGCAAGTTCATCGAAAGGCGGGAAGACCCACAGATAAAGTCGACGCACGTGAAAAGCTAATTTTCCATGCACGCGAACTCTTCACCATCATGGCCTACGACAAAGTGTCTACCCGTTTGGTGGCACAAAAGGCAGGGGTGAATGTGGCGATGATTCGCTACTACTTTGGCAACAAAGAAGGGTTATTTGAGACCATGCTGCGTGAAACGCTGTCACCGATGCAAAAGCAAATGCAGGCCTTATTGTCTGACAGTAATGAAAAGAACTTCCTCGACTTAATGCGTACCTACTATCGTGAGATGATCAAAGTACCGCAATTCCCCCGCTTGATTGCTCAAGTCATGCATATGCCCCCCTCAGAGACTCAACGTAAGTTACTAGAAAAAGTCTTTGCTGACATCAGCAAGCCGATGCAAGGCATTATGTTCGATAAGCTCATCGATAGTGGCGTTCTGCGAAAAGACGCCGACCCACAACTGTGCCGCGTTTCTTATATTAGTCTCATGGTGTTCCCATTTATGGCACCACCGGCCTTACTTGCGATTCATGGCATTGAGCTTTCTGAAGCCTTCTTGAACCGATTATTCGAACACAACATACAACTGATGAAACATGGATTTCTAGACTCGGGCGACCAATATGAAAATCAATAAAAAGCTTCTGTTCTTTCCTGCTCTTGCTGTCGGCGTCATTATCCTCTTTCTTGCGATTAGCCTTAAACCAGACTTACCCGTTAAACCCGCAGGTGATAGAGCAAGGCTGGTCGAGACAATTCCACTAGAGCTTAAGGCGATAGCACCTGTCGCAGTTGGCTTTGGTAAAATCGCTCCGAAAGTTGAATGGAAAGCGATAGCCGAAGTGACCGGTAAAGTTGTTTACCGTCATCCGCAACTGGAAAAAGGACAGGTGTTGCAAGCAGGAACGGAAATCTTGCGAATCGATCCTCTCGATTACGAATTGAAATTGGTTCAAGCTCAAGCCGACCTCAAATCTGCCGAAACCTCTTTGGCTAAGCTGACTCAAGAAGAAGCCAACCTCAAAAGTACACTCAAGATCGAAGCAAACCGTTTGGTTATCGCCAACAAAGAGTTAGACCGCAAACAAAACCTGCGTAAGAAAGGCTTAACGTCTCAATCGGATGTTGATCAACAAGAGCAAAGCGCACTCTCTCAACGCAAATTGGTTTTGGACATCGAAAACCAAATCGGATTAATGCCAGATGAAAAGCGGGTTGCGGAAGCGTTAGTCAAAGTCAATGCATCAAAAGTTGACGAGACAAAGCGCTCTCTCGATAAAACCATCATTACTCTGCCTTACGATTTGCGCATCTCGGAAGTCGAGATAGAACAGAACCAAGTAGTGAACCTTCAACAAACCATGGTGACGGCGCATGGCATTGACGTGATGGAAGTTGAAGCGCAATTGTCCATTCATGACATGCAGACACTGACTTCCAGTATTGGGGAATTTGGCCGTGATGAATCGGGTATTCCGCGCCCAGACATGTCAGCCATTCATGCCACGATTGAGCTTAACAGCGGCAATTTATCCGCAACTTGGCCAGCTAAAGTTGCTCGAATCAGCGAAACGGTAGACCCAAGCCAAGCCACCGCTGGAGTGATTCTGGAAATCGAACAAGACTACCGCTCACTCAATCCGACTTCTGCGCCGCCACTGGTTAATGGCATGTTTGTACGCTCGCTCATTGAAGGGCAAGAGAATCCGAGCTGGGTTATTCCTGAACGAGCCTTACATGGCGACAAAATCTACTTGATGGGTGAAGACAATCGCTTAAATATTGTGGCTGTAGAAGTTCTCTATCGCCGTGATAATCACGTGGTGATCGACGGCGATCTTGAGCAAGGTCAAAAGCTTATCATCAACGACCTGCTGCCTGCGATTAACGGTATGTTGTTAAAAGAAGCCGCACCTGAGTCAGAACAGAAAGCCGAGGAGTCTGATTCATGATCCGATTCTTCGCCAAACACCCAACCGCAGCCAACTTGTTGATGCTGACGCTATTAATATTGGGGATATCTTCACTATCTACGATTAAGCGTGAAACCTTTCCGGAGTTTGATCCGCCCTACATCATGGCTGGCGTAGTTTATCCCGGAGCCTCTCCACAAGAAGTAGAAGAGAGCATCTGTGTACGCATGGAAGACGCCGTCGATGGACTCGCGAACATTGAAGAAACACAATGTGAAGCGATAGAGGGCTCAGCAAGACTGATTTTAAAGCTGAATGAAGATGCTGATATTGGCCGCATGCTGGTCGATGTACAAACTCAAATCAACTCTATTAACGACTTCCCTCAAGAGATTGAATCTCCAATGGTGCAAGAGCTTGATTGGAACGAGCCCGTTGTCGACGTTGCCATTACCGCAGACACCACATGGCCAGAGCTAAAAGCCTATGCAGAACAACTTAAGCGCACGTTAAAGCTCGATTACGATGTGTCTTTGGTTGAAGTTGCTGGCTTTTCCGACCACCAATACCGAGTAGAGCTAGACACTCAAGCTATTCGCCAACTTGGCTTGAGTGTTGGCGATATTGCTGAGCAGATTGGTCGTCAAAACGTCAAGTTGCCAAGTGGTAATGTCGAAACGCCAGATAAGAACTTTCTGATCCGCTTTGACGAACGACGCGTGACGCCAGAAGAGCTGGAAACGATCGTTGTCGGATCAGGCCCTAATGGCTCTATCATTCGACTGCGCGATATTGCCACCATCACAGACCGCTTCGAGCTAGACGAACAAAAAGTCCTCTTTGATGGTCACCCTTCTGCCCTACTAAAAGTCAGCAAAAACAAAGAAGACGATGCACTGCGCATCAAAGAACGTGTTGCTCAATTTGTCGAAGAACAACAAGCTATTGCGCCAGACGGTGTGATGCTACAAATGACCAATGATCTTTCATCCGTACTTTGGGATCGCCTGACCATGATGGTCAAAAACGGTTGGCAGGGTATCATCTTGGTCTTCGCCACCATGTGGTTGTTCTTTAGTTTTCGCTATTCCTTTTGGGTCGCAGCTGGTTTACCCGTTGCCTTCTTAGGTGGGTTATTTCTGATGGCGCAACTTGGTCTGTCCATCAACATCATGTCTTTGGTTGGGTTACTCATGGCCATCGGTATCATGATGGATGATGCCATCGTTATTGCCGAATCGATTGCCGCTCACCTCGACCGAGGAGAAGAGATAGATGATGCCGTAATTAAAGGGGTGAAAAAGGTACTACCGGGGGTGATTTCTTCCTTCCTAACCACGGTGTGTATTTTCGGTAGCTTGTTATTCCTGCAAGGTGAAATGGGTGCGGTACTTAAAGCGGTTCCTCAAGTTCTGATCCTCGTACTGAGTTTAAGTTTGGTGGAAGCCTTCTTGATCCTACCTAACCACCTTTCTCATTCACTGCATAAACAAAAGCAAGAGCGAAAAACACCGAAGTTCAAACAAAAGCTGCTCGCTTCTTTTGAAAACTTCCGCAACACCACCTTGGTCAACGCAGTGGATAAAGTGGTCGAGTATCGCTATGCCTTTATGGGTGGCGTGGTTGCATTACTTCTTATCTCCGCTGCCACGCTAGTAGGTGGTTTGCTTAAGTTTCAACCCTTCCCTGAGTTGGATGGCGACATTGCAGAAGCGCGCATTATTCTTCCTCCGGGTTCTTCTCTGTCTCAAACTGAAGCTGTCGTCGATAAGATCGTCGCTTCCGCTCAAAAGCTAGATAAAGAATGGACAGAAAAAGTGGAAGACGGCAATCCATTGGTTCTGCACATCACCAGTCAATTCAATGCTAACGCCGACGCTAATGAATCTGGCCCTCACATTGCCACGGTGCGTCTGGATTTGCTGGGCGCCGAGAGTCGTAACACACTTATCGATGAATTTATCGATGCATGGCGCGAAGACATTGGTGAACTTGCCGATCCTATCTCACTGGTATTTAAACAACCGACCATGGGGCCAGGTGGACGAGCGATTGAAATTCGAGCAAAACATGATGATCTGGATGCGCTCAAAGCGGCCTCTATCGATATTCAGCAATACCTGAATGAGTTTGACGGTGTCCATGGCGTATTGGACGACATGCGTATGGGTAAAGAAGAAGTCTTGGTTAAACTGCGTCCGGGCGCAGAAGCTTACGGGATTAACGGCCAACTCATCGCCAATCAATTGCGTGCAGCATTCTTTGGCCAAACTGCAGACGAGATCCAAGTTGGAGTAGAAAACATTTCCATCGAAGTTCGTCTCGATAAAGCACAAGCCGGCGACTTACAGCAATTGGCAAACTTCCCAATTATCTTGTCCGATGGCAGTCAAATCCCACTCGCGACCATTGCAACTTTGGATTTCCAGCGAAACTACGTACGTATCCAGCGCATCGATGGCTTGCGCACCATTAGCGTATTCGGCGATATCGACAATACGAAAGCCAACTCGACAGCTATCATTCGTCAGTTCCAACAGGATGAAGCGCCAAAGCTTATGCAAAAGTATCCTGGCCTTCGCTTCGATTTTGAAGGTGAAGCCAAAGATACCGCTGAAACTGGCGCATCAATGGGTAAAGGCTTCTTGCTTGGTTTGTTTGGCGTGTTTGCGATTTTGAGTTACCAGTTCCGCAGTTATTTGGAACCATTCGTGGTCATGCTTGCGATTCCACTCGCCTTTATTGGCGTGGTATGGGGACACATCCTACTCGGTCACTCATTAAGTATGCCGAGTATGATGGGCTTTGTCTCACTAGCGGGGATTGTGGTGAATGACTCGATTCTGTTAGTTCAGTACATACGCCATCATGTCGATGAAGGAGATAATGTGCACGACTCGGTAGTCAAAGCCAGTCGGGAACGCTTTAGAGCAGTATTCCTGACATCAATGACCACTGCAGCAGGTTTGCTTCCGTTACTGACTGAAACCAGCCTGCAAGCACAGGTTATCCAACCACTGGTTATCTCCATCGTGTTTGGTATTTTCGCATCCACTCTGCTGGTGTTATTTATGATCCCTGCCGCGTATGCCATTTTAGCTGACTTCGGCCTAGTCCATAAACACGAAGAGATCTAAAACGACTGATAAGTAAATTTATCAAAATGAACAAGAGCGGCTTAGGTCGCTCTTTTTGTTTTCAGTGAAAAGCGTTAAAAACAACACAAACACTTAACAAATGCAGAGTTATTATGTGGCATTAAGTGCAAATATGAACAATTGAGAATGCGGTATGTCGAGTTTTATATAACCAACCCCAATGATCACTATAGGGTTTATGATAAGTTTTATTATCAAAAACGACATTTAGCACAGTATAAATACACACAGACAACACATTCACAATTTGAACTAACGATAATGAAATCATTGATTGAAGAATTAACATTTTAACAATGATTACAACAATGTTAACTTTAGCCTCGTTGGTCGCACTGGTGGTAAGCCTCTCACCAAGCCTATTGTCAGTATGATATGGACGTTCGACCATCTCCAAAATGAATAGACACCCAATTTGGTGCCCTTTTTTCGCCCGTGAAGGTATTCTTCGCGGGCTTTTTTCTATCTGCCGTATTTCTCCTACTCAATTCCCAGTTTTAGCGCCCCCTCCTCAACCAACAGGCATAAAAAAGCCAACCCATTAATAGGTTGGCAAATAGAGCAACAAGGTTGACGCTGACTGCTCACTAACGTCGTGCTTGTATCGGATGCACTCTGGTTAATCACTCGTCCTTGTGACTAACACGGAATCTTTGTCGTCAGAGGCTATGACTTGGTTGCCTCTGTCTTCTGGCATTTGATCTTTACCAGTTGAGCTTGTTGTTCTTTGATGTGTTTAACAATGCGTTCATCGCGTTCATCAATAGCGTCCATGTTCATTTGTTGGATGTCCGCAACCGCCTCATGCTTCATTGTTGTAAATTCTTGACGTAAATCCGCACTCCACTCTTCTTTGTCTAGAGTGTTAGCAGCAGCGATTGGTGATGACATTACAGCAATAAGACCTAGAGTAGATAGAAATACGCTTTGCATAATAAGCTCCTTAGGGATTAGCAGTTCATTGGGTTGCATTCTATACATTGCACATAGAATGCCAACTTTTTAAACCTTTAATATCAACAACTTAAACAAAAGTTTATTTTTCTACCATCTGCTCAATGGCGAATTTCACACACACAGTGTCAAATTAACCAACGGTATTTATGAATATTTAACCATTCACACAACTTATAGTATAGATAGTCCATTTCAGTTCGCTTAAGGCACAAAAAAAGCAGCCCGAAGGCTGCTTTAGATTTTCGCTTTAGGTGAAACTAGCTTTGCGTGCCTTCGTTACCGACCGTGTTTGATGACTGTGATTTGAACTTACCTATCAAACGACCAAAGAATCGTTTAATAATGCGGAAGATGTTTTTAATATCCTCTAGCATCAGGTACAAACAAGGTACCAGAATCAAGGTAAGGACAGTTGCAAACAGAACGGCAAAACCAAGCGCGACCGCCATCGGAATAACAAAACGCGCCTGCAAACTGGTTTCAAACATGATAGGAAGTACACCAGCGAAGGTGGTAATTGACGTCAGCGTGATCGCTCGAAAACGTGCACAGCCAGCTTCAACAACCGCCTGCTTAATGCTCATGCCTTTTTCTCGCACTTGGTTAACGTAATCTGTCATCACCAAGGAATCGTTGATAACCACACCCGCTGCCGCGATTAAACCAAAAGTCGACATCATGCTGATGTCCATATCTAGCCAGAAGTGTCCCCAAATCGCCCCCGTTAAGCTAAACGGAATCACCGACATGACGATAAGCGGTTGGGTGTAGCTCTTAAGCGGCACAGCCAGCAAGATGTATACGATGATCATGCCTGCAATGAAGAACATGATTTGCTCGTTACGCTGCGCAGCTTGCTCTTCGATGTCACCACCCAATTCCGTTTTCACGCTTGGGAAGGCTTGCTTCATGTCCGGTAAGATGTTGTCGTCGATGACTTTCACGACTTCTTGAGGTTCAACCAACTCTTCATCTATAGAGCCATAGACATAAACGGTTTGATAACCGCCTTCACGTCGAATGGTACTCACACCCGGTTGCTCGTTGATCTTCACCACATCACCAAGCATGACCTTTTTGCCTGCTGGTGTGGTAATCACAGCGTAACGCAGTGATGAGAAGGCTTCACGCGTCAGTTGCGGGTAACGCACCATAACCTTAATTTCTTCGCCATCACGAATAATGCGCTGCGCTTCACCACCGTAGAAACTGCCACCCACTTGCTCTGCGATCATCGTGAGATCCAAGCCCAAATCATAAGCGACAGGAGCTAGTGATAGCAGTACCTCTTTACTACCGGAATCGATAGACGAAGAAATATCGTACAGACCTTCTTCTTGCTGGAGGCGACCAATCAAATAGCGACCTGCTTCGTTTAGCTCGTTAATGTCCGAACCAAACAGCAAGTAACCAAACTCGTCGCGGTCACCGCCACCTGCACTTTGCTCACGGATCTTAAAGCTCTTCATGCCCGGAATAACTGGCATTGCCTCACGCCAGCGACGTGCAAGTTCAAAGGTATTGAATGGACGCAGTTCTTCATCCACAAGCGGTACAAGAATACGACCTTCAGTACGACTTCGGTTATAAGAAAGCACATCACGAATCATCCCCTGACCATGCTCATCAATGATCTGGTTTTCGATTTTCTGCATCACGCCTTCAATGGTTTTTAACGCATTGATGGTTTGCTCGCTCGATACCGTGTCATTCATCTCAATCGTAATCGCCGGATAATCCGTTGGTACTTTAGGGCTTGGAATCACACGCACATAGTTCGAGCTAACTAAAGCAGCACTAATCAACAACAGACCACAGAAGAAAGCAAACACGGTCCAACGCCAATGAGTACAAACCTTAACGAAGCTTCGGTAAGGACCATTAACAAAGCCGAAGAAGCGCTTGTTGAAATTATCACGCCAACCACCAGGCTTAATCGGTTTGAAATTAGTGTGCGCTAAGTGAGCGGGAAGAATCAGCTTCGATTCAATCAAACTAAAGATTAGACACAGGATCACCACACCCGCAATGCCGTAGAAGAAGGCACTATCAATCCCACTTGAGAGTAGGAATGGGGCAAACACCGCTATCGTGGTTAACACACCAAAGGTTGCCGGAGTCGCGACACGCTTAACACCCGTCACAACGTTCTCAACACCACCGCCCTTCTCTTCGATCTCACTGTAGGCACTTTCCCCGGTTACGATGGCGTCATCCACCACGATACCGAGCACCATGATAAAGGCAAACAAAGACACAATGTTCACGGTGATACCCAGCATTGGCATCATCATTACTGCGCCTAAAAAACACACTGGTAGCCCCAACATCACCCACATTGCTAAGCGGAAACGAAGGAATACCGAGAGCATGATGGCAACCAACGCGGCACCTTGAAGAAGGTTTTTCAGCATCATGTCGAGACGACCATTTAGGTAGTAGGTCATATCAACGAGAACTTTCAGTTGAATGTCATCAGGTAAGTTTTTGTTCTTTGCTTCGATGTAGTTACGAACGGATTCAGCAACTGGGATGATGTTTTGATCACGCGTGGCTTGAACCGCCATGTAGATCGCGTTTTGCCCCGAGTATTCGAAGTAACGGTCTTCTTCTGTGAAGCCGTCTTTAATCGTTGCGATGTCTTGTAGCAGAACTTTTGCACCGTTTGCGCCAAGCTTAACTGGAATATTGCGGAACTCATCACCACGGTAGTATTGGTTCTCAATACGTACTGCGATCATGCCTGCGTTGGTTTTTACTTCACCTGCAGAAAAGTTCGCTGAGTAACGACGAATCGCGTTGCTCACATCACTTAATGTTAAGTCATATTTACGAAGAATCAGCGGATCAACTTCGATAGCAATCTCTTCTTCTGGTGCATTAAGATCCACCAGCATGACATTTTTCAGTTGGAGTAATTCGTCTTCGACTTGTTTAGCGATAGGTTTGAGCTCTTCCAGTGGTCTATCACCCACCAAGCCCATTTCTATCACCTCTTGTCGCCATTCCACCTGATAAACGTTGATGGGTTCCATGCCTGCAGGAAGGTTAGATAAGGTATCTACCCGTTGCTTTACATCGTCCAATACGCGTTTGATGTCAGCATTCACATCCACTTCTATCGATACATAAGCGCTGCCTCGAGAAGCTCGTGCCACGGTCTTTTTGATGCCAGTGACGTCTTTGATCGATTCTTCGACTTTAACCAAGATACTCTCTTCAATCTCTTGCGGAGAGGCACCAGGATAAGCTGCTCGAATGTTGATGTAGTTAACTTCAACGTTCGGGAACATTTGTCGTTGAATGAACATGAAGCTCACGATACCCATTACGATGATGAACACCATCATTAGGTTCGCGGCGACAGAGTTGTTCGCAAAATAGGCAATGATGCCTTTTTGTTGATTCTCTTCCATGATTGACTCCTACTTACTGTACGACGGTTTCGGAGTCGTCATTCTTTTTTGCGACTTGGACAGCCATGCCTTTTTGCGGGTACTCAGGTAACGTCAGAACCAACTTGTCTGATTGCTCAAGACCTTCCCCCACAAGTAGGAACTCACCTTCTGCACGAAGTACGTTAACTGTTCTAGGTTGCAGTTCGTTTTCGCCATTCACGACCCAAACGGTGCGGTTCTTTACTAACTCCTGAGGGAGACGATAAATGTGCTTGAGCTCTTTACCGGTAAAGCTCACTTCAACGTATGAACCAAACTTAATCGGTGGCTGATTATTGTCTAGACCATATGGGTCACGAACTTGAATCACCATATTGATCATGCGCGTCGCACTGTCGATCATGCCGAGATCGCGAACCACTTTACCTTCACGAGTGGTCGATAGAATGCCTTGCTGGGTTACAGTCGCACGTAGCTCTTTCAAAGATTCAGGAAGGAATGCACTGTCAAAACCAGCGATAGGAACGTGGATCTCCGCCACTTCGATATTGTTCAAGGTTGCAACGCGAGAGCCGGAAGAGACAAACTGCCCCACACCGATATCACGCTCAACAACAAGTGCATCGTATGGCGCAATCACTTTACAGTTTTCTAGGTCGCGGTTAGCTCGCTTCAACGCAGCTTGAGCAGACTTGACTTGCGCCTGAGCACTCAAGACATGGGGCTTACGTAGGTAAAGGTCTGTGACTTGTTTGTCGCTTAACTTTTTCGCTTGGCGTTTTGCGACTTCCGCTTTGGCTTGTTCCTCGATCAACGCAGCACGTGCACTTGCCAAGCCCGCTTCTGCTTGTAGAACAGCCGCTTCATAGTTATCACTTTCAATCGTGAATAACACTTCACCACGCTTTACGATTCCACCCGTCACAAAATTTGGGTGCCAACTGATCACTTCACCGCTAACTTGCGCTGCTAAGTGCGTTTTTTCGAATGGACGCATTTCACCGTGACTGGTGATAACAACTTTATGATCGGTAGGAAAAAGTGAAGAGGTTTGTACTGTGGGTTCAGTTATGGTGTCTTTGATTGACTCTTTTTCGGGCGCAGTAGCGGCAATCGCGGCATAACCCGCATAAGAACCACCAACTACGACGAAGGGTAAAAGCCAACGTAATACTGGTTTTGCTAACATCAAAAATCCTTTTTTATTTTTGTATTCTCCTGTTCATCCCCGTCAGGCCTTAGCCTTAGAGATGAATTAACAAACGAAACGTTCGATAACCCAATCTCCTACTCCCCGCGGACAAACAGTGAGTGTTTGCATCTGAAATAGACAACTTTATAAGAGCGCCGTGCTTACGCTGTGTTTCGCGATTATCAATCACAAAAGAACTATCCATGGCAAGTTAATAAAATTAACAAAAACTTAACCATCTCCGCAAGTTACGACCTCTCACGCTCACTGTTTATACGCAATCGTCATGCCAAACTTTTACCCTTTAAATATCAATAAGTTAAGCTGAAACGGTAATTTTTCTCAGTGCAGTATCGGTAATTACCACCAGATATTAGTGATATTGACCATTTCCGAGCAAAACATAAGTAAAAAACATGATATTGTCCGCCCGAATAATATGCCTTCCAAAAGCCATATCGAGTCATTCAGATTCGGTTGGTTTATTGAGAAATCTGCGACTTGGCTACAATCACTCGCATTACCCAGATTTAAAGCTTGATATATAATCAAAGAGTTACGTTGTGTATTAACAAGGAAGTGTGCATTGCTACGTTCTCTCTCTAAAGCCTTACTCGGTTCAATGCTTGTACTTGTCTCGGCTTGCTCCTCAATTCAGCCAAGAGATCCAAGTGAGAAATCCACCAGCTTTCAGTTCGGTTATCAAAATGACTCATCTTTGGCAGAATTTTTTGAAAGCTACGACAAAGACCCGAACTCAGACACTGGCTTTTACCCTCTTAATCAGGGAAACGATGCGCTATTAGCTCGAATCGCACTGATTGAATCTGCCGAAAAAAGCCTAGATTTGCAGTACTACATCTACCGCAGTGATGAAACCAGTCAGCTAATGACGTGGCGTTTGTATGAAGCAGCAAAACGTGGTGTACGCGTTCGCCTGCTTCTAGATGACATGCAAAAGCGAAACGATGCAGGAATGGCAGAGCTGAACGCTCACCCAAACATCGAAATCCGACTGTTTAACCCACACCAATATCGAGATGCGCGTGTATTTGCACTGGCAAGTGACTTTGACCGCCTTAATCGTCGCATGCACAACAAGGCTCTGATTTCCGATAGTGTGTCTGCCATTGTCGGCGGCAGAAACATTGGTAATGAATACTTCTCTTTCGAGTCCAATGTCGAGTTTGGTGATTTCGATTTGATGCTTTATGGCGAGGCCGTGACGCAAACTGCTGACCAATTCGATTTGTATTGGAATAGTCTCTATGCCATCCCAATGGAATGGATTGTGCCTGAGTCTGAAAAAGTGGCAGACGATGCGATTCAAGCGCAAGTAAAAAAACTCAAATTGGAAGAGAAGTTTTCTACCGGTCCCTATAACTTCAAAGAGTTAGACCTGTACGAGGAGCTCCAACAAGGCAAACTGAAACTGTATTGGGGACAAGGCCAAGTATGGTTCGATTTACCCGATAAGATTGCCACTCAAGAAAGCCAACTGGTCGCAAACTTAGGTGAACTCCTTGAGAACGTTGAAGATTCTTTTGTTCTAATTTCCCCTTACTTTGTGCCGACAGAATCCGGAACAAAAGCTCTGACTGATGCGGCAAAACGCGGGATAGATATCACCATCGTGACGAATAGCTTGGCATCAAACGATGTATTTGCTGTGCACGGTTGGTACGCCAAGTACCGAGAAGATTTGGTCAAAGCGGGCATTAAACTTTGGGAAGTAAAAGCCAGTGCGAAAATTAAAAGTAAATGGAGCTTAACCGGTAGCAGCCGAGCGAGTCTGCACGCCAAAGCCATGATGATCGATGGGAAAACCTTGTTTGTAGGTTCGATGAACTGGGATCCGCGTTCGGCTGAGCTCAATACAGAGATGGGCGTAGTTATAGAGCAACCAGAGTACGTGCAAAAACAACAAACCGTTTTGCCAGAGCAGTTGAAAGAAAATGCCTATCAACTCATCATCAAAGATGGTGATATCGCATGGATTGATCAAGCAACAGGCGAAGAATTTGATTCAGAGCCAGAAGCCAGTGTGTGGAGAAAAATGGGCGCTTGGTTCTCGGGCATCCTGCCAATCGAGGATCAGCTTTAGCTTCCCAGCGAAAGATAACGTCAGCTAGTCTAAATCAAAACGCTATTCAGCACTGAGTAGCGTTTTTACACATAAGAAAGGAATCTCAATGTCAGTAACATGGAACGAATACTACCAAAAGGTTGCGAGCCAACCTCACCGACCAAACGTAGAACGTGCCGCCAATCTGCTTACGCTCGACAACAAAATCGCCATTGATGCAGGATGCGGTACCGGTCGAGATTCCAACTACCTCCTCAATCAAGGCTTTACCGTTTACGCGTTTGACACTCATCAAGATGCGGTGGAAACTTGCTTGACGCGTTTCGAAGGCAATCCTAACTTTTCCATATCGCAGTCTTGCTTTAGTGACTTTGATTACCCGCCATGCAGCTTGTTCATTGCCAGTGCGAGTTTGTTCTTTTGCCCTAGTGAGCACTTTGAAAGCGTATGGCGAAGAATCGACTCAGCCTTAGTCTCCGGCGGTGTTTTTTGTGGGGATTTACTGGGCGTGAAAGACTCTTGGGTCAAAGCCAAAACGCATCCAGACATCAGTGCGTTCACCAGAGAGCAAGTCGAAGCATTGTTTGAAGGATATGACATTCTCCACTTCCATGAGCGGGATGAAGATGGCAGCACTGCTCTCGGCAATGCAAAACATTGGCACATGTTCAGCGTCACTGCGGTCAAACGTTAATTAGTTACTCTTATTCGTACTAAAAGGAGTGTTATGTACCATTTCCAAGGCGTCACATTAAGACGAGCCGTTCCGGAAGAAGCCAAAGCGCTCTATAAGCTCATCACTGAGGATGAACGCTGGGCGCAATTCAACGGTCCTTACTTCCCTTATCAAACACCGACATTAGAAGGCTTTCGTAACCACACCTTTCAACGCCTACTGAAAGGTGAAGACATGTTATTGATTGAGTTCGAAGGTAAGCCCGTTGGTTCAGTGAGTTGGTATTGGGAATGTGAGAGCACTCGCTGGCTTGAAGCTGGCATCGTCATTTACGATTCAAACTCTTGGGACAAAGGGTTGGGGTTTTGTGCGCTAGTACCTTGGATTAGCCATATATTCGAAACCCAAGACATAGCACGAGTTGGTTTAACAACGTGGTCTGGTAACCCAAGAATGATGCGTTGCGCAGAAAAGCTTGGCATGCAACAGGAAGCCCGGATTCGTAAAGTACGTTACTACCAAGGCGAGTACTACGACTCCATCAAATACGGCGTATTAAGAGAAGAATGGCAAGCGCTGCTCCAACAACTCTATAGCCAAGAACAATTGGCGTAAATCATCATATTTAGTGAAAAGGCTTGGCAACGCGCCAAACCTTTTTAATTGGGTTACTTGGATATAGGGTAAACCACTCTAAAACGCTCAAGCACCAATAAACGTTGATCGTGCCACTCGATGCCAAGCTCCTCACATTCCGCTTTAAAGAATTTAGTGTGCGCTTCTCGCCACCAAGCTATCGTGCGATCACCTTCCCCTTCAGCTTGGGCAAATTCTTCACTCACGTCCGAATATCGGCAGGTACTGACGTCTGTGATTTGAATAATACAAACAGGTTCGCCGTCCCAATTGGTCACAACTTGTAAGTGCCCGACTTGAGGCATCACCTCTCCGTGTTCGCTGTACCAGAGCTCCATACTACAAGAGGCCGTTTTCTGGCCAATTCTAACCAGCTCAGCACAAGTATTGGCGTTGTACTCGTCAGCACAATAATAATCAGCGCTTACTGAGGGAATCGCTGATTGCGCTTGTTCAGAGAGTGTCTCCATATATTGGGTGAGATAAGCTTGTGCTTTGGCGTCCATACTTCTGTTCCTTGGTTCTGCTTTTCCATCGCTTTACTAACCGGAAAGAGTATCCATTCATGATCAAAAGAACAAGATATGAGCCCATCAGAACACTTTATAAAACAAGCATTTTTCATCTGATTTTTGCTAAACCTTGTCTGTATTTGCTATGGTTTCAGAGATCCATCCATTCTCGACGCAAAAGGACGTTCTATGCGCTTAATCATCGGCATCTTCTTCGCTGCTCTGCTCTCCTTTCCAACTCTTGCATCAGAAGAAAAATACTCAGAGTCCGAGATGCTAGACAGACCATTGATGGAACGCTACATCCTCGATGAACTGAAATCACTGCGTCAGGAACAACAAGATCTGGAGCGACGAATGATCGTCGAAATCACCGATCGTGAGTTAACGGTGGCTGATAAATCGTTGAACTACGCTAACGTGACGGTTACCTACTTCTTCTACATCATTGCGGGTGTCGCTTCACTCATTGCTTTTGTTGGTTGGCAATCTCTGCGCGAGTTTAAGCACAACACCAAAGAGATGGCAGACAAACGCCTCGAAAAAATTGCTCAAGAATATGAGAAAAAATTCCTAGAATTAGAACGCGATTTAAAACGCAAAACGCGTATCATCAGTGAGAACAACAAAGAGATTGAGAAAATCAACGAAATCCACAACTTATGGTTGCGTGCACAGAGCTCACAAACACCTGAGCAGCGTATCGATATTTACGATGAGATCTTACTAGTTCGACCTGGAGATTTAGAAGCACTTACATACAAAGCAGACGCAGCAATGGAAATCAAAGAGTACCACTGGGCATTGAGCCTTTGTAACCGCGTACTTGAAGTTGATGACACCAACGGCCCAGCGTTGTATCAACGTGCTTGTGCTTACTCTCGCTTAGGGATAGAAGAACAAGCGATTGAAGATCTTGAACGTGCGATAGACACCAGCCCATCAATTCGCGATCTGCTAGCGGAAGAGCAAGACCTTGAACTTCTTCATGGCCATGAACGATTCGAACGCTTGCTGTACTCAGCCGCAGAACAATAATCCACATTCAAATCTTAAAGTATGCAGGTGGAGAAGGCGTTCACCCTTCTTCATCTAGCGTCAAATTCGACCCTGCATGATCTTTCCCTAATACGTCTTCCGGGTTTCTTAATGCACAAGTTTCTAATGACAAACAACCACAGCCAATACAGCTACCTAAGTCACTTTGCAATGCCTTGAGTTTCTGAATTTTCTGCTCTAACTGCTCATGCCAATGGCTTGCCATGGTTTCCCATTGAACTTTGTTCGGTGCTTGGTGCTTAGGTAATTCTTCAAGTGCTTGCTTTATCTCTTCTAATGACAAGCCCACCTGCTGCGCGGCTTTAATGACCGCTACACGACGTAGCACACTACGATGATAACGGCGTTGATTTCCTTGATTCCGCCAACTTGAAATTAACCCCTTTTGCTCGTAAAAGTGCAATGCAGATACCTTAACGCCAGAACGCTTTGCCACTTCACCAACACTGATTTCCATCTCTTCATCCTTTTTCTAAAAACGCTTTACCTCAAGTATGCTTGAGGTTCAAAGTTACACCACGTTAACATATTCAAGCAGACAAAAACGAAGAAAATACAATCATTTCAACGATGTTTGATGCGATATGATTTCCTCTCACAAACCAGAACCGCACATCCATATAGAGATGCAATCCTTAATGAAGTAAATTAGAGATTCTCATCTTGCTCAATAAACGCAAAGGAAAGCGCAGTGAACTTAAGACAACTGGAAGTCTTCTATGCCATCATGCAAACCGGAACAGTCTCTGGCGCTGCACGTTTGTTACATGTCTCTCAACCAAACGTCACTCGGGTGCTTGCCCATTCGGAGCAACAACTTAGCTTTGCTTTATTCGAACGCGTCAAAGGTCGTTTAGTGCCAACGCAAGAAGCCAAAGCACTGTTACCAGAAGCAGAGAAGGTCTATCAGCAACTCGGCCAATTTCGCTCGCTCACCAATAAGGTGAAACAAGGCACTCAACACTTGAGAGTTGGAGCTCCCCCCGTATTGGCTTCCCAATTGCTTGCTCCAACCGTTGCCACTCTTTCCAAGCAACAAAGTATCTCGTTTGAACTACTAACGGCAAACCGTGATGAGCTATGTTCAGGCTTGCTTAAGCACGAATTGGATGTGGCGATTGCCTTTGGCGAAGAAGCCCCTCCCGCGATTTTGAGTGAGGTTTTACTTAAGCAACAACTTGTTCTAATTGCACCAAAAGAAGCGCTCAATTCGGACAACGACACCATTTCGTTTGATGATTTGATTCAGCACGAATTGCCAATCATCGGCTTGGACAGTCGTGACCCGCTTGGTTTATTGCTGCACCAAACCTTAACCGCTCGCGACGAACACTACCAACATCCAATTACGGTGCGCAGTTACGCTGCTGCGGCAGAGTTAGTCAAACACCACGCAGGTTTCGCCATTGTTGATCCTTGGACCGCAAAACAATATCAGCATGATGAAGCAGTCAGCGTGCGCTCACTCTCTCCTACATTGTCGTTTTCAGTGTCTATCTTATTTGCTGAGCACACCCCACAGTCCATTTCTACCAAGCTATTTATCGATTCCGTAAAGCATCAGGTGAATCAGTAAGTTAGTGCTTACCTTTGTCCATAACTTCAAGTTATAGGCGCACAACAAATAGGCATTCGGCTTCCCTCTTCAAACTGGCTACATTGTTTGAAAACGCCATTACTTGAAAACGTATTGTTTGAAAACATATTGAATGACAGAGGGAACCATCATGCAAATCGCTCAACCTTACCTACTATTTCTCGGCGACGTCACCGACCCACTCGCCGCAAAAACCGCGCGAGGCATTCATCAATGGCGTCCTGAAATTTGCTTAGGGCAACTTCGCCTTACATCAGAAACCGTCTCCCTAGGTTTAACAGATATGACGCTGCAACAAGCTCAGCAACAAGGTGCAAAAACCTTGGTGATTGGCACAGCAAATCCTGGTGGTGTTATTCCTGAATCATGGCAATCAACCTTGCTCGAAGCGGCGAAAATGGGGTTTGAAATTGCCTCAGGTATGCACCAACGTCTTTCTGAATTCGCGCCTTTGAATGACTTACAGCAACGTGGCTTGACCAAGTTGCACGATGTACGCCATTACGATGAACCGCTAAAAGTGGGCAATGGTAAAGCGCGCTCGGGTAAACGCTTACTAACGGTTGGTACCGACTGCTCGGTTGGCAAAATGTTCTCAGCTCTCGCGATTGAGAAAGCCTTACAGCAATCGGGTTGTAAAGCTGAGTTCAAAGCCACAGGTCAAACGGGCATCTTAGTTGCAGGCAGTGGTATTTCGATTGATGCTGTTGTCGCGGACTTTATCTCTGGTGCGGTGGAAGCCATCAGCCCTGAGTTTACTGACCACGAATGGGACATCATTGAAGGACAAGGTTCACTATTCAATCCGTCTTTTGCTGGCGTGAGTTTAGGCTTGCTTCACGGCGCACAAGCAGACGCTTTGGTATTGTGTCACGAGATCGGTCGCCCGCACATTCGCAACCTTCCTCATGCTAAGTTGCCAACGATTGAGCAAACCATCGAAGCGAATTTACAAGCAGCACGTTTAACAAACTCTGACACACGTCTTGTCGGAATATGCTTGAATACTTCTGCGGTGAGTGAACAAGAGGCCGCGCAGCTTTGCCAAGATTGGAGTAAGCAATACCAAGTACCAGTGACCGATCCTGTGCGATTTGGTGTAGTTGAAATAGCCAAAAAAATTATTGCGATTTAAGGATTGTAGACGCGATGAATATTCATGTAGAGCCGGTCACCATTGCAATGGCGACGCCTTTTCGGATCTCCCGTGGCAGTCGAACCGAATGTCACGTGGTGCGAGTAACCATAGAGCAGAGTGGCATCAGTGCCCAAGGTGAGTGTACGCCTTACCCCCGTTACGGCGAGTCGGTGGAATCGGTGATCAAAGCCATTTCTCAAACTGCTCATGAACTACAAGGTTTATTTGTCAAAGGTGACGCGAACATAGTCTCCCTCAGAGAAAAGCTGCAAACCCTTCTCCCTGGTGGTGCGGCACGTAATGCACTCGACTGTGCGATGTGGAACTTACAAGCTAAGCTAGCGGGCAAGCAACACACTCAAGATTTATTTGAACTGCCAGCATCGATTGTCACTGCGATGACTGTGTCGATTAACACGCCAGAGGCAATGGCAAACCAGGCCCGTAGTTATATCGAACAAGGCGCAAAACTACTTAAAGTGAAGCTCGATGGCGAACAAGTGATTGAGCGTGTTCGCGCAGTTCGTGAAGCGGCAGGCGATGCGATGATCGTGCTGGATGCGAACGAAGCATGGCAAGAACTGGATTTAGACGCCACCTTTGCCGCGCTAGCGCCATTGAATATCGCAATGATTGAGCAACCTTTGCCATCGAATGACGATGACAAGCTAAAAGACATTTCGCACCCTATTCCACTTTGTGCCGATGAAAGTTGCCATACGCGCCAACAATTGCATGAATTGGTAGGCAAATACGAGATGGTCAACATCAAGCTCGACAAGACGGGTGGTCTAACCGAAGCCCTACTGCTTGCAGAAGAAGCGAAACGCCTTGGCTTTACCTTGATGTCTGGTTGCATGCTAGGCACTTCATTGGCGATGCGAGCAGCACTACCTATCGCTGTTCAATCGAAAGTGGTCGACTTAGATGGTCCGGTTTTACTGGGTCAAGATGTTGAGCCTGCTTTGGTATATCGAGAAGGTGAAATCGTCCTGTAAAGGATCAGTGATCACCCCATCACCCATTTCATGACCTAGATTAAAAAGCAATCACCGTCAGCATGAAATAAGTCACATAAATTACGGGGTTATTACGGCATGCTAATACCGTAGTAACCTCTAATGCGCTTTTTCAGCAAGGTGGTGGTTGTATGTATAGAGTCATCCGAAAAATGACATGGAAGACGAAAAGGCGGTAAACCCGCCCTACTCCAATGCAGTTCGTGCCTGATATCAGGTTTGCTTTGGAACCGTTGATTGGCCGCTAAAGGCTCACTCGGTTTCGCACGTCATTTGCAAGGAGGCTCTATGCCTATCAATAAGATCCGCAACGTCGCCTTTGTCGGTCAAACGGGTACCGGCAAAACCACACTGATAGAAAAACTGCTCTACACCTGCCAAGCTACCAACCATTTAGGTTGTGTGGAAAAAGGCGATACGGTGACCGATTTCGACCAACAATCCATCCAATATCAACACAGTATCGAAGCCACCCCAGTCGCCCTAAGTTGGAATAAACATCGCCTTAATCTCATCGACACTCCGGGACAGAACGAATTACTCGGACGCACGCTCAGCGTATTCCCTGCCGTGGAAACTTCAGCGTTGATCATCGACCCTCAAATGCCCATCAACCAAACAGCTGATCGCTTATTTACCTTCGCGAAACAGCAACAAAAATGCCAGATGATCATCATCAACAAGCTAGACAATCACGGTAATAAGCTTGAAGCCGTGATGGAAAACATCATTGAGCATTTTGGCGATAACTGTTTACCAATCAACTTACCTTCAGCCGATGCCAAATCCGTGGTCGACTGTTATTTTGAGCCAGAATTAGAACGTGACACTTTGCTTTCACGAGTTGAAGATGCTCACGAAACTCTGATTGATCAGGTTATTGAGGTCGATGAAGCCTTAATGGAACTCTATCTCGAACAAGGCTCAGAACTGACAGCAGAACAACTGCACGACCCATTTGAGGAAGCGTTAAGAACAGGTCACGTCATCCCAATTTGTTTTGTTTCTTCTGAAACGGGCGCAGGCGTCGAACTGCTCTTAAGAACGTTGGCAGAAATCATGCCGATGCCAAATGAAGGTAACCCACCACTGCTTGAAAAAAATGGCAAAAAGGTCAAAGTAAATTGTGAAGCACTCGAACGCAGCGTCGCGCATGTATACAAAATCAGCGTCGATCCTTATATGGGTAAGTTAGCCTATTTGCGCGTCTATCAAGGCGAAATAAATGCCGGTTCTCAACTCTACATAGGCGAAAACAACAAAGCATTTAAAGTCGGACACCTATACCAATTACAAGGCAAAGACCGTAGTGAAATCCCTAAAGCGTTGGCGGGTGACTTCTGTGTGTTAGCCAAAGTGGATGAGCTCGAGTTTGATGCCATTGTGCATGACTCCCATGAAGAAGATGGTGTTCAACTTAAAACACTTAACTTCCCAGATTCCATGTACTCACTGTGTCTCAAACCGCTCAAACGAGGCGATGAGCAAAAGCTCAGCGATGTGCTTAATAAAATCGCCAGTGAAGACCCATCGCTTAGAATTGAACATCGCGCACGCACCAACGAGACCATCATTAGTGGACAGGGTGAATTCCACCTCAAAGTGGCATTAGAGAAAATGTCTTCTGTTTACAAACTGGAAGTGGAGACCAGCCAACCAAGTGTCGAGTATTTTGAAACCATTACTAAGCCTGCTGAAGGACATTACCGTCATAAGAAACAAAGTGGCGGAGCTGGTCAGTTTGGTGAAGTGCAGTTGAAAGTGCGCCCCCTAGAACGGGGAACTGGCTTTAAGTTCGTGAATAAAGTGGTCGGCGGAACGATTCCAACCTCACTTATCCCTGCTGTAGAAAAAGGCATTGTACAAGCTCTTGAAGAAGGAGCGATTTCTGGTAACCCAATCAAAGATGTCGAAGTGACTGTTTACGATGGTAAATACCACTCGGTTGATTCAAAAGAGATCGCCTTTGTGATCGCCGGTAAAAAAGCCTTTCTAGATGCCATCAATAATGCCGGACCAATTGTATTGGAACCGATTGTTCAAATGGAACTGCATATTCCGACATCGAATGTCGGTGATGTGTCTGGCGATCTTTCAGGGAACCGAGGCTTGATTGAGGGTACTGAGCCTATCGATGCGAACTTCACCATGCTAAGAGCAAAATCTCCAGTTAACGAACTGCAAGATTATGCTCGACGATTGCGCTCAATAACTGGGGGTGAAGGCAGTTTCAATATGACGCTCAGCCATTACGAACCAGCGCCGCCAGCCATACAAAAACAAGTGTGCGACGAAGCAACGCAGTAAAGTTAAGTTAAGTTAGCACTGGTTTCAACAAAAACGCCCTCAATCTAGAGGGCGTTCTCATTACTAATCAAATTACTTATCAAGTGACAAACCTATCTGGCTGAGCTTGCTTTCGAACGCTTCCACACTTTCGGCTTGATAAGTTGGAGAACCGTTAAAGTAGCGAGGTTTCTCTGGCAACATCGCGTTTTTCAACTCTTTTTCCTGATCGACATTGTCATGGTACACCGTTACACGGTTTGGGATATCCTGTTTCATAAATGCCATTTTGGTTCTCCTTTATTAAGACGAACTTAAAGCGTAGATGCGAACAAAAAATGCGCAAAAATCGACCAGCGAAAATTTGATCTTCTAGACAATATTAATCTAATTTCATTTCCATAATTCGCTCAATACTGATTTGCACGGACAACACACAAGCTAGCAAATACATTGAATGGATTAGACGCTCATAACTAAAATGACGTGAAGCCGTCGAACTTTGAGCCAAGCGCTAGCGTTTCGAGCGTGGTTCTTGGATCTGATATAAACGACGTTCGCTCTCAGCACATGTAATTTCGCAGTTACAGACCTTATCCACACCCACGTTATTCAAGCCACCGCAACTGCCTTGAATGCGTTTGTTGTGAAAGATCACGCCCAGTGACATCAACAAAATGATGGTTAGGAAACCTAAAAAAGTGAATAGCCAAACCATTACTTCACCTCTTTCACGTAAGAAGAAACCAATGCTTCAAGCTTAGCCGGACGAAGCGCCATGAGTGCTTTTTTTGATTGAGGTTTGGGATTGAGTAATAACGAAGGCACTTCTTTGCTTTTACTGCTACAACCTCTACAACTGTCTTTTTTGGTGTGATTGGTTGAAGGTCGACCCTGCGTGGCAACCGTGAGAGGTGAACGTGGTACTCCTAAAACATCATCAAGTGAACTGCGAGTAGACAACTTAAACACTTGCTTACCACTACTTAGTAACTTGCCTAAAGCGCGTTCACCAATATTGCGAACCAAGACCGCGTCGACTTTGTACTCATGCAAGGATTGAATAAGCTGAGACTTCGCTTTGCAGCCAGCTTGAGGCATAGAAGCGATGTTTGCTAAGTTCTTTAGTAAACCGTCGGAATCTGAGTAAATCGCAATATACGGTGCTTTGACAAAATGGCTGGCGACACGTTCGCCGTCGTTCGGAATGGCATAAATCATGAGTTTGACTCCTGGTCAGGAAAAACTAATGCATGACCCTCAACTAGGCTTTTCGCAACTTTAAAACGTGCGCTTTTCACCGTATTTCCGAAGGTTTGGCGAGAGACGCCCATTTGCTCGGCCGCTTGCTGTTGGCTTAACCCTTCAAAATCAGACAAACGCAACGCTTCCAATTCTTCTGGCAAAATATCGACTTTTTCAAGTTCATAAAATGGAACTCCATTGGGTTTAAAACAATGGTGTGCAGCACGTCCACATATGCGTCTTTCTATTTTTGGTCTCGCCATGACAACCTCTCTACATAACGCCTTCACATTACGCCCGTTTATGGCATATGCCAATTACAGTTTTTAGCATATGCCAATATCTTAGTTTGCAAAAATCGACGCCTAAGCGAAATATTCTTTAGACATCTAACAAATTAGCACTCAGCATTACAAACCACCATACGATTCATCGCACTTCACATCAGAAAAACCTTTAATTTATGTGGCTATTTTCATCTAATTCTCACGAACACATTCACACCAATTAACAATTGAAACTATAATTCATCTAATACATTAGTTTGAACACTAATGATTAATTAGTTACCCTAAGTAGGCTATTTAGAGAAAGGAAACTCAATATGACGTACAAAACTCCCTTACTACTAGCGATTGGTGCGCTAGCAGCGACCAACGCAAACGCAAGTGAGTGTGGAACGGTTACCATCGCAGACATGAACTGGAACTCTGCGACACTGATTGCTAACGTGGACCGTTTTATTCTTGAGCACGGCTACGGCTGTGATGCCGAACTCATCCCTGGCGACACCATGCCAACCGGCACCTCAATGATCGAAAAAGGCCAACCAGACGTTGCTCCTGAGCTTTGGAGTAACAGTCTCAAAGATGCGTTAGATAAAGGTGTGGAAGAAAAGCGCCTTCGTTATGCCGGCAAAGCTCTAGTTGATGGCGGTGAAGAAGGATTCTGGATTCCTGCTTATCTGGTTAAACAATACCCTGAAATGAAAACCATCGAAGGTGTGAAGAAGCACGCTAAGCTGTTCTCTCACCCAGAAGATAAAAGTAAGTCTGCTTTCTACAGTTGTCCTGCGGGCTGGAACTGCCAAATCAGTGCGGGTAACTTATACAGAGCGATGGATCTTGCAAGTGCCGGTTTTGACATTATCGACCCAGGTTCAAGCGCTGGCCTATCCGGTTCTATCGCAAAAGCTTACGAACGTGAACAAGCGTGGTTTGGCTACTACTGGGCGCCGACGGCTGTGTTAGGGAAATACGACATGGTGAAAGTCGATTTCGGTAGCGGCGTCGATTTAGAAGAGTTTGTGAACTGTACAACTCAACCTGAATGTGATGCACCAAAACCAACCATGTACCCACCTTCACCTGTTCATACCATTACTACAGAAGAGTTCGCTTCACGTTCTCCTGAGGCTTATAACTATTTCTCTAAGCGTGGCTTTACGAATGCGGACATGAACCAGCTATTGGCTTGGATGGAAGACAATCAAGCTGACGGTGAAGAAACTATGTTCCATTTCCTAGAAAACTACCCACAAATCTGGACCGCATGGGTTCCTCAAGACGTAGCTAAAAAAGTGCAAGGCGCACTGTAAGACTTAGACGTTTCGTAAACGGTATAGGAATACCGCATTTGTTGTATGCCGAGGCTCAATAGAGCCTCGGTAAGAAAAGGAAGTAAACATGTCTGACTCGAACTGGCTGAGCGAATTTCCAGAGATGGATCGCTCCGATCTTAGAGCCATCCGTAAAACGCTCGATGGTGCCTACCGTGATTTTTCTCGTGAATATGGCGACCTTATTGAATCCTTCTTCGACCCATTACTCTCATTCCTCGTTTGGTTCGAAAAACTGCTTATCTCTACCCCTTGGGTGATCATTCTCGCCGTCTGCACCGCATTAGTTTATGCAGCAAGTCGATCTTGGAAACTTGGTGTCGCGTGCTTTGGCTCTCTCTTGCTCATTGGCTATTTCGGCATGTGGGAAGACACCATGCGAACACTCAGCATCATTACTGTGTGTACTATGCTCGCCATTGCCCTTGGCATCCCCATTGGTATTGCGATGGCCCGCTCTAACCGAGTGCAATCCGTCGTAACACCACTGCTGGACGTAATGCAAACCATGCCAGCCTTTGTCTATCTGATTCCAGTCGTTATGCTGCTTGGTATCGGTAAAATTCCGGGATTGATTGCGGTGGTCATCTATGCGATACCGCCTGTCATTCGCCTTACCAACCTTGGTATCCGGCTTGTAGACAAAGAAGTGCTTGAAGCCGCCACCGCTTTTGGCGCGAGCAAGAAACAACGCTTGGTTGGAGTTCAACTCCCACTGGCAATGCCAACCATCATGGCGGGCATTAACCAAACTATTATGATGGCGCTTTCTATGGTCGTTATCGCTTCGATGATTGGCGTAAAAGGCTTAGGTCAGCCTGTACTGAAGTCGATTACCAACCAATATTTTACACTTGGTTTGTTAAACGGCTTGGCCATTGTGGCATTGGCAATTTTATTCGACCGTGCATCACAAGCCTACGCGAAACGAACTCAAGCGCATTTAGGAGATCTGAAACATGACTAAGCCTCTTATCGAAATCAGCGGCCTGTATAAGATCTTCGGCCCGAAACCACAAACCGTCATTGATCGTGTGAAACAGGGACAAAGCAAAGACCAAATACTTGCTGATACGGGTCATACGGTCGGATTGAAAGACATCAATCTACAAATCAAAAAAGGCGAAATTTTTGTCATCATGGGTCTATCTGGCTCTGGTAAATCGACAATGATTCGCCACTTCAACCGCTTGATTGACCCAACGATGGGGCAGATTTTGGTTGAAGGTGTCGATGTGATGAAACTTTCACCAAAAGAGTTGGAAGAATTTCGTCGTCACAAGATGTCGATGGTATTTCAACGCTTTGGGCTGCTCCCTCACCGCACTGTCGTAGACAACGTTGCTTATGGCCTTGAAATTCAAGGCTTCAAGAAAGATGAGCGCCTTGCAAAAGCGAACGAGTGGTTAGAAACCGTTGGTTTAAAAGGCTACGAGAACCAATATCCAGCCCAGCTTTCTGGTGGTCAGCAACAACGTGTGGGGCTAGCGCGCGCATTAGCAACCGATGCAGAGATCCTATTGATGGACGAAGCTTTCTCCGCTCTCGATCCTTTGATCCGAAGTGAAATGCAAGATCAGCTTATCGAACTGCAAGAGAAACTGCACAAAACCATCATCTTCATTACTCATGATTTGGACGAAGCACTTCGTTTAGGCGATCGCATTGCGATCTTGAAGGACGGCGAGTTAGTACAGCAAGGTTCTCCAGACGAAATTCTGCTTCATCCTGCTGATGAGTATGTAGAGGCGTTTGTTAAAGACGTGAACCGTGCCCGCGCGCTCACAGTTGAAACCGTAATGCAACCACCAGCGTACCGCATTGCAGCAACAACTATCGAGGAAGCCCTCATCGAAATGAAGCGTGTGAAGCAAGATTATGCCTACCACGTGACCGACGAAGGCTATCAAGGTGTTGTCACCAAAGAAAGCTTATTGGACGCAGCGAAGACTGACGGTGCGCAAGAGTTGGATGACGAGATTTACGAGGAGGTACCTGTTGTCTCTCCAGATACGGTTATTGAACAAGTTCTGCCTGATACCATGTCATGCGATTACTCACTCCCAGTGGTTGATGACGAAGGTAACCTGCAAGGTGAGCTAGAACGCAGCGCCGTAGCAGAGATCTTCACTGATGCTTCAGAAGAGGAAGCACCATCAAAGGAGGTCAAAAACCCTCCGCCAATGGATAAGGCGTCCTAATAGGTTAAAGGCTCATCATCTGATGAGCCTTTTCTATTTTTCTAGCTATCTCTGTCTTGTTACCTACTGGCTCTCATTAAGAGTGCAACCATATAAGTAAGGCAAAAACCAACAGACACAACACAATACCAAACAGAAGAACTCGCCCTTTCATCTCTGGTGATACCGGTCGATGAGGCCGTTTACCTAGCGTCAGAATATACAATCCCGCATACCCAATACGATAAACAACGCTATTTAAAATGAGTTCAAACATGAGCCAACGAATAAGCGAACCCAATACTCGGGCAGTTCCTATAAGTAATTCTTCCATTTTTACTTCCCTGTCTTTCTATTTGCAAATCACTGACGTTAAAGAGTTTTTCTAACAAAGGCAGATCAATGGTTTGCTTTCTTCTGACGCAGGTGTAGGAAACGAGTCTATTATTAAGACCATATACCCAAGTGACCTTAGCATACATGCTTCGAGATCATTTCGGTATATCAACTTGTTGATTAAAAGAGGAATAAAATGAAAAAGACACTATTAGCACTCACCAGTGCCGTATTTATTTTAGCCGGTTGTCAGGACGAGAAACCAGCAGAGACAACCACAGTTGACGTTCCTCAAGCGACAGAAGTTGAAAGTACGGTTGATGCAACTCCTATTGAAGAAGAGCAAGTGATCACGACTGATACGTTTGTCGATTCTGGCCACAATGCGCAAAATGCACTGGATTGGAACGGCATATACAAAGGCAAGCTTCCTTGTGCAGATTGTGCGGGTATCGATACCACGCTAACCCTGAACGAAGACGGCACTTACTCATTGGTAGAGTTGTATGAGGGTAAAGAAGGTGAACCAATCAAATCTGAAGGTAAGTTCACTTGGAACGAGTCTGGCAATACCATTACTTTGGTCGACGAGTCAGGTCCAAACCAGTATTTCGTTGGTGAAAACATGCTAATGAAACTGGATATGAATGGCGAAAAAGCAACAGGCGAGCTAGCGTCATTCTACAACCTAAGCAAAATGCCTTAGCGCTAATTCATCATTCAATTTAGTCCTGATAGAACATAAATCCGAGCTTCCCCCGCTCGGATTTTTTATTTCTCGTTATTTAGAATGAAAATCAAAAAAAGTCATCCATTAAGAAAATTAACAAATTCATCAATTGACGCAAACGTTTGCTATTGATAGATTGCGCCATCTTTTCCTTTTGTAAGTATGTCGTATGCAAATTCTTAAACGTTTCGCCGCACTGGTTCCTGCCGTGCTTTCATTCTCTGTTTTCGCTCAAACTCAACCAATCCTAGTTCAAGGTGCAATGGATATTGAAACCAGCACGCTTGTAGAAGCCCTAGATGACGCAAAAGAAACCACCATTGGTTCTTGGACTTTCTGGCAAGGTGAAATCGACGGCTACCCAGTCGTGGTATCTCGTACCGAAGTTGGCTTAGCGAACGCAGCCGCTTCTACCACGATTGCGATTGAACACTTCAATCCTAAATACATCATCAACCAAGGCACATCTGGCGGTCATGACCCTAAGCTTTACCGTGGTGATATTGTTGTCGGTGAAGCAAGCTTCAATATGGGCTCTTACAAGTCTGAATTTACGGAAAAAGGTAAAGGTATCGACCCTACTAAATGGCAGAACTTCGACGTAACCATGCGTTTACGTGAAGACGGTGAGTTTGTTGAACATAAACAGTTCAAAGCGGATCCGGCATTGGTTGAAACTGCTCTTTCTTTGTCTGAAGGATACAACAAAGGCAAAGTTGTAAAAGGCTTGATTGGTTCAGCGGACGAGTGGAACCGCGAAGTAGACCGCATCAACTGGTTCCATGAAACGTACGGTACATCTGTTGAAGAGATGGAAACCTCATCAGCGGCTTTGGTTGCTCAAGCTTACCAAGTGCCATTTGTTGGGATTCGCATCTTGTCGAATACTGACCAGCACAAACAAGACTTTTACCCGCAAACCGCTGTCGATTGTCAGCTATACACGATTGATGTGATTAAAGCGCTGATCAAAAAGCAATAGTCGCTTTTTTGAATCGCAAAGGGAGGCACAACGCCTCCCTTTCCTATTTATAGGCACTGCTGCTTGAGCCAGTTTGTCAGTTTTATAATTTCGGTCTGACGGGCTCGGCTCTTTTTGTGCACAAAGTAAAAGCTATCTCCCGTCTCCAAACCGTGCGAAGGGATATAAACCAAATCTTGAGCCTTATCCCGTTCATTCAACATGAAGTCATTGGCAAACGTAATGCCCTGATCGTAACGAGCGGCTTCGATAGCCAGCAACATGTGGCTGAAGTGTTGCATGTCGATGTTCTTTGGAAGCTCATAACCACCCACGCTGCACCATTCTGCCCAATCTTTACCACGCTCACGATAGATGGAGTCAGTAGAAAGAATCGGATAGTTCCAAAGCGCATCCGGCAACGGCTGGTCTTGAATCTCCTTCCAAAGATTCAAACTACAAACTGGGTACAAAGTCTCATCATACAAACGTACCGCCATGTAATTACGCTTCGGTTTTTGAACCGTAATGAAACAGTCTCCGACACTGTCCGTTTGTTCAGGATCACCCGCAACCATATTCAAGGTAAGGTCGATATCGGGGTGTAACCGCTTAAAATCCGCCAGACGTGGTATCAACCATTTCACCGCTAGCGAACTGTATATCGCCAACCTTAAACTGCCCTTCTCGCCCTCTCTCACTTTCTGACTAGCCATTGCGATCGAACTGATGGCGGGGCTGATGTCTTCAAGATAACGAGCTCCCGTTTCCGAGAGTGACAGTTTGCGTCCTTGACGAATAAACAAAGCTTCACCGAGATAATCTTCGAGTAAACGTATTTGATGGCTTACCGCACTTTGAGTCACGTTAAGCTCCTCTGCAGCGAGTGAAAAGCTTAGATTGCGCGCGACCGATTCAAAACAGTGCACCGCTCTTAAAGGTGGCAGTTTCATTATCTAAAAATCTCATACTTAAACTAATAAATATCATTTCACTTCATCCTATGACATCCCCTACTCTTTGGCAAAGAAACAGGAGAGGAATAACGTGAAAGTCACATCTGTCGGTGCAGCCATGCTGCTATTAATTGTTGGTAACCTAATTGCGGTGCTCTCAGACGCTTTGATCAAAAGCGTCGGTAACGAGGTGCCGGTTTTTCAGTTTGTGTTTTACCGACAGCTGTCAGCAGTGATGATTTTGTTACCTGTATTCTTGCTCACCAAACAAGCGCCATTAATGGAAGGCTTTAAATGGCATGCAGTGCGTGCCCACGTTTGGCTAACCGGCGCGATTTTCATGGTGTTTGCTATCTCGTCTATGCCACTCGCCACCGCAAATGCGATCTTTTATGCCGCTCCTTTGATCATGTTACCACTGGCAGCGATCTTCTTTGGAGAGAAGCTTTCTGCACAATCTATAGCGGCGGCAGTAATGGGCTTTGCTGGCGTGCTTGTGATTATTCGTCCAGACCAAGTTGATTGGGCGGCACTATCTGCTCTGGTTGTCGCGGTTACGTTAGCGATCAACAACCTGTTGATCCGCAAGTTGCCAAAGAACCAATCAGTGCCACACACGCTATTGATGACTAACCTAGCCGGCATTCCTGTGTCTCTATTGCTGGTGTTTATCGAAGGTGAAGCGTGGGATTGGAGCTCATTCCCTGTTGCGGCAGGCTCAAGCCTATTCATCATGATTTACGCGGCAACTTGTGTATTGGCTTATCGCTCCATCGATAGCAACAAAATCGCCAGCGCCGAATACAGCGGCTTAATTGGCGCGGTAATCGTTGGTTTAATTTGGTTTGGTGAAGTGCCAGATATCTTTATGGCAATTGGCACAGTGATGATTGTGGTGCCTCTGGTTTGGCTATCTAAGCGCGAACGCCGCAAACAAAAGCAAGCCCAAGCAGCCAAACTCGCGGAAGAGCAAAAACATCATCAAGCGCCAGCAGCGTAAACAACCAAAAAAGCCGAGCATTCATCGCTCGGCTTTTTGTTTTAGGGTGACACTGATGAGCCTTGTCTTTCGTGGATTATCGACTCATTAGTTTTTGATGGCGTTAATGGTTACCGCTTTTTGCTCTAACGCTTTAAAGTCAGCGCTCTGCTTAATTTGGTTCAATGTGTCAGTAACATCAAACGTACCAACCACCTGCTTTGCGGCCTCAAAGGGTGTCACTCCTTTTTCCAATTGAAGGATGTCATAGCCTGCCGCCTTCAACGCATAAATTGCGGCAGCACCACTTGGATAGAAGTACCCCCAACCAAACTGAGACTCCACACTTTCACGGTTTTGATACTGAGTCGTAAACGCGTAACTATCAACAAACTTGAGCTCGGAGAAATTCGGTAGCGCATTTCTCAATGCCATCACTTCAACATACCAAGCACTGCCTTCAAACAGCTCTTGGCCAAGTCCCATATTCTTCGCATAACGCTTACTGCTGGTATCAATATTGATTTGCTCCTGAGTCAAAGCGATGTATTGCTTGAGCATGGTTTTCACTTCGTCTTGGGTCATTGTTTTAGGCAAAGATTTAAACAGGTCTAGTACCGCTAGCTTGTAAGTAATCTGCTCTACATTCACAGGGTAACCGTTGAGCTCGTTGAAGTAATTGGCAGGGTCGCTAAAGTGCTCCAGTTGATAATCATGAAACATCTCATGCACAGCTAATGCAATGGTGTTGCGTTGATGCTCACCTTTTACGAAGGTCTCTGAGGGCTTATACACTTGGAGATAGTACTTCGCTCCGTTAAACGTATATTGCCTTTCATACGCCCCATTACCTTTGTTTATTACGTCATGAAAGACGTGCATATTGGTTTCGTACTGATAGATATTCAGTGCGCCACTTTCATTGACGCCTAACTTTTGTGCTTCTCCTGGGACTTTGGAAGGATTGACCAAATAGGCAGTGACTGGCGTGCTGCTCTTTTCATCCAAACTTAGAAAGTAAGCTGGCGTACCTGATAAGTAGTCCCCATAACCGCTCCAAACGGATTGGAATTTCAGTGCATTCACAGAGGCATTAAGTTGCTCGAAAAGCTTACTATCAACCTCACTGGTCAAAGACGTTTCGCCTTCAGGGGAGAGAAGTTTACCTAGGCCGTATTTGGTTATCTCTTGCTCAGACATATCGTGTATGTTTTGTGCCGACGCTGCATTAATCGTGAAGTAGTAGAAACCTTCAGGGTCTGGCAAACCCATCTTCTTGTAGTAATCAATGTAAGGTTGATGATACTTGTGACCGACAGGGAAATCCGTTGCGACTTGGTCTTCGGTTGCCCATGAATGAACGCCAATCGTTGCACCGCTTTCAATTGTTCGATTTACACCAGCCAAAAATAAATCTGTACCGCCAGAGGCAATCTGCCCACTGCTCGCAATATGGGAATCCAGCTGTTTAGCACGAACTTGGTAAGCCAGTTCCAGGTTTGATTCATCATCAACGGAACCATCAATACTGATGAACTTAAGCTGCTTCACGTTACTGTGTTTCGCCATCATTTGCTCGAACGCCTTTGGGGAGCCCTGACAAATCACCCCTTGCAATTCTGCGATGTCTCCTTTCACCACAAATGACAAGCCAGATTCTTGAGCTGACAGTTGGTCACCACACTGGGACGTAAATGTGTTAGATTCCGTAGCGCTTCCACCTTTCCCTTCTGAACCACAACCAGACACCGCCAAGGCAATGCTCATGGCCAATACTCGTTTTTTCATTCCTTTCTCCAATAAAACACCGTTCAATATTGAGGAGCATGATAAACAAAAAAACTGCACTTTCTTCTGATTCTTACGTTCGCTTACACGCGCTTAAGAAACCTTCAGTAATGGCGTTTTTGTAAGTGAGCAATGTAAGTGCTTGCATGTCAGTCACTGGTGAAAGTCGTTGTTAGCATCAACTGCTATAGTTAAAACAGTAAATAAAAACTAGGGCAGTGCTGAATTCGTCATCGTTTCCATTAACTTCTGATCATGTTTGCATTCTAGGGTGACTCATCGCCGTGGATACAATTCATTCACTGCCTCTCCTTTGAGGGCCTGTGCATGCAAAATGGTTTCCAAACGACACTTCGATACCTAGTCACTTCAACACTTTGTTTCTTTGTTTTATTCAGTACTTTTTCTCATGCAGCTCAATTAAAAGTTGGGACCTATCCATGCCCACCCTTTGTGATCGGCTCAGTCGATACTCAACTGAATGGTTTAAGTGTTGAGCTGTGGGAATTGATTGCTAAGGAGATGAATGTGGAGTTTTCCTTCGAGCATCACCCGTTAGATGATCTGCTCAATGCCATTGAAGCTGAGCAAATAGACATTGGTGTCTCCTGTATATCCATCACACCAGAGCGTGAACTTTTCGCTGATTTCTCGCATTCTTTTTATGAAACCCACCTCGCCATAGCAGTAAAAAATCAGGGGTATTTTCATACCCTACAATCCATATTTTTAAACCCTGCGTTATGGCTCATCATTGGTGTCATTGTTCTTATTGCTGGTGTTATTGGTGCCTTCTTCTATGCATTAGAGAAAGGGAATAATGAGAAGCTCTACTCAATGAAAAGCCGCTCAGGCCGCTGGATAGAAAGCTTTATTCTCGGCTTACTCTTTATCACTCGCGGGCCGTTTAACTACTTCGAATTTAAAAGTTTAACCGGACGAATAGTTACCGTGTTTATTGGAGTGTTCAGTATGCTTTTCATCGCGAGTATTACCGCGGTATTAGCCAGTAAGCTCACTCTCAGCCAAGGCGCTTCACAGATAAAAGGGATTAACGACCTTGCCAACGTTGAGGTTGGTGCAAAGAATGCCACCACTTCCTCTCTGCTTTTGACGAGTTTCGGACTTCGTCACAAAACATACCAAGATATGCCCACACTGCTTGCTGCACTAGAGAATGGTGAAGTCGAGGCCATCGTTGCCGATGATGTCGTACTCAAATACATGATTGGTAATGGCAGAATATCAGGGCAATTTGATAATTTAGAGGTGCTACCTTACCAGTTAGAAAAGCAGAACTATGGCTTCATCATTACAGAAAACAACACGTATGAAGAAGAAATTAACCGTGCGCTTCTGCAAATTCGTGAATCACGGAAATGGCGCAAAACGTTAGTCGATTACTTTGCCGATAAGTAATGTCGAGTTGCCATGAATCTTAATTTTCATTGAAATAAGAAAAAGCCCTTTAATCTAAAGGGCTTTTAGGTTCAACTAAGTCGGCAATTATTGCGGTAGTACTACTTTGCCATCTTGAATTGGGAATGTCTTACCTGCTGGCTTGCTTTGCATACGAACGGTTGTTGGCGCGCCAGCAACTTCGTAAGTGACATCGTAACCTACTACTTTCTCAGAAGTGGTGTATTCAGTGTGACATTGCTTTTCAGTTGACGTGACTACATCACCTTTCTGCACATTGTCTTGAATCTTACGACCTGTCATTGCACCTGCAACAGTACCGGCTGCAGTTGCAATCACTTTACCAGAACCACCACCAATTTGGTTACCTAAGGCTGCACCTGCTGCTGCTCCGCCGACAGTACCAAGTATCTTGTTGTTGTCTGTTGGTTCAACTTTGTGAGTTACGACTACATCTTTACATACTTGATGCGGGTTCTTCACCGTTTCCGTCACTGCTTCAACCAGCGTGATGTTTGCTTCTGTTGGTGCTGGTGGTGTCTTGTCTTTACAGCCTGCGAGAACGGCTACAACCGCAGTTGCGATTGCGATAGATTTCATATTCATGGTTTACTTCCCAGTATGGTTATCTTTGCTTGGCGGTATAGTAAATCTAGAAGAAAAATTCACATCAGGTGAAAACAAACATCCGGTCATTAGCAGGTTAAAATACGGCGTTTTATAAAGGCTGTGTTAGAGAAAACTCAGAGAAAGGTCAATTGGAACGAGATCACATCAGTTTGAACAATGAATATTGCGTTAAATACAACGCTAAGTTGAGCAAACTTTAGGCAGGCACCATCCAGCGAGTCCAAAATGCTAACAGCATGGTTGCAAAAAGTATCCAGACCAGAGTTGCGGCGGTGAGTGTGCCAATAAGGCTCAAACGATAGCTGAAGTAAAATACCGAAATCAGATAAGCGGCGTAAGGAATCAAAGAATAAATGCCAAACAATGCCGTTTGGCGAAGTGCTTCCATATCTCGATCACTGCCCACAATAAAATGCGCAATCAATGCGAAGGTCGGAAACAAAGGCACCAAACCAGCAATATAGAAGCTTTTTGATTTAGAGAGCATGGCAATGATCAACACAGCGCAAGCTCCGAGTATCGATTTTAAAAATAGACTGGTCATTAATAGGTTAATAAAGTGACTACGCTAAACTCAAGAACAATTCATCATCCGTCAGGTATTTATGACGATGGCTGAGCGTTCGCAAATGCATAAACATAAAATCAGGAAATCCTGGTGCAATCATATTGTTCGGCTCCCAAAAAATGCCGCCAACAAACACGTAACGCCCTTGTTTCTCTTCTTCATGTAGTGGGTTATTGATTGGCGTAGTAAGCTCTGCACGACAGCCTTCAACAACACAAACAATCTGACCTTTGAAGATCCCGATCACTCGTTTCACAAGATTCGCTTTTATTCCACACCTCCAAGCTTGGCGCGTTGCCCACTCATAGCCGTGTTTGTTGATCGCTTTTTTCTGTAGATGCACAACCAAATTCATCGTTCATTCCTGACTTGACCTTTGCTTGTACTATAACCAAATCGCCTGTTAGGTTTGCCGATATTAATTTATCGAAACCATAGAAGGTAAAAATCAAGAAACGAGAGCGTTACAACAATTCGCCTTTTACCTAACGATTTTTAGGATTTTTCTGACATCAGAAACCGCGTTGTGTTGCATAAAATGGCTGCATATTTATAAAAATAATGACAGCGATAGTAAAGGTGACGTATGGCTTTTGATGACTACTGGAAAAAAGTGCGCGAAAAGCACCTGAAAAGTACCAATCTAGAAGGGCTTATTGTAAAGAGGATACGTGCGAACACAGGAAGTAAGCGTCTTCCCTATCGCATGAAATGTGGCGCACTATGCGAAATAAAATACAACGAAAGTTGCGCCACAGAGAAAGAGTGATGACAAAACATCACCCTTATTCATCGATAGTTTAAGCGTCGATAAGGTAGTTATCGCCTTCGTCTTCGAGGCGATCAATCAAAACACGGCACTCATCAAGATCGAGCGGTTGCTCAAAACGACGCTTCAAATTCATCAGAAAGAAGATATCTTCGCACATCGCTTTCTCTGGCTCATCGCTGATTTTCGCAACAGGTGAGCCGTTGCATGACACCATTTTAATAACGATAGACAGAGGTTTGTACGCAACACTTTGTGCGTTCACGTACTCGCCCATATCGTTGGCCAAAAACGTACCAATACCAAAGCTGATTTGTACTCGACCTTGGAAGTGCTCACAAATATCCAATGCTTGGTCAAAGTTCAAGCCGTCTGTAAACACCAAGGTTTTGGTCATAGGATTGATGCCAAGCGATTGGTAATGCTCAATCATCTTCTCGCCCCATGTGTAAGGGCAGCCACTGTCATGACGAACACCAGCGTAAGCATTACTTAGCTCTTCATCGAAGTCTTTTAAGAACGCATCAATACCAATGGTGTCTGTTAAAGCAATGCCTAACGCGCCATTAAACATCTTTTGCCAACGCTGCAATGCTACCTTTTGTGAATCACGAACATTCACCAGCGCTTGATGTCCCATAAACCATTCGTGTGCCACCGTACCGATTGGCGTGAGAGCAAGCTCTTTCGCCAAATGGTAGTTACTGGTTCCAGTTAGGCTGTCAGGCAACTCTTCGCTCAGATACTGCAGCATTGATCGCTGTGCTTGAAACGAGAAACGACGACGCGTCGACATATCCGCAAACTTAAAGTTAGTGATATTGCGGCGTGTTAGTTCAGATTTTAGATGACTAACTTTCTCTTTAAGAACAGATTGGAATTGCTCGACTGGAATGTCTGCCCAACGTGCACGGCTGCGCACTTCGGACACAATACTCATGATGATGGTTTCGTAGAGAATGGTTTCTTTCCAAAGACCATTGATGGTGATGCGTAATTGGCTTGTGCCATCAGCCATGGTTTTAGTATTGAAAGAAACGTCACGTTGAGGGTTAAAACGAAATGCATGCAGAGCGTCAACAAACTCAGAGCTAAGATAAGGCGCGACGCCTTTCATGTACTCGATTTCTTCTGCCGAGAAAGTGATGTCTTGCAGTTTTAGAACTTCCGCTTTCACATCTGGCAGTAGTTCAGACAGGTCTTCTTCACTGCGAACAATGAATTTGTAGGACACCATCGCATCTGGATAAAGCGTTGCAACAGCACTCATCATATTCACTTTGTATACGTCAAAATCTAACGCACTTTGAATGATGCGAGACGAAAATAAATTGGTGGTCATTCGGAGCCCTTCTACACGCCCTTTTTCGTTTATACCCAAATTCCCTCAGCACGGTGCAAACCGCATCTTATTGTTTTCCCAACGAAGTTGGTGGGAAGTTCTCAACAAGGCAAACTTGGGTATATAACTTGTTGTTACTAACTAAATTGCGTAAACAATAAACACCCACTATTAGTTTGTCAACTTTTGTTACTAACCACTCTTTTTTATAAGGTTTTTACGCGCAATAATCCAACAGCTATTGTGGATAACCTGAACACATACGCACATTCATGCTTAAACAGTATTACGAGAAAAATGCATGTACGTTTCTAACAATCGGTTACTTACCCATTGATTGACTACTTGTTATGCGCTAGATTACTTACAAATCAATCTCAGGACCCAATCATGATCGTAACTGTCGACATTATTCCATTCAGACTATCTGGCTGTGCCGATAAAGGATTGGAAGTGTTGCTGATTAAACGCTCAAATCCAGAACGCCCCTACCACGGTGTGTGGGCTTTGCCTGGTGGATTTGTGTTTGATAAAGACATGACGCACGAAGGTGGACGAGCAGCAGACGAAAACTTCGAAGCAGCGCGACGTAGAATCTGCCGTGAAAAAATTCACACCTACCCTCGCCACTTTAGCGAAGCTTTTGTCGATGGCGACCCAAAGCGTGACCCTGAAGATTGGAGCCTGAACATCACCCACTACGCCTTAGTAGACCGCAATAACAAAGAACAAATCGACAACGCTGGTGTACCAGAATGCCATTTGAAGTGGTTCCCACTGCAAGCAATCCTTGATGGTGAAGAAACCCTCGCTTTTGATCACCAAAAGATGATTGAAAAGGCATGGCAGAAGCTGCGTGCCTCTATTGAATACACCTCAGTATTGTTGTTCGCACTCGATAAGGAATTTTTGGTCGCAGACATCATTGCCGCATACCAAGAGTTCGGTATTGATATCAGTCGAATGACGATCAAACGCCGCTTGATTGATTCTGGTGTTCTCAAGCCAACCAACAAAGTCGCTTCCACCAATAAAGGTAAAGGCGGTAAGCCAGCCATGGTGTACACCCTAGCAAGCGACGAAGTGACCTTTTTCCAAAACTGTTTGCGTGGTTAACGCAAGCACAAAAGACAGACAAGGAGTCTGCCATGACCGTTCGAGTTAACTACCAAACTACCGCAGTGATCGACGTGGATCCTGAAAAAGGCTTCACCGAACTTTGTCCTGACGAGCTGCCCGTCACTGGCGCATTAGAAATCGTTCCAGAGCTATTAAAGAACCACACTAAAGGTCGCTTAAAGCTCGTTAGCCGTGATTTGCACCCACCAAAAGCAGCTTGGGATGCAGAAACGCCAGCGAATATGCTTGAACCTGTCGGCCTACCTAATGTGGACATTAAGTGGAACCGCCACTGCGTGCTTGGTACTACAGGCGTTGAACTGCTGGACGGCCTACCTCCTGTTCTAGAATACGATTTCCAAGTCAACAAAGGCATGGACCCAGACGCACACCCTTATGGCATCTTTTTCCACGACGTGGCTGATACCAAAACTACAGGTGCGAATGAGTTCCTCAAGTTCAACCACATCGATACGGTGGTTGTCGGCGGCTTAGCGCTTGATTTTTGTGTGAAGAAGTCCGTCACTCAAGCTCTCGATTTAGGTTTCAAAGTGATTGTGAACCTAGCCTCTAGCCGCGCGGTATTGCCAGATACTATCGATGCAGTGATTGCGGAGATGGCAGAGAAAGGCGCAGTGTTTGTTAACAATGCAGATGACATCATCGTTGAGAACTTCGCGTAATTTGCGTCGGTTTGAACCTAAGCCCATCAGCTTTTGCTTAAAAAGAAAACGGTCCAACTTATCTGGACCGTTTTTTGTTTGTGGCATCTAAGAAGGGGATTACTTAATCACACCACACACAATGCGAGCACCGCCGCCGCCAAGTTTCGCCGGATGGTCAGAGTGGTTATCGCCCCCCGCATGAACCATCAAAGCACGACCTTTTACGTCATCAAGTTTTACTCGTGGTGCCAATACTGGCTGATCCGCGACACCATGAGCATTCACATAAAGTGCTGGTAAATCGCCAAGGTGATTGTCGTCCGTCCAAGGGAAGCCATGCTTACCTGTTTTTTCTGGGTCATAATGCCCTCCGGCAGCACCGCCAAGTATCGTTTTACCTTCTTTGGTAATGCTGTCGCACGAGCCGTTAGTGTGTAGGTGGAAGCCATGCGTACCAGCAGGTAAACCCTGTAGTTTCGGCGTAAAAACGGTGCCGTAATCACTGTCGCTGATCATCACACTACCGGTTGATTGCCCAGAGCCAAGGTCAATCATTTCTACGCTTATTGTCTCGGCAAAAGTTGGGAAAGAGAGAAGCGTAAGTGCAGCAAGCCATGTTGTTTTATTCATACTGTGGGTCCTATTTATTGTTATTTATCATTGTTGAAGTGATTTCAACACATTGGATTGACCATAGATTTCGGCAAACTCTTTCAAATTTAACCCTGCTTTATTGCGCAGCTCTGGTGAACAGTCCGCTTGATAGAGGTCTTTCGCTATGCCAATTTCACGCTTGATGAGTGCTCCCATTAATGCAGTGTTACCACGTTTATCTTGCAGGCAGGCGTTAGCGCCAGAATCGAGCAGCAAGCGAACGGTTTCTCGATGTCCTTGATACGCTGCCACCATCAATGCGGTATAACTTTGAGTGTTACGTTGGTCGATTGGGAAGCCTTGAGAAGCAAATGTATCGACCACTTCGTTATTGCCAATTCGCGCTGCGTCAAAGAACAGTTCAACCAAAGATTGGTATTCCTCTTCTAGTTCGTCTTCGGCAGCTAATAAGCTCAGCGAGAAGCTTAAAGAGAACAGAACGGCACTGAGCAAAAACACGGTTTTCATTTACTCACCCTCACTAACAGAATTTGAGAATGACCCACGGGAGCCCTGATTTTCGGGCAGAAAAGAGCAGATAAATCTCCCGCAGGTCAAAACTTATTGCTTACATCATCGCTTTGTTTTTCACTTGCTTAAGATTGGTATCTGTCGCTTCAGCCAGACGCGTACCGTACTCTTTATCTGCGCGATAGAAATAGCTCACCATGGTTTCCTTAACGTCTTTATCTATCACCTTGTTCAGGTCACCCGCTAAGTTAGCAATCAAATCACTCTGGTCTTGCTCGCTCATGCTGCGGAACAACACACCCGCTTGGTAGAAGTTGCGAGGATTGCTGATCGCTCTCTGTTGAACAGTGCCAACCAGCTTGGTTTCAACCGCTTTAAATTGCGTGTCTTCTGCCAGCGCCAATTTACGGCTTGGTTCGTAGTTCACATCACCATTGCCTTGCTTCGCGTTGTTGCTCAATCCATCTTGGTTATGGGTGTTCACTGATGCTAAAGGACGGTTTACTGGCAGTTGGAACAAGTTCACACCCACGCGGTACAGCTGTGTATCTGCATAAGCGAACAAACGGCCTTGTAGCAAACGGTCTTCCGATGGCTCGATACCAGGAATCAAATTCGAAGGCGCAAATGCCGACTGTTCAGTGTCTAAAAAGAAATTTTCTGGTAGGCGGTTCAACGTCATAGTGCCGACTTTTTGATCCGGTACATTCAGCCATACTTTGGTCGCATCCAACCCGTTGTAATCCAGTTTGCTCAGAGCTTCTGGTGACAGCACCTTCACGTAGAGATCCCACTTAGGGTAGTTACCACGCCCAATCTCTTTATACAGATCATTGGTTAAATGATTGAAATCTTTACCCTGCATTGCGGTTACTTCATCAGGACGCAGGCTTTCGATACCTTGTTGGCTCTTCCATTGGAACTTTACGTAGTTCACATCGCCTTGCTTATTAATCCACTTATAAGCGTGCACACCAAAGCCGTCCATCGTGCGATAGCTTGCTGGCGTACCTAGGTTGCTATAAACCCAAGTCAGCATGTTGGTCGCGCTCGGCTCATGACTGAAGAAATCAAAGAATCGGTTTGGATCCTGAACGTTGGTAACAGGAGACGGTTTTAGAGAGTGCACCATGTCCGGAAACTTAATTGAATCGCGGATGAAGAACACAGGCAGGTTGTTCCCTACCAGATCCCAGTTACCCTGTTCAGTATAAAATTTAGTGGCGAAACCACGAGGATCGCGAAGTGTCTCAGGTGATCCTTTTGAGTGAATAACGGTCGAAAAACGAACAAAAACAGGGGTTACCTTTCCTTTGTTAGTAAAAGGAGCGGAAACCGTTAAGTCACTAAAATCACCCGATGCAACAAACTCACCATGAGCACCTGTACCACGAGCATGCACAACACGCTCAGGAATACGCTCTCTGGCAAAACGCTGCAATTTTTGGATCAGGTGAACGTCTTGCAGTAATACGCTGCCGTTTTCACCTGCTGTGATTGAATTCTGGTTGTCACCGACTGGTGCACCGTTGTCTCTTGTCAGGGTTTGCGCCTGCAGAGATGTGCTGGCTAAGCCAACTGTAATTAATAAAAAGCTTTTTGACATCTGCATGGTTGCTCTCCAATGCGTGCTAACCATTTGACCAGTCGAGTGGTCAATGGATACTCAAAAGCTCTTTTCTGCCCACGAAGAATATATCTTCAATGATTACATTTGTTTAATGGGAAATAACGATAGATTTAATAGGGATAACCAATGAAATTTTTGAGGTTTTATCAGTTTGATTAATAAAACCTAGACTCGGGCTGAGAAACTCGATGGAAGAGATAATACACTGACAGAAAAGCACAGTGATGAAAAGGACACCAGAATGCACCAACATGAAAAGTTAAATTACGTTGAGTTTGGCACGAGAGACATCAATGCAACTAAACAGTTTTTCGAGCAAGCCTTTGGATGGAGCTTCGTTGATTATGGTCCTGAGTACAGCGCCTTTTCAGGTCAAGGCTTGGACGGTGGCTTTTATGCAGCAGAGCAAGTCAGCCAAACAACAAATGGGGCAGCACTGTTGGTGTTCTATAGCTCAGATATTCACGCTACGTTAGCCAAAGTCGAACAGTTCGGAGGGCAAGTCATCCGCCCTATCTTCGAATTCCCGGGAGGTTGTCGTTTCCATTTTACCGAACCAAGTGGCAATGAGTTCGCGGTCTGGTCTGAAAGCCAATAATTAATGACAGGTAAAACAATAACGTACCACCGCATTCGATAATTGACTCGAAGAGTTACAAACCCGCTCGCCCCGCCTTTTCATTTGTTGATAACGCGAGGCTTCTTGATTGCTCAAATCTTATACAATTGTTTTTGTTCTTTAAATCAAAAGCAAAGGTAAAACATGGAAGTTTTGAAGCGTTGGTTCATCGCCCTTTCTTTGGGGCTTGTGTTATCAGCATGTGGTGGGGGAGATGGCTCCTCTGTTGACAGCAGCTCCGCGTATGTTCCTGCGGAAAAAGTACAAGACAATATCTTTTCTAATATCACTGGCGTCAGCTATCCCTACGACATCTACTTGCCAGAAAACTATGAAGAGCGCACAACATCTTTGCCCGTTATCTACGTTTCCGATGGTAATGGGACGGGTCAGGGGTTTGGCAACCTTGTCGCCAATGCCGAACTCGATGTCATTCTAATCGCCATTCATGAAGGTCCTCCTGGACGCAGAAATATTGATTATTTGCCACCAGGGGTCGATGACTTCTACCTTTTCTTAACCCAAGAACTCATCCCAGTTGTCGAAGCCGAATACGATATCGATCCAAATGAACGCACACTGGCTGGACATTCATTTGGAGGTGCAAAAACAGCACATATCATGGTATCAGAAGATATTGGGAGCCAGTTTTTCAAGAATTTTATTATCGCCGACGGTTCGTTCTGGCGTATTGAAGACACCATCTATCCTTTGGAAGAGGAACGTTACGAGGCTTCGCCATGGTTAGAAGTCACCGCTATATTCAGCTCAACACACATAGGAAATCACCCCTCCGTTGAGGCTTTCTATAAACATATACAAACCAAGAACTACATGGGTTTCAATTTACCGACTCTTATCGAGTATAAAAATTTAGATCATGGAAAAATGTGGTATCACACCTACAGGGACAGCCTCCCAATCTTGTTTCCAAAAGAAGAAATTTAAGACCATCAAAATAAGTCAGTGGTAGCCAGATTCGGAACTGGCGTTGCATTTCTGGTTGATCTCATCCTTGGTTTAATCCACTGTTAGCGCAACAATTAATCAATGGGGCGCTAGACCTCGACCAAGGATGTATCATGACTGCAGCCAGTTTTTTTCGCTTACTTTGTCTCGCTGCTATTTGGGGTGGCTCGTTTCTGTTTATGCGAGTCGCTGCTAATACGTTCGGACCGGCTTACTTAATCGAGTTTCGTGTTGCATTTGCGGCAATAGCATTGCTCTTGATAGCTTTCTATCTCAAAAAGAAACTTGCCTTCACAAAACATATTAAGCACTTTTTCATTATTGGCTTATTTAATAGCGCCGTGCCCTTTCTGCTTTTTGCTTACGCTGCTCAAACACTTAATGCGTCGACCTTAGCCATTCTCAACTCAACCGCACCGATATGGGGCGCATTAATTGGTTTTGTTTGGTATCGCAGCCCTTTAACGGCAAAAGCCATTCTAGGTATGATGATTGGTATTGGCGGTGTCGCTGTACTTGTCGGTTTGGATTCTTCAATCATCGGCAGTGAGGCTACCCTCCCTATTGGGGCAAGCTTAATGGCTTCTTTCAGCTATGGGATTGCAACCAACTACACTAAAAATGCACCACAAGTCCCAGCTTTTGACAACGCACACGGCAGTATGTGGGCAGCAGTTATTTGGGTACTTCCGCTACTGCCATTTTTACCAATGCGTGCAGAACCAACCAGTATAGAGTGGAGCTCTGTGGTTGCTCTCGGTGTGGTTTGTACAGGTTTGGCTTATTTGCTTTACTTCCGCCTAGTTTCTGAAATTGGCCCAGCTTCGGCTCTCACCGTCACTTTCCTTGTGCCCGTTTTTGGCATTCTATGGGGTTACTTGATTCTGGGTGAACCTGTCGGTTTCAACACCATCATAGGGACCATTTTGGTGCTTAATGGGACAATGTTGGTGACAGGCTTCTCTCCTGCCGCAATGTTGGCGAAACGAAAAGAGAAGTCGCGTAGACGTTTTTAGTCGTCACAAAATCGAATAAGGCCGCTGTTCAAGCGGCCTTTTAATATTAACAACGAAATGACTAGTTATACGCCCTCGCCAACGTACCATTCCCTTGATATTGGTAGAACTTACAATCGTTAGTGATAAATGCGGATTCTCCGGCTTTAAGAGTCAGACTTGTCTCTGATGTCATGACCTCAACACCGCCTTCAACACAAAAAACAATCTCAGCACCACGCACAAACTGTTGCTTACATTCGTCATCGGAAGAGAGAATATCAAACCCAAAATCGTCTACCGGAATTGGATAGCTCAACTTGTCCTCTTTGTGAATTGGCGACAGCTTAATCAGTTCCGGTTGCGTGGTGAGAAATGCTGTATTGGCGATAAGCTCATCCACATCAATGTATTTGGGCGTTAAACCAGCTCTGAGGACGTTGTCTGAATTCGCCATTATTTCCAGCGCTGTGCCTTGAACATACGCATGAGGCGTTTCGGCATGGAGGAACATCGCTTCCCCAGGCGCAAGCTCTATCGTGTTCAACATCAACGGAGACAGCAATCCAATGTCTTGCGGGTAATGCTTTTGAAACTCCGCCACATAACCGAGCACTTCTCTTTCCAATGCCGTCTTTGGACCACGCTCTAACGCTGCGTCCAGTTCTGCCAAGGCTTGAATTTTATGAGCTTCGTTCAACGTCATTATCGCCGTGAAGAAACCTTTCAACCCATCTTGATTTGGGTGTTCGGCTAACGCGGTCACCTCGCTGTCTAAACTACGAATACCGAATTGGCGGAACAGCGTCAGTATTTGTTCTATCGGACGAAAGCCATTCATCGCCTTGTAAAAAGTCAGCGCATAGACCAACTCAGGCTTGTGATTGGCGTCTTTGTAGTTGCGATTAGGAGCATCAAGCGGGATACCTTGTTCATTCTCTCTTGCAAAACCAAGCTCAGCTTTACGCTTGCTAGGATGAACTTGAATCGAGAGCGGAGAATCCGCTGCAAGCACTTTGAATAGGTAAGGAAGTTCTCCGAAACGCATCATGGTGTAATCACCAAACATGCTTGCTTTATCTCGCGCAATCACATCAGATAATAACTCACCGGTTGTTGCAAGGCGCGAGCAACCATTAGGATGCGCTCCCATCCAAATTTCAGCTTGAGGTTGATGGTTCGCATTGTCGATGCCAAACAGTTTAGAAATCGACTCTTTGCTTCCCCAAGCGTAGTTTTGAATCACGTTATCTAGCTTGAACAGTGACATCTCACACTCTCCCGCGATGGCTTAACGTTGCAATTTGATAGCTTGAATCAAGGCTGAAACGCCCTGCTCGACTTTGCTTCTCGGGCAACCCAGATTGAGTCTGAGATAGCCTTTACCAGAATCGCCATAAACATCTCCAGACATGATGGCGACATTGAATTGCTCAATTAACGCTTGATTAAGCAGCGTCATATCTAGATTCAAAACAGATAAGTCAATCCATGCTAAATAGGTCGCGTCTGGGACAAGGTAACTCACTTCAGGAAAGGCGCTTTCCAGTGCTTCTTTCACGTATTGATGGTTAGCCAACACATACTCGTTGAGCGCCTTTAACCAAGGTTCTCCGTGACGATAAGCCGCCATCGTGCCAAGCACACCCATGATAGAAGGCGATGAAAGACCATCCACCTCTTTGAGTTTATGCAGATAACGTTCGCGCGTTGGTGAATCCGCGATCAACGCATACGCGCCATTCAAAGCTGGAATATTGAATGATTTAGACGCCGATGTAACCACAGCCCAATCTTGTGAACGGCCAAACCCCACGTAAGGGATGTGACGCTTAAAGCTCACGTCCATGTGGATCTCATCCGATATCACTTTGACTTGGTGTTGGTTACAAAGCTCCGCCATCTTTTCCAATTCGCTTTGGCTCCACACTCGCCCTGTTGGGTTGTGAGGGCTGCATAACAACAGCACAGTGTTGTTCTGGTCAGCGAGTTTGGTTTCCAGATCTTGCCAGTCAATTTCAAATCGACCTTGCTGCTTGATGAGCGGACTGCGAACGCACGCACGACCTTGCCCTTCAACCATTTTGTCGAACGCATCATAAGCTGGTGTATGGAACACCACGCCCTGTCCCGGCTGACTCCATTGCTCAATCAGCTTTGACACAATGTAGATAACCGATGGTCCGTACACCACTTGCTGAGTGTCGATTTCGCAGTCAAAACGAGTTTGATACCAGTAGCGAATCGCGGACTTAAAATCCTCATGGTTCCAGCGGCTATAACCTAATACCGGATGCTCTAAACGTTGTTTAAGCACATTCATCACGGGTTCTGGCGCAGCAAAATCCATATCTGAAATGGTAAACGGCAGCAGACCCGCTTTACCAAATCTATCCTGAACGTAGTCCCACTGCGTGCAGTAAGTGCCAGTGCGATCAATCGGTGTATCAAAGTCGAAATTCTGAGTCATACGAATATTCCAATATTAAGGTCCCTCGTCACAATCTCATTGGGGGGAGGATGGAGATTGTGCCGAGGGGGAGCATCTATCAAGGCAGTGATTAGCTTGCAGACATGATGGCTTGCATTTCGTTCTTCACAAGGTGAACTTGCGTGCCAATAACGACTTGCAGGTTGTGCTCATCAAGCTTCACTACGCCCAGAGCGCCGTTGGCTTTCAACTTAGCGTCGTCGACCAAACTCATGTCGTTAACAGACAAGCGAAGACGAGTGATGCAGTTATCCAGAGCCGTGATGTTCTCTTTGCCACCAAGAGCTGCCAATACTGCGGCACCTTTGCCAGATTCATTGATGAAAGCGGCTTCAAGCTCTTTGTCCACTTCCGCCGTGTCGACTTCACGACCTGGTGTTTTTAGGTTGAACTTAGTGATCGCAAACTTAAATACTGAGTAATAAACCACGAACCAAACACCCGCCACCAGCGGTACTAAGTACCATTTCGTTGCCGTGCCTTGCAGGATACCGAACACCAAGAAGTCAATCAGGTTGCCGTCTGTGTTACCGATGGTGACATCAAGCAAGCCCATCACCATAAAGCCCAGACCTGTCAGAATCGCATGGACGAAGTAAAGCACTGGCGCAACAAATAGGAACAAGAATTCAAGCGGCTCAGTGATACCGCCTACCACACAAGCTACGACGCCAGAGATAAGCAGTGCTTTGATTTTTGAGCGGTTCTCAGGGCGAGCACAGTGGTACATCGCAAGAGCCGCACCCGGCAGACCGCCTAGGAAGGTTGGCATTTTACCTTGAGACAAGAATGCCGTGACTTCCGGTGTAAATGCCGTTGTGTCAGGACAAGACAATTCAGAGTAGAAGATGTTTAGTGCGCCAGACACAGTTTGACCACACACGTCCATAGTACCGCCTGCTTCAGTGAATCGAATCAGCGCAACCAAGATATGGTGAAGACCGATAGGCAGCAATAAACGCTCGCCTGTACCAAACAGCATTGGACCGAAATCGCCCGCGCCTTCAATCACATGACCGATACCATTGATGCCCGCAGCAAAGTAAGGCCATACGAATGGGATAAACACACCGACAACGCCCAGTACCAAGGCAGAAATGATTGGAACAAAACGAGCACCACCAAAGAACGCTAGCGCATCTGGCATTTTGAAGGTGTAAAAGCGTTGGTGAAGTTTCGCAACAATCACACCAACGATCACCGCGCCGAGGATACCAGTATCAATCGATTCAATACCGATGATGCTTTTCACACCGTAAGCGGCACGTTCCGCTTCACTATCTAGTACACCAGCGACGGTTAGGAAGAAGTTGATCGCAAGGTTGAACGCAGCATAGCCAACGAAACCCGCGAAACCTGCCACGCCTTTCTCTTCACGTGCTAACCCAAGCGGGATAGCAACGGCGAACATTACAGGCAAGTAAATGAATGCGACAAGACCGATTTTGGTCATCCACATAAACAGGTATTGCAGAGGGGTGTTGTCTAAAAATGGGATGGCTTCTTTGATAGCGGCGCTAGAAAACGAGCTGCCGACACCAAGAAGAATACCTGAGAATGCCAGCAGCGCGACTGGCAACATGAAGGTCTTGCCGAGGCTTTGCAAGAACTCCCACATGGTCGATTTATTGCTTTTAGACATAGTTTGTCTCCGGAAATTGAGAACTTGTAGGGCTCATACACATCACATTATGTGCGCATGAAGTGTTGTTTTTATGCACTCAATATACGCTGCTAAAAATTTTGATAAAACGTTTTACCAAAAATTCTGTGATCGAGTTAGATATCTTTTTCCACAAACTGTGTAGGGCTTTTAAAATCAACCTAATAGGGTTACAGTTTAATGATAAAACGTTTTTCTAATCCATAAAGTGAATCTATGTCGTCAAAAAAAGTGACCATTACAGAAGTCGCTAAACATGCTGGCGTGTCAGTTACCACCGTCTCTATGGTGTTGGGGAATAAAGGGCGGATCTCTCCAGACACAATAGAAAAGGTCAACGCTGCGGTTGAAGAGCTTGGCTATATCCGTAACCGTGCCGCTGCCAACCTACGATCCAATTCGAGTGAAATCATTGGATTGATCCTCAAAGACATCAGTGATCCCTATTACGCAGAAGTCGCGGCAGGATTGAGTGAGGAAATTGAGCAGCAAGGTTACATGCTGTTTCTGGCTCAAAGTGGGGATAGCCAAGAAAAGTTTGAGAAGTGTGTATTAACCATGGCACGCCAAGGTGTCGGTGGTATCGCATTTTGCCCGATTGGTGAAAGCCAGCAGTTCAATGTCGAAAACCTCAAGCAGCACAATCTGCCAATGGTCTGCATTTCACGCGCTTCGGTGGATAAGCAAATCGACTACGTGGGACCAGACAACATGTACGCCGCCAAGTTGGCGACGGAGCATCTGGTTAAGCAAGGGCATCGCAGAATCGCTTATGTCGGTGGCGCGAGCAGTTCTTTGTGTCGTGCTGAGCGTATTGGTGGGTATTGTTCAACCCTGATGCAGTTTGGTTTGCCTTTCAAACCAGAGTGGGTGGTCGAGTGTGAAAAAAGCCAAGCTTCTGCCGCTCAAACTGTGCAGCAATTGCTGTTGGAGCATCCACAGATTACTGCGGTTCTTTGTCACCATTCATCGACAGCATTAGGCGCGGTTTATGGCATACATCGAGCAGGACGTTCCATCGGTAAAGATCAGTTTATCGGCGAACAAGTATCGGTAATTGGTTTTGATGATGTTGAAGAAGCCGAGTTAATTGAGCCACCGCTCACCTTCGTTAATTCCAATGCACGAGAGATGGGAAGACAAGCGGCAAAACGATTGATCAATCAACTGAAGCAAGAAGACAGCGAGCCTTACAGCTTGATCCTGCCTCCCAAACTCATTGTTCGTGAGTCGGCTTAACCCAACACCACTTCCACACCTTGCTTTCTCAGTTGTTCGAGGTCGCTTTTCGGAGCGGCTTCGTCGGTTAACAACACCGAGATTTCACTCGTTTTACCAATCGAAGATGGGTAGATTTGCCCAAACTTACTTGAGTCCGTCAGCACGATGTTACGACGCTTTTTCGCAATAATGGTTTCGGCGATTTCTGCGCGCATCATGTCTCGGCTAGTAAAGCCTGTGTCTTGCTGGAAACCGTCAATACCCAAAAAAGCCGTGCTGAAATGAATGTTCTCAATACACAGCTTAGTCAGCGGTCCAACCAAACTCTCGCCTTGATGCTGATACACACCACCAAGCAAGATGATGTTCGCTGAGGTGTTACGGATGAGGTGGGCGATGTACGCCGATGGGGTAATGATGGTGACGTCACCACGTTCAGCCAACGTGCGAGCCAAGAGTGCATTGGCACTGCCGCCTTCGATTAATACGGTTTCGTTTGGTGATACCAAGTCTGCCGCTTTGTTGGCTAACGCTTGTTTGATGTCGAAGCGCACTTCGAGTCGCGTATCAATATCGTCACTTTGCAGCGCCGTCGCAGCGCCATGTACACGCTTTAAGTAGCCTTGCTGCTCAAGGAAGTTCAAATCCTGTCTGATGGTCACGCCCGACACGCCAATGATGTCAGAAAGCTCCGTCACTTGAACGCGTTTGCGGTCATTAACCAACTGCAGGATTTCATTTTGTCTTGAGTTCACAGGCTCGCTCCTTATTGATGAGCTTGCAGTATACGCCCGAACACTTTCATATGAAAGCAGCCTGTGAACTATAGAAGTAAGCTAAGCTGCGTTACACCGTAAGCTCAAGACGGTTGCCATCCAGATCTAAGATGCAGCTTTCGTAGTAACCATCACCTGTGTGTCTCGGACCGTCGATCCATTGGTAGCCATCATCCACTAAGGTTTTGGTTAGTTGATCCACCGCCTGCTCTGATCCTAAAGCAAAGGCAAAGTGTGCTAATCCTGTTACCTGCATCGCATGAGATTTTTCACAAGCGGTCACACCTTCCATCGACATTAACTCCAATCGTGCACCACTTTCAAACGAAAGAAAGTAAGATGAAAACTGCTTAGTTGGGTTGTGGTATTTCTCGTTAGACACCGCGTTAAAGTATTTCTCATAGAAGGCTTTTAACTCTTCCAAACGTTCAGTCCAAATCGCGATATGTTCAATTTTCATTAGGATTCCCCCTAGCTCTTAACTGCGTTCAATCTAACGAGGAAACGCAGCACAAAAAAGAGAGCAAATCACTTCTGAGTTGTTCCTGTTTTATGGTTGGAGTTGTGTTTGAGTGGAAGTGATGCCCATAATGGTACAAAGTTTTTCAGGACAGAATGATGGAAGAAATTTACTTCGCAGGCGGCTGCCTTTGGGGCGTTCAAGAATTTATGCGCCACCTTCCGGGCGTAATCAGCACCGAGGCAGGACGAGCAAATGGCTCAACAGATAACACTCAATCCGAATACGATGGCTACGCAGAATGCGTGAAAACCCAGTTCGACCCTAAGCAGGTTTCGGTTGAAACTTTAATGGGGTATCTATTTGAGATCATCGACCCACACAGTGTTAACAAGCAAGGTGAAGACGTAGGTGAGAAGTACCGTACTGGTGTCTACAGCCAAAACGAACAACACCTAGCCATCGCTAAAGCGTTTATCGCAGCAAGACCGGATGCTGAGAAGATCGCCGTAGAAGTACTGCCACTTACAAACTATGTGCCAAGTGATGATGAGCATCAAGACCGACTCACACGCTTTCCAAACGACTACTGCCATATCCCGTTAGATTTGCTGCATAAGTACAAAAATCCGTCTTAATGGATTAGCCAAATTCAGCGTAACACCCCTTCCTAACCTCCCCTTGACTTCAAATTCGGAGCTTACATTCGCCAATGTGTCTCAAGGGGAGAAACTAGCTAAGTTCACAATCCGCTCTCCTAAGCACTTTATTTCTTTTCTCATAGAGATAGAAAATGAAGCTATTAAAAGGGTTACTATACCCAAGTGACTTCAAGATGCAGGATTCAGAGCGTTGTCATTGATTCGAGGTCAAGGAAAACAACGCAGCGTAATAGCCAGCTCTTTCCAAGTTGTTTGACGCAGAAGTCGAGTCAATGACACGCTCCCAAAGGGCGAGTTGTCTTGGCTTGTATACTTTGTTGTCGATTCTCGAATTGGGCCCACCAAACCTTTAAATCGCCGCCGCGTCTACAAACCAAGTCATTCTCGCTGAACCTAGCATCTCGAGGTTACTTGGGTATAGATAGCCTTTAGCACAAAGCCTCTTTTTTATAGCAAAATTGAACCATATTTGATTCCCTTCTCGTTTATTTTCAAGCTTCATTATTAATTTCAAAATAAATGGAATATAAGTCACAATACTAATTACCTTCTAGCTCATTGATATTAATGACTTCTATCACACTTAGCTCTCAGTGATACAAAAATATAGTTATTGGATTTTTTTTACTATTTCAGAAAACCGTAACATTAATTAAATTTGCCTCATTACTTCAGTACCAATGAGTCAAAAAATGATTACAGAACTAACAAACGTCAATTTAATTAAAGGCAACCTTCAAGCAAATAATAAAAAAGAAGTCTTTGAAGAGCTAGCACAGATGCTATTCGAAAATAATCGAATCAGCAGCAAAGAGGCTTTTTTAACCGACATCGAAGCACGTGAAGCATTAAGCGTCACTTCAATGGACGGCATCGCTTACCCACACGCAAAAAGCAAAGCGGTTACAGAGCCTGCAATCGCTGTTGGCGTAAAGCGCGAAGGCATCGAGTATGGCGACGAAGAGGGAGTCAAACCGACCGTATTCTTCATGATTGCCTCACCAGATAACGGTGCCGACCACCACATTTATGTTCTTCAAGAATTATTCGGTAAATTTAGCGAAGAATTTATTGAAGATATTCATAACGCAAAAGACGAAAACCAAATACTAAATATTTTAATTAATTCATAAGGCGTGAAATTATGAGTACAATCACAGCTCAAGCTAGTAATAATAGCGATTTCAAAAAAATCCTAAGTACCATGAAAGGTCACCTTTTATTCGGTACTTCTCACATGCTTCCATTTATCGTTGCGGGTGGTGTACTACTGGCGCTAGCGGTAATGGCATCAGGTAAAGGTGCGGTTCCTGCGGACGGTTTATTGGCTGATATTTCTAATATCGGTATTAAAGGTCTAGTGCTGTTCCCAATTATTCTTGGTGGCTTCATCGGTTACTCAATTGCAGACAAACCAGCTCTAGCACCAGCGATGATCTCTTCTGGCATCATGGCTGACATGGGCGGCGGTTTCCTTGGTTGTATCGTAGCGGGCTTCATCGCAGGTGGTGTGGTATTCCAACTTAAGAAGATCCCTCTTTCTGCTAACATGACTGCGTTGGGCGCTTACTTCATCTACCCTCTACTAGGTACGCTTATCTCTGCAGGTATCGTTCTATGGGGTATCGGTGAGCCAATCAAGATCTTCATGGCTTCGATGAACGAATTCCTAGCTTCTATGGCTGGCGCTTCTAAAGTGGTTCTAGGTACGATTCTTGGTGGTATGACTGCATTCGATATGGGCGGTCCAATCAACAAAGTAGCAACGCTATTTGCTCAAACTCAAGTTGATACTCAACCATGGCTAATGGGTGGTGTTGGTATCGCAATCTGTACGCCTCCTCTAGGTATGGCGCTAGCAACATTCCTATTCAAGAAGAAGTTCACTAAGCAAGAGCAAGAAGCAGGTAAAGCAGCGGCAATCATGGGTTCTATCGGTATCTCTGAAGGTGCTATCCCATTCGCAGCAAACGACCCTGTACGCGTTCTTCCTTCAATCGTTGCTGGTGGTATCGTTGGCTGTGTGTTCGGCTTCCTAACAGACGTACTACTACACGCACCATGGGGCGGTCTAATCACAGCTCCTGTATCAAGCAACATCCCAATGTACGTTGTGGGTATCGCACTAGGCTCACTAACAACAGCAGTTATCGTTGGCTTCTGGAAACCAGTTGCTGAAGAAGAAGCAGAAGACGAAATCGTTGAAGCTGCACCTGCACAAGCTCAAGCGGCTCCAGCTGCAGGCGAAGGCGAGTACGACATCGTAGCAGTAACATGTTGCCCATCTGGCGTAGCACACACATTCATGGCAGCGAAAGCACTAGAGAAAGCAGGTGCAGCAGCTGGTCTGAAAATCAAAGTAGAAACTCAAGGTCAAAACGGTATCCAGAACCGCATCACTGACCTAGATGTAGCAAACGCGAAGCTGGTTATTCTAGCTCACGATATCCAAGTAAAAGACGCTCACCGCTTTGCAAAAGCAAACGTTGTTGAGTGTTCAACGAAAGAAGCGATGCGTAACGCAGCGACTCTTGTGAAAGCTTAAACCTTAAGCTCCTCCCCCTAAGAGCCCTTTCCCCCAAAGGGCTCTATTTCAAGTTTTTAAGTTTTTAAGTTTTAGTAATACCCCTGATTTTTTTAATTATATAACCCTACAATTTACAAGGCTTTAAAAATGAAATTCAAACCTTCCCTACTCGCTTGCGCAGTTCTCAGTGGTCTAGTCGGTCTGACTGGCTGTAACGACGACACAACCAACATTTATGAAGGCGGTGACACCAACCCTGCACTGCCGGATATTCCTGACGGCGGCAAGCCAGTATGTCCTCCAGTTGGCGATGGCGACTGCAATGACAAGCCAAACCCAGAAACACCTGAAATCGACATGGGTGTTCACATCCCAGTAGATTTCGCCGATATGGACGTAACACGCTACGTCAACCCATTCATCGGCACAGGTAACCTAGGCAACACCTACCCTGGTGCAACCACACCACACGGCATGGTGCAGCTTTCTCCAAACAACGGTTCTAACGGTTGGGAATACATTTCAGGCTACTACTACCACGACGCACGTACTTCCGGTTTCTCTCATACCCACCTTTCCGGAGCAGGTGCTGGCGACTTGAACGACATTCTCGTCATGCCAATCAACTCGCGTTCGGATTACATGATTGATGAAGGTTCAGCAACGCTAAACCTAGAAGCGTCTCGCTTCCAACATCGTGACGAGCAAGCGACAGCAGGTTACTACAAAGTCGATCTATTGGATTACGACATCAAAGCTGAGTTGACGGCGTCGGATCGCGTTGGTGTCCACCGCTACACCTTCCCTCGTGATGAGAAGTCAGAAATCATCGTGAACACTGGCTTCAAAATTAACTGGGACTACACCTCAGATTCATACTTGAAATGGGACAAAGACAATAACCGTCTTGAAGGTCACCGTTTCTCAGATGGTTGGGCACCAAACCAAAAAGAATTCTTCGTGATGGAATTCGACCAACCAATCAAAAACGTTCGCTTTGCTTACTACGATAAAGAGCAAGGTCGTTACATGGACGTGCCAGAAGGCATTACGGAAATCGGTAACGAGACACGCGGCAAGTACCAATACGCACGCGCTTACGTTGAGTTCGATACCTCAAAAGACGGCTTAACGGTTGAAGCCAAATTAGCGCTATCAAACGTTGAGATTGGCGAAAACGGCAAGTCTGGTGCTTCTCTTAACATGACAGAAGTTGCGGGCATGAACTTCGACCAAGTACGCGAAGCGGCAACGAAGAAATGGGAAGACGAACTCGGCAAGATCCAAGTCTCTGGCGACGAAGATTACAAACAGACGTTCTACACCGCGATGTACCACTCGTACCTAGGTCAAACCATTCACTCTGACTTAGATGGTCGCTACCGCCAAGTTCACCAAGGTCGTAACGCTTACCCAGATGGCAACACACCTTGGGGCGACAAGATCGATACGCTGAAAGAGTCGATCCGCACTGCCGATGCCAACAAAGATGGCAAAGCAGACTTCACGCGCTACGACACTTTCTCACTGTGGGATACCTACCGCGCGGTTCAACCGCTGTCTTCGATTCTTGAGCCAGACCGCCTAGCAGACGTGGTTCTGTCTATGCTGTCTTACGCCGAAGAAGAATGGGTGGATGACAAAGGCAACGTGCGCAAAGGTCGCCTGCCTGAGTGGACATTCAAAGGCAACGAAACCGGCATGATGATGGGCATGCACTCAACGCCTGTGATTCATGATGTATTGTCGAAAGGCTCACTAGAAAAACGCATGATCGATCTTGGCTTCACAGAAGCAGAGCGCAAAGATGTCAAAGAGCGCTTAGTTGAAGCGATGATCACAGACGCGCGCGCCGCAACGAGCCAAGGCGTAGCATGGATCAAAGAGTACGAAGAACAAGGTTACGTGCCAGCGCAATTGCACGACACTCCACCAGATTCTTACGGCGGTCACTCACCATTTAAAGACTCTTGGACAGCATCTTACTCGCTTGAATACTCAATGAACGACTGGGCAATCGCACAATCGATCAAAGAAGTCTTCGGTGAACAAGACCCACGCTACACCGAGTTCGCTAACCGTTCTAAAAACTGGCAAGCGCAATTCGACTTCGGCGGTAAGCAATACCAAGGTTGGTTCAAAGCCCGTGACTACGATGGCGAGTTTATCGATGCAGGTTGGGTAGACCCAGTCACCGGTCGTGCAGTTGGTAAAGACTGGCGTCCAGACATGTTCAACTGGTCATTCTCTGAATCGAACGGCTGGCAATACTCGTTCAGTGTTCAGCACGACATTCATGGCTTGATTGACCTGATGACACGTTTCGATAAGACACAAAACCCTGAAGCAGAACGCGGTGACTTGTTCGCAGCACGCTTAGATGAGTACTGGTCAACCTACCCAGACCGCAACGCAGGCGACAACCAATTCCCAGTGTTCAACACAGGTAACGTTGGTCAGCACGTTCAAGGTAACGAACCAGATATCCACGTGCCGTACTTGTACAACTACGTGGGTCAACCTTGGAAAGGTCAGGCAGCCATCGCCGCAGCAACTAACATTTGCTACAAGAACACCGCTGACGGCATTTGTGGTAACGACGACTTCGGTACGCTCTCTGCGTGGTTTGTGTTCCGTGCGCTTGGCTTCTACCCAGTGAACGCTTCTTCTGGCATCTACGAAATCGGTACTCCGCTGTTTGAAAGCGCGTCTATCGATGTCGGCAACAACCAGAAGTTCACGGTTACCGCGAAGAACGTTAGCCGCGAAAACATCTTCATTCAATCGGCTCGCTACAACGGCAAAGACTTCAACCGCACTTACCTAACTCATGACGAAATCATGTACGGCGGTGAGTTGGAGTTCGTGATGGGCGACAAACCAAATCAACGTTGGGGCTCTCTAGAGCAAGATCTTCCACCAGCACAAGGCATCGGTGAGTTCTTGCATGAAGACGAGATGCCAGCAGGTTCTCGTTAATCCCAATAGTGACAACTCAGCCGGGGGAGCGCATCTCCCGGCTATCCCTACAAGAAAATTTTATAAGCAGTCCTTTATAAACAGTCTCTTATAAACAGTCTCTTATAAACACTTTTTATATACGAATAACGACAAAACGGTATGCACATGTTTAAACGTAATCTTATCTCTTTGGCTATCCTGGTTGGTCTGACGGGTGGCTTGGCTGGCTGTAACAGCGACAACGATTCTTCCTCTTCACTGCCTGGCGATCCAATTGTTGATCTTGCGGTGTTGAAATACGTCGATCCAATGATCGGCACAGCAGCTTCTGGTCATACATTCCCGGGCGCGACGGTACCGGCAGGTATGGTTCAACTGTCTCCAGATACTTTCATCGGCTCTAACACAGACCATGAGTCAGGGCTTAACCCTTGGCACTCGGCATCTGGCTACTGGGATTCATCCAACTACGAAACTGGCGAAGTAGTTAACACTGACGTTCCGCTGTACGGCTTCTCCCATACTCACCTTTCAGGTACAGGCGCAACGGACTTAGGCGACATCTTGGTTCTGCCATACGCAGACATGGCGAACACACAACTGAACTCTTTCGACAAAGCCAATGAAGAAGCAAGCGCAGGCTACTACAAAACCAAACTAAACCAAGGTCAAATCGAAGTAGAACTGAGCGCCACCAAACGCGTTGGTTTACACAAATACACCTTTGCTGATGGCGCAGATCGCAACGTGAAGTTCGATTTGGGTCATACCCTAATGAACAACAACGGCAAGTCTTTGAAGAACAAAGTAGAAGTGGTGGACGAATACACCATTCGCGGTCGTAAAACCTCAACAGGCTGGTTCCAAGGGCAAGATCACCAAGGTCAGGACATCTTCTTCTACGCGAAATTCAACCAACCAATCGCCAAAGCACTATTGGGCGAACAAGATCTAGAACCAACGCGTGAAATGCGCAATGGCGCGGTTTACTCAGGCGATGATCTGACGGCTTACCTAAACTTCGGCACAGGCGAAGAGCCAATTGAAATCCGCGTCGGTATCTCTCCAGTTAACTGGCAAGGTGCCCAGAAAAACTTAGAAGCAGAAGCACCAAGTTTCGACCTAGCACAAGTGAAAGAAGACGCGGAATACGCGTGGGCTGAGAAGCTAGCAAAAATCAAAGTAGAAGGCGGCACAGAAGCAGAGAAAACCAACTTCTACACTGGTATGTACCACATGATGATCGCGCCAATCGAGTTCTACGATGTGGATGGTCAATACGTTGATATGCTTGGCACAGTGCGCACACTGAAAGATGGCGACACGCCAAACTACTCGATTTACTCAACGTGGGATACGTTCCGCGCCGTTCACCCAATGTGGACCATCATCGACCCAGATCAAGCAACTCTTTACGTGAAAGACTTGATTCGTAAGTCTAACGACGAGTTTGGTCTATTGCCGAAATGGGAAGGTCACGGCTCAGAAACCGGCACCATGATCGGCTACCCATCGGCAGCGATTCTGGGCGATGCAGTGACCAAAGGCTTGATTGATGCAGAGCAGGCTTACACGGCTTCAGTGAAATCAGCTCGCTACACACCGCATGAGTACCCACAGATTCATGACGACATCCTAAGCTCACTCATGGCAGGTCAGTTGAACTACCACGAGAAAGAACAGTGTGTTCGTTACCCGAACTGGAACTCAGTGTCGTACTCATTGGAATTCTCATTCTACGATTGGACGATCGCAGAGATGGCAAAAGCCGCTGGCGATATGGACGCGTATGAAGAGTTCAAAGCTCGTTCTTACAACTCTTTGAAACACTGGGATGCAAAAGCAGGTAACGCAGACGGCACGGGCTTCTTCGTACCGACAGAACTGAAAGAAGGCGCCCCATGTGCGCTGAAATACGCTTCAACTGATTTCGACCCTTACAAGTCTGACGCGTTCTACTACACAGAAGGCAACGCGTGGCAGTGGCAATGGGCGTTCATGCAAGACTTAGACAAGCTGACTGAAATCATGGGCGGCACGCAAGGTCTGAACGACAAGCTGAACAACCTATTTACTGCAGATCCAAATGGCGGCGAAGCACACCAAGACATGACAGGCTACATCGGTCAGTACATTCACGGTAATGAGCCTTCGCACCACGTTATCTACTTGTACAACCGTACTGAAGAGTCTTACAAGGCGCAGGAATACCTAGACCAAGTTTACGACCAGTTCTACAAACCGACGCCAGACGGCATCATTGGTAACGAAGACGTAGGTCAAATGTCGGCGTGGTACTTGATGTCGGCACTGGGCTTCTACCAAATCTCGCCAACCGATCCAACCTACAGCATCGGTCGTCCAATCTTCGACAAAGCGACGGTAGACATTGGTTCTGGCACCTTCACGGTAACGGCTGAAAACAACGGCCCAGACAACATGTACATCAAAGAAGTAACCATCAACGGTAAGCCTCTGGATGTTTACAACACCTTCCAGCACAGCGAATTCAAAGCAGGTGGCGAACTGCACTTCGTGATGACGGCTGACAAGTCTGAAGCAATGCAAGCCAACCTAGGCGAATAAGATTTTGAGGGGACCTCGTGTCCCCTTTTCTCGTGGAATAAAAACAATGAAACTAAAAAGAACCCTACTCTCTACCGCAGTGTTAACCGCCATGCTTGGTCTTGCTGGTTGTGGCAGCGACTCTGATCCAGAAACTCCAGTTATCTCTACCCCTACTTTGGAATTCGTTGATACCTTGATCGGCACTAAAGGTCTTGGCAACGTCAACCCATCTCCAGTTATGCCAGAAGGTATGATTCAACCGTCACCAGATAACTTCGATCCAAACGGTTGGAATGGCAAAGGCTCACCTGTTGAATACGATCCTGTGCACAGCCTGCTTTCTGGCTTCTCAATGACCCACATTTCTGGCGCAGGTAAAGGCGACCTAAATGACTTCGCCTTCTTGCCATACACAGGCTTCAATACCGATACCGTGACCATGGATAAAAGCTCGGAAGTGGCAGAAGTTGGTTACTACTCGGTTGACCTTGTAGAAACCGGCGTAAAAGCTGAACTGTCTGCAACCGACCGCGTGGCGTTCCAACGTTACACCTTCAAACCGGGTGAAGACCGCAAAGTACGTATCGATCTTCAACACGAACTGTTGGAACAATACGGCAACCACTCTCGCAGCATTTACTACAAACGCGTTAACGACACTACCGTCGTAGGCGCGCGTACCTCAAACGAATGGGGTCAATGGCAAACTGTGTTCTTCGCGGCAGAATTCTCTGATCCAATCATTGAAGAGAATCTGTACACCAAGCTGGCTTCTGAGAGCAAACTGACTCCAACTGACGCTACTGAAGTCGGCTTGGAAGATTACCGTGGTTACGCAGAACACAAACCAATGCCGGGCGAACCAGAACCTGACCCAGAACGTTTGGCAAAACGCGCAAACGATGTCCTGACGCATTTGAACTTTGGTAAGAGCGATGAGCCATTAGTGGTCAAAGTAGCGATTTCTGGTACTGGCGTTGACGGCGCACTGAAAAACCTAGAAGCAGACACTAACGGCTGGGATTTCGACAACGTCGTACAACAAAACCGCTTGGCTTGGGAAAACATCCTTGGCGAGTTTGAACTGGAAGGCGGCAACAAAGCCGACAAAACCATGTTCTACACCTCGCTCTACCGTACGTTCGTTGCTCCATTCCTATACCAAGATGTGGATGGCAAATACCGTGGCATGGATGGCAAAGTGCACCAAGCAGAAGATGGCTTAGTGAACTACTCAGTGTACTCAATGTGGGATACCTTCCGCGCCGCACACCCACTGAAAACCATCATCGATAAAGACCGCGCGATTGAACACGCACGCGATCTATTGAACAAATACCAAACGGGCGGCGTGCTGCCAAAATGGGAACTGCACTCAGATTACACCGGTGAAATGGTCGGTCACCCTGCGGTCTCGGTTATTGCCGATATCATGGTCAAACACCCAGAAGCCTTTACCGCAGCTGAGTTTGATTTGGCGTTAAAAGCCGCTGACGAAACGGTCAACTTTAACCTTGATAAAACTGAAAGCTGGGTGCCTTACCAAGATGCTTGGAACGGCGACAAACGCTTCACAGTAATGACGCGTCATAACGACTACCAAGAAGACGTCGGCTTTATTCCAGCCAACACTAAATGGGCGCCGGACTCTGGCGACAAACCGGGTTACGTAGAAGGCTTAAAAGTCGATAAATACGACGAGCTCGTGAACGAGTCGGTGTCTTACGGTCTTGAGAACGCATACTACGACTGGTGTATCGCTCAGTTCGCTAAACTTGCGGGCAACGACCAGCAGTACGACCGCTACATGGCGCGCTCTGAATCGTTCAAGAACTACTTCGATTACAACCCAGAGCAATACGGCAAACTGCAAGACACCAAAGGCAACGCATTGGGTGCAACGGGCTTTATGCGTCCGGCTTACATGAACAGCGGCAGCAAGGTTTGGGCAAACAACCTGAAAGCCGAATGTTTGGACGAGAACATGGCGCTGTCTATCCCAGACAGTATGGACTACAACGCCTGTAAAGACCGCAAAGCACTCAACGAAAGTGACGTGTTCTGGCCTTACCGTGCTGAGCACCGAGGCGAAGACTTCACCGAAGGCAACACATGGCAATGGACATGGTTTGCACCGCACAACTTGAACGGTCTGGCTAACGTGATGGGTGGCGAGCGCATCGACCGTACTGACTTCTCTCTTCCAGAAGACGTAACCAAACAAGGCAAAGCGGCATTCTTAACCAACTTGAATGCGCTGTTTAATGCGGACTCCAACGCTGATACGAGCCAATCACACGACATGTCTGGCTACATCGGCCAGTTCGTTATGGGTAACGAGCCTGATCACCACGTGCCTTACCTATACAACTGGACGGCAGAACCTTGGAAGACACAAGAAATCGTCGACCAAGCGATGAACGAGTTCTACCACCCAACGCATGAAGGTCTGATTGGCAACGAAGACGTCGGTCAGATGTCGGCGTGGTATGTGATGTCTGCATTGGGCTTCTACCAAGTCACACCGGGAGAAGCAAGTTACACCATTGGTCGTCCTCTGTTCGACAAAGCCGTGATTCCAGTCGCGGACGGTAAATTCACCATCACCTCAGAAAACAACAGCCAAGAGAGCATCTACGTGAAGTCGGTGACCATCAACGGCAAACAATTGAGTGACAACTTCAGCTTCGCGCACAGCGATTTGAAAGACGGTGGTGAGCTGCATTTCGTCATGACTTCAGACAAATCTGAAGCGATGAAAGCGCAGTAGCCGATACACATCCAAATAACGAAAGGGGGCATCTAGCCCCCTAAAAAACTTCACTTCAGTGGAACCATAAAAATGAAACTAAAAAGAACCCTTATCTCTACCGCTATACTCGCTGCCATGTTTGGTCTTGCTGGTTGTAACAGTGATGACGACAACAGCAAATCTGGTACTCCATCCCTCGACACCACACTAACTCAATACGTCAATCCATTTATTGGTACAGGCGCAGATGGTCACACCTTCCCGGGGGCGGTTGTGCCTTACGGTTTAGTGCAACTTTCTCCTGATACCGAAATGGAAGGCTGGGGCTCTGCTGCAGGTTACTTCGACCACGGTAAGCTGACTGAAATCCCAGTGTATGGTTTTTCCCACTCTCACCTTTCTGGCACAGGCATTACCGACCTTGGTGACATCTTAGTTTTGCCTTTCACCAAGAAAGAAAACGCCGTTTTCAATACCTTCGATAAAGACAACGAAACCGCAGAAGCGGGTTACTACGCGGTTGAACTGAACAAAGGCGAAATCAAAGCTGAGCTAACTACCACGCAACGTGTTGGCTTCCACCGCTACACCTTCAAAGAAGGCACTACGCCACACATCAAGTTCGATTTAGACCACACTCTCAATAAAGGTCACTTCAACAACCGCACCATGAAGGGCGACTTGGAGTTTATCGACGCTTACACCATCCGCGGTTTACGTAGCTCAAACGGCTGGGCGAACAACCAGCACGTCTACTTCTACGCCACCTTCAACCAACCTATCGTCAAAGCCATTGCTTTAGTTGACGGCGCAGAAACCGAAATCGATGTAAACAACGACAACATCGACGCAGTGAAAACCATCGCTTACCTAGAATTCGCACCATCATCAACACCGCTAGAAATCCAAGTAGGCTTGTCACCAACAGGCACAGAAGGTGCGGAGAAGAACCTAGAAGCAGAAGCGAAAGACGTGTCATTTGATACTGCGCGCGCTCAAGCCAACGACGCATGGCACCAAGAGCTTAGCCGAATGATGGTATCTGGCGGCACAGAAGATCAAAAAGAGATCTTCTACACCGCGCTTTACCACGCTTCTATCGCGCCAATGATTTTCCAAGATGTCGACGGCCAATACCCTGCGATGCGTACTCGCATTCAAAAAGACGCGGGCGACACACCAAACTACTCTGTGTACTCCATGTGGGATACCTTCCGTGCAGCGCATCCACTGAAAACCATCATCGATCCGGAACGTGCCGAAGAGTTTGCCAATGACCTGATTCGTAAATACGAAGACGGTGGCATCTTGCCGAAATGGGAACTGCACAGCCATTACACGGGCACTATGATCGGCTTCCCTGCGGTTTCTATCATTGCTGACGCGATGGCGAAAGGTTTAGACATCGACCCACAACTTGCCAAAGAAGCGGCTGAGTTTACGGTGCGTTACCACGAGGCATCTGAATTCCCAGATTGGACGGAAGACAACAACATCGGCGCAGCAAACGTTGTGCAAGTGAAGGTGTACGAAGAAAACGGCTTTGTTCATCATGGCTATTGGAACAGTGCGTCTTACACACTTGAGTTTGCTTATGGCGACTGGGCAATGGCAGAAATCGCGCGCATGGCTGGCGATGTAAAACTGCAAGAAGAGTTTATGACTCGTGCTGACAACTGGCTTAACCATTGGGATGCAGAAACTGGTTTCTTACGTCCGAAGAACCACCCGCTGAGTTCATCACCAAACAAACCGCCTTTGGAGTTCAACCAACCGATTGATGAAGATCGTTTGGATGAGTGTGAAATGGTTGAATGGCCAGAAGGCTCTGGCGTGATGAAAGAGAAATGCCCACTGCTACCATTTGACCCTTACTACGTGGACGAGTTTGCCTACACCGAAGGGAACGCGTGGCAATGGAAGTTCCAACCAATGCACGATTTCAACCGCTTGAAACAAGAAATCTACCAAGCAGACTTGGCGCAAGGCAAAGACACCACACCAGAGAAAGCCTTCCGTGAAGATTTGGACGAGCTATTCAACGCGCGTTCTTCAAACACAGGCGAAGAGCTACCAGATCTAACGGGTTACATCGGTCAGTACATGCACGGTAACGAGCCATCGCACCACATTCCTTACCTATACGCGCTAACGGATGAGCCATGGAAAGCACAAGAGTACCTAGACCGCATCATGTCTGAGATGTACACCAGCGAGCCAACCGGCTTGATTGGTAACGAAGACGTGGGTCAGATGAGCTCTTGGTACTTGATGTCGGCAATGGGCTTCTACCAAGTGACGCCTGCGGATCCGGTCTACACCATCGGTCGCCCTATGTTTGATGAAATCACCATTCCAGTGGAAGGCGGCGAGTTCAACGTCATCGCAGACAACAACAGCCCACACAACAAGTACGTGAAGTCCGTAACCATCAACGGCAAACCGCTGGATGCCAACTTCACCTTCAAACACAGCGAAATCAAAGCGGGCGGCGAGCTTCACTTCGTCATGACGGGTGACAAGCAAGAAGCGCTTCAAGCTCAGTAACGTTTTATGTAATTCGTGTTTAAAGAATACACAGATAGATTAACTCAGTGGCAGGAAGTGATGCGCTTCCTGCCTAAGGAATCAAAATTATGAACTTTACGAAAACCGCTATCGCCACCGCAGTGATTGCAAGTGTTATTGGTTTGGCTGGCTGCAACGATGACGACGATAACACCTCACCAAGCGTCGATACTTCCAATCTAAAATACGTCGACCCATTCATTGGGACAGGGTTTAACGGACACACCTTCCCGGGGCCTGTTGTGCCAGAAGGCATGGTGCAACTTTCTCCAGATACCGAGCTTATCGGCTGGCACTCTTCATCAGGTTACCACTTCGATAAAAAGACCCTGTTTGGCTTCTCCCACACTCACCTATCCGGCACGGGGATGGGCGGCTTAGGTGACATTCTGTTCCTGCCGTTTACCGAAGACAAAGCTAAGTACATCGAAGACAGCGACGACTACCGCGAAGCGATTTCAGTCAAGATGGACAAAACTTCAGAAGTGGCAGAAGCGGGCTACTACTCGGTGAAGATTGCTGAGAACGGTATCAAAGCTGAGCTTACGGCTTCTGAACGTGTCGGCTTCCACCGCTACACCTACCCGCAAGGTCAACCACAACGATTGAAGATTGACCTCAACTCCATCCTCAACAGTGACTGGGGTTCGACCTCTCTTCGCAACAAACTGACGGTGAGCGAAGACGGTCATACCATCACAGGCGAGCGCGATGCAGCGCACTTCTCTGGCTGGGCGAAAAACCAAAAAATCTTCTTCTATGCGACTTTCGATAAGAAGATCAAAGACGTCTACATCCTTGCCAATGGTGAGCCTGTTGACGGTCTAACGGCAGAGCACGTTTCTGAATTGATTTACGATGACCAAGGTAATCCAGTTAAGCGTGTAAAAGCGGACGTCACTGCCTACATCGAATTTGAAGATGAAGGCTCACAAGAGTTGAATGCGCAAGTGGCGTTATCTGCGGTTGACCCACAAGGCGCAGAAAACAACTACGATGCCGAAGCGAATGTTTCTTTCGATACTGCGCGCAACAACGCACGTGAGAAATGGGCAAAAGCACTCAACTTCTCAATTGAAGGGGGCACGGAAGATCAGAAAGAGATCTTCTACACTGCGCTTTACCACACCAAAATTGCACCTATGGTGCATCAAGACGTAGATGGTCGATTCCGTGGCATGGGCAAAGGCTCAATTCGTGAAGGCGAAGGGGAATACTCCATCGCTTACGGTCAAGTAACGGAAGAACAGCCAAACTTCTCGGTTTACTCTCTATGGGATACCCAACGTGCATTACACCCACTAAAAACCATCACAGAACCAACCCGCGCGGTGCAATACGCGAAGAACCTAGTTCAGAAGTACACTGAAAGCGGCTTGCTGCCGAAGTGGGAACACTTAGGTGACGAGACAGGCACCATGGTCGGCTACCCAGCGGTAGCAGTGATTGCGGATGCAATGACCAAATTCCCAGAAGAGTTTACTCAGCAAGAGAAAGAGCTGGCGCTGAAAGCCGCGATCGACTCTTCGACTTACGACAACTACCCTGCACTGCAAGCCGATTGGGATCAGGGCGTATTGGATCGCACTTTAACCAAGCACATCGATTACATTGAGAAAAACGGCTTCACGCCAGCTATCCAACGTGTCGATGGTGAGCCAGTATTTGAAGACTACACGGTTGAGTCTGTTTCTTACGGTCTAGAAAACGCGTTCTACGATTGGGCTATCGCGCAAATCGCCAAAGCAGCCGATGATACTCAAGCGGAAGAGCAATACCTTGAACGCTCGAAAGGCTACAAGAAGTACTTCGATTACAACCCAACGGAATACGCAGAACATGGCGTGACGGGCTTTATGCGCCCAGTGATGATTGATGAAACCTTCATGACGCCATTCGACCCATACGGTACGGAACACGAGACAGGCAACTACACCGAAGGTAACGCGTGGCAGTGGACTTGGTTTGTACCGCATGACATCGCGGGCTTGAAGACCATCATGGGTGGTGATGCTGAGTTCCAGAAGAACCTAGAAGCAACTTTCACCGCAGAAAGCCAAGGTACAGAAACACCGGATATGTCTGGTTTGATTGGTCAAGTTGCGTTTGGTAACGAGCCTTCGCACCACATTCCTTACCTATTCAACTGGACCGCAGAACCATGGAAGACACAACAAGTCGTCGACCACATTCTTGATGACATGTATTTCGCTGCGCCAGAAGGCGTCATTGGTAACGAAGACGTAGGCGCAATGTCCGCTTGGTATGTGATGTCTGCATTAGGCTTCTACCAAGTGAACGCAGCAGAACCGATTTACACTGTGGGTCGTCCGCTGTTCGACAAAGCGGTGATTCCGGTTAAAGGCGGCACGTTCACCATCACCACAGAAAACAACGCCGATGACAACATGTACATCAAGTCTGTCACCATCAATGGCAAAGCTTTGGATAATGGTTTCTTCTTCGACCATTCCGAGTTCAAACCGGGTGGCGAGTTGCACTTCGTGATGACGGGCGATCAATCAGAAGCGATGAAAGCGCCTCAATAAGCCTCTGTCACTCTTCCCTCTTCAAAGGTCAGTTCGCGAGAGCTGGCCTTTTGTTTTTAGCCTTTAATCCTCACCAACACAAATAATCACTCCGCGACAATTAATCATAAGCTCAGTAAATTTATGTGATCCAATTCAAGCGAACTAAACGTTTGCTTTTTTAAAGTTGCCCCGTTTCGCGAAACCCAACATTCATTCGACTTAACCGGATCAGCTATGAACACATTTTCTAAAAAGCCGTTACTTTGCGCCTTGGCTGCAATTTCTATCGGTGCTTCATTTTCTTCATTTGCGGAAATTCGCAATGTCACGCTACTGCATACTAACGACATCGAGAGCGTTTACGAACCTGTTGATGCCTTTTGGAATCCAGACATCTCACACATCGGTGGTATTCCATATCTAGCCACCTTGATCAAACAAACCCGAGCGCAGGAAGAGACAAGTTTCTTGTTTGATGCAGGTGACATTTTCACTGGGTCACTTGCTAAGAAGACTCAAGGCAAACTCTCTTTCGATTTGTACAGCGCAATGGGCTACGACGCGATTACACTCGGCAACCATGAATTTGAATACGGTTGGCAAACGCTGAAAGAGAACATGCCAAGAGCGGCTTACCCAGTACTGAACGCCAACATCAAATTCGAGCAAAACAATGCCCCATTTGCTTCGCCCTACACCATTATTGAGCGTGATGGCGTTCGTGTAGGCGTGATAGGTGTTATGGGCGTGGATGCTTTTTACAACACCATGTGGAAAGGAAACCGCAAGGGTTTAACCATTGATGACCCTATCGAAGTCACTCAATACTGGGTTGATAAGATTCGTGATGAAGTGGACATGATTGTCGTACTTACTCACCAAAACAAAACGGCGCCAATGCAAACCGACAAAGAAGCAGACCCAGAAGTGCAACGCGGTTTTGATGAAGACTACGACATGGCTGGCAAGCTAAAAGGCGTGGATGTGATCTTTGGTGGTCACTCAGACCATGGCTTGTGGGAGCCAGTTGTACACCCGAAAACTGGCACCGTCATTGGTCTTACATTCGGTCAAGGCAAATACTTGGGTTACACCAAGTTCGCGGTGGATACAGAAAAGCACGACGTAAAACTGCTTGATGGCAAACTCATCCCTGTTGAATCAGACAAGTTGGAACGAGACAAGAAAACCAGCGACCTTATCGCTAATGCACGCAACCAGTTCCCTGAGTTAAATGAGCAACTGGCGACCATCAACGATACTGCTTACCGCCGTTACTACCGCGAATCAAACGTCGGTAACTTGGTGGCCGATATGATGCGTGAAGCTGCCAATGCCGATGTGGGCATGATCAGCTCTGGCAGTATTCGTGTCGACTTAAACAAAGGCCCAGTAACGATGGAAAACGTGATGGATCTTTTCCCATTCACGGATAAACTCTCGGTCGTGACATTAAGCGGTGAACAGCTGAAAGAGTTGCTGGAATACAGCTACACCTTGCCTTACGGTCTGGCGCAATTCTCTGGTATCGAAGCGCGTTATGACAACGAAAAACCAGAGGATCAACGCTTGGTGAGCCTAAATGTAAACGGCAAACCAGTGGACAATGCTGACTCATACAAAGTCGCGACTTACTCTTACGCAGCAAGTGGCGGTGACGGCTATCATGTGTTTGAGAAAGGCACATTTGAATCAGAAGGCGATTCAGTAACACAAGTACTGATTGACCAGTTCAAAGCGAAGAAGCAAGTGACCGTACCAGGACTCGGTCGCCAAGTAGACGTAAGCCAAAACTAAATCCAATACGGACTTAGCTCGGAGAATAAGCACCATGACATTTCGTCAAGAATACAATGGCTGTAAGTCGTTTGGTTGCGCCAATTGCGGCGTACCCGACTTGAGCTTGTATTCGCGCTCAAACCGACTCGGTTACGATGCCTGGCATTGTCCTGAGTGTGGTGCTTATCCTCCTGTTTTGGTTAACGAGCCCATTCTCGCGTTAGCCAATCAACTGGAACAGCACACTTTTAAACTCGATTTATTGCCTCAATGCCATTGTTCAAAAGCGTCTTGGCAACGTTTCGGACGCACAACCTCTGGCACCGAACGTGTGCAATGTCGGCAATGCAAAAAAACCGCAACGCTGATCAACTCAAGTAAAGCATCATCAAACCTGCAACCAATGTTAGATGCTTTGATTTCTGACGTTCCTCCCCAAGAGCTACAACAAGCTTTAGGGCTCAATCACCGCGCGTTTTCTCTGCGGATGGAACAATTGGCTGAGCTACTCAATACCTTCAGCCGTTTGTTTGAATCACAGCTTGATTTCTCAGTCCTACAAACTCATTCGTTTCTTCAAGTCGCGCGATCTGGTTTTAGACACGATAGCCGCTCTCAAAGTAGCGCGCATATTTGGACACTATCGACGGCCGATGCCAAGACGGGATATGTACTGTTGATCAGTGATAATGCACTGATGGAGAAAGATTCGTTACCTGAAGAGGTGCAAGAGCAGAGCCGCTATCGACTCACCAAGAAAGAGCTCGCTCCTACAGAAAAAGACGTACTGCTTCAAGCGCAGAAGACGTACGACAAGATCTTAAATCGCAGCCAATTTGATCAACTCGGTTACTGCGATGCCCAACATGCCCAATCCAAGGAAGTGTTTCTAACGCGCCCTGTATTTGCCGCTCACGCTCACATGCAGAACTTGGCAAAATATCTAAAATCTCAGCCACCAATAGCTTTATTGCTCGAACATGAAAGCTTTATTCGCGGCGCTGCGATTACCGCATTTACACCAACTGTAACCAATGGAACCACACATCTGTACTACTGCCATGTCGCCTCGCGCAACGCGTTCGACATTAACAACAGCGGTAAACAAAACATGAGTTGGTGGGATGAAACGTGGCGACGAGTGAATATTGAAAATGCACTGGGCAAGTGGCAAATCGGCTTGGGTTTATTGACCAAAAAAGGCGAGCTCGATGATGCCGCTATTCACTCCCTTTTCCCTGCGCATCCAGATTGGAATTCCATTTTCTGGTTGCGCTACTCTCATTGGTTGCCGCCACACTATGCGTCCCACTTAAGCTTGGCAAGAATAAGACAATGGCAAACGATTTATCGATTTCTTCATAACTTCATCGTTACTGGTCAAGAAGTCAAAATTGGGTCTCACTTCCTTTATCCCTCACAGGTTGAGGACTTGGTGACTTGGGTTAACCGTCAAACCAGAAACTAAACATAGATAATCCACTGATATAAAAACCTTTTATTTTGATAATGGCATTTTCAATTTTGGCTCTTTTTACAATGCCGTCTAGAAAATTAGAGAACTCTGTAATGTATAGTTTTCCGAATGATAAAAAGGACGAACTATCATGAAAGACTATGACGATGGCGGACTTCCACTAGTGGATGAAGTCGTCACGGAAGGACGTAGTGCCTACCTTCACAACACGCCTTTCGACGAGAATCCATACCCGATTGTCACGCTCGAATTCATGAGTTGGTGGTACGGCTGGTTGCTAGAAGAAGAACGCCAAACCATGGCTGCGTAAACCGCGTAGTGACACCTTATTTCCACAATTAAACCGTTTCCAAGTTTACCTAATACCAACAAGCGTCAGGTGCGCTTGAGGCTTCTTATTTTTTAAATACAGGTAGATATGGACATCAATACAACAATCAGAACCACAATTTTTACCCTATCGTTTATCACAACTTCATTCGCACTGTTTTTGAAGCATTCACTCACCGAAGAACGAATGATGTTGTGCGCATTAGGAAATGATAATCCGGTGTTTACTAGCGAAGATTGCCTATTCTATTTTGAGACGTTGGGCGTCTCGCAAGACTTGTTGAGCTTGGTCGAGTATCAATACGGTATTTCATCGATTCTAAGTGGCGACAGTCAAAGCCGCTTTCGTATGGCAAACACCTTAATCGCACATGGGTTTGACGTAAATTGGCTAAACGAAAGTAACAACCCGCCTCTGCGCTCCTCCATCATTCATGATGATTTCGAGGCGTTTAAATGGCTAATGCAGCAAGGGGCAAACAAAGATCTTTATTGCCCTGAGGTAGGAAAGAACGCCACTGAGTTTTTAGATTGGATTTACACCGAGAACCCGACCGCCAATCGCGGCGCTATGTACGCACTTTTACACTAGAGCTTTAAAAAAAAAGGAGCCGCTCGCTCCCTTTGTCGTTTTTATCGTGTTGAAATTAATCGATATTCTGGCTAATTCGCCACAGCACGCCACTAGGATCGTGCAAACAGAATTCTCGCATCTTCCAAGGTTGATCAACCAGTTCCGTCATTTTGGCTCCGAATGGCTCCAGATCGACATTCGAAACATGTTCATGCCAGCTGGCAACATCTTCCACCAACAAATGCATCATGAAATTATTGCAGTGTTTTGGCTCATAAAAATCTTGCAACAAGAATGAGCAACTGCCCTTGAAGAAGTACGCCACACCACCAAAATCCGAGGGCATCTCAAAACCCAACGCCTGATAAAAACGCTTTGATAGCTCGTAATCTTTCGCTGGAACAAAAGATTTAATTTCAACAATATTGAGGTTTTCCATTTCCTAAATTTCCATTGTGTAGCACGTGTTCAACCACTCTAGGTAATTCAACGCGCTCTGACTAGGCTCTCTCTGTTTCTTAGGTGCAAGGCACACACTCCGCCATTTGGGTTTGCAGCCAATGGACAAATTTTTGCTCCAGTTCAGAGCGAGCCTTGTCTTGAGTCAATAAGACATAATCATGCCCTGACGGCACAAAACCAAATGGTGCAACGAGATTGCCACGTTTGAGATCGTCCATCACCAAAGGATAAGAGCCCATCGCCGCGCCTAAACCGTCGACTGCAGCTTGAATGCAGAAATAAAAATGCGCGAAAGACTGTTCTGCTTTTCCGTTTATCGACGCTTCACCAGAGCGCTGAATCCATTCTTGCCAAGCTTCAGGTCTGGTTTGGCTGTGCAATAGCTTCACGGAGTCCAAATCGCTTTTTACTTGCTGCCAGTAGTCGGGTGAAAACACCGGACCTACCCACTCTTCCACTAACTTGGTTTTTGGGTAGTGATACAAAGGTTCAAAGTCATCTCGACGAATTGCCATAGCAAGCCCCGTTGAACCAAGCGTTACAGGCCCTCCCGCAGTCGAAAGACGAACGTCTGCGTCACAACCATCATTAAACGCAGAAAGCCTTGGCATCAACCAACGCATGGTTAACGTTGGCTCACAAGAGACTTCAAGGTATTGATGCTTCTCCTGCACCAGCTTGTTCACGCCAGTTTCCAGCGCTTGGAATGCTTGCTCGGTGTAGCTTTTCAGCATCTCACCCTCTTTAGTGAGCAGCATATTACGCCCCTGTTTGTAGAACAGAGGTTGAGCCAGATAGGTTTCCAACACTTTGATCTGCTTACTCACTGCGCCATGCGTAATATTGAGCTTGTTTGCTGCTTCACTAAAACTCGCAGACGATGCCGCGACATGGAAAACATGGAAGGATTTAAGATGCCTCATCTGTGAATTTTTCTCACACTTAGTGGAATTTGTTTCGATTATAGTCTCCGAACTCTCGACCTACAATTGCCCCATTCATAACAACGAAAAAATAGGAAACACCATGGAGCTTTTCAGCCTTGCCTTATTAGGCATACTCATCGTTATCAGTCCCGGCGCTGATTTTGTATTGGTTCTTAGAAACAGCCTCAACAATGGCAGACAAGCGGGAATTTGGAGTGCCGTGGGCATTAGTCTTGCGATTTCGGTGCACATTACCTATTCATTGCTTGGTATCAGTTACTTAATCTCACAGAACGAATGGTTGTTCAGTTTGATTCGCTATTTAGGTGCGGCTTATCTGATCTATCTCGGATTGAAAGGGATTTTTGGGACTGATTCTCAACAGAAGATAGAGGGGGAAACACAACAAAGCATCTCCATTTGGCAGTTCTTTTTCCAAGGCTTTTTGTGCAACGTGCTTAACCCAAAAACCATGTTGTTCTTCTTGAGTATCTTTAGCCAAGTCATCGACCCGAATGCAGAATCACAGCACCTAGCTTTAGGTTACGGTGTCTACATGATCGCGCTACACGGGATTTGGTTTTCTATGGTTGCCATCTTGTTTACCTCTCCGCGATTACAGAGCTTATTACTGCGCGTGAAACACAGGTTGAACCAAGCTTGTGGCGCAGGATTATTAGTGTTTGGTGCCATGCTAGGGTTGAAGTCATAACACGGCTGAGTTACGACATTTCGACCGATGCCACATCGAAGTTTGATAATCGCACGTATAATCTTCATCAGAACGAATAAGGGCAATTGACCTTGAGGAAAGGAACTCAATGAAAAAACTACTTCCGGTTGTATTCACTTGTTTGAGCTTAGCTTTCACCGCACCATCGGTATTTGCTTCTGAACGAGCAGAGCAGGGTTGGCAATGGATTGAGCAAGGCGCAATGATTGTCGATGTACGCACGCCACAAGAGTTTGCCGATGGTCACTTAGACAATGCGGTTAACTTCCCGCTTTCAGAGTTGGATAAACACTTTGCTGATGTCGATAAAGACACGCAGATCGTGCTCTACTGCCGCAGTGGTAATCGCTCAGGGCAAGCGTATCAGTACCTACAATCACAAGGGTTTACCAACCTTCATAACGCGGGAGGCTTGGTTGAGATGCAACAAGCGAAGTAGCACAACTTAGCACCTACCTAGCCAACTGAACGGAAAGCACACCTCTCGTGTGCTTTTTGTTTTTTCACAATCTATTCGTTATCGGTTGAAGCCAGCTCGCCAAAGTAGTCTTCTAGTCGATGATGACCATAAATCGGCGCGATGTTATCTCCACCTAGCATGGTCAGGAAGAACTCAGCAGGACCGCCCCATTTCTCCGGCAAGTGACGTACTATCGATAAGCCTGCTGCGCGCAGGAAGTCTGGTAGGTGCGTATTTTTCTCCACTTTGTTTTGAGATTTGAACGCGAGCCGAGCAATATCATTGACTGACAAAACATCTGGACCACCGACATCGAGTTCTGTGTCATTTCGTTCAATCGCTTCTACACAAAACCTCGCCAAGTCTTTTCCGTGAATGGGATTAAGCAAGTGTTCACCATCGCCAAAATTAAACACTCGACCCGATTTCGCCATGTTATACACCTCGGTAATATCAGAGAAAAAACCATTCGGGCGAATCACACAAGGGGTTAATTTTGTTGATTGCAGAAGTCGACTCGCAAAGCGTTCTTTCGCCTCTAAAAGACGAACTTGAGGACATTTCTGAGCATTAAATGCAGAGATGTAGATGAATTTACCGACACCTGCTCGCTCTGCTTCTTCAAGCAAGTTCAAATTTGCTTGGTAGTCGACATCCAAATAACCTAATCCGTCTTGTTGGCGAGTAATGCCCAAACATGAGATAACAACATCGACACCGTCGCAAACACCTTTAAGCTCATCGGGATGAGTAACCTGCGCCTCTATCACTTGTGACTCTTCCACACCCATTGCGAGTAATTTGGTTTTGTTTCTCGCAATGGCTTTAAAATCAATGTGCTCAGAGAGAAGTAGCTCAACAATGTTCGAACCCAAGTACCCCGTTGAGCCCGCAATTAAAATTCGAGGGTGCGTTTTCATAACATGACGTCCTATTCTTGCTCTGGTCGGTATGGCTCTTCACGCAATACGTGGCTCACCAATAACTTTAGGTAGAACAGCGGTAAAAACCATTCCAAACCTTGTGGTGCTTGTGCCCAATAAATCGAAATAATCACACTAAGAGAATACAGAGTTAGCGCCACAGGACGTTGTAAATACAACGGTGTTCTCATGACTAGGCTACATGCAAGAACCATGTAACCACCGATCACAACAATCCACATGATATCGAAATTCAAGAACGCCCAACTGTAGAGAGAAAGCTGCACGAAATGAGTCAGAATAAAGCTCATGTGCTGCTTAAAATCTTGTCCTTCACGATGAAACCAGCGCTTTGCCGTAGACGTCGCATTGGTAATAATGCCGCCAATAATATCCACTGTGAGCAAACCCGCGATAACATATTGAGTTGCAGTCCAACCCAGTTGTGCAAAGTACGCATAAATCACCATGACAAAACCAGCAGCGAAAGGGACATACAGCTGTAAATTCTTTTCTGCTTTCGTTGCACCCGGACCAATCAGCTTATCAATTCCACCCCAGAAACCCGCTCTTGCTTGAGGAACACTCCAATCAATTTTCATACTAAAACCTTATTTCGACCACTTGGTCTTTTTAAATTAGTACGCTTTGAGAGCTAGGTAAAGATCTTTTTTGTCCACTCGGTCTAAATAAAAGATCTTGTGTTATACTGCGGGGCATTGCGGTAACAAAAGCTGAGAAGAAAATCATGCCGAAGATCGTCGATCATGAGAGCAGACGTAGAGACATTGCCTTAAAAGCAACCGAAGTATTCCTTGAGTTCGGTTACAAAAACATTGGTATGAGACAACTGTGCGAACAGTTAGGAATGAGCAAAAGTGCGGTTTATCACTATTACAAAAGTAAGGATGAACTGTTCAAAGCCGCAACAGAGGCCATCGTCAACTCTGATACACAAGTGCTAGCAGATAGACCAAACTCAAGTGAAGCGAATACAGGGCAACAAATCGAAAACTTCGTATTGATCTTCGAACAAATGGCTCCGCGTTTCTTTCAAGAAATGAAGCTTGTCTCTGATTACATTGATGTGATTGGACAAGAAAACGTAGCTACCGATCCATGCATGTTACTAGCGAATCAAAAGTACATGACGATGCTAGAAAACTACGTTTCCGCGCAACACATAGAATCGCTTTATACCCTTATGCTAGGGCTACTGAACCATCAATTGATGTTGGGTAAAGCGCTAGAAGATGCTCATGTTATTGAGCAGGTTGAGCGTATCTTAAACTAGCTCTCATGTAAAAAGTTGCATAATGTATTTTGATTATCATGTGCTTTGCTTAACACTTAAGTCCCGAGCTAAAACAGCCCCCCCCACACACATTAATAACCCACAGTTATGACTTGAATAACAATAGGTGCTTAGATAAACATCTATTGTTTCGATATATTTTTCCCATCAAATAGTGTCACGCTCTCCTACAGACTTACGGATCAGACTAGCGCGAGAACGGTCATTTAAATCTTGTTCCATAGGAAAAACTGATGAAAAAATATATCGCAATCGCTATCTCTTCCATCCTACTAATGGGTTGCTCATCTTCAGGCTCATCAGGTGGAAACGCACCAGAAGCAAGTATCCCAGATAATGAATTACCTATTGTTGATGGCGAATGGGGAATAATGCCAACACCAGATAACGATCTACCTATCGTTGACGACGATTGGGACAACCCTATCTGCATTCAATGTGACAACCCAAATGTTAAATGGGAAGTTGATGTGGTGGCTGAAAACTATGTTGTCATCAGTGAAATCAATGGCGAAGCCATGTATCAAATTAGTTACGTTGAAGGTAGCAATCGTAACTCAGTCCAAATAAAAGGGCCTGACGGTAACATCATCGAAGTGCCTGATGTTAAATGGGGGAATGGTGCCGCAATGGTTCCCATTCGAGATAAAGTTCGCTCTCTGAGCAAAGAACAACGCCAAAAAGTACGCCAAGCAATTAAATCTCGCCGTAATGGCTAAATCGCCATACAAAAGTTTTAAACAAACGGCAGAGTCAGCAACACTCTGCCGTTTGCCTTACTTCTCTCGACCATACATCTTGTCGAAATTTGGGATGTTCTTTTCCCAAATGGGCGTCTCTTCTCCCACAATGGATTTGAGTGTGTCGATAAATAACTTGGTTTTGATCGGCGCATCTCGGTGCGGATACACGGCATAAAAGGTGCCGAAATCATCAATGTTCAAGTGCGTCATGATTGGCACTAACTTGCCTTGTTTGATTTCGTCTTGAACCATTTGTGCGGTCACCACAGCGAGCGTATTTCCTCCTGCTGCGCTTCTTGCCAACATTTCCACATCATTCACTTTATAAGCGACATTAAGCTGAAAATGCTGTTGTCTGCCTTGCTCATCTTGATAGCCGAATTTATCGAATAACAAACCAGGAGCGGCGTAGATAGTAGCGGGTAAAGATTCCAATTTCTCAAGACTGTTCACCTCACCATGTTTTTCTATAAACGCAGGAGCGGCAACAATCAACAGGCGACTTCGTGCAATCTTACGGGTAATCAAGCTTGAGTTTTTAGGTCGCCCAATTCGGAAGCCAATGTCAAAACCCTCTTGCACCATATCAACCATGCGATCTTCTAAGCGCAGTTCAAATTCCACATCTGGGTATTGCTGTTGAAACACCGAAATCGCATCTTGAACATATTGACGCCCGAACATGTTCGAGCTGGTAATACGCAAGACACCACGAGGCTCTTCGTGAAAATTCTGCGCCAAACGGTGAGTATCACTGAGAAGTGACCGAAGGGATTTGGCTTGGTTGACCATTTCATTCCCAGCAGCCGTCAATGATAAGGAGCGCGTAGTTCGGTTGAGCAATCGAACACCCAACTCATCTTCCAAACGGCTGATCTGTTTTGAGATCACCGAACGATCCACATTCTTCTGTTCTGATACCTTGGTGAACGAGCCAAGCTCGACCACTTCAAGTAACAGCAATAAACGACTAGAGAAATCCATAACGTCTTACCTAAAAAACCATTGTTGCTTTTATGGCACCAATTATATGCCATTTAGCTTATTTTTCTCATCTTATAACAAATCTATAGTAGCTGCACACAACGGGAGAGAGACAAACCTCCTCAATACCAAACCAATAAATTCGCGTTACCGAGGTCTGCTGATCTTACTAACGCTGAGGAAACAGCTATGAAAACTCTATCAATCACACAACAAAACGGCATCGCTACTGTTGAAATCAACAACCCACCGGTGAATGTACTGACTATCGATTTGATTAATGAAATCAACGAATTTGTCCTATCACTTAAAGATGACCGCGATACGAAAGTAGTGGTCTTCAAATCGCTTCATGAGTCTTTCTTCTTGGCGCATTTAGATTTGAACGTTATCAACGGCACACAAGGTGGTCAGGCAGCATCAATTGAATTCAATCATATGATTGCCAACATCAAAGCGATGAAACAAGTATCGGTTGCTGTGGTTGATGGCGTGGCTCGTGGCGGCGGTAACGAGTTTGTGATGGCGTGTGACTTGGCTTACGGCACTGAAAACGCAGCATTTGCTCAGCCAGAGATCCACGTTAACATCCCAACGGGTGGTCAAGGCGCGGTTCAGTTCGCTCGTCGCATGGGTAAAAACAAAGCGCTTCAAGCACTGCTACTTGGTAACGACTTTACGGCACAACAAGCGGAGCAGTTAAACATCATTACTCAGTTCGTTCCTAAAGCAGAGTTGGATGGGTTCTTAGCGGCAACATTGGGCGTGATTAGCCAATTAGAAGTGCGTGACATCGTAATGTACAAAGAGATCATCGCAACCTCTATCAAAGATGAAGACACAGGTGCAGAGCTAGAGTTACGTTACTTCTTAGAGCGCGCAAAAGAGCAAAAAACCGCAGCGATCATCGACGCGTTCCTAAAACACGGTGGTCAAACAGAACGTGAAGCGAAAGACATCCAAGGCATCTTTGTGGATACCGCGGCAGAGCTAAACAAACAATAGAGCTTGGTTCGCCATAGACCTAAGGCACCGACAATCCGTTGGTGCCTTGTCTATTTGCAAACTCTGAGGAATCTTATTGCATGAAAAACGATTACATCGGTCGTTTATTGCAAATTTAACTTTTCGAAAGCAATGTTAGAAACAAAATTGCGCGTGCGAGGAAATACAATGGAGGCAGTTAAACAATAGCCAGATCATTAGAGAAACGAGGTCCTCCATGAATCAACTTCCCGACGAAAACCAAAAACGATTTGTTGCCGTAATCAGTAAAAAAGTCGAAGTGGGACGCGCCGTTAACGTATTAGGACATTTGAGCGTAAGCCTTGCGAATCAACTTTCTGATGGCGACGCAGTCTACACCGACTATCACGACCTTGATGGTAGTTTTCATCCAAATATCTCCCACTATCCGTTTATCGTCTTGAGAGCGGACAACTCCAACAAAATCAGAAAGCTTCGCCAAGAAGCACTCGATAGAAGCATCCCCTTCTCCGACTTTACTCACACCATGGTAGAAGGCGGCTCTGAAATACAACAGCAAACCACCAAAAACACACCAGAAGCCGAGTTAGAATACTTGGGTATTTGCTTGTTCGGCGAGACTGAAACACTTCGAGAATTGACCAAGAAGTTCAGCTTATATCGCTAAAAGCACGTGATACATTGGTGATCCTCTCATCATTTTTTCATCAAGCTATCTGTACATTGCCACTTTTAGGGTTAGAATCTAACGCATCTATCAACCAAAAGTGGCAACACTTACAACGAAATTAAGGAGGAATTTATGTCTTTGTGGTGTTCAATCAACCCACGTTTTTATGGCATGAAGGACCGCTCAAGAGTTTCAGATTTCGCGCTGCGATAATCTCGACTTGAGCGAATAATTACCTTTCGACGAAAACACGTCACCCGAGTACTTTCCCTCAAGCTCGAAGAATTATTGTCAGCTATGACAACGGCGTCTTGCGCCCAAAATTCTTGAGAACACTATGAGTACTTTTTTAACTGCACAATCACTAACCCTTTCTCACACAGCAACACCAATCTTCAAAGATGTAACGTTTACGATTCATCGTGGCGACAAAATTGGTCTTATCGGTCATAACGGCTGTGGTAAAAGCTCCCTACTCAAACTGCTTAGCGGTCAATTTGAACCAAGCCAAGGCACGGTTGCCAAAGCCAGTTCATGTTTGATGCGTTATGTTGAGCAGCATTTACCTAAGTCTTTAAGTACACATTCCGTATTGGACGCGTTAGCAGAATCCTTATCCGATGATGAGATTTGGCGCGCCGAACTCTTATTGGATGAACTCGGATTTTCAACCACAGAACGACACATGCCGGTTGAAAATTGCAGTGGTGGTCAGCAAATGCGACTCCTGCTTGCTCGTGCGATTATCCATCAACCTGACTTACTGCTTCTGGATGAACCAAGCAACCACTTGGACTTGCCATCGCTCCTTTGGTTAGAGCAATTCTTATCAAACTGGAAAGGCTCATTCGTATTGGTATCTCACGATCAAACCTTACTCGATCGCGTCACCAACACCACTTGGGTCATGCGAGATCGCTCTCTGCATCATTTCTCTCTGCCTTGTTCTCAAGCAAGACAAGCATTGAAAGAGAAAGATGAAACCGATCAACTTCGCCATGCCATCGAGCAGAAAGAGATCGACCGAATCGAGAAAAGCGCCAAGCGTTTAGCCACTTGGGGCAAAGTCTACGACAACGAGGATCTTGCTCGAAAAGCCAAGACGATGTTTGCGCGCAAAGAACGTTTGGAGGAAGAACAAACCGAACTGACAGAAGGCACACCGTGGGCGCTACAACTTCAAGGTGAGTCAATGCCAGCAAATCGACTGCTTGAGGTTTTGCCTTTCTCGGTAACGCCACCAAACAGTGATTATCACTTGTTTGATATGGCAGAAATGCGCGTGAAAAGTGGCGACCGAATTGCCGTTCTAGGCAGTAATGGTTGCGGTAAATCGACGTTGTTGAACCTGCTTTATCGTCAGTATGAAGTCATCCAAACCGACCTAGGCAACCAACATGAGAGTGTGACTTTTCACGATCGCTGTCGCTTGGGTTACTACGATCAATCTCTAAGGCAACTCGACGATCATCAATCCATAACAGATGCGTTGCAGTCGTTTGCCAGCATAAGCAGTGAACAGGCAAAACGTTCGCTTATTGGTGCAGGATTCGAGTACGCAAGACACGAACAGAAAGTCGTCAGTCTAAGTGGTGGAGAGCGAGCGAGGCTGCTGTTTGTTGGCTTAACTCTGGCTCGTTATCACATGTTGTTTTTAGATGAACCGACCAACCATTTGGATATGGAAGGCAAAGAGGAGTTGATTGAAACTATGCAAAACTTCGAAGGTGCCGCCTTATTGGTTAGTCACGACCGAAGCCTGATAGAGCAAAGCTGTAATCGATTCTGGTTTATTGAAAATGGCTTACTGACGGAGTATTTAAGCGCGGAAGAGGTTTATCAACGCGTAACTGATACTGCACCGAAATCAGCCATATCGCATCATTGCAATGAAGTAATGTCGATGGAAACAAACACCGCGTCTGATGCGCAATCCGAAGAGCAAATGCTGGAAAGACTGTTGGAGCTGGAAAGCTTGCTGGAAGCCGATTTAGGGCGAAAACCCAAACATCAAAAACCAGCGATGCAAAAGCAATGGCAGCAAGAGATAGAGGAAATTACGGCGCAGCTATAAAAACAAAAGGCACCATTAATTGGTGCCTTTCTTCTATTTTCTATTTTCTAAGAAGGGTCTTATTAGTCTTTTTCGAACGTCGCTACGGTCTTAATCACGCCAGACATCATTTCGTTAGCGTCTGATTTCTTAGCCGAACTTTGCATGGTTTGAGTATTTTGACGCAAGCGTTCACGCAATGCTTCTAGTTCCTTTTGTGTATCCGATAATTCCGTAGATTGGTGGTTACTCATCTTATTCTCTACTTGTACTTAACGATTAATGGAGCGATTTTCATCTAAAGTTTTTATAAGATATAGTTAGCTACCATCTAAAAATTAGATACATCGTTATGTTCAACCTTCAACAACTTGAAACGTTAGTCATGTGCGTGGAATGTGGTTCGTTTTCTGCGGCGGCAAGAAAGCTTGGTAAAGCACAATCTGCGGTCAGTACTACGATCTCAAACTTGGAAATCGACACAGGACTGACCATTTTTGATCGTACTTCTCGATTGCCTACCTTAACGGCACAAGGCGAGCGACTGCATGCTCAAGCCATCTCCTTGTTAGAGCATGCACAACACATACAAAATATGCTGCAAACGTTCAATGTAGGAGTAGAAGATAGGATCTCGATAGGAATTAATGCGCTTTTACTAACACCGCAGTTTTTTGGCGTCATTGATGAGTTTTATCAGCAATTTCCGCACACCGAGCTCAATCTCAATGTCTTGAAAAACAATGACATTGCTGATGCTGTCGCGAGTAATGAAGTGGATATCGGTTTTATGTTGTGGAGCAGTACACAGCCTAAGAACGTGATTCTAGGTTCGATTGGCTATGTGCCGTTTTCTATCGCTGTACATCAATCACACCCGTTATTGGCTGAGGAATCCGTTTCTTTTGAAGCGCTTAAGGCGTATCGGCAAATCGTATTAAAAGACCACCCTGCTCACTACAACGCAAACTTATCGAATTCACTAACCAAAGTGAATGATTTAGAATCCCTAGTAGAGTTGATTAAACTGAATAATAATTGGAGCTTGATACCTGACCACCTGTTTCAAAAGCACTTAGATATCGTTCCCCTTAAGCTACAAGGGGAAGAAAAAGATTGGCTTTTACAAATTGACCGTGTGACAGGCAAAGCAAAAGAATCAGGTCCTGTTATGCAGTGGCTTACAGAGCGTTGTTTGGATTTCTATCCTAGCGTACAGCCCAAGTAATAACATTAGTGATAAAAAGAGAATATCCATAACTAGATATTTACTTCAATAATCACTTTAACATCGTTACCAATAAAAACTAGTAATTAAAATTGATAGTTGTATTCAATACGATGATCACCATCATTAAAATCAACGTTTTCACTCCAGTTTGCATAATAACGAATATTCGATCTTTTATTTAATTGATAAGAGAGCGTAAACTCATGGGTTAGAATATCCTTCTCTTCTGCATAATAGTTATCTTTATACTCACTCGAACCAGATAATGTATGCATGTACATTGGGTTATAATTAATCCAGATTTTATCTGTGATGTCGATTTTAGAGTACATGCCAACCACCATAAACGTGCCCGGAATTTCGTAACCATTATCTTCTCCGCTATAATCGTTCGCGACAGTCACGCCAACACCACCTAGAGGAAAAAGCTGCACTATGCCAAACTTGGGAAGCGATTGAACATAACTGTAAGAAGCGTCAAGTCTGTCGTTATCAACGTCATAATTGATATCAATTTGGCGGCCTCGACCTGTTGTTAAGTCAGATTGAAAGTTACGAAGACGAAGTGAGTCAATGCTATCGTCTACACTTTTGTAGAGTGGTTCATCGTTGTCTCTTATACCTAATAAGTCACCACCGATCCCCTTCACTTCAATAACATTCATAGCAAGCGTATTTGGCTTATTTGAATCATAGGCTTGGCCGACTTTAATATTAATGCCTTTATCACTGATGCCAAAACCAGCTTGTGTATATACCGCAAGTGGATCAGACATATCTTGCAGTTTTTCATCTTTATTTTCTTGAGAGACAGCAGGAAGAGAGGCAAAAAAACTTAGAAATAATATGGGATATTTAATAGTACTCATAATATAAACCTTTATATTATTTTTATATTCACAGACAACAAAACACAACTTACTATAAATTTACAGTAAGATTTAATTTCGCAATTAAAAAGCAATAATTGTAAGGAATGACCTAGTTGTTATTAAAAATTCACTAGCAACTAGGTTAGTGATTTAATAGTTTGTATAGAAATATAATCAAACTAATTAATAGCATGTTCGAAAGAGGCCATTAGCTCACTCAATTCCGCCGAGGTCGCTGTATCAAATTCACCCTCTTGGAACTTGTCGTAGAAACCGCCCAAGCTGTAAGTGCCTTTTACATCACCGCCCCACCAAGGCATCAACTCAGCCATGGTTTTGATATTTGTCGCGCCGCCGTTTGCACCTGGAGATGTGCTCACTAGCAGAACTGGTTTCTTAGTGTCGCCAAAGAAAGACGTACCTTGAGGCGCAACGCGTGATAGCCAATCGATCGCATTTTTCAGGAATGCTGGCATTGAGCCGTTGTGCTCTGGTGATGCAATGATGATCGCATCGTATTCGTTTAACGTCGCACGCAGTTTGTGTGCGTTTTCTGGGATGCCCTGACCTTCAACGTCCAAACCGTACATTGGCAATTCAAAATCGTTTAGGTCAATTGTGTTTACTTCTGTTTGGGTAGCTTGGTTTGCTAATGCTTGAACCAATAGGCTGTGGATTGAGTGACTGTTGTTGCTACCAGTAAATGCGACGATCTTTTTCATAGTGGAATCCTAGTTACACTTGCCCCTACTCAGCGGGCACTCATTGAATGAGGTGATATTAATTAACTCCAAACCGTGAATAAACTCTATAATAGTGTCTATATAGTTCACCAATAGTGAACAATAATAAGTTCAAGGTAGCAATTACATGGATAAGATCAGAGCATTAACCGTATTTCGTCGAGTCGTGGAGCTAGGCAGCTTCGTCGCAGCTGCAGAAGATTTAAACCTCTCAAAAGCCGCAATAAGTAAGAACATCAATGAATTAGAGAGCTATTTGAAAAGCCCTTTGATTAACCGCACTACCCGCAATTTACACATTACCGATAATGGTCAGCTCTATTATCAGCAAGTGTGTCAGGTTCTCGATGCACTCAACAATGCCGATCGTTCAGTGATTGAGTCTTCGCACACATTAAAGGGCACGCTAAAAGTCAGCATGCCGATGTCATTAGGGTTGATTGAACTAAACCCTATCATTTGCGAGTTTATGAAGCTGCATCCAGAACTTTCCATAGAGGTAATCATGAGCGACGAGCACCTCGATTTGATTGAACAAGGGGTTGATATCGCCATTCGTGGTGGAGAAGAGCTTGGAAATTCAACTTTACGTTCGAGAAAGCTGTTAGACATTCGGCGTGTGCTTTGTGCCTCTCCTAATTACTTGGAAGCATCTGCGCCCTTCCTCTCGCCTAGTGATGTGGTAAATCATCGCCTACTGAGTTACAGCCTGTCATCGGCATCACGTCGTTGGACTTTTAATAACGGCAATCAGATTTTAGATGTTGCGATTCCGCCTTGTGTTTATATGGTCAACAGTGGTCTTGCGCTTACCCAAGCGGCATGCGCCGGACTCGGTGTCGCATTACTACCAGATTTCTTTGTCGAACCTCAGTTAGCTTCAGGTGAATTGGTCGAGATTACCCCTGAGTGGCAGATGGAAAAGCACGCGCTGTACATCGTTTACCCTTACCACAAAGAGCAATCGCAAAAATTACGAGCCTTTATTGATTATGTGGTGGAGAGCTTCCAAGCGCGATTCAACCGTCAGTCAGATCCGCAGCAGATGTACTCTTCGATTATCAAGCTAGGGTCTTGAGCAAAATATTTAGCCAAAGAAAAGGCAATAAAAAAGCCAAACTAAATAGTTTGGCTTTTCATCAAAATCATTCTTGTACCTGATGACTACAGAACAAGAGAACTGAAAGTTTATCGACGGCGGTTGTTAAAACGAGCGCGATCTGTACGCTGTTTAGACGAACGCTCTTTGTGGGCAGATGCTGCCTTCGCTTGTGAAGCCAGGATCGATTCAACCGTCAGTTCCATTGGCTCACGCGGCTCCAATCCATGACGGAAAGTACGTGCACGTGGTGGCAGGTTGTACTCGTATTCAGACGCCTTTGGCATGCGCTTGTAACGGTATAGATAGAAGTTTTCTACACGCTCGCGAGCCCATTCTGTTTTCTTCAGGTATTTAACACTGCTCGCAATGCTTGGCTTGGTGTTGAAACAGTTCATACGCATTGCTGTGTCGAGGATTTCCCAACCGTAATGGTCAACAAGCTGTTGCAACATGTCTTCCAATTTTAGACCGTGCAGTGGGTTGTTCTTCTGCAGTTCAATACGTTCTTCGTCGGTCATAAATTCATGGCTCATGAACGGCTCCTTAATTATGGGTAGCGAGCATGGTACTCACTACCTTACCTCTATCAGGTTTAGATTAATTCATCATAGTGAACAAGCCATCAAAGTTCTGTTTAACAGGTATACCTTCTTGGCTTGTTCACAATTATATGGCTTAGCTACGTTGGTTACGCGGCACTCAACACTTTTTGCTGATGTGCCATGTACTCTTCGAACGTACCTTGGAAACTCACTAACTGTTTGTCTTTCACATCAATGATCGACGTCGCCAATGACGATACGAACTCACGGTCATGACTGACAAAAATCAAAGTGCCAGTGTAGTCTTTTAATGCGCTGTTTAACGCTTCAATCGCTTCCATATCCATGTGGTTGGTTGGCTCATCCATCACCAGAACGTTGATGTCTTGCATCATTAGTTTACCAAACAGAAGGCGGTTCTTCTCACCACCCGAGCAGTTTTTCGCTTTTTTGTTGGCATCATCAGCGGTAAACAACAAGCGACCCAGAATGCCACGCACCATTAGGTCATTGTGCTTCACGGTACGCCACTGAGAGATCCACTCAAAGATGGTCAGATCATTATCGAAGTCTGCACTGCTGTCCTGTGGACAGTAACCAATCGAAGCGTTTTCAGACCATTTTACTACGCCCTGAGTTTGCTCTAACTCGTTCACTAGGCAACGCAGCAAGGTCGTTTTACCCACACCGTTTTCACCGATGATCGCAAGGCGAGTGCCCGCTTCAAGTAACAAATTGCCTTTTTCAAACAACAGTTCATCACCAAACGAGTGACCAAGGTCTTGCAGTTCCAAGGCTAAACGATGCAGTTTTTTACCCTCACCGAAATCAATCGATGGGCTAACACGGCTACTTGCTTTCACTTCGTCGAGTTGGATTTTATCCATCTTTTTAGCGCGCGAACTGGCTTGTTTCGCCTTCGATGCGTTCGCACCAAAACGGTTTACGAAATCTTGAAGTTCGTTGATTTCAGCGGTTTTCTTCGCGTTAGAAGCCAATAGCTGTTCACGACGAAGACCAGATGCCTCAAGGAAGTATTCATAGTTACCAGGGTAAATTCGCAGTTCGCCGTAATCGATATCTGCCATGTGAGTACACACAGAGTTTAGGAAGTGACGGTCGTGCGAGATGATGATCATTGTACACTTACGTTGGTTCAACTCTTCTGCCAACCAGTTGATGGTATGAATGTCCAAGTTGTTGGTTGGTTCGTCGAGCAACAAAATATCCGGGTTAGCAAACAGAGCTTGCGCCAAAAGCACGCGCAGTTTCCAGCCCGGAGCAACTTGTTGCATCAAACCAAAATGCAGGCCTTCTTCAATACCCGCTTGCAGCAAAATATCGCCAGCACGACTTTCTGCTGTATAGCCGTCCATTTCTGCGAACTCGCTTTCAAGCTCAGCGACTTTCATGCCGTCTTCTTCACTCATTTCTGATAATGAATAGATGCGGTCACGTTCTTGTTTCACTTCCCACAATTTGCGATCACCCATGATCACGGCGTCAATCACGCTGTATTGTTCAAACGCAAACTGATCTTGGCTCAATACGCCAAGTTTTAATCCTGGAGTAATAGAAACGTTGCCTGAACTTGGCATGAGCGCGCCACTCAGGATTTTCATGAACGTAGATTTGCCACAACCGTTCGCGCCAATCAGGCCATAACGGTTACCGTTGCCAAATTTAGCGGAAATGTTTTCGAACAATGGCTCGGCACCAAATTGCATGGTGATGTTGTTTGTACTAATGATAGCAGTGCCCTCGAAGTAAATTTCTTTTAATAACAAGCTCTTAATTTACTTTCGAGATACTGTTAAAAAAGGTCATATTGAATGTGGCCGCCATTCTATATGATTCATTCATAAGGTGATATAGGTCACATTCATATTGCGCCGAATTTTTCGAAAAACAAAAAGCGCGACATTTGCCGCGCTTTCGTTTTTTCTACTCATCACTATTAAAAGTCGATGTGGTAATTATTGTTGGACTGATTTAATGATACGACCCAATTCTTCTCTGATTCATTCGCACTCATGGGTACCCACTGAGCATACAACTGGCTCCAGTTACCATTTACCTCTAACTCCACTTCGCTGGTTCGTGTTGGATAAATGGTGGTAATGCGCGACATTGGATCGGCCACGACCACACCATTTTCTGTGGTAAATGCCGCTTTGGTGTAAAGGTGTAAAGCGCCATCCGCAGAACCTTGATAGTTCATCGATATAGTAATGGTTTCTCCGACATCAAATGAAAAATCACGTTCCGCCACAATATCTTGAGTGTTATCGATGGTTTCAACAGTGGGCGTTGGTGCAGGCGTTGAAGAACCACCACCACCGCCGCCTCCACCACCACAAGCGACAATAAACACAGGAACGAACATGATGGTCAGCAGTTTTGTTGAAATTTTCATGTGAAGCTCCTTATTATTCCGCTACTGAAATGGTTTTTCCGCTTACTGGCGTGCTATACCAACTGGTATCCGTTTCACCATTGCTCGATACCCACGCTGGAAAACCGGTATAAGCATGGCTGATGTCCATAAGTTCGATAGGATGCTCCCACTCAGCACGAATGTTGATCGCCCAAGGCATGTTGTTATCGGTCAGGAAGTATTCCGAACCACCCGTATCGTCATCATGCATATTGAATATTGCATTGTTCATCTCAGCAGTACCGGAGAACGACTTAAAGTGCGTTTGCCATGTCATACCAGGGAATGTCGCCACAAAGTCGCCATGGTAGGTATTTTCAGCCGCAAAAATGAAAGAGTCATAAGGTGGATAGCCAACCAAATCTCTCTCCACAGGAGTGGTTAACTCAACAACAAGTTGGTATGCGAGGAGCTCAGCAGCTTGTTGGTTCAAACAACCACTTTGCGTTCGGTAATAAGTACAAGTCTCACTGAGCACGCCAAGCGATTCCAACTCTGCTCGTAGATCTTCTGAAACCACAAGAATCGTTTCACTACCAGATTGTAAGACCGTATGTTCAACCGCCTGCCCATTTTTCGTGAGCGTAACAGAAGCAACGTTTGTCGGGTCAACATTCGGCAGTTTTACAGCAAAGCCGTTTGAAAACCCTGCTCCCATTGCCTGTAAGGTGTAATCCACGGTGATGGTTTTCAGTTCACGTTGACCATTCAACAGTTCAGTCACGCGGTAGCGCCACACCACATCGTTAAAATCGTAATCGCCCATTAATGGCCAGCGATCTTCAAAGGCCATGGTCGCATAAGAATTAGAACTTGGATAAACAGAAGTAACGGTAACATCTGGGTCGTTTTCTTGTACCAGCACTTCGTATTTAGAATCCGTCGTTCCATCCGGGTTTACACCGTCTACTGCGGAGAATGGTGAAACATCAACGGTAAACAGTAAGTCGTTAAAGTCATTGTCACCATAGGGGCGAAGAAGATCCTCGAACCCCAACACAAGAAACTCGTTTTGCGTATCGATAAACGCAACATTATGTCTACGATAGAGCGCTGTTGATTCAGGGTTAAGGTTCGAATAACTATAGAAAGGCGTGTTCCAAGGACCTAAATTCAAAATATTGTTGTAAGTACTGGCTCCCCATCCATTTGGGATAACGAAAAACGCCAATGTTTGACCTGCTGTCAACTGCACATTGAGGTCAATCGTATCACCTTCAGCCATCTCACCATCTGGTGCCTTGGAAGCATTAGGGAATACAATCACATGTGCGTTAACTTCGTCTTTGTTTGACGGTGGATTATCAGTGTCGTAAACGAAGTACCCTAATGCATTTCTATAACCAGCCCCTTCATTCAGAAACGTAATTGAGGCGGTCGCATAAGGGGCTCCATCGAGTTCATCGTCAATATCGATGTTCGAGTAACGCTCTGGTGCGATAAAGGCATTGTTGACGGCTGTACCTTCTGGCAGCATTGAATAAACATTACTGAGTGTATCTTGTGGCAATGTCCCAGAAATAGAATACATATTATTCGGCTTGCCTTTTAGCGAGTAGTTTGAGCTATCGCTGCCAGATTCATATGTCAAATCACTGGTAGTAAGTGCGTATGCTGACGCAGATGCACAACAACACGTTAGCACGAACATTTTCCTTGTTTTCATATTATTCCCCTCGTCAACTGAATCGTTGGTTGTAAGGGGGATAACGCAAATATAGTGCCGAGTTTAAACCCTTAAAAAACAAAATCTTATTTAAATATTTTTATCATTATCATTTTGAGAATGAAGCTGATAGGCAAAGTGAAGCGAAATAGGAGAAGAAGAAAGAAATGCAAGAGGCGGACACATGAAACAAAAAAGCGCCCCGAAAGACGCTGTTAATATCAATTAGTATGAATCTATGAACGCGCAGCCATTGGGTGGCTTGGACTCATTTCTAGCAAATCCCACAGGTTGCCATAGAGATCTTCAAATACAGCGACTGTGCCGTAGTCTTGCTCCGCTGGCGGGCGAACAAACTTAATGCCCTGCTCTACCATTCGATTGTAGTCACGCCAGAAGTCATCGGTATTCAAAAATAGGAACACACGTCCACCGGTTTGATTACCGATGAAGTCATGCTGCTCTGGCTTAGACGCTTTGGCTAGCAATAATGTCACACCATTAGAACCCAGTGGAGAAACCACAACCCAACGCTTGTCTTGCTCTGGTTGGTAAGTATCTTCCACCAGCTCAAACTTCAGCTTATTCACATAGAAATCAATCGCTTCATCGTAGTCTTTTACGACCAAAGCAATATGGATAATGGATTGTTTCATCGCGTTATACCTTGAGTTTTCCGCTGATTACCGTCTTTGCGGAGCCAATCAGTTTAATGCGTCCGTTTTCTAACAACTCGGTTTGTAAGTGGCCGCCACGCGCTGAGGCTTGATAAGCTCTAAACTGATTTTGACCGAGCTTCTGCGCCCAAAACTGAGTCAGTGCGCAATGGGCTGAGCCTGTAACAGGATCTTCGTTCACGCCTACCCAAGGAGCGAAATAGCGCGAGATAAAGTCGAGGTCTGGGGAGTTCGATTGAGCAGTGACCACCACGCCGCGCCCTTGAATGTTCTTTAATGCATCAAAGTTAGGCTCGAGTTCCAACACGGTTTGTTCACTGTCGACTTCAATAAAGCCCTTGCTATCAAACTGAGCGTAAGAAACCACCTGCTCCGCTTTCAATCCAAGCGCCGCTAGTAACGTAGCATCTTGCTCAACATCCATTTCAAGATGAGTCGAAGGAAAATCGAGCTCAATTGTCGACTCGTTTACTTTTGCATGAAGCTCACCAGAGAGAGTTTGAAAGGCAATGGTATCGCCAACCTTCGCCAATCCTTGTTCTTTTAAGATTTGCGCTGTGGCTAATGTGCCATGACCACATAGCGCCACTTCTACTTTAGGTGTGAACCAACGCAGTCGCATGTCTTTCAAACAGAGAAAAGCGGTTTCTGATACCGCCATTTCTTCAGCGATAGAGAACATCAATGCTTCTGGTAACGGTTCTTGTGAGAGGCAGACTCCTGCAGGGTTTCCTTTGAAAGGTTCGGTGGTGAAAGAGTCCACTTGGTAGATATCGAGATCCATGATGCGCTTCCTAATACTGCTATTTTGGCAAGATGCCAAACAGCTTATCGGTTTCATGGTAAAACGACAATGCATGCCCTGATTGTTCTTGCAAAACACAAACAAAAGGCACCCTTCGCGGTGCCTTTTTACATTCTGATGCTTGTTCAGCTCAAACCAATAACGTTCAATTTACCTGAACGAAACTTTAAAATTACTAGATATAATTAACCATTCATATTGGATATCTTATTCCCGTGCTTTGACGGACATCAAAAACAAATCGTTTTTCCTGCCTCTTCAACACTTCTTTGGATGCTCACCCAAAGAAAATAAATAAGAAAAATCAAACTCATAGGTATTCAATATGAAACAGCCTTTAAAAGCGTTAGTGCTGGCTCTAGGGTTATCCTTAGGTGCAGCTAACTGTTACGCATTAACTGTCGAACCGCTCGAAAAAGATTTTACTTTGCAGCTACTCGGCTCCGGCGGACCAATCTCTGATGACCTGCGTGCCTCGTCTGGTGAACTGATTTGGTGGAAAGGAAAATCACGCGTGATGATCGATGCCGGTGGCGGTGTCTATCTGCGTTTTGGTCAAGCGGGCGGCAAACTGGAAGACTTAGACTTCCTTGGTTTAAGCCACTTTCACACCGACCACGTCGCTGACGTTCCTGCCTTATTAAAAGGTGGCTACTTCTTTGATCGTCAAGATCCCCTCGATATCGCAGGCCCAGAAGCAGGCTCTGCATTTCCTAGCTTAACCGGTTATATGAAAGCGCTTTTCGACGGTGATGAAGGTGCTTACGCATATCTGAACGGTTTGTTTGATGGCAGCGATGGCTTGTTCCCAGTCACCATTACTGATGTGCCATACAAAACTTCCCAAGGCACCAAGGTGTACGAGCAAGATGGGTTGACCATTTACGCTCTCGGCATCCCACACGGCGACGTACCTTGTCTCGCTTTCCGAATCGAAAGTGCCGAAGGCGTGATGGTGATTTCCGCCGACCAAAACGGCAGTAACCCTGACTTCATCGACTTTGCTAAAGGTGCGGACATTTTATTGATGCCACTAGCCATTCATGAAGAAGCCGACGAAGTCTCGTCATTCATGCACGCTAAGCCATCGGTTGTCGGCAAGATCGCCGCAGAAGTAAATCCAAAACTCTTGGTGCTTAACCACTGGATGGGCTTAGGTTTAAAACTCAAACCCGCTTCCATCAAGATCGTTAAAGAGTACTACCGCGGTCAAGTTATCGCTGGTCACGACTTATCTAGCTACCCAATGAGCGCAGCGAAGGAGATGTCTCATGAACAATAAACTCGCTCTATCTATCGCGATGACGTCTGTCATTACTTTGAACTCAGGCATGGCGTTTGCCGATGCACCCACCGAAGCTCCCGTAGAGGCTCAATCCAGCTCTCAACATGGCGGTAAGTGTGCGGCTGGTAAATGTGGTACAGAGAAACGCTTTGAGAAACAAGAGTTAAAAGATGATCCGCAAGGCCGTTTGGTACGCGCTCGTGACGGCAAATGTGGCGTGACTGGCGAGGGCATTAACCCTTCGGCTGAAACCATCAAATTAACCAAAAGCAAAATCACAGGTGGGGTATGCGGACAATAACCGATACATCAAAAGGGATTGGGCTGCGCAGCGAACACGTTGATTTGCTGTGTCAGTTGCCCGAGCACCCAGATATCGATTTCCTCGAATTGGCACCGGAAAACTGGATGAATATTGGCGGCTTGAAACGTGAACAGCTGCAAGACATTGCGAAATATTATCCGCTTGTCGCTCATGGCTTGAGCTTATCGATTGGTGATTGCCAACCGTTAAACGAGTCTTTTGTACGAGACGTCGCACGCTTTCTCGATGAATTTAATATCGACATCTATAGCGAACATCTGAGTTTCTCTAGAGACAATCAGGGCTATTTGTATGAACTGCTTCCGATCCCTCGACATAAAGAGAACATTCCGTATTTGGTCGAACGCATTCAACGCGTGCAAGACATTATTCAGCGTCCATTGGCGTTAGAGAATATCTCTTACTACCACGATTACGGACATGAAATGCCAGAGGGCGAGTTTATCGCTGAAGTGAGTGACCGCAGTGGATGTGAGCTGCTTATCGACATCAACAATGTGTTCGTCAACAGCCGAAATCATCATTTCTGCCCTTACGACATGCTGAGTACTTTACCAAGCGACGCGATTCGTTATTACCACATTGCGGGTCACTTGAAAGAGCGTGATGACTTCTTGCTCGATACCCATGGAAAGCCAGTGCCTGATGAAGTGATTGATCTGGCTCGTTACACCTACTCGGTGCATGGCAGCAAACCTTTACTGCTTGAGCGCGACCACAATGTGCCGTCGTTGCTTGTTCTGGCTGAAGAGCTTCGCAGCATTCATGGCGAGATCTTGGATTTCAGTCAAACACTCGAAGTGTTGTGTAAGGAGGTGCTCAATGCTTAATCCTCCGAGCAAAATGCGCGCGCAAACCGAGTCCCTAACGGCTCTAATTCGCACGCCTATGAATCAGCATGCGCTGTGTCGATATAGCGAATTTATCCGCGACAACATCTTGGGTGTCGTTGCGAATACGTTCCCTCTATTTTCTTCGCAGTTCGCTGATGAACAACTTGAACGCATGGTGGATGACTTTGTGGTGATGCATGGCGCGTCCGAGCCTGAGTTTCATCATATTGCCACCGAGTTTGTTCAGTTTTTGCAGCAGAAAGCGCATCAAGATTCCAGCTCCATCTCTGCCGATCAGAAGGCGTTATTGGAATATGAATGGGTGGCGTTCAATGTAGAAATTGACACCTTAGTCGCGGCATTCAATTCACCCTCGAATCCGATATTCGAAGAGAATCAAGTGCTGCAACTCAACCCAACATTAAAGCTGGTCGAAGTGCCTTTCTTGCTGCATCAAGACTCCGTGACCTTCTTAACTGACAGCCGTCACCCTGTGTTTTATGGCGTGTTTCGGAACTCACAGCATCATGTGATATCGCAAAAGCTCAGAGAAGTGGATGTCGCATTGATTCAGCTATTACAACAGCAACCAAACCTGACTCTGGCGCAACTACAACAAATGATTGCTCAGCAACTCGCCAGATTCAGTTTCATGGAGTGGGCTCAACACTTCAGTGAACTAGGACTCGTCAGCGTCCGCCCTTCAGGAGAAAAATTATGATTAAGTCAGCCCTCAATTGGTTCGACGGTCTCGTCGAGAAATGCAAAAGATACGATTACTTAGCGTTACTTGCGATTCGTCTCTACCTCATTCCGGTCATTTTTGTTGGCGCTCGCTCTAAGGTGCTGGGTTTCTCTGGCACCGTCGCGTGGTTTGGCGCGTCCACCGCAGATGGTGGTTTGAACTTACCATTTCCCGAGTTGTTAGCGTTTCTTGCCGCAGGTACGGAAGTGCTTGGCTGTATTTGTATCGCATTGGGTTTGTTTACCCGAGTGATGTCGATTCCGATGATTTTCTTGATGAGTGTTGCGAGCGCAATGGTGCACTGGAAACACGGTTGGGATGCCATCGCCACTGGCGGCATGGAGGCAACGGTACGTTTGAACGGCTTTATTGAATGGTTAGCAACCAACTTCCCAGGTCGATACAACTACATCACCGAATTGGGTGACCCAGTAATGCTCAACAACGGTATGGAGTTCGCAGCGACCTACTTTGTGATGTTGCTGGTGCTGTTCTTCTACGGAGGTGGTCGCTACGTAAGCTTGGATTACTGGTTGAGAAAACCTTTCTCTCGCACACCAGCAAAAGCGTAACTCAAGCGCATCAAGCTTTAACGCTTAATTAAACAGACTAATAATAACCTTATCTAACCCGCTACTCTGGTAGCGGGAAGGAGTCCTTATGTTTGCAGATGTCGTTGATCTGTCGCGGTTTCAGTTCGCTAGTACCGCACTCTATCACTTTATATTCGTCCCACTGACCATAGGTTTGTCTTTCTTGCTGGCCGTTATGGAGTCTTTGTACGTCATGACGGGAAAAACCATCTACAAAGACATGACCAAGTTCTGGGGTAAGTTATTCGGGATTAACTTCGCCGTGGGCGTCGCGACCGGTCTTACCATGGAGTTTCAATTTGGTACCAACTGGGCGTATTACTCTCACTATGTGGGCGATATTTTCGGGGCGCCGCTTGCCATCGAAGCTTTGATTGCCTTCTTCCTCGAATCCACCTTAGTCGGCATGTTCTTCTTCGGTTGGGATCGATTATCAAAACGCCAGCACTTGTCGGTCACTTGGCTGACAGCGCTAGGTTCTAACTTCTCTGGGTTGTGGATTTTGATGGCGAATGGCTGGATGCAAAACCCAGTCGGCGCAGAATTTAATTACCAGACCATGAGAATGGAGATGATCAACTTTGCTGATGTGGTGTTTAACCCTGTCACGCAAGTGAAGTTTGTTCATACCGTGGCTGCCGGTTACACCACAGGTGCTTTGTTTGTGATGGGCATCAGTGCTTACTACTTACTCAAAGGTCGAGATATCTCGTTCGCTCGCCGTTCGTTTGCGGTGGCGTCCGCATTTGGTATGGCGGCGATTGTGTCGACATTGATGCTGGGTGATGAATCGGGTTACGAGCTTGGCGACGTGCAACAGGTAAAACTCGCGGCAATTGAGTCCGAATGGCACACGGAAGAAGCACCCGCCTCATTCACGCTATTTGGCTTACCAAACCAAGAAACCATGGAAACCGACTACGCCATTAAGATTCCATACCTAATGGGGCTCATCGCAACTCGCTCGCTGGATGAACCAGTGATGGGCTTACGCGATCTGATGGCGCAGAACGAAGATCGTATCCGCGATGGTATCCAAGCTTACGGCATGCTAGAGGAACTTCGCGCAGGTAACGACAGCCCTGAAAACATCGCTCAATTCGATGAGATGAAGAAAGACCTCGGCTACGGTCTGCTCTTGAAGAAATACACCGATAACGTCACCGACGCGACCGAAAGCCAAATCAAGCAAGCGGCGCAAGACACGATTCCTCAAGTAGCACCACTGTTCTGGAGCTTCCGAATCATGGTGGCGTGTGGGGTATTAATGTTCGCCATTATCGGTTTGTCTTTCGTCCAAGTCTGCCGCAGAAAATTAGGTTCGAGCCCTTGGTTATTGAGAGCGGCACTATGGGCGATTCCATTGCCTTTCATAGCTTGTGAAGCAGGTTGGTTCGTTGCCGAATACGGACGTCAGCCATGGGCAATTGGTGAGGTGCTTCCAGTCAATATGGCAGTATCTAACCTCGCACCAAGTGACATTTGGATTTCGCTCGGCTTTATTTATGTGCTCTACACAGCGTTCTTGATTGTAGAAATGTTCTTGATGGTGAAGTTTGCCAAACGTGGACCAAGCGTGCTTAAAACGGGTCGCTATCACCATGAAGAGAACAACGAAAAAGACAAACAATCCGACACATTCAAACTGATTGATCAGCACTAAGGAGGCACTATGTTTGATTACGAAAACCTACGCCTATTTACTTGGGCGATCGTTGGTGTGCTGTTGATTGGTTTCACCATCACTGACGGATTCGATATGGGGGTGGCCGCGCTGCTCCCAGTTATGGGGAAAAAGAACCTCGAACGTCGCGTAATGCTTAACGCTATCGCGCCACACTGGGACGGCAACCAAGTTTGGCTAATTACCGCAGGTGGTGCCATCTTTGCGATATGGCCCTTGGTATACGCCGCAGCGTTTTCCGGCTTCTACATTGCCATGCTGTTGGTGCTCGCATCCCTTTGGTTGCGTCCTATCGGTATGGATTACCGAGCTAAAATCGATAATCCGCAATGGCGCAACGCATGTGATATCGCCTTGTTCATCAGCGGTGTGATTCCACCGATTATCTTTGGGGTTGGCTTCGGTAACTTGTTAGTCGGTGTGCCGTTCGAGTTAAACAACTTGCTGATGCTCGATTATCAAGGTGGATTCTTTGACTTGCTAACTCCATTCCCAATTCTGTGTGGCTTGGTGAGCTTAACCATGGTGGTGACACAAGGTGCTGCTTTCCTTCAAATGAAAACCAAACATGAGCTACGCACTCGAGCACAAAACATCACGTTGTGGGGCGCGGGGGCAACCATGTTGCTGTTTATGTTTGGCGGTTTGTTCGCGGCATCGCAATCGGGTTACATCATCATAGGCGCAATGCTTAAAGATGGCATTTCAAACCCACTCAACAAACAAGTGGTGAGCATTGCGGGTGATTTATTGCATAACTTCAGCGAAATGCCGCAACTTTGGTTGATTCCATTCACTGCGGTAACGAGCTTACTCGTGTGCTTTTGGGCAACGGTCTCTCGCCGCGCTGGGGTGGCGTTTACTATGTCGAGTATTGCGATCGCTTGCATCATCTTAACCGCAGGCGTCACGTTATTCCCGATGATCATGCCATCAAGCATCAACCCATCGCACAGCTTAACGTTATGGGATGCCACATCGAGTGAAAAAACGCTCGGCATTATCTCTATCGTTGCCATCATCGTTGTACCTGTGATTCTGGGCTACACCGCATGGTGTTACTACAAAATGTTCGGACGTTTGGATAACAACTACATCCGCAGCAACAGCTCATCGCTCTATTAAGGAGGCATGTATGTGGTACATGTGTTGGGTACTTGGCGTGTTACTCGCCTGCGCCTTTGGTGTCATCAATGGTTTATGGCTAGAGAACACAGGACGCTTTGAAGAAGAAGAGTTCTAGGTTCTCACTTCAGAATGGAACATTCTCAATAACAAACGCCCTCAGTCACGAGGGCGTTTGTTCATCTCAATGAGTTTACTCTGCCGACAATCGATAGCGGCGCACTTCGTATTGATCTTGTTCTGAATAAAACGTATTGAGGAACTCGCCACCCGCTTTTTCGATCACGCGTCTTGATGCGATATTGTTCACGTCACAAGTGACGATTGCGCTGCCTTCAAGAACCTCAGCTTTCACCCAGTTCAACATAAATGTGGCGATGCCTTTGCCTTGAGCATCTGGCGCGGTTTCGTAACCAATGTGCCCAATCACATTTTCAAGGTAGTCGTTATTACCGTTACGAACTCGAATCGAACCAAGTATCATCCCCTCCTTGATACAAAAGTAAGTCGAAGACGGCGTCCAACCTTCCGGCAAACCTTCGCCTTTCGCGTATCCAATTCGTTTTTTCAGCAGCGCGTCACTGTCGCGTTGGGCGGCGACGTACATTTCCATTCCCGCCTGAGCACACTTTTCAACATACTGCTCAAACGCTTCAAAATGGCTGAGATTAGCTTTAGCTATTTCCATATCATTCCACTTATTCAGGCTTATTTCATATGCGCCTTAAATGACATAAAAAATAAAGCTCAAAAGAAAAACATTACTTTTGAGCTTTACTAGAGTATCGATGCTCTTACATTTTTAAACTGTGTGCTTAGATTTCGCCAGATTTAATTTTTTGCTGAGCGTCACTAATAGTTTGCTCACCAAATAGAATTTGAATCATCGATTCAATACGCTTTGTATCGTCACCAAATTTGTCTAAATTACCATTGTTGGACGCTTTAAATTCAACGTGGCCGACTTTCTGATCATTCTTGTAAGCGTTAATTTTTGCATCAGCGATAAACGTTCTCAAATCCCAACTCCAACGTGAAACATAAGTTAACGTCAGTTCGTCTGTCTTAGGCGCTGTACCGTCACTTACAACAGTACATTTACGTGCTGTGTCTAAGCACCATTCTTGCAACGAATCCATGAACACTTCCCTTGTCGCATCATCTTTTACGATAGTGATTTCTTTGCTTTGATTCGACTGTGCAATAGGCTCAGCAGTGAATTTAGGAGCAGAACAACCTGCTAATACAACCGGAAGAGCCAGAACGAGTGCTTTTTTAAACATATTTTTCTCTGTTTTTAAATGACAACCAATGACGCCAAATGAATAATCAGCATCGAATATTGGATTCTGGCAGTTTTAATTCAACACCTCAATAATCCTTCTCACAAAATCAACAGGATAAATAATTCATAAATCATTTATCTTCCTTGCACTTAGTGTTTAGTTTCTCACCAGACATTCATTTTGAAATACAACAAGAAACAGCTGATAAAGATCAAGCCACACCATGAAAAAAAGGTTATCGCCTTCTGTTCAGTCGTTGCTTCCTCAGGATCTGGGTACAAAATGCCGTAAAGGCAGGCGATGGGGATCAGCTCGTAGATTTTGCTAATGTATTGATGCCCCATTTCGAGAAATGGTGGAACGTACAAATACACCACAGCATAAGTAATAAAATAAAGTATGCCGAGGATCCGGTTCAAGCCAATGACTTGCCCTTCTCGATAAAACCAAATTAACGCCGCTACCCCTGCAAGTATTGCGATGAGTAAAAACATCCGTTCTTCTACCCTTCTTTTTAATTTTCTTCCACCCTATTTAAACCACCCAATTAATCAATCAGTTATGCAACTAAACACGATACAGCTCAAATAGAAAAAGGCACCAATCGGTGCCTTTGTGACGCTCTAACGCGTTTACTAATATGTCACTTTAAGCGCCTCGCGAGCTTTTAAGTTCCGCACAGCATGCTTAGGCGCTTCTGCCAAGACGTATAAACGTCTCAAACTGGTGTACTTACAGCTCGTGCTCAGTACGTGCGATGATGTCGTCTTGCGCATCTGGTGATAGTGCAGTGAAGAAGGCCGAGTAGCCTGCAACTCGCACAACAAGGTCACGATATTGTTCAGGGTTCTTCTTCGCAGCTAACAAGGTCTCGCGAGAGACGATGTTGTACTGCACGTGCCAACCTTTGTGGTGGTTGAAGAAGGTGCGAATCAACATAGAAAGCTTGAGCTTATCCCCTTCAGACTCAACCGCTGCCGGGCTTAACTTCTGGTTAAGCAGCACGCCACCAAGGATCTTATTCGCTTGAATCTTACCAACCGAGTTGTATACCGCTGTTGGACCTAAACGGTCTGAGCCAGATGACGGGCTCGCACCTTCTGCCAATGGCGTTTTCGCTTTACGACCGTCTGGCGTTGCCATGGTTGAAGCGCCAAATGGGACGTTTGCCGAGATACTTGATGTACCTGCGTAGTAACCGCCGCCAATTGGACCACGCCCATGACGCGTATTAACGAACTGCTCTAGCTCATCAATGTACACTTGGTAAGCGTCTGCCAGTAGTTGGTCTACTGCGTCATCATCGTTACCGTATTTTGGTGCAAAGTTGATAAGACGTTGGCGAAACTGTTCGTTCTCCATGCCATCGAAATCTTCTGCCAATGCTTTTGCTAGCTCAGGCTGAGTAATCTGCGCGTCATCGAAAACAAGGTGCTTGATGGCAGCTAGGCTGTTACCCAAGTTCGCGATACCGACTTGCAAACCAGATACCCAATCGTATTTCGCGCCACCTTCTTTCACGGTTTTACCGCGAGCCAAACAGTCATCCACCAGCGTTGAACAGAAAATGTCTTGAGCTTGCTGTTCAAGTACGCTGTCGACTACAGTATCAATCTCAATCGATTTACGGGTGTAGTAGCGGATTTGCTCTGCCCAAGAAGCGGTCACTTGCTCAAAGTTCTCAAAGTTGCCTTTTGCTAATGACTTATCGTGTGGCAAGAAAGCTTTACCCGTTGTTGCATCCACACCTTCGTTCAATGAAGCTAGCAAGATACGGGCGAAGTTAATGAAGCTCATGCCCGTACAACGGTAACCCCATTTGCCCGGAACTGCGGTCTCGATACAGCCGATAGATGCGTAGTTGTAAGCGTCTTCTTTCTCTACACCAAGCTTGATGAATTCAGGAATAACAATCTCATCGTTGTTGAACGCTGGCATACCGAAGCCGCATTTAATCACTTCAATACAGCCCATTAAGAACTCTTGGTTTAAACCTTCATGGTAACGCACACTCAAGTTAGGTTGCGTCGAACGTAACTGACCACAAGATTCCAGAATCGCCCAAGAAAGAGGATTCACTGCGTCTTCAGGCTCACCCTTTTCATTCAACTTCTGACCGCCGATACACACGTTTTGATACAACGGAGAACCTGCGGAGGCTTTCGAGTGCGCGCCAGAGCGAATCTTGTTTACTTCAAGTAGCTTCAACCAGCAGCTTTGTAAAAGCTCTAGTGCGAAGTCTTTCTCAATCGTGCCGTTTTCGATATCGCGAACATAAAATTCGTTGAGGAATTGGTCCATACGACCAAAAGAAACCGAGTGACCGTTCGATTCGATTTGTAGCATCAACTGAACGAAGTAGCTTAATTGCAGTGCTTGCCAAAAGTTTTCTGGCGTGTGGCTCGCGACATGACGACAGTTTGCCGCAATGCTTTCTAACTCAGCTTTGCGCAGCGGGCGTGTCTCTTCTAACGCCATTTTTGCCGCCAATTCAGCGTAGCTCACCATGTGGTCTTGAATGGCAAGCAGTACAATTTCGACCGATTTGTAGAACTGCTCTTTCTTCAAGCCTTCAAAGGTCGAAACATCATTGTTAGCACGGTGCTGACGAACATCTTCTAACAAGCCGTTCATGCCTAGCTTCAAGATTTTCTCGTTATCCACCGCAAGGTGCGCGTCACCCGAAGTCATGTTGCCTTCGGCTTTAATGATGGTGCTGGCTAAGATTTCTTGCTGCTCATCAGTAAACAAGCCATAACAACGGTCTTGAACGGTTTTACCGCGCCAGTACGGTGTGATGCTGTGGATGTTTTGCTTATCTTCTTCAGTGACAGCAAAGCCTGCACCAGGACGGTCGGCTAGCTCATCAATTTCCGCTTCAATCCAACGTACAGTGTATTCTGGGAAAATAGGCGCAGCGCGCACTTTGCTCGCTTGGTTACCGACGATCAACTCATCGTGTTTAATCCAAATCGTACGAGTGCGTAAATGCTCTTGCAGTGCTAGCGCACGTTGGACAATCACAGGTTTGTCTTCGTTTGCTTGATAAGCACGAGTGTATGCCTCTGCACGCTCGGTACAGACAGGTGGCGTTACGATATTTACCAGTGCCGATTTGTGCGCTTTGATACGCTCAGGAAGGTAATTCAGGTCCATAGTTAACCTCTGACAATCACGTTAAGTTGGGTGTTTTCGCTTGCGTATTGCATGGCGCTTTCTAGCAGTTCTGGTTTGTTTAATGGCTTGTCAGAACACTCGTAAGGCATATTGAGCAAACGGTATTTATTGATGCCGAGCGTGTGGTACGGCAGCAAGTGAAGTTCTTGGCAGCTTTCTAGTGAAGCCGCAAAATCGATGATGTCTTTCAACTCTTCGATGGTGTCATTGAACCCCGGCACAACGGGAACGCGAATCACAATGCGTTTCGCGATAGGTGCCAGTTTTCGGAAATTGTCTTTGATGCGTTTTAGTGAACCTTTCGCCCAACTAAGAAACTTTTCTTCATCGGTGTGTTTTAAATCCGCCAACCAGCAATCAATATGCGGCGCGGCTTTTTCGACGTTCTTCCACGGCACATGCATGCACGACTCAATGGCGGTAGAGACTTGGTTGTCATGCAGACGCTGTGCGAGTTCTGCCACTAAATCCGCTTGCATGAGAGGCTCACCACCGGAGAAGGTCACGCCACCTTGGCTTTGGTCATAGAAAGGTTTGTCTTTCATTAAGGTGTCGAACAGCATGTCTGATTTCGCCTCTTCACCGCAGACGGTCAGTGCTTGCGTAGGACAGACGTCTCGCAGCGCGATCAGTTGGTCTTCTTTGATGGCTTTGCGATTAATGATGATCTGGTTATCGATACGTTGAATACCATCACCCACCGTTTCACTATCCGCTGTAGATTGAGTTGTGGCTTGATAAGCAGAAACGCACAGCTGGCAATCTTCCATGCAGCTTCGCTGATCAAACAACAGTGAATGCTTTTCGCTGCGGCTTTCTGGGTTTTGACACCAAGGGCAAGACAAGCTGCATCCTTTAAGAAAAAGAATGGAACGAATGCCATCGCCATCATGGGTAGAGAATCGTTGAATATTGAAATACATCTCTGCTTGCCTCTTGGTCTGTGCTACCGCTTTTACTTAATTCGTTTCTTTTTGTGCTGGTTAAGTCTTATGAACGGCTTTTCTTTGTTCGAACTGAAAGCTTCATTTGAGCATTTACAAGTTTCACTTAGCTTTCATTTAATGAAATTATTATAGTTTCAAATGAAATTTCAATTGATCAAAATCAAGATCTCGTTCGATTGTCAGATCTATAGTGATCCCATCATCAAAACGAAGATTTTGTTTAAGGTAGAAACCATGATTGAACTTTATTTAGATACTGCTGATGTGGCAGAAGTAAAACGCTTTAACCAGTGCCTACCGCTAAAAGGCGTGACGACAAACCCAAGCATTTTGGCGAAGTCAAAACAAGGACTGAATGAAACCCTAGCAGGCATGCAAGAAGCACTTGGCGGTGCACCTCGCTTTCACGCTCAAGTCGTGAGTTCAACCGTCGAAGGTATGGTGGCAGAAACACGCCAATTGAATGAATTGCCTTACGACATGGTGGTAAAAGTGCCAGCAACAGAAACCGGCTTAGCAGCAATTAAGCTAATGAAAAAAGAGGGAATTCAGGTTCTTGCTACCGCTATCTATTCAGCTCAACAGGGTTTCCTAGCGGCACTGTGCGGTGCAGACTACCTAGCACCTTACGTAAACCGCATTGATGCGATGAACGGCAACGGTGTTGAAGTGGTCGCGGATCTTCAATTGTTGCTCGATCAAAACCAACTACCAGCGAAGATTTTGGCAGCCAGCTTCAAGAACACTCAACAAGCGATGGAGGTGATGAAACTGGGCATCGAAGCCATTACATTGCCAACCGATGTGGCAGCACAAATGTTCGCACATCCAGCAGTAAAACCTGCGGTTGAACAGTTCGATAAAGACTGGAAAGAGACGTTCGGCGATAAACTTTCATTTGAAAGCTAGTTAAAAGTAGCAGGTAGACTTCTTAGTTAACAATAGAGGGAATCTTAACTCACCCTGTGCGCCGGTGAGTTTAAGATTCCCTTTTGTATTTCATATAAAGAGGTGAGGTTTACAGCAGCTCTCTATTGGTCAGTGACCAAAGGTACACGCGCTTGAGTAAACTGATTTTGAGCCTCTTACGAATACCTCGTTTGGAATAGCGGAGTCGGTTTGGAAGCGCGATGGCTTTCATCTCGGTTTTCATTTCTTTTCCATCCAACAACACAGTAGACCTCCGATGCAGTAAGCCAGCAGATCTTTCCAATCAAATGTGGCGCCAAAAATTACAGCCAGAGGCGATGAAGATTCGATACCAAGCCAAGCTGCGACCTGAAGCAGTTGCCCTAACTCAACAGCAAACGCAATCAACACCACCAATGAAACCAGCCAGTTAACGGGCATAGAGAACATACTTGCAAGAAAGTAGTAGAGCCAAACCACAACGAGAACATCACCAAATGTCGGACGAATAAAGCTGTCTCGAACATAGAGTGCAATAACGACCAATGCGATAAAACACACCAAGCTTTTCAGTCCATTTTTTACCGAAAATCGCAGGTGGATAGCGCACGTTTCTTCCACCATATTGCTTGGCTGCCCAGTGAGAATTGCTCGCTTAAACATCTTCATGATTCGCCTTTGCACTTTCTTCTGCTTTCTTATTTCGTGCGTACCAGTCGATGTTGCGTGTAATAACCATAGTGAAGCTCAAAATCGCGAAACACAGCAATGTCCCCATAACCAATGCGTAGCTTTCTGCTTGTAGCAAGCCAAACAGTAATCCGTAGAGAGTGAGCAAACACGCTCCGAATATCGCGCCGTGTTTGGTGTTGCTCAACATACCGCTCACGTACACACTTAAAAGCCCCGTCGATGCGACTGCTGACACCACATACGCCCAGTTAAAGCCGAGGTGTTCACTCATCGAAATCAGCAATAGATAGAAAAGTGCTAAAGCCAGACCAATAAAACCGTATTGCACTGGGTGAACCGGACGCGCTTGGAACAGCTCCAGCAAGAAGAAACTCGCGAATACTAATGTGATAACCAACAGTGAATAGTTCACAGCTCGGTGAGATTTCAGATAGTGGTCCACAGGATCAATCAAATCTACGCCCATTTGTCGCTGTTCAAGCTCGTGACAAGCGTGATTCGATGACAAACAGCTTTGGAACAGCTGCGCGATATTGGTAGAGAAGTTATTGCTCGCCCATTGTGCATTAAATCCATCTTCAGATACCTCTGATGACACCGGTAAGTAATCACCAATAAAGCTCGGATGTGCCCAAGTTGAAGAGAGTTCAACCGTTGTTTGACTGCCGATTGGTGTGACTTGAAGCTGACCCATCCCTTGCAGCAAGAAGTTAAGATCGAAAGCCAAAGGTTGTGCTGGGTTTAGGTCTGCAAGTGTCAGATCACTATGGAAGCCTTGTGGCAACTGGTCTAACCCTGTTCCCGGTGCGACTTCGATATCAGAGCTCGCCATGGTCATGTCATCCAAACGAATCAATCCACGGCTGTCTTCAATGCCAACCACTAGGCTCATATTTTCAATATCAAGTCCCTGCAACGCCGCGAGATCGTCTGCATCAAAAGTGCCTTTCAGTGCTACTTGTGCTTTGTATAAACGCGCACGGTAAATGCCTCGGTACTTTTCAAAACTGTCCAGATTCGCGCTCATATCAAAAGTGCTAGGTAAAAGAAATTTACGACGCTCTTTAATCTGTACTTTGTCATCTCGGTAACTGGTTTCGGTGTAGTTAACCATGATGAATGGACCAATGATGCGCTGCTCGCCGCTGCTGCTGCGTGCGATGTCGTTTCTGACTTCATCTTGGCGATATGAGCGTTCTGAGATCAACCCTGTGACCATTGAAAGCGGGATTTGCAGTAAGACAAACAAAAACAGCACGAAGGCGAACTTCGTGCCGAGTTGGTTATTGAGGATCTTTTTCATGTTTCATTCTCCATTTGCTGATGGGAGTAATCTAAATCAGCAATTTGGAGAACGAATGGAGCTAATGTGGAGTTTCTATGGAGTTGGTAAAATCAGGGTAACTCTCACGCCAGAATCGACGTTTTCTACTTGCAACTGACCTTTGTGCAGCTTGATCACTTGCTCAACAAAATTCAGCCCGAGCCCAGTGCTCTTAACGCCATTTTCCCGAGCGAGGGAGTAGAAGCGTTCGGTCAAACGCGACATCGCGTAGTCGGGAATGTGAGGACCTGAATTGAAAATCGACAAGCACACCTTCTCTTTTGTGACCTCCGCTTTCCATTCAATGCATCCCTCTGAATCAACAAAATCCAGCGCATTGTCCATCAAGTTAAAAACGGCTTGTTTCAGTAAGAAGGCATCACCAAGCACGGAGAGATGGTCATCAATTTGGATGTTGGCAGTGACCGACTTAGCACTCAAACGCGCATCCGCCGATTCAACCACTTCATTGACCATTTGTTTTAGCGAGATAGCTTCGACTTGCTCTAGCTCGGGGCGCTTTTCAAGACGAGCCAGTTCTAGCAGCTTATCAATCAATGACTGCATGCGATCGCTTTCTCGCTCAATGTTGCCAGCAAAGCGTGTGACCTTTTCTTTAGGCAACGGCATTTGCAATATTTCACTCGCGCCTTTAATCGCTGATAACGGACTTTTCAGCTCATGAGTCAGCGTCTGTACGTACTCTTCCACATATTGTTTACCATCGAGCTGATTGCGCATTTTCTCCAATGCGTCGCTTAGCGTGCCGTACTCGTAGAAGATACGAAATGTCGGCTTAGAAACCTTTTCGCCTTCACCCATTTTGGTCGCATAGTCTTCTAGCTTGTTCAGTGCCGAGTGAATTCGCCAAGCAAACAATGCCCCTGCTAGCAGCACTAACCCACTCATCCACACCATCCAAAACAACACATTGCGTTTAGAAAGATCGATGAAGGGTTGTACTGAGCGATTGGATTTTGCCACCGTCACGCTGCCAATGATTTCGCCTTTGTGATAAATGGGCGCAGCAACGTGCATAACGGTTGAGAGTGGATCTTTCGGGTCTTCGATGGTACTGCGCGCGCCGTATTGACCACGCAACGTGAGATAAACATCGTTCCATTGCGAGTAGTCTTTGCCTACGTCTTGCTGCCAAGAATCCGCAATCACAATGCCTTGTTTGTCGGTGATGTAAATTCGATGATTAATCGCTTTTTTGCCAATTTCCCAAATGCGCGCTTGAGGCTCTCGCTGTCCATAAGCCGTTAATAGTTTGGAGAAGCGACTCTCAGACAACTTGTCGTTCGCGACGTCTTCTTCCGCCAATACCGCGAGTAAGTTCGCCATATCCACCAGCGTTTCTTCGGTGGTTTGACGCACGGTTGGCTTAAGTTCTTGGACGACCGTTTTGCTCACCATGTAAGCCGTCATTCCGACTAAGATGAAGTAGAGAAAAAACAGTCTGAGTCCAAGCGGGATCTTCGGCCAGCGATTCATCATTCACCTTTAATGCAGTAAAAGTAACCAAAGCCACGTTTGGTACAGATGCGTTCAGACATCTCAAACGGCTTCAACTTATGGCGAATAGCTTTGATGTGGGTATCGATATTGCGCTCGTATGCAGCCTCTGGCGCCATATCTGCAGCGACCATGAGCTGCTCTCGACTCAATACATTGGAAGAAACAGAAATCAGTTTATCGAGGATCTTAAATTCGACCGCGGTCAGCCCAAGCATTTGCCCACCCACACCATAGTCGAAGTTTTGCGCAACCAAATCATGGCTCAAGTGAGGTTGTTCTGGAACAACCACAGGCTCTGGTTTGTGCTCCATCATTGGCGCTTTAGCTTTGATTCGAAGTTTAATGCGCGCCAGCATTTCACGCGGGCTAAATGGCTTAGTCACGTAATCATCCGCGCCAATCTCCAAGCCCACTACGCGGTCAATTTCATCGTTTCTTGCGGTGAGAAAGATAATGGGAATATCAGAAAACTCGCGGATGGTTTTGCACAATTCAAAACCATTACCATCCGGTAAGCCTACGTCTAACACAAGTAACGCTGCGGAGTTATGCTGCAAAAAGGCTAAGCCCTCTCCTGCCGTTGCAAACCACTCTGCGTGGTAGCCATCCATCTCTAATACATGAATCAGGTTCTCTGCAATGGAAGATTCATCCTCAATAATGACGACGGTTGATTGGTCGCTCAATGTTCTAACCTCACTGACGATACTTGTTTAGATACACATCTTGTTCACTTACTTTGGCGCAAAGGCTATCGAATTGATACCACAAAGGCAAAATCCGTGAATAATATTAATCAAACACCCTCTCATTCAGCGTGGTGAACTTATCACTCACACTGATGAGTCACTACAATTGTGAATACAATGATTTCAACCATTGATATGAACAGTGTTCATTTTACACTCGAGTTATCAATTCGATTTTGTTTAAAGGACAGTAACTGATGAAAAGAGCGCTAATCCCCCTAGCTTTACTCACTTTGCTCTCTGGTTGCGCCAGCATGTCTCCGGATGAGTGCAAGACGGCGAACTGGTACAAGGTAGGTTATCAAGATGGCCGAGACGGCAACGATCCAAACGTTATTAATAGTTATACCGAAGACTGTGGTGAAGCGGGTGTGACACCAGACCGAACGAAATGGAAAGAAGGCTTTGATAAAGGCACTATCCAGTATTGCTCACCAGACAATGGTTACACTGTCGGTATCGAAGGCAAAGAATATTACGGCGTGTGCAACAGCAAAGAATTCATTGAAAACTACCAGTTAGGTCATCAAGAATATCAACGCCAGCAACGCATCCAAGAGATCGATACTGAAATCTCGGTCATCGATAATCAACTTGATGGCAACCCAGACAAAGACAATGCCAAGCGCCTGAAAGAAAAGAGAAAGCGATTGGCTGACGAGCGTTCAGACCTCTTGTCGCCAACCATCAACTTGAATCTAAATTTCTAAATCGATTGGATTTAGCTTCTAAAATTCATGGCCCTAGCTCAGTTCTAGGGTCATGAATTGGCTGTTTGGATCGAGTTCGTAATCCCCGAACGGCTCGCAGTACACAAAGCCATGCTTTTCATACAACAGGCGCGCAGGTTTAAAAAACTCCATCGAGCCCGTTTCTAAACTCAAGCGCTGCAAGCCTTTTTGCTTCGCTTGCTCAATCACATGAATCAATAATTGAGACGCCACACCTTGGTTTCTTGCCGCTGGCGTGGTGCGCATGGATTTCAGCTCCGCGTGTTGGCCATCCAACTCTTTAATCGCTGCACACCCAAGCAGTTGTTCACCCTTCCATCCGGTCCAAAATGTCACTTCTGGTGCTTTGAGCTTATCCAAATCTAGCGCATGCACACTCTCTGGTGGCGACGTGGCGTACATGTCTTGCAAATGTTCTTCTAGCAATGCGATGACTGCTGTTCTTTCTAAATTGTCGATTTCTATCTTCACGACTCTTCCCTGATAACCAATGGCCTTTCTGGAATTTATGTGAAAACAGCCACATAAACAACTGTCTTCAACATCAAAGATATCAAGAGTCATCGTAATCAAAAATCTGTGTCTACACTCTTAAAGTCATTTCCCCACCTAACTGATCATTGAGGACATACTATGGATTTCTTGATTGAGGATATTCTGGCGCGCGAAATTTTGGATTCACGCGGAAATCCGACTGTGGAAGTCGAAGTCACACTCGGCTGTGGCATTGCAGCAAGAGCATCGGTGCCCTCGGGTGCCAGTACTGGTTCACGAGAAGCGGTTGAACTGCGAGATGGTGACGACACCCGCTTTGGTGGCAAAGGTGTGCTCAATGCCGTTCAACTGATCAACACCGAAGTGCTTGAAGCCATTGTTGGTTTAGACTCGCGCGATCAAGCGTTAATTGACCGCATTATGATCGAGTTAGATGGCACCGAAAACAAATCCCGTCTCGGCGCGAATGGCATTCTTGGTGTCTCCCTCGCCGTTGCCCGCGCAGCCGCACTAACCGCTGACGTACCTCTGTATCAGTATCTTGGCGGTGTGGGCGCTAACCTATTACCTGTGCCTTGTATGAACATCCTCAACGGCGGTGTGCATGCTCGCTGGCAAGGTCCGGATTTTCAGGAATACATGATTGCGCCATACGGTGCTGAGAACTTTAGACAAGCGGTGCAATGGGGTAGCGAGGTGTATCATGCATTGCGCCAAGTTCTGTTGGAGTCTAATCACTCGGTTGGCGTCGGTGATGAAGGTGGCTTTGCGCCAGCTGTGAAGTCCAACCGCGAACCATTAGAGTTGATTGTCAAAGGCATTGAGAGAGCTGGATTAAAACCTGGAGTCGATGTCGGTATCTGTATGGACCCAGCCTCTAGTGAGTTCTATGAGAATGGTAAATACAAGCTACGCTCAGAGAACCGTGAACTGACCTCTGCAGAGATGATTGAATACTACGAGAAGTTGGTAGAAGACTTCCCTGTGGTTCTTCTCGAAGATGGACTTGCTGAAGACGACTGGGATAACTGGCCGCTATTGAATGAGAAGCTTGGCGGTAAGATCGAAATCGTTGGTGATGATCTTCTGGTTACTAACACCAAATACATCCAAAAAGCGATCGACATGAATGCTGCTAACTCAGCATTGATCAAACTGAATCAGATTGGCTCGCTAACCGAGACCATTGAAGCGATTCAAATGTGTCATCACGCTGCATGGGGCGCGTTTGTTTCTCACCGTTCGGGTGAAACCACAGACAGCTTTATTGCCGATATGACCGTTGCACTTCGCACAGGTCACCTTAAAACAGGTGCGCCATGTCGCGGTGAACGTGTCGAAAAATACAATCAGCTAATGCGCATTGAAGACGAGTTAGGCTCAATGGCGGTGTTCGCTGGTCGCAAAGCCTTCGTTCGCTAATTTCTCAATACATCTAAAAGAAAGCCGCCCAGTGCAGAACTGGGCGGCTTTTTAGTGTCTGGAAAACTAATTACAAGGCTTGTCGCATGATGTGCTGAGGCCCAACCGGACCACCATGATACAGCTCATTAGTATCTTCAAAACCTGCTTTCAAATAGCACTGATAAGCCGGTACATTGCGGCAATTAACCGTCAAGTAGAGAAAATCAAAGCTCGGAAAACGCAATTTAGCGTAATCAGCAAACTGGCTGATGGCTCGCTTGGCAATGCCTTTACCTTGATGACGATGATCCAACAACAACCAACGCACGCCTAAGCTCTTTTCCGGACAGAAGTCGTAATTCTCACTGTATCCCGCATCGAAGACAAAAAAGCCAACCACTTGATCATCCAATAAGATCAAATGCGCTAGCTCTGTCGGTTTAAGACTTCCCAATAACTCTGGAATGTTCGCTACTGTGTATTGGACTTGATCCTCTAAGACTTGCAGCTCAAGGGTTTGCTCATGACGGCATGGCGTGTACTTTTCAATGGTAATCATAATCATCCTTGCTGTTTTTATACCCATTTCATACAGGGTATGTCGTAAATGGAAAAACCTGCTGTCGTATTTCCCACTCGCAGGCAAACGTTTAGCACACTATTATCCTCATCAACTGTCAGTGAGGTTGTCATGTTTCGTTTTCTGCTTTGTAGTTTCTCTCTTGTTTTACTCTATCCTACCGCCATTGATCTTTATCTTGTAGGGTTGCCTCAAATTGCCGCGGATTTAAACGCCAGTGAATCACAATTACACATCGCGTTTTCTATTTACCTTGCTGGTATGGCAACCACCATGCTGTTTGCAGGAAAAATCGCCGACTCCGTTGGGCGTAAACCGGTGGCGATGGTAGGTGCAGCCATTTTTATTGCAGCATCATTACTTGGCGGAATGGCAGAACAATCCAATACATTTTTAATCGCACGTTTTGCCCAAGGTATTGGGGCTGGCTCTTGCTATGTGGTTGCTTTTGCTATTTTGCGCGACACATTGGATGACAAACGCCGCGCTAAGGTGCTGTCGATGCTAAACGGCATTACCTGCATCATTCCTGTCATCGCCCCCGTTGTCGGCCATCTCATTATGCTCAAATTCCCTTGGCCAAGCCTATTCACCACAATGGCAGGCATGGGTGTGGTGGTTTGTTTGCTTTCGACCTTGGTGCTGAAAGAATCAAAGCCTAGTGCATTGCCACAACAAAACACCACTTCAGCTTCTACCCAAGAAACGTTCGCGGAGCGCTTTTTCATCAGCCGACTCATCATTACGGCCATCGGCGTGACCACCATTCTTACCTACGTGAATGTCTCTCCAATGCTGGTGATGGGCGAACTTGGTTTTGATCGTGGTGGCTATTCTTCTGTCATGGCAGGCACTGCATTAGTCAGTATGATCACTTCTTTCTCTGCGCCATTGGCTTTGTCTTACTTTAAGCAACGTACTCTGATGCTGACTTCGCAAACCTTGCTTGTCAGTGCAGCGATGGTGATTGGTTTTGCTCATCTAAACCAATGGGGAATCCCATTTTACTTATTCGGATTTGGGCTGATTTGCGCTGGCTTCTCGATTGGCTTTGGCGTGGCCATGAGTCAAGCGCTCAGCCCTTTCTCTCTGCGTGCTGGTGTAGCAAGCTCACTGTTGGGCATCGCTCAAGTGTGTTGCTCTGCCCTCTACATCTGGTTTATGGGGGTCATCGGCGTTAATGCGCTGAATATGCTGGTGTTTGTGTTAGCTATAGGTGGCGCAATCAGCTTGGCTCTAATACTATTTATTCCTAAGCCTGCTCATGAAAGCCACTATGAAGAAATCACTAGCCCGTCTTGATCTCAACCTGCTGTTCACTCTGCAATTGCTGCTGCAAGAGCAGAGTGTTTCCAAAGCATCGAAGAAATTGAACGTCACGCCGTCAACGGTAAGTAAATCGCTCAATAAGCTTCGTGACTGGTTTGATGATCCTCTGTTTGTGAAAACACCAAAAGGATTAGCACCCACTCCATTAGCACAAAGCATGGAGCAAGATCTGGCGGAGTGGCTACAAATTGGTAGCCAAATTGCAGAGAAGCGCAGCGATATAGCCCCCAAAGGCGTGCGCTTTGATCTGACCATTGAGTCACCTTTAGTGCTGACGATTCTTGATGATCTTCTTGTTGCAATCCACCAGCGCTACCCAGATGCGAAAGTCAAAACCAGTAACTGGGATTACGATTCACTCGACGCAATTGTGCGTGGAGAGGCAGACATCGGTTTTACCGGCAGAGAGAGCCATCCCCGCTCAAAAGAGTCACTCGACCTGCTTCCCTACTTTCTTGATTTCGAAGTGCTGTTCTCAGATTTACCTATGGTGTACCTACACAAAGATCACCCCGCTTTGGAGCAGGAATGGAACCTTGAGACCTTTTTGAGTTACCAACACATCAATATTGTTTGGGAAAAGAGTGAGACGTGGGCACTGGATGAAGTATTGAGTGAACTTGGCTTACAGCGCTCCATTGGCTTAACCATGTCGAGCTTCGAACAGTCTCTATTTATGGCCGCGCAACCACACCACAATATGCTGACCACAGCACCGCAATACTGCGAGAGTTATACCAAGAAGCTGCATCCAGATTTGGTGTGCCTACCCATTCCATTGGAACAAACTCAACAAGATAAACTGCTGATCCCGTTCACCATGATTTGGCACAAACGTAATGCGTACAACCCAAAACTGGTGTGGTTGAGGGAAACTATTAAGGTGTTATATCGTTCAGAAAATAAATAGATACCATTCAAACACTTAACCAACTTAATGTTCACCGATTATGTGAAGACTACATTTTTAAGCACAGAGAGCACCATTCGGCTTATTCAACGTGATAAGCGTGCCTTGTGAGGCGGCTTGATAAAAGGCATCATCACTTACGTTTGTGTTAGCAAAGTTTGTGCGAAATAAATCCGCACGATACAAATCAACGTCTAGCATTTGTGCGTGGCTCATGTCTGCGTTTCGTAAATCTGCATCGCGAAACGTCGCGTTGTTCAGATTCGCGTGGCTGAAATTGGCGTAGGTGATGTCAGCCTCATTCATGTTTGTGCCTGATAAATCGGCGCCACTAAAGTTGGCTCGGATTAGGTTGGCACAACGCAGGTCTAGGTTTTGAAGTGCTAAGTGGCTTAGGTCGGCATTACGTAATTTCGCTCTTTCGCCGCCTTGGCTTTCTAGCCACAGTTTGTGTTGCTCTAGAATAGAATCAAGCTCTTGCTGAGTGTAGGTATTCATAGTTCACACCACCATTTTCAACAGGGACGCTTATATTGGGCATCCTTTTGTTGTGTGTCTCTCTTCTATTTGTGAGAGCTAGCTAATCTTGCTGTGCCAAATCTCGCTGTCTGGGCCGACAACGCATTCGCCATCAACTCGCATTGATAAACGAATCAGGCAGCGTTTAACCACTTCTTTGAAATCGTCTTCAGGCAAGTGTCTTACTGAATCGACCAAGGCTTTGCAGTGCGGAGCGGTTTGCTCTTTTAAGGTGTAGAACACCCACTTGCCTTTCTTCTCATGGTTGAGCAGGCCAGCTTTGTAGAGCATTTTAAGATTACGAGACACGTTGTATTGAGTTTCACCAATGATGTCCATTGCTTCAGCCACTGCCATGCATTCATCCACATGCAGGAACAACCAGAACAATCGCAGTCGATTGGGTTCTGATAAGGCTTTTAGCGAATCAATGTATTTTTCATCCATCATGGTTTTACCCTTCCAACTGAGTAGCGCCACTCTTTATGAGCGGCGCGAAGTTTTATTTTTTTCTGAGTAACCGATTTTACACAACGTATTGGAAGATAGCACCACCAATGATGGCTGTCGTTAAGACGATTCCTACAAACGCGATTACGGCTTTTCTTTTTAGAACTGCAGATACTAGCGCGATTTCAGGCAAACTGGCACCTGTACCGCCAATAATTAACGCCAATGCCGCGCCTAAGCCCATTCCTTTAGCAATTAACACGTTAAGCAGCGGAATTGCCATCTCGATACGCAGGTAAAGCGGGATACCAATCAATGAAGCGACCACGATAGATTGGAAGCTATCACCACCTACGTACTTCTCTACTAAGTCTGCTGGTAAGTAAGCTGCCGAGAACCCACTGATCGCCGCACCCAATAATACATACGGGATGATTCGCTTGAACAAAGCCCAAGCTCCGCCCACTGCATTACGCATTCTTGATGCTGAAGAAGGAGCCGCGCCACAGGTGTTGCCTGTGTTTTTGGTATTGCTCGAACCTGAACAGCCTTTGCCTTTGGTTTCTTCAAGCTCAGCACCACGTTTGATCTCGTTTCTCCAAGGTGATTTGGATATCAAGTAACCACCAAGAACCGCTGCGGTAAAGGTCACTAAGAAGTACACCACGGTGATCTTCAATCCGAACGCGGCGTACACCATCGCCAATACGATGAAGTTACACAGTGGCGCCGAGATGATGAAGCTCATCACAGTACCTAATGATGCGCCCATCGACGCCATTGCCATGGTCACCGGAACCACAGCTGCGCTACAAAATGGAGTCAGCATCCCGAACAATGCGCCCAACAAGGTTCCCCATTTATCGTGTTTGGTCAGCGTCGCTTGGAGTTTATCTTGAGGGATATACTCTCGCATGATGCCAGTCAGTACCGACACAATAGCGATGATAACGATCAGACCTTTGGCCACATAAAAGAACTCATTTAACGCAATAACTAATTTAGCATCCACAATTGGAATCTCTAGCAAATGAAAAGAGGCTGGATAATATACACACATGCACAATTGTGCAAGTATGCACGCGTAGATTTACAAGTGCTTTTAAAATGACCGAGAGGAGTCAAACACGATTAAACTCTGGCTTGGTTCTCTCCCACTGACGATGTCGTTCCTACAGGTACAAAAAAGGACGATTCTCTCGTCCCTTTTCTCAGTTCATGTTTTGGTTTAAACACTAGCTGTCATGTATCATAGTGTTTCTCATATTTTCGATAATACGCAGGAGCTCATTTGCTAGTGTTAATGTTGTTCGAAAAAATGAATGACCTTATCTACAGCTTGATCAACATATTCGTCTTCATCATACAGCGCGATGTGATTCGCTCCTTCAATTCTAATCAGCTGTTTAGGCTGCGAAGCTGCATCAAACATTTGCTCGCTTTCGTATGCAGAGTCCGCTTCTGAACCGACAATCATCAGTAGTGGTGTCGGCGTCAAGTTTGCAGCAATATCCAAAGCTGAAAAGTTAGCCAACGTCTCATAAGACCAAAGCAAAAACTTGCTCTCGTATAAGCCTTTTGCTCCGCGCTCTGTCATGTAGTACTGGTAGAATTCTCGAAACAGACGTGGCATTTCCTCACTGTCTTCAGCTGGCGCGTGAGGTAGAAAATCAATCTGCCCAGTAGCAAGATAACGCTCTCTCGCTTCATTGCCTTTAAGCAGTAAATCTAACAAACCCTCTCGACCAATGACGTTGTGGTAAAAACCTCGGTGATCAAAGTAAGCACTCACGGTCGCAAGTGATTTTACGCGTCGATCTGTCGCAATGGCGTGAGCTAAATACCCACCGCCAGAACAAACACCTAACCCATGGATTTGCTCACTGTTCACGTATGCTAAGGAACGTAAATATGTCACCCCGTTGCGGCAATCTTCCGCTTTATTGTATGGGTTCTCATGAAATCTTGGCGAACCTTCACTCGCGCCAAAACTGGCATGGTCAAACGTTAATACCACAAATCCCTTGGCAGCAATTTTCTCGGCGTAGATTCTTACCGTCTGCTCTTTCACACCCGCCTGTGGCGCAGCAATCAAAACCGCTGGTAAAGGGTTTTCCACTACGGATGGACGATGAATTTCCGCTGCAAGTCGGTTGCCATTGCTGAAAAATGAAGCCTCATATCTTGTTACTGTCACTCGATTCACTCTCTATGTTTAACGGTTTTTAGATGATAAAGACGAGCATTCACAAACATTTGCACTCTGCTCCTCTCTTTTAAACAAGTATAAGGAGCGCTATTATTCGGATATATATAGCCATTATGAAAACACTGTTAGGTTTATATGAACAATCTATCTTGGCGCGGTATTCGAGCGTTTATTTATGTAGCGGAATGTGGAAGCTTCACCTCCGCAGCCGAAACGATGGGCGCATCAAAGGCAAACGTAAGTCAGCTCGTGAGTGAATTAGAGTCCTCGCTAGGTGTTCAGTTACTCTATAGAACCACACGTCAGCTCCGTCTTACTGAGATTGGCGATGGTTACTTTCGTAAATGCAAAGAAGCGATGCTACAACTGGATGCCGCCGCAGAATGGGCACAGCAAGCCACCAGCGAAATTAAGGGGCGGATTCACATGAATTCTGTTGGAGGTCCGATTGGTGAAGAGCTTATTGCACCATTGGTGATGAGTTTTCAAGCCGCCTACCCGAACGTTAAAGTAGAGCTCGACTTCTCAAAACATCGCGTCGATCTGATTGAAGATAGCTACGACTTGGTGCTACGTGTCGGCGAGATGCCAGACTCCACTCTCATCGCGCGCCGACTCACCACACTCCGCACACACTATGTCGCAAGCCCAGATTTTCTTGAACGGCACCCGAAGATCCTCGCCCCAGAAGATCTTAAAGCCTTGCCTTTGATTCATGGCAGTGTTGAGCATTGGATCATGAAGAATCATAAAGAACAGCGCATTATCAACGTAGTGCAAGGTATTAAAGCGGCTACTGGCAGAACCATGCGCCACGCGGCGATTTCTGGGCTAGGGGTAACGCGACTAACCGATGTGTACTGCCATGCTGATTTAACATCAGGGAGACTTATCGAAGTGCTCCCTGAATGGTCAGAAAAAACCTTACTTTCGCTCGTCTGTCCGCCAGTCAAATATCAACTGCCAAGAATCAAAATGCTTATGGACTGGATAAGTGACCGATTTGAAGAGCACTATAAACAGTTCAAGATTGAGGGTGAGCATTCCAGCTAAGCTCGGTTTCAATCACTCCGCGCTCACAACCTTTTTCTCAGCAAGTGCCATAGCGATATTGGCTTTGCTGTATGCACTCTCATTGATGAAGTGCGGATAGATATCTTGTTTACCTTCCCAGAAGATATCGTAACCAAAGAAAGTCGCGAGTAATGGCTCTCCCGGCTTTACCACTTCGAAATCACGCCCGCAGATCATTGGGTGTACCGTCGCAACGCGCATACCATCTTGGCCGAGAGGAATCATGACCTCTTCGGTGTAAAAATAAGCGTCATAGTCACTCAGTTCGCCAACTTGTCCAAGGTTATGCACTTCAACGTAGTCCAGAACCATGGTTAACATTTTCTTCATCAGCTCCAAGGTTTCATATTTCAACGAACCATGAGCTTGAGCACCAACTTCAATCATCACACCATACTTCCCTGTGGTGCATAAATAAGGTTGGTCGTCCCACTCTTTTCTGTCTTCAAACAGGATATTCGCTTCTGGCATTCGCTGCTTCACATACGCCCCCATCTTTCGATAAAACGCGTTGTTCGACACCAAGATCAGGGTTGCGCCCATATTACTAGTAGTGTTGTGCAGATCGACGATCAATTGATTCTCTTGGCGAGCATGTACTTGCGTGAATTGCTGCGCGACTTCGGTTTCTTGCTGAGTCGCAGGCGATGATTGATTCGCCAAGGCAAATTCACGATTGAGATCCGTCTCAACATAACGAACGTTTTGCTTAACCGCTTCAGGGTTGCCAAGTACACACTGAGTATTGAACGTCGAACGGTCGGCAACATAAAGACGGTCTTTGATGAGCTTTTGAAGGTAAATACCAGAAAGCTCATTGCCATGCGTACCTGCCACGAGCAGAACACTATTGAGTTTATCCATAAAAGTGATATTCCAAAAATTAAGTAAAAGTTAGCTTTGATTGACAGTGGGCGACGCTATTTTAACGAAACGCCATCGCTCCTTTCCCTACGCCTTCATAAGCGATGACTTGTAACGACTGCCCTTTAGCCAATGAAGGGGCAATGTCATTGGCAATAAATACAGCCAGTAGCTCTACCGTCGTATCCGTATCTAATACTTCAGTTTCGCTATGTGCGATAGCAAGTTGGAAGTCACCTTGTGAAGTGGTATACCGGAACCCAAAATGCGTGTCGCAGTTGATAAGGCTTGCATGTTCACTCAGCTCCAGATGACCAATCTCGACTAGGTCTTCGATGGACGCGAGGTAGATGTCTTGCCAACGCTGTGCAAAAGCGTGTTCACGAGCGGTATCACGTTCACCATCAGTCAAGATTTCAATCGGTGAACGATGCCCGTGTGCAATGCGTTGGCAGTTGCCGTCGTGTTTTTTTAAACCATGGGTATAGTGGTAATACGCACCATTAATCTGTTCATGGCGTAAGGTAACGTCGATTGAAGCCACGTTGCTTGGCAAATGACCGATCAACACCTTGTGAATATGCTCAGTCACACTTTCAATCGAGATAGCTTCGGTTTCAATAAAGCAGAATGCTTCATCGGGGCAGTTCAAATGAATACTTTTTTCACCGCGAATGAGATCAACTTGGGAATAACCCGCTTTCACATGCGCAGAATGCACTGCTGAGTTCTTTGACGGTACAAGCAGTCGATGGTCGACGTGTTCATCAACCAATTGTTTAATTTGCTTTTTCACTTTAGAGAAATCCAGCACCATGCTCATCTCGTTGAGATCACCATGCATTACGACATCAAGAATCCAACTCTCTCCGACCATTCCTCGTGTTGCGCACAAGTAAGAAGCATCAATAACAGTGAGGTCCTTAACAAATAAATTCAAACTGAATTCCTCATTCATCTAGTTTAGGGATTTAAAATTATTGTTATATTATAACAATTGCAATTTCTACTCAATTTAACCTAACGTTGTCTGTTCTCATTCCAGCTTGAGCGATATTTTCCGCTATAACTAATCACTTTATCAACTAGTCCGTACTTGATATTTGGCGCTACACTGCCAGCTCTTACGATAAATAAGGATAAGGAATGTCGACATTTTTACTGACTGCGATTGCCATGATGGCATTTGCTGCCAATTCACTGCTCTGTCGTTTGGCATTGGCAGAAGGATTGATTGATGCTGGCAATTTTACCCTTATCCGCTTGCTCTCAGGCACAGTCATATTAGTTTTCATTCTTCTCATTCGTGGAAACTGGCATAGCCAACGACCGACAACCAAGTTCAGCGTACTCGCAGGGTTAGCACTCTTTGGTTACGCCACACTCTTCTCTTTTGCCTATATAAAACTAGCAGCAGGCACGGGGGCTCTGTTACTTTTTGGTGCCGTCCAGCTCACATTGCTCGCGCTGTATTGGTGGCAAGGACAACAATTTAGAACGCTCGAGTTGATCGGTATTGCGGTATCTTTAATTGGCTTTACATGGTTGATGCTGCCATCTGCGACTCGTCCTGATATCTGGTCAGCAATATTAATGGTCGCTTCTGGTATATGTTGGGCAGGTTTTACCGCACTTGGTAAACAAGCACCGACACCAAGTAGTGGCATTACGTGGGGGTTTATCACCGCTTCTTTATTCGGTCTTATGCTCTTTCCTCTCTTATCAGCTCCCGCTCACTTTACAATACAAGGTATATTGTTGGCTGTTGCATCGGGTGCCATTGCTTCCGGTTTCGGCTACGTGCTCTGGTATCAAGTAATGCAAAAGCTGTCATTGTTACAAGCTGCAGTCAGCCAGCTCTCGGTTCCTGCTATCGCCTTGCTACTTGGCTCGCTGTTACTCGGTGAAACATTGACATTCCACTCAGTCATTACCAGCCTAATCATCCTCAGCGGTATTGCGTTAGTATTTTTATCTCGCGCTCAAAAACCTAATATCGATCTCAAAAAGTAGCACTGCTCTCGGCAAGCCAATAAAAAATAAAAACTTTCCTATCTACTTAGCTATCATCATCTATGCTTTTCTATAGGCAGTCAGTCTCACAAATTTGGACGTGAACGCTGCCGATAACGCACCGGCTCTATGTATTGATTGAAAACTTGGCTTGGTAATTCCTGCAAATCTGTATCACTAATGAGATTTTCTAGTTAAACGTTTTCTTTCTCATTTTCCTCTCGCGCCAGCAGCAGTAAGGCGTAAGGAACGATTGTGGCGTCTAACCCTAATTTGGTTTTGACAAAGGATTTACAAACCGCCTCTTTTCACTCGCTATATTCCGCCTCCGCATTTTATTCAGAACGAAATTCTGAATATTGACCGAGTAAATTCATTTACTTACAACTATAAGCCTGAGCAAACTTTGACACTATGAACGATAAAATCAAATTCGCCACAAAAGTCGCGCTTAGCCTAACTCTGGCTTATCTGATCCCATTTGCGATGGGTTGGCCGCAAGCTTCAACCGCAGCAACGACTGTCATGCTGATTGCTTCTACAGGCAGCCGTCGCGAATCATTAGCAAAAGGGACACTACGTGTACTTGGTACACTAGTCGGTGCCGTCATTGGCTTATTGTTGGTAGGCATGTTCGCGCAAGATCGTTTAATGTACATGTTTAGTGTTTCAGTGGTTGTGTCTTTTATCTTCTACTTCCGCAATGCCTACCAAAAAGACCCGACGTTATTAGCTCTAACCGGCGTAATGGTTTTGATGATGTCTAATGGCGGAGATGCCGAGGGCGCATTCATGTACGGTGTTGATCGTGCCCACATGACTATTTTTGGTGTCGTCATTTATACCTTGGTTGGTACTTTTTTGTGGCCGACCAAAACAGAACAGAATTTGCGCCAGATGATCGAGCAGCTTAACCAAGCTCAGCAAACTTTGTTCGCAGCGATCTTGCAAAATTTCGAAGAAAAGACAACGCCACACCACGTTAACGCCTCTTCCTTTGAACAAAAAGAAGGGGATGAAGATGAAGAGCCGACTCCCACGATTGATGAGTTATTAGATAAGGTTTTCACTGCTCAGAATGCGCTAGAACAGCGCTTCGCCATGGTCAGTGTTGAATGCAGTGATGTCTCGGCTTACATGAAAGAATGGCAACTCGCGGTTCACTTCAATAAACAAATCACTCAAGAACTCAGTGTCGCGGCACACAGCCACTTTAGCCATCAGCAAGACCGTGATTGCATCAACAACTTTGAGCAAGTGGTTAAAGAGATCCAGACCCTATTTCAAACCTGCCAAGAAATGTGGGAGCACGAAGGTCCAGCTTATCGTGCGCAAGAACTCAGCATTGATTATAACCAAGAAGCACTATCGAATGCCTCCCACCTAACCAAAGGCTCCGCTCTTACTCTTGGTCACTTGCTAAAGTTAATGCATCAAAGCTTATCTCGCCTATCAGAAAGCATCAGCTGTATTGATTCCGTCACGAACAATGTGTCTTTCAAGCAAGAGCTGCCGAAACAAAAAAGTAAGTTCCTTTGGTGGGATGCTGAGAACTTTAAAACAGCAGTGAAAACCTTTACGACTTATTGGGTAGCAGGGTTGATTTGGATTTACTTCAATCCTCCTGGTGGTTACTCATTCGTTACCTTCTCGACCATCTTTATGTCATTGCTGTCATTCGTACCCGTTCACCCATTTATGCTGCTGATTTTGTTTACGTTTGGCTTCCTATTTGCGGTGCCTTCGTACGTCTTCATCTTGCCGGGATTAGAGCTCGGCGGTGAACTCGGCTTGTTCATCTTCATCTACACCTTTATCGGCTTCTACTTGTTTAAAGGGCCGGTGACCATCTTCTACATGATTGGTTTGTTTGTCCTCGGTCTCGACAACAACATGACCTATCACTTTGGCATTCTGATGACGATCATGACCCTGTTCTACATGGTGGTGTTTATGATCATTTTTGCGCATTACTTTCCATTCAGCTCTCGCCCTGAGCATTTGTTCCTGACTTTGAAAGAGCGGTATTTCCGACACGTTGGCGACCTGTTTAGCAGTTATCATCAGCCATCAAACTCCAGCTTCAAATCCGTCAAGCGCTCACTGCACTTGGTCACTCTGAATGTGTCTTCGAAAAAACTCAAAGTGTGGGGCTCAAAGGTTAACCACAAACTGTTTGAAAAAACGACACCAGAGGCGATCGGCGCATTCAGTAAATCCTGCGATGCGTTGAGTAACCACGTCAACATCCTGATTGCAGCGGAACAAAAGTTATTAAGTAACCCACTTATCAAAGAGTTACGCAGCAAGCATACCGATTCCATATTACCCCTGATGGCAGGCGCATTAGCAAGCCATCAGCCAACAACTGAACTCGATACTGTCTTCGAACAATACAGCCAAGATTACCAATCCTTTGAAAATAAACTGGAAGATTTCTTTAGTGAGTTGGATTTATCTGACTACGCTTATTCAGAGGTTGCCGGTTTTTATATCTTGCTGAATTTAAAACGGAACGTGTTCGAAGCGATCAACCAATGCAAGCAAACCTATGAGGATATCGATTGGGTGAACTTACGTCAGAAGCGGTTTTAAAGGTGAGGATATGATGCTTCTAAAACTAACTAAACCAAGCCTCGCCATACTCTCTGTACTCGGATTAAGTGCGTGTACGACTTTGGGTCCGGATTATGTCCACCCAGAGCAAACCGCCTTGCCAAGTGACTGGTCGGTAGAAAAAGCCGCCGCCACGCAAGACGCAGAGCAGTCAGAGCAAAAATTGCAGCAGTGGTGGCAGCAATTTAACGACCCGACCCTTAACCTGTTGGTTGAGATGGCCAGCCAACAAAACCTTGACCTTGAGGCAGCTGGCCTGCGCATCGTTCAAGCACGTTCACTACTGGGCATCTCGACTGGGTTGCAGTACCCACAAGTACAAACCGTCTCCGGTAACTTAGCGCGAGCTTATGTGAACGACCAAGGTGTCAATAACGCCGCGTTGTCATTTGATGCGGGGTGGGAGATGGACATTTGGGGCAAATACGCACGTGGAATTGAGTCTGCCGAAGCAGGCTATTACGCGTCGATTGCGTCTTATCACGACATTATGGTCACCATCACAGCGGAAGTCGCTCGCAACTACATTAACTACCGTACTTTCCAAGAACGTATTCTGCTTTCTCGCCGAAATATCGAGATCCAAGAACGTGTGGTGAACATCACTCAAGTCCAGTTTGATTCTGGCAACGTTACGGAACTCGACGTTCAACAAGCAAAAAACCAGCTCTTCAACACCAAAGCAGCGCAACCTTCGTTAGAAATCGCGATGAAGCAATCCCGAACCGCGTTAGCGTTGTTGCTTGGTGTCTTGCCAGAAGAGGTTGAAGGATTGTTGAAATCCGCGGGCTTTGCACAGCGAATGGCGGATTACGAGGCCCAATTTAAATCCTCAGGAAGAAAGCCAGCGCTCTCCGGTAATGATGAACGTTCAATCGTGCCTCGCCCTCCTCTGCTTGATAACCAAGTGGATGCGAACTTAGTGATGCGTCGTCCTGACTTGCAAGTATCTGAAATGCAAGCACGTGCGCAAAGTGCGCAAATCGGTTTTGCTGAAACGGCTCTCTATCCTAGCTTCTCCCTTTTTGGTTCTATCGGCATAGACAGCACAGTGCCAGATGGCAGCAGCTTTAGCTTCAGTGACTCGCTCACCATGGTGATAGGTCCGACATTCAGTTGGAACATATTCCAGTACGGCCGTGTGAAAAATAACATTCGATTTGAAGATGCGAAGTTCCAAGAAACGCTCACTAACTACAATAAGAAAGTTCTGCAAGCAGTCAATGAAGTGACCAATGCGCTGGAGGCTTATGATCTTTACTTGGAGCAAAAGTCATTGCGTCTGCAATCGGTGAACTCCTCTATTCGTGCATTCAATATCTCGATGACTCAGTATGAGAATGGCCAAATTTCGTTTGAACGTCTACTCAACTCAGTAGAGAAAATGACGCGTGCGGAAGACAGTTACGCCACCATCAAAGGCAATGTTGCTAACCAAGTTGTCGCCTTATACAAAGCGCTCGGTGGTGGCTGGGAGGCCCAAACGGGCAAACCTTTCTTGTCGGAAGGTGTAGCAAAGCAAATGCAAGAACGCAGCGATTGGGACGGCTACTTGGATGAAGAAGCACGTGTGCTGCCGCCTTATCGTATCGAGGACCCAGCCTCGAAAGATCAAGCAGAAAGCAATAACGCACCACAAGAAGGGGAGGCTCAATAATGCCACATGAACTCTCTTGGGGTGACGTGTACTTCTCACCATTGTTGCTAGTGCTGTTTTTATCGGTTACCGCAACTTGGATTACCGTGATCATTTTAAACAAAACACGTCTGTCTCGTTTTATTGCGTTTCCGTCCCTGACATTCCTTGCCATCATGGTGTTTTACGTGGTGGCCATCGACAGTTTTTATATACAGTTTTAGGTGCCCAACAAGATGAAAAAACTACTCGTTATTGCACTCAATCTTGTCATTCTTGGTGGCGCGACTTGGTTCGGCTATCAGAAGTTCGAAGAGTATTTTAATAACCCTTGGACCCGAGATGGCCAGGTTCGTGCTAATGTCATTAAGGTGGCGCCAAGAGTCTCTGGCCCTATCGTCAATGTCACCGTGCAAGATAACCAAGAAGTAAAGAAAGGCGATCTGCTGTTTGAGATCGACCCTACCACTTACGAAGTTGCCCTCTCACAAGCAGAAGTGGCATTGCAAAAGTCTATCGTCAGTTCACGCGGCAAGAAGATAGAGTACGATCGTTTGAAAGACATTCGTGCTAAAGACCGCGGCGCAGTTTCTCACAAAGACTTAATCCGCCGTGAGATCACCTACGAAGAGTCACTGCTGCAAATCAAATCAGCTGAAGAGCAATTGAAATCAGCTCGTTTGAACCTGAGCTACACCAAGATTTATGCCTCGGTTGACGGTTTTGTTTCTAACCTTGATATCCGCGACGGTACACAAGCCGTTGCGAACCAACCTTTGGTTGCCCTTATCGATAAAGACAGTTTCTGGGTATTTGGTTTCTTCCGTGAAAACCAATTAGCGCAAATTGCTCCGGGCAGTGATGCGCGCGTTACTCTGATGTCACACCCAGACACACCAATCGATGCCACCGTCGATTCTATCGGTTGGGGTATCGCCCCAAAAGACGGCACCGTGGGCTATAACCTGCTGCCTAACGTGAACCCGGTATTCCAATGGATTCGCCTAGCACAACGTATTCCTGTTCGAGTGTCATTGCATGAATTGCCGGAAGGCGTTGATCTGAGATTCGGGCTTTCCGCTTCCATCATGGTGATGAAGGACTCATCACAAGAACAAGAATAGGAGTTAAACAGGCAAACCATGGCTATTGGAAAAAAACTCAAAAACATCAATGAAGAAAACAACTTCTTCTACCTGACGTTAGCGCTTATCGGTCTGTTGATCGGTGGTGCGTTTGTACAAGTCGTAGGGGAAGGTGCAATGGAGCATCTTCTGCAAGGCTTCACCATTCTGACTTTCATCGTTTGTATGGCGAGTCTGCGTTTTGATAAGAACTGGTCACGCTTCCTTTATACCTTGTTAGGTACGTGGATCGTGGTCATTGCCATCAAAGCAGTATTAGGCATCAAAGAGATGGACGTAGTGATGCTCGCCCTAACCTTCGCCTTCTTCTTTGGTACGTTTAAATCGATTGCAAGACAGATTCTTTTCACTGGACATGTGAACACCAACAAGGTGATTGGATCTGTTGCACTCTTCTTGCTGCTCGGTCTGATGTGGGCAATTGCTTACCTCATTCTGCTGGAGTTTTCCCCAAACTCATTCACTGGGATGGAAGCCATCTCATGGGGCCAAAACTTCTCTAACGCAGCGTATTTCAGTTTCGTCACTCTAACCACTCTCGGTTATGGCGACATCAGCCCTCTAACACCTTTGGCGCAAGTCGTCGTGTATCTAGAGGCCATCGTAGGCGTGTTTTATATGGCGATTGTTGTTTCAAGTCTCGTCAGTTCCAACATTGAACATCAGGTAAACAAAAATGGATAAACAATCGGTAAAAATCGAAAGTAAGGTTTTCATCAGTAACATGGTGGAATCTGCAATACGAATCGGCTTGATCTTGATCTTGCTGATGTTTACATACGACATCATCAAACCTTTCATCCTTCCGGTGATTTGGGGTGCCATCATTGCCGTTGCTCTGATGCCAATCTGTAAAAAGCTGGCAAAAGTGTATGGTGGTAAACGTGGCCTCGCTGCAACGACCATCGCCTTGCTGGGTATCGCGCTATTGGTTACACCTTTAGTCATGGTATCGGGTTCTATTGTCGATGGCGCAACGCATGCGCTGGACGTACTGCAAAGTGGTGACATTAAGATCCCAGGTCCAAAAGCATCGGTAGCAGATTGGCCTTTGGTCGGTGACAAGCTTTACGAAGTATGGACGCTGTTTGCGACCAACCTAGAAAAAGCAATCCAAACCTTTATGCCTCAAATTAAGGCTGGTCTGACTTCTCTGCTTGGTATGGTCGGTGGTGCACTGGGTAGCTTACTACTATCAATCATCTCTCTAGCGATTGCTGCTGGCTTTATGACTTACTCTGAGTCTCTAGCATCTGGCTTGAAAACCATCGCGGTTCGTACTGCGGGTGATAATGCGAAGAGCTGGACAACGCTTATTGCAGCGACCATCAAGAGTGTGTTACTTGGCGTTGTTGGTGTAGCAGCCATTCAGGCTCTATTAATTGGTGCGGGGTTCTTCATCTTTGGCGTTCCGGCTGCGGGCTTACTAACACTAGTACTGATGATTCTTTGTATCGCACAGCTACCTGCTCTATTGGCAGTACTGCCAGTCGTTGGTTACATGTACATGACGCAAGACACCAGCACAGCAACCATGTTTACGGTTTGGGTTGTGGTTGCAGCGCTATCTGAAAACCTATTCAAACCAATGTTGATGGGTCGTGGTGTGGATGTACCAATGCCCGTCATTCTGCTAGGTGCCATCGGCGGTATGTTGTTCTACGGCATTGTCGGCCTATTCTTAGGTGCGGTTATTCTAGCGATTTGGTACGAGCTGTTCGTGTGGTGGTTGAACATTGAAAAAGCGCAACAGCAGCAAGAAGCATTAGAGGAAAATGCCGAGCGAGATTCCAGACAAAACGAAGCCGGACACGGCGCTGGTATCTAATCGTTCTATCAATTGAAACAAACCGCTGCTTGCAGCGGTTTGAGCTATTTGGCTCACAGTTTCATCGACGCGAATAAGATTAAAATGACGTTCTTGTTAAATTTTCATACTTCTTACATTCGAGAGTTGCAATAAAGCACTTTACGATGCACTCTCGGTGACCACAAATGACAGTGCTTAGGATAAAAACAATGAAATTGATCAAGCCTTTAACTTGCGCGCTTGCTCTTGCTATGAGCGGAATGGCATTCGCGGATGTAACCGTAAATGTTCCTGACGACGTTTCAGTTTTGGCCGCAAACGGCGAAAAAGTAAAACTATCTGGTGGCTTCTTTGCTTCGGAAAAGAGCTTCACTCTACCTGACGGCGTAAACCAAGTTGTGTTCCGTTACGCGCCATATTTCAGCCAAGGTAATGACCGCCTAAGCGTTGAGAGTGACGTGATCGTAACGCGTTTCGACGCGACAGATGCAGAGCTGACTCTACAACTGCCGGAATACCGCGACCTTCGTGAAGCCGAAAACAAAATCAAAGATCTAGATTGGAAACTGGTTGACGCTTCTGGCAACGCTATCGCAGTTGAGCAAGACAAGCTTATGAAGCCTGGCATGCAAATCGGTCGTGACTACGTTCGTGAAGTGGAAGATTACAACAAAGCTGGCGGTGTTGCGGCAGTTGGCGTTGTAAGTGCTGCAGTAATTCAACCAGCAACACTTCCTGCAAAGATCCCAGCGGACATGAAGCAAACTAAACCTGCGACCATGAAAGCCGATTCAACAGCTGAAGAGATGCTGCACTTCTGGTACCAAAAAGCAGACGCAGAAACACAAGCGCGCTTTAAAGCGTACATCAACCAGCAATAAGCACGTTGATTTAGTCACGTATAGCTAAATGCAAAAAGCCACACTCGAATGTGGCTTTTTTAATATCAGAATGTATACGCCATGGTCAGCATCGGCCCGTAAAACCGATAAGTGACATCCAATGCTGACTTGTCACTTTCATAATCAACGCCCACCTCATAATAGTTGAATGACCCCGTCATGCTGAACTGATTGGTAAAGAAGTATTTAGCGCCCAAATCGAATTCCAACAAGTAACCCTCAATATCATCTACGGCTAGGTAGAAGACTTGGGCGTGACTTTTCAAAATCCAATCAGGACTCAGCGAATACTCAGCTCGAATACCTAAGTCTGGTAATGGCGCTGTGACATCATTTAAAACCGCATCATCAACAAACATCACTGGGATTTCATCCACTCCACTCACTTTCGCACCGAGCTTGCCATCTAAACCCAATGACAGCCACATCACGTGCAACCCAGCCAATACATCCACCGCCCATTTATCGCTGGTATAAAATTGGTAACCGTAACCTAGGCGTGCAATATCAATATTCAGCTCTGTTGTAAGCTTTGAACCAGCCTGAACAGCATACGTTGTTCCATCTATCGTCACTTCGAATGGCTTGGTCACCGCCGTTCGGGTGGCTTCTCGATGCAAACTTCGCCAGTCTGCGTACACGCTGTGTTTGGGGTTAAAGTAATACTCCAACTCCACATAAGGCAGCACAGTAAACTCTTTCAAATCGAGATCCGATTCAAAATCGATAGTGCGTATTTGATCGAGATAAGGGTCGTAAGCGTTGAGTTTCGTATCGGTACGGGAGAAAAACCCACCGGCTTCAATCTCCCATTCACCCGCAGAAGTAGCCGAAGAGAATAGTGCAGCGAAACAAACCGCCCAACCAGCTTTGTTCATCATCCTTGATCCTAAGCGATTGAATTTATGTCTGAAGAAAGTGTAGACGCTAGAGAAGGGTTGTGGAAAGGTGAGTCGCTCGCAACTCTGTATGAAATAGGCGAAATCTGAAATGTTTTAACAGTTCACAACTTTAGTTCCGGAAATTAAATCGTGCAGTAGTCGCCTTTGCGGGTGAAGAATCAGCAACAACAAATTCACTAACGGCGTATATGGAATAAGCATTTCTATCAAGTAGCCCATGCATAATCGCAATGAAGCAGTGACTTTCGTCGTATCATGGCCATTACTCATCACCACTTTAATCCCAACTAAACGCATGCCAATTGTCTGGCCGTCACGCAATAAATTCCAATTCATCATCATTAACATCGGAATTGTTAGGACGTAGTTTGCTTTGGTCTCATTAACGAGTTGAAGATTTTCACGAAAAGAAAGTTCGAAGCCATTAATGAGGGAATTGATCGTGAGAGCAATAAGTAGCACTATCCCTGTCACAAGCATTAAATCAATCAGCCCACCAATAAATCTGCGCCGTTTACTGGCAATTGAACACCACATACTTCCCCCCTGAAATGCAAGCTGATGCATTCTAGGGATGGACCACAAAGTGCTCAATTGTGAGATGTAATATTTGTGAACCTCTCTCAGAAGTGAGATGGATTAAAAATCAGTCAAAGCTTACCAATACCTTTCGTAAATGATATTGCCACCCGTTCTCGCTCGGTATTTATCAAGCCCTAATTCTTGCAGTACTGGAGAGGTGTCTTTGATCATCTCTGGATTACCACACATCATCACAAAGCTGCTTTCTTTAGAAAACGGTAAGTCAGCGCGATTAACAAGCTCTCCCGACGCAATCAGATCTGGAATACGGCCTTGAAGCTTACCCGGAGTACTCTCACGGCTGACAATCGGCACATAACGAAGACGACCTTCATATCGCTGTTGGAGCTGCTCTATCAGGTATTTGTAAACTAAATCTCTCTCGTAACGCACACCATGCACCAGCACAATGTGATCGCTATGTGGCAGTAGATTGATGTCGTCTAACAAAGAGAGAAATGGACCAATGCCTGTGCCCGTGGAAAGCAGCCATAGATCGTTTGCGTGTTTGGGAATGGTATCGTGGATCAGATCGCCATGGGCCGTTTGACCAACATAAATGCTATCGCCGGTTTGAAGCTGCTGTAGCCTTGGCGTCAATTGCCCTTCTGGGTTCGCGACGACTAAGAATTCGAGCCATTCAAACTGCTCACTGGGCGCATTTACTACCGAGTATGCACGGCTAATGGGATGACCCTGTTCATCGAGTAGTGCAAGTTTGGTAAATTGTCCGGCTTTGAAGGAGAGAGGCGCTCCGGAAACTCGTAAACTGAACAGCTCACCTGTCCAGTCGATTCGTTTTTCTACTTTGGCAAGATTGAAACCTTTCAGTTCTGTCATTGGACATCTCCTTTTGGTTACGCTTACTTAAACCTACGCCTCACAACTGACTATGTAAAGTTTTTAGTTTACAAAAATAAGCATCTAATTCATTTCACATTTTACATACAATTTTATTACATTTTAATCAGTTCCATCTAGAATAAATACTCAAAGTGATAAGTCGCTTGGCAAATTGCGGCAACGTCGATAAAAAAGGAACATGAGTAATGGATACGTTATTAAAAGAATTCCCAGTGATTACGGAAATCAAAGTCGCTTGGGGAGAGATGGATGCCCTGCAACACGTCAACAATGCGGTGTATTTTCGTTACTTCGAAACTGCGCGTTTGGACTACTTCAACAAGATTAATCTGTTGGTAGATTTACAGACGTCTCACATCGGTCCGGTTTTAAGCGAAACCCAATGCCGCTATAAGCTACCCGTTACGTTTCCAGATACGCTTTTGATTGGCTCACGCGTAATCGACATGCAGGAAGATCGCATCACGATGGAATACCAAGTGCTGAGTAAGAAGTGGGGTAAGATTGCGACCATCGCAACCGCCACTGGTGTGATGTTTGATTTTAAGAACAACGTGAAAACCGCGATTCCAGACCACGTTCGTCAGTCGATTTTAGACTTGGAAGGCACTATGGGCAGTACGCATCATTTGGAGTAAGGAAAGAGGCGAGAAGCGAGAGATTAGAATCGAGATTCCGGACGAGCCTAAGCGAGCCATACGGAATCTCTCTTTTAAACGTACACCAAATCAGATTAACAGAACGTCTCGATGTACAGCGCTTCCACTTTATCTCTTGCCCACTGCGTTTTACGTAGGAACTTCAACGACGATTTGATTGAAGGATCTTTCTTAAAACAGTTCACACGAACGCGCTCATGCATTCCGTTCCACCCGAAGTGCTCAACTAAGCGGGTAAGGGTTTTCTCTAAACTCAACCCGTGAAGTGGGTTATTCGACTGCTGTTGGCTCATGCTATTGATCCGGTAAAGTGAAGTTGCGCGCTAATCTAACTCAAACTCGCCGTGCAACCTAGTGTTTTAACCTTGAATTGCCCTGCGACTCTCCCCTATAGTAGCCCAAACTTCTTAAAAGCCCTTTTCATTATGAAAGCCCTCAACGATCTGAATATCTTTGTCGAAACTGCACGCCAAGGCAGTTTTTCGAAAGCCGCCAACAGCATGGACATGACACCAGCAGCCATCAGTGCATCGATCAAACGTCTTGAGGGACAAATAGGCTTTCCGCTGTTTGTGCGCTCCACTCGCAGCCTTCGCTTAACATCGGAAGGTGAGCTGTTCTTAGACAAAACCACTCAAGCACTCGCAACGCTGCAAGAGGGATTAGATCAGATATCAAGCGCGCGTGGCGAACTATCGGGCCAACTGCACATCACCGCGCCATCTGATTTTGGTCGCAACATGCTGCTTGATTGGGTCGATGAGTTTATTGATGTTTACCCGAACGTCTCTATCAAGTTAGAGCTGTCTGATAGCTTAACCGATATGTACACCAAACCCGTCGATATCGCGATTCGTTACGGTGAACCTGCTGACTCTAACTTGGTCGTATTGGCGTTGTGTGGTGCAAATGAGCGAATCCTGTGCGCCTCTCCAGAATACGTCGCAAATAATCCTGTGCTGACCAAACCGGAAGACCTAAACCAACACAACTGCTTGTGTTACATGGTGGCGGATTCGGTTTACAACAAATGGACGCTGACTCGCGGAGACGAAACAGAACAGGTTGTCGTGAGTGGCAAGCTACTTAGCAACGACAGTGACTTATCCCATCGCTTAGCAATCAAAGGCAAAGGGATCGCTAACAAATCGCTAATGGACATCAGCCAAGATTTGATTGAGGGAAGATTAGTAAGAGTATTACCTGAGTGGGATTGTGGTCCGGTACCGCTATACATGGTGTGCGCTGATCGTCGTTTGCTGACTCCAACCATTCGTACTTTCCGTGAATTCATTCATGAAAAATGCTGCCGGCAACGTAAGAAAGTGCTGGCAACATTCTGCTCAGAAGGTTAGCCGACGAACGTCATTGGGCGAATCTGAGAATATTCAACCCAATCGTTATCTTCTAACGTCGAGATAAACTGTGCGATATGTGGGCTTTGTAAGTGCTTATCTAACGCTTCTTGCGATGCCCAAATTTCTTGGAACATAAACAAGCCTTCGATCTTTTGATCCAAATACAGTTCGTATTGGCAACAACCTTCTTCTTCACGAGAAGGTTCTAATAGACCAGAAAGTAAGTTGGTTACGTTGTCGATACTGTCTGGGTAGGCTTTAATTTCTGCAACTAAATGAATCATCTTGATCAGATCTCGGTAAATACAGTTTCTGCTTCCCAGCGTGACTTAGGCGTCTTGGCATTAAAGTCATCTTCCGCATGGTAGCCAAGTGGTACAATCACAACGCCAGTGTAGCCTTTTTCGCGAAGACCAAATTCTTCATCCAGCACTTTCGGATCAAAACCTTCGATTGGCACCGCATCAATTTCTAGTGTTGAAGCGCCCAACAACAACGTACCCACGTTGAGGTAAACCTGTTTCTCCATCCAATGATTAGCATCTTTTAGGTCAAAACGGTGCATATTTACAAAGTAACTACGACCGCCACGTATCGCTGCTTTTGCCTCTTCGGTTGGGAATCGACCGTCTTTTTCTTCCTGCGCCAATAGCGCTTCTATGTAGTCATTATCAATGCCCGTTTTAGCACAGAACACCAACACGTGTGATGCGTTTAGGATCTTCGCTGCATTGAACGCGTAGCTCTCTTGTGCTGCTTTTGCGATACGTTGCTTGCCCTCTTCTGTGCTTGCCAGAATGAAGTGCCACGGCTGAGAGTTCACACTCGATGGACTAAAACGAATCAGTTCTTTAACTGCGTCGATCTTCTCTTGTGGCAGCTTACGGGTTGGGTCAAAGACTTTGGTTGAGTAGCGGGATTTAGCAGCTTGAACGATGTCCATCGGGGTCTCCAGTCGAGTAGTTTATGCTGGTTATCACTTTAACCTTATGAGTTACAGGGAAAAACCGATTTCAGTTAAAAACATCTTCAAAATAAATTTGAAAATCGCCGATGTAACAAGCTTTGAGCACTCTCACTGAAGCAACACTTGGTTTAAGCAATAATGTCGCCTTTGCTCTGTTACCGAACCACTTTCATGCTGCCTCAAGACAACATCATCACGCCCTTTCTCTGCAAAAAACTCGGGCACAATCACCTAAGAATTGCTGGCGAATATTGGCACATTGAAAAACTGGTTGCCTTGCAATGTATGATGTTGCAAGAGGCACCGACTCTGCGTGAAGGTCTGTTGTGGTGGAGCAAAAGCGTTTCGCTGTTCGATCGTCGCTTGTACATTGTTTTCAAACACAGTGATAACCAGATTCAGATGCAGCTAGAGTGCAGAGCTACTGAAATGCCAAGCTGGGCAGAATCGGTTTATGACTTGCTGCTGATGCAATTGGAACAGCTAGGTTTGAATAAATCTGTGCACATTCAACTTCACAGCACTGAGCTTTATTCTGTTCATTTCGAACTAGAAGAAGAAACCAACTCAACGCAAAACTCGGTTGTGTTCGACTTGGTAAAACATGTTTATTTGCTCCTGTCTCACCAACCAATTGAACAGCCAGAATTGTTGAGCGTGCTTAATGCTCTGTTCGTCAAAAACAGCAATTACGCACTGAAATTAGACCAAGCCGCACTGCAATTGGGCGTATCCAAGCGCACCTTACAACGTCGCCTGCAAGAAAAACAAATGAGCTATTCGCAATGCGTCGACTTCGCCAAGAAAAAGCACGCATTAGCTCTACTCGCAGACACTCAACTCACAACGCAGCAAATCGCCTATCAGTTGGGTTATGAAGAACCTTCCAACTTCCACCGAACTTTTCGCCGTTGGTATCCGTTTTCGCCAATGCAATATCGCCAGCAGTGCTTGGATAACCGCACTCATCTCAACAACCAACCCATCCGCTTGTACTACGCCAAAGCGAACACTCTAGCCGATAACGACATTGACCAACCCGTCGGTAAAATCTGGATGGAAGTGGATAACATTGCGTTTGAAAAAGTGGTCTCCGTTGAGTGTCGAGACCGTGATGGCACTTGGCGTCGCTACCCAGCCTTCTTCGAGCGTTTTTTGAATAATGGCACCGAACTATGGGCGACGACAGAGCTTCCTGTCGCACATCCACTGACCTTTAGACTGTGTTATGAAGTCGATGGTGAACGCTACATTGATAACAACCACCAGCGCGATTACATGGTTTCTAAAGGGCTTTTAATTGGCGCAACGGAATACATTGTCCCGACAAAACAACTGATCCAACTCGGCACTCAGTACACCTTGTTTGTGGAACTCGCGTGTAGATTAAAAGACGTGGCGAAGATCGATTGCTACGTGGGTGACGCGCCAGCTCCGCACGCAATGAGCCAAACTCAGAATGCAGAAGATTACACATGCTGGGCGCTACAACTTCCCCTACCCCAAACGGTTAAACAGTGCCGATTCCGACTCTATGATCATTCTGGTAATGAGTTAGCCAAAGACCATTACCCGATTCAATATCCAATTGTGCAACCACTCAGTTAAATATGTAGCACAGTTCAAATTCAGCTCTTCGTGACATCATTTCACGTCTCTTTTGGCGCAAAATGACACTCTCAATTTCAAACCTTTGTTTTATCGTTTCCGCATTGCTGCATAACGGAGACAAAAGCCGTGTTTGAAACCTTACCTAAACCTATGAATAAAATAAAAATACTTCCTTTAGCGATCGCTCTAGCTCTTTCTGGCTGTGGTAGCGATGAAACTACGCCAACAGATACAGGGAGCCACGTGGCATCTCCTGATTGGCAAGACCAGATCATTTACTTCTTGATGATCGACCGTTTTAACGACGGCGACAACACGCTTAACGATCAAGGTCAGAATGAGTACGATCCTACCTCAGACAAGAAATTCAGTGGTGGTGATCTTGTTGGTGTCAGCGACAAACTGGGTTACATCGAAGACCTAGGCGCAACCTCTATCTGGATTACGCCGCCAGTGGCAAACCAATGGTGGGACGCAGAACAAAACTACGGTGGCTACCACGGCTACTGGGCGCGTGATTTCCAAAAAGTGGATGAGCACTTTGGTGACATGGAAAGCTACCAAGCGTTAGCGCGAGAAGTGCACGCTCGTAACATGTTCTTGATTCAAGACATCGTGACCAACCACGTAGGTAACTTCTTCACTTACGATGACCCATACAATTACGATCCTAGCCTACCTTGCCAAGGTTTCCGTTTGATTGAAAATGCGCTGCCAGCAGGGCAAGAACTGCCTTACCCGCTCAACATGAATGAGTGTAAAGAAGACGGTACTGGCATTTACCACTGGACGCCAAGCATCACCGACCACAACGACCCAGTGCAAGAAAAAAACTGGCAACTGTCGGATCTGGATGACCTAAATACGTCCGATCCTGAAGTACGCGCTTATCTAAAAGAGAGCTACCGTAAATGGATCCGCGAAGTGGGCGTTGACGGTTTCCGTATCGATACCGTGAAGTTTGTTGAGCACGATTTCTGGAACGACTTCCTGCACGCCGACGATGGTGTGATGACTCAAGCGGTTGATACAGGTCGCGATAACTTCCTGACCTTTGGTGAAGTCTTCGAAACATCTACGCCTTACAACACCGAAGGCGAAGAGAAGATGCTCACTTACATCGGTGAAAGCGGCTCACCGGAGCAGTTAACCTCGGTGTTGAACTTCCCATTGCAAGCAACCATGACACGCGTGTTTGCAGCAGGACAACCGACCGATTACTTGCGTTTCCGTCTTGAGAAAATGATGGAGATGTTCCCGAATCCATACATCATGCCGAACTTCATTGATAACCACGATATGCCGCGTTTTCTATCGCAAGGCAGTATCAACGATATGAAGCAAGCGCTGATCACAATGATGGCGGTACCGGGCATCCCTGTGATTTACCAAGGGACAGAACAGGCGATGTCAGCGGCGCGCGATGCGATGTTTGCTGGCGGTTACCGTGAAGATGGTGACTACGTAGACTCATTCGACCAAAACAGCGAGATGTACTTGTTCATCCAAGAGCTTGCTAAGTTACGTACCGAAAACAAAGTCATGACACGCGGCGAAATGAAAGTGATTGGCAGCGATAAAGCCGGCGCCGGTGTGTTCGCCTTTACCCGAACGTTGGATAACGACGAAGTCTTAGTGGTAATGAACACATCGAATTCCCCGATGTTGATGAACCAACTCGATGTAGAGCAAGCGGACGGCACCGTCTTCCAACAACAAATCATGTCTAACTGGGCAGACGCTCCGGAGCAGTTAATCGCCGATGAAAACGGTCACGTAACCCTTGAGCTACCAGCCAAATCTGCCGTGATTTACTCGAAAACTAACGACACCCAATCGGTAGATACACCAGACCTCAACATCCAACTGGCGCAAGATTGGGAAGGACAAACCATCACTGATGATATCGTGATTGCTGGTACTGCTAACGCAAACGAGAAATTGAACCTTGTCGTGGACGGTAATCTAGAAACCGCACAAGCAATTACCGTAAGTGCTGACGGTCAATTTAGCGTGACTTTATCTACCCGTCACTTTGCAATTGGCGAACAGCAACACCGCTTCGCGATTTACTCCACTGAGAAAAAAGCAGGCATTGAAGATGTGAACTTTGTGTCGGACTTAAGCTGGTCGAACACGCCAGACGACACTATTGATGACGCAGGCGATGCACAAGATGGCATGGGCGGCCCTAACGGTAACTACTCGCTGCCAACGGATCCAACGTTCGATAAAGACAACAGCCAACTCGCAATCAACAAAGCTGAGGTATTTACCGTCGGCAGTAACGTACGCTTGACCTTCACTATGGACAAGATCACCGATACTTGGTTGCCGCCAAACGGCTTTGACCACGTTGGTTTCACCATCTTCATTGATTTACCGGAAGAAGCAGCAACCAACCTAACGGAACTGCCAAAGATCAACGCTTCTATGCCAAGCGGAACATGGAGTCGCAATGCTGTGGTCTTCGGCTGGCAAAGCTCGATTTACAACACCCAAGGCGCAAACGCGACAACATGGGGCGAAGCAGTAACGCCGGCACCAATGGTGACGGTAGACAAAGCCAACAACACCATTTCGATGGACTTCGCGAGTGACGCACTAGGTCGACCTGATTCACTGGATGGCATTCGATTCTATGTGACAACTTGGGACTTGGATGGATTGTCTGCCACTTACCGTCCACTGGAACAAGACAAAGGTCCTTGGAACTTCTCTGGCGGCGCATCGGATGAGAGTAAGATTTGGGATGACTTACCAATCATCACCTTGTCTGAATAATCACTGAAACCCCAATAAACGCGAAAGCAAAAAGCAGCTCACCTTCGAGCTGCTTTTCTTTGTCTGAAATTCTGAAATCACTATTACGAAACTTGCCCTTGCACTAATTAAACAACGACTTCACCCACAGCACTAAACTGTCCCATAACTTCCCAATCCACGAGCCCTCTTCCACTGCTTGGTTACTCACCAGCGGATAGCTCGCCACGGTTTTATCGTCACTCTTCCACACGACTTTACCAACCACATCCCCTTTTGCTATGGGTGCAATCAGCGGCTCATTCACGACCACGCTCTTGTCTAAACCAGCGGTTAGAGAGCGAGGGAGCGTCAGGTACGCATCTTGGGCAAAACCCAAATCAATCTCACTGACATCGCCTTTCCAAACTTTTGCACTCGCCTGAACTTCGCCCTGTTTTGCCACTTGTTTGGTGTCATAGAAGCGGAAGCCATAACTGAGTAGGTTCTTAGACTGGCTAATGCGTGACTGTTTGCTTGGCGTTCCCATTACTACCGAGATCAGTCGCATCTTCCCTTGCTTAGCAGAACTCACCAAACTGTAACCCGCATTGCTGGTGTAGCCCGTTTTGCCGCCATCGACATCCATTGATTTGTCCCACAACAGTTTATTGCGGTTGTATTGGGTGATCTTGTTCCACTTAAATACCTTCTCACTATAAAGCGCATAGACTTCAGGCACATCATTGATGATGGATTGCATCAGAGTCGCCATATCATTAGGAGAAGTTTGAATGCCCTCGCTATCTAGACCATGCGAGTTAACGAAGTAGGTATCATTCAAGCTGAGCTTATCCGCCCAGCCATTCATCAAGGCGACAAACGCCCCTTCACTACCGGCAACGTGTTCGGCGAGCGCCACACAAGCATCATTACCAGATTGAATGATCACACCACGCATTAGGTTGGCAACGGTGATTTCATCTTTGGGTTGGATAAACATTTTTGAGGAGTCTGGGAATTTGGCTGACCACGCGTTCTCACTCACCGTCACTTTATCATCCCATTGAAGCCGCCCAGATTTGATTTCTTGCCCCACGACGTAAGCGGTCATCAGCTTGGTTAAACTGGCTGGGGCTAATCCGGCACGCGCGTTTTGCTCAGCAATGATGGCACCGGACTGAAAGTCCATTAACACATAGCCTTTTGCCTGCAGCTGAGGCGGATTCGGCGTTACGACTGCCAATGCAGGGGCACTGATGGTCTGTAGTAATAAACAAGCGAGCGTGATTCGGGTTAGTGACGTGTTCATCAAGCATCCTCCATGGTCAATGACCGCCAAATGTCTCGTTTCATAAAAACGGTAAGACAGTGATGTCTAAACTGCACCTATCAGATCATAGTTCACTCAGTGCATACCAACACGGAAAGATCGAAGAGTTTCTGTTTTGAATGCCATTACTTGCCTTTCCCGCTTCAAAAATCGAGTTCTTACAACAAATCTATTGTTTCTAATAAGGAATTCGATATCGTAAAGCGACTATAAACAAGGACAGACCATAACAATGAACGCTCAATCATTTATCGACGCAGGACTGCATTACACGCCCTACTCGTTTACCGTGCCGCTGGACTACCAAGATCTAAGCAAAGGCACGATCAACGTCTTCGCTCGCTCCGTTTGTTTAGTCGGCGATGAAGACTCCGACAAACCGTGGTTAGTGTATTTTCAAGGTGGTCCAGGCTTCCCTTCTCCTCGTCCAAACGGAAACAACGGTTGGATAAAACGCGCACTGAGTGAGTATCGTGTATTGCTGCTCGACCAACGCGGCACTGGCAACAGCAGCGTGATCAATCATCAGACGCTTGCGCACCTCACGCCGAAGCAACAGGCTGACTACTTAAGCCACTTCCGCGCAGACAACATTGTTCGCGATGCGGAATTTATCCGTGAACAATTTGGTGTTGAGAAGTGGGCGATTTTGGGGCAGAGCTTTGGCGGCTTCTGTTCACTAACTTATCTATCGCTGTTCCCGAACAGCCTGCTGCAAAGCTACATCACAGGTGGTGTACCTTCGGTTTCTCGTCATGCCGATGATGTGTATCAAGCAACCTTTAAGCGCACCATGGAGAAGAACCAAGCCTTCTTCCAGCAATTCCCACAAGCGCAGCAACTGTGCCAAAACATTGCCAATCACTTATTGGAGCACGAAGAGTTTCTGCCAAATGGTCAGCGTTTTACTGTCGAACAATTCCAACAAATTGGGATTAACTTTGGTGTCAGTGATACCTTCTTGCCAACTTATTACTGGCTAGAAAGTGCCTTGATTGAAGTGAACGGTAAACCTCAGCTTCGTTATGAATTCCTCAACGACATGTTGGCACAGCAAAACTTCCAGACCAATCCAATTTACGCGATTCTGCACGAGTCGATTTACTGCCAAGGGTTTGCTTCTCAATGGAGCGCACACCGAGTGCGCCAAGAGCATGATGCGTTCAATTACGAACAAGGTAAGTCGTTCTACTTCACTGGAGAAATGGTCTTCCCTTGGATGTTCGATCAATACGTAAACTTAAAGCCATTGAAAGAAGCTGCAGAATTACTGGCAGAGAAAGCCGATTGGACGCCGTTATACGATGCGCAGCAATTGGCAAACAATAAGGTGCCTGTGAGCTGCGCCGTCTATGCCGACGATATGTTTGTAGAAATGGACATCAGCCGTGAAACACTCGCTGCAATGCCAAACTCAAAAGCGTGGATCACCAATGAATATGAGCACAACGGTCTTCGTGCAGATGGTGAGCGTATTCTCGACAAGTTAATTGCGATGGGTAAACAAACCGCAACAACGTTGAAATGAGCAGCTAACGCTCAGAATTCGCTAAAAACCTAGATAGAAAAACGCCTCTTTATCACGAGATAGAGAGGCGTTTTTGATTCGATTCAGGTTTAAATTAGCGCTAGTCTTTGACTCGCTTGGTCATCATTTTGGTGATCACGCGGTAACCCATCTTATGGTAGAAATCTTCGCCTTCGTGATTAAATGACGCCACGGTTAAACCAAGCTCTTCAATATCTTGGCTGCACAAATCACTCTCGATTTTATCCATCAAAGACAAGCCAATACCTAAGTTACGATGGCTTTCAGACACCACCAATTCATTGATATAACCGACGCGTCTTTCTGGAGAGAGAATCGAGTTAACCTCTCGCACGGTGCCAGAAATAAAGCCAACCACCTGTCGGTTAGAACAAGCAATAAAAGCCGTGATGCTGCCATCAAAATATTTATCGAAGATGTTGCGATCTTCCCTTAACTGCGCCATTTCTTCCGGAGAACGGTAGAAATCTGGCTCAGCATTATAATGAGAGGTGTCGAGTTCGACCAAGAGCGTTTTCAACAGTGGGACGTCTTCTTCTCTTAGTCTTCTGATATGAAACTGTTGCATGTTGAATTCCTTTGCCAACCGACCTGTATCAAACACAGATCTTTGCTTCAACTGATTATCGGATAAGAAGTTTTAGGAATGTGAAGCGAGTCAACAGTACAAATTTCGACCATTTATGTCGAGTACGTTTTCAACAGTTTTACGAGTTTTTACTGATAATTTGAACATCCACAAAATTTAAGTGGAAATAAAAATCCCCTTTTCTCAATAAAAGGGGATTAGAGACCTAATTTAGAAAGCGGCATTTCGCTCAAAAGAGAGTGCCGATTTTAAGCGACTGAAATCACCAATCGGTTCGCCATCAAGCATAAACTGTGGGTAGCTTCTTGCGGTTGGGAATAACTCGAACAAGGTTTCCCGATCAAACTCCACATCCAACTTGAGCGTTGCCACGTTAAAGCCCTGATTTTGCAACCACATTGCTGCGGTTTCACATTGGGAGCACTGCTCCTTGCTGTACATTTCTATTTTCATTACTCTTCTCTGCTATTCCTTGCCGTTAGAAATCCGCATCAAAACTCAATTGGCGATCTTGAGGTCGCTTGTACTCAGTAACACGTTTTTCAAAGAAGTTGGTCTTTCCTTCCATGTCCAATAAACGCATGTAATCAAATGGGTTTTCCGCACCAAAGATCGGGGAGAACCCAAACAAACCAGCGATAACATCGGCAGTGTGCTCAATGTATTGGCACATCAGCTCAGCATTCATACCAATCAAGTCCACTGGTAGGGCTTCCGTTACAAACTCTTTCTCAATTGAAACGGCTTCACGGCAAATCTCTTCAAACTCTTGTTGCGTCACCTTGCCTTGACCTAAGGTTTTGAATAGCAGCGCAGAAAAGCTAAAGTGCAGCCCTTCATCACGAGCAATCAAGTCATTACTTGCCGCCAAACCAGCCAGCAAACCACGTTTACGGAAGTAGTAAATGGCACAGAAGCTACCAGCGAAGAACAAGCCTTCTACAAGACCAAAGGCGATCAAACGCATTGCCAATGGTTTATCGGAAGAGATCCACTTCATAACCCACTCCGCCTTACGCTTTACGGTCGGGACGTTTTCAATCGCATTGAACAAGCGCTCACGCTCTTCAACATCGGGGATGTAAGTTTCGAGTTGCAGCGCGTAAGTTTCTGCATGAATGACTTCATTAAATGCCTGCAAAGCAAGGAAGCAGCGCGCTTCTGCGATTTCAATTTCGCCATAAAATCGAGTCAACAAGTTTTCGTTGATCATCCCTTCGCTCTGAGCAAAGAACGCCAACACATGTCGAATGAAGTGCTTTTCGCCTTCGGTCAACTTGGCAAGATCAGCAAGATCTTGAGCAAAATCGAGTTCTTCTGTGGTCCAAAAAGCCGCTTCGTGCGTTTTGTACGCTTGCCAAATCTCTTCGTATTGAATGGGGAACAAGCTAAATTTATTTTTAACAATCATACCGTTTCCTTACTTTCGGTTGATGTGAATATTTTTAATTGACGAGATAGGTTTATGCGCCGCAGTTTAGGCAATCTTCATCTTCACTTTGCTGACCAACGGTGACTTTCACCGCATTAGTCGATGGCTTAGAGCGCAAGTAGTACATGCCGGTTTTCAGACCACGTTTCCACGCGTAGAAGTGCATCGCATTGATTTGGGCGAACGTTGGTGATGCGAGCCATAAGTTGAGGCTCTGCGATTGGCAAACAAACGGGGCACGAGCTGCCGACATATCAATGATCACTTTCTGAGAGATTTCCCACACGGTGCGATACACGGATTGAAGATCGTCGGGAATGGCATCGATGCCTTGTACTGAGCCGTTATTAAGAATAATGGCGTCACGGATTTTGCTCGTCCAAAGACCACGCTGTTCCAGATCGCTCACCAGATGTTTGTTGATGATGATGAACTCACCCGACAATGTTTGGCGTTTATAGATATTGCTGGTTTGCGCTTCAAACGCTTCGTTGTTGCCTAAAATTTGCGCTGTCGACGCCGTTGGCATTTGAGCAATCAGTAACGAGTTGCGCACACCATGCTCTGCGATTTGGCGCTTGAGCTGTGACCAATCCCAGCGGCTGCTTGGTTGTTCATCCCACAGATCAAATTGGAGCTGACCATGACTGATCGGTGAGCCGTCATAACTGGAGTACGCGCCTTTTTGCGCCGCGATTTCACAAGACGCTTCAAGGGAGGCGTGATACATGGTTTCCGCGATGTCACGGTTAAGCTGCAATGCTTCTTCGCTATCGAATGGAAGGTGCATTTTGAAAAACACATCCGCCAAACCTTGGATACCCAAACCAACAGGACGATGCGCGTGGTTCGATTTTTCAATCTTATCGGTTGGGTGATAGTTCACATCGATAACGCGGTCGAGGTTCTTAATCGCGACTTTGGTGACTTGGTGAAGTTTGTCGAAATCAAACCCCGTGTCTGTAACGAACTTAGGCAGTGCCATAGACGCCAAATTACAAGCCGCCGTTTCATCTGGCGTCGAGACTTCCATGATCTCTGCGCACAAGTTACTCGACTTAATGGTGCCGAGGTTCTTCTGATTCGACTTTTCATTACACGCATCTTTGTAGAGCATGTACGGTGTACCCGTCTCAGCTTGCGACTCAATGATTTGCGTCATCAATTGGCGAGCTTTGATGGTCTTCACACCAAAGCCCATACGCTCGTATTCTTGGTACTTCTGAGTAAAATCAGCGCCGTATAAATCAGACAAACCTTTGGTATTGTGAGGGCTAAATAGAGTCCATTCCGCGTCGTTTTCAACACGTTCCATGAACAAGTCTGGCACCCATAGAGCAAGGAACAAATCACGTGCTCGGAACTCTTCTTTACCGTGGTTTTTACGTAAATCGAGGAAGGATTCGATATCCGCATGCCAAGGTTCCAGATAAACCGCAAACGAGCCCTTGCGCTTACCGCCACCTTGGTCAACATAGCGGGCCGTTTCATTGAAAACTTTGAGCATTGGCACGATGCCATTCGACACACCGTTAGTACCAATAATTGGCGCCCCAGTCGCTCGAATATTGTGGATGTGTAGCCCAATGCCGCCCGCCGATTTAGAAATCAGCGCACAATCTTTGAGGGTGTCGTAAATGCCGTTAATGGAATCTTCTTGCATCGCTAATAGGAAACACGAAGACAGTTGCTGCATCTTACAGCCAGCATTAAACAGCGTTGGCGTAGCATGAGTGTAGTAACCAAGGCTGAGCAAATCGTATAGCTCTCTAATTTCTTCAAGATCGTCACCCGCGACAGCGACTGCCACACGCATGAACATATCTTGTGGTCGTTCAACCACCACACCTTTTACTTTCAATAGGTAGGAACGCTCGAGAGTTTTGTAGCCGAAGTAATCAAACTGATAGTCACGTTTGTAGTCAATCATCTCTTCGAGCGCAAACTGATTCTTGGCAACAAAGTCGACGTAAGCTTCGGAAAGAATACCGATTTCAGAGAGCTCACGTGTTGCAGTAGCGTATCCGCTGGTCTCTTTTTGCAGAGAACTCACCATCACGCGAGCCGCAAGCTTGGCATAATCAGGATGTTCCGTCGCTAGGCTTGCTGCCGTTTCAGCGAGGAATACATCGATTTCCGTCACCTTAATGCCGTCGTACAAACCGCTTACCACGCGTTGTGCAACCGCAATAGGTTCAACTTTTAGTCCATCAGCCAGCGCTTCGGCTCTTCGAGTTACCTTATCTAGACTGGCTTTTTCTTTCCGTCCATCTCGTTTTATAACGTCCATAATCTATATCTTGTGTGTAGTTTAAATGTTGAGCACCATATGTACACAATAGATCTAGATGATAATAGTTATCATTACAAGTAAGTTTTTTAAAAGTTAGAACTGAAGATGGAGAGGGTAAGGAAACATATTGACACTGACACCAAGCTCGATACGAACAGCAATCAGAGGCAAGCACCGCAAACGTGATAAGGTGATGAAGTTTTCCACAAAGCTTTAATTTTCATTAACTTAGTTCATTTCTAGAAAAGAACTACAAATGTGATCTAGTTCAAATTTTCATGCCCATTAATTTCCAATGTTACGCGCCAAGATTTGTCGAAAAAATCGCCTGATCAATATGACTGAAAATATCCGCATAGTTTGTCCGTATTTCCGACTAAATTACTCAGGTATACTCCGAGCCGCTAAAATTGTTAGGTATCGAGTCGTCGAACCATCGACCTTTTAAAGTAAGGAATAATCATGAGTCAGTATGTTGTCTGCGCCCTGTATAAATTTGTGGAACTGGAAAACTACCAAGAGTTACGCGAGCCATTGCTTGCCCTAATGGAAGCCCACGGTGTACATGGAACGTTGCTACTGGCAAGTGAAGGTATTAACGGTACGGTTGCAGCGAAACGCGAAGGTATTGATACACTGCTTGCATGGCTAAATGCCGAGCGTCGCCTTACTGGTATTGTTTACAAAGAGTCGTACTCAGATACACAGCCGTTTAACCGCACCAAGGTAAAACTCAAGAAAGAGATCGTGACATTGGGCGTTGAAGGCATCGATCCTCGCCATGTCGTTGGCACCTACGTGAAGCCGCAAGATTGGAACGATCTGATTGCTGATCCAGAAGTTTTTGTGGTTGATACTCGTAACGAATATGAAATCGAAATCGGAACATTTAAAGGTGCAGTTAGCCCAAATACTGACACGTTCCGCGAATTTCCTGACTATGTAAAACAAAACATGGATCCAGAGAAACACAAAAAAGTCGCGATGTTCTGTACTGGTGGTATTCGCTGTGAAAAGTCGACTGCTTACATGAAAGAGCAGGGCTTTGATGAGGTGTACCACCTAGAAGGCGGTATTCTGAAATACCTTGAAGAAGTACCAGAAGAAGAAAGCTTGTGGGAAGGCGATTGTTACGTATTCGACGGTCGCGTTGCGGTGAACCACCAGCTGGAAAAAGCAGGTTACGACTTGTGTAATGCTTGCCGACTGCCAATCACGGAAGAAGACAAACAATCAGAGCAATTTGAGCAAGGCGTAAGCTGCCCGAAATGTTTTGGTAAACACAGTGAAGAGCAAGTAGAGCGCTTCCGCGAGCGTGAAAAGCAAGTGTCGTTAGCAGCGGTTCGTGGCGAACAACACGTCGGTGGTGAAAGTGCCAAACAACGTAAGCAGCGACGCGCAGAAAAGTTGGCAAAGAAGGACGCACAGCGTAAGCAAGCGTAAGATTCAAACACATTAATCACAAACGCCCCGCTTCTGGCTTGGAGACGGGGCGTTTTTGTTATCGTTGGAAGGTAAAAACTAAGATGATCGGATAAGGCCTGCGTAAGCTTTATCTGAGCCGCTGTCGGGAAACACGCTTTCTAGCGCACTCGATTCTATGCTCATGTGTTGCTGTAGAACGGCTTTGATCACCGCCCTCATATCATTAGCAGGGGCTAAGTCTCTCCCTTCATAAAGCTCAGTTTGGGCAAGCCCTGGAAATTCTCCCAATACCTTGCCACCTTCGATGGCTCCACCAGCAATAAACATGGCGTTTGCTGTTCCATGATCGGTGCCTTTGGTTCCGTTTTCCGCTGCGGTGCGTCCAAATTCACTTGCCGCCATCACGACAGTTTTCGACCAGTTATCCCCTAACGCTTTCTTTAGGTTGGCAAGACCGTTATCCAATTTACGCAATTGATTGGCGAGCCTTCCTGTTTCTGCGCCTTGGCCAGCATGAGTATCCCACCCTCCCAGTTCCAATACCGCGATGTTAGGGCCACCTTCAGTAGAGAGAAAAGTTCCCGCTTGAGACGCCAAGACAGGAAACTGCTTACCGGGACGATTTCGATTCGACATCATTTCGATCTTCAGCGCTTCTTCAAAATTACTCGCAAGCTTCTCATCACTTTGAAACAAAGCCTCTAGCAGCTCCACTTGGCTGTCTCGCGCTTGCAGATTGTTTGGATACCAACTGCTGACCGCCTTCTCTCCTTGAACAATCAAAGGTAACCCTGAATCGATCGCCAAACCTTTCGACTTGGCATCCAGTTGCAGCAATCGGTTTAACCATCCATCACGATGTAACGGATTGTCTGTGCCGTTCTCCAACACCTTTTGCCCATCAAAATGAGAGCGCTCACGATACGCGGTGGCACAAGCATGAATCATCGCCATCTGCTTATTTTGATACCACTCGAAGCTGGTTTTCATCGCCGGATGCAAACCATAAAAATCGTCGAGTTTATTCAGTTTTTCTGTTGCTAAACCAATCGTCGGACGGAGAGCTAAATACTGCTTATCAGCATAAGGAACCACAACGTTTAATCCATCCATCGCACCCCGCAACGTAATCCAAACAAAGATATTTGGAGAACTTGATTGAGCAAAGACTGCATTAGGCAACAAGCTTGTTGCGCCCACGGCTAAAGCGGATTTTAAAAATTGTCGACGAGTCGATGTTAAGTTCGTTTGTTTATCTATTGTCATCACCCACCTCATCGATACTGAAATTGCGGACTAAGCCAAAGTAGAGAAAGCTTCATCTCTGCCGATGGGGCTTTGTTCATCACCAACCTTGTGTGTTCGTCTAACGCATTGCCGTAAAGCTGCTGGCTAATTTGCTCAACAAAAGCTTGTGGTTTCACACCTTGGGACTTGGCACTTTTCACCGCCAGTCGAGCGATTCGATTCGCTAACTGCCACCGCTGAGTTAGCGCCGATGGACTGTTGTAATCCGCGTCTTTGTCTGGCCAACCAGCAGGAGAACCCGCCATAAAAGGAGGCTGCCCTAAGCTTCTTTGCGCACCGAGTAATTTATTCCCAGACTTGCTCATTTGCATATCATTCGATTCAGGAAAACGGACATCAGCACTGCGCAAAACCGCGAATAACCACTCTTGAGAAGTGCGAAAGCGCATCGCTTCTGCCGATTGGCTCAAAGCGCTTTGAATCAACAATCGATAAACCGGGAGCAAATCCCCTTTGCCTTTTAGGTAAGCTTGGCTGAGCGGTTCAACCAAGGCTTCACCGGAAGGTCCTAGGAAATGCTGCACCAACTTACGTGCAATATGTTTTGCAGTATCAGGATGAAGCGCAAGATCTCTCAAACACGCTCGTCCTTGTTCAATACCTTGTTGAAAATAGCGCTTGCCAAGCAGAGTTATCGAGCCTGGCTCATGGGTTCTTGCATTAAATTGGAAACCAACTTTTGGCGCTTTGAATCCAACGCTCCAGCCAGTAATGGCTTTTGCCAGCTCAATTACGTCTTGTTGTGTATATTGGCTATCGACACCAAGCGTATGCAGCTCCATGATTTCTCGCGCGAGGTTTTCATTGAGCCCTTTACCCTGTTTCAGTCCTTGTTTGGAGTTCGGTCCTACCGACAAGTTGTTATCCAGAAACATCAGCATGGTTGGGTGCTGACTCACCGCTAAGAGCATCTCAACAAAGTTGCCATTCCAGTGTTCTCGAATCACTTCATTTTCAACGCTAGCCACAATCGGACGCACCTTTCGTGTGTCTGCCGATATGGCAAAATGGTTGCTCCAAAATTGAATCAAGCGTTCCTGAAATCCACACGGAGTGTGCAAAGTCTGTTGGTTGCGAGCCTCGACTTGTCGCAAATATTGCTCACGAAAGAACGCACCAATTTGCTTTTGCACTTCACGTTTTTTGGTAGGGGATTGTTTGAGCTCTCGTTTGGTGTTATTGAGCTTTCTCAGTTTCAACAACACTTCGTTTGTACTCGGCAACTTGGTTATTGCCTCATGCCAATAGGTATTGCTGCTTAGTTGCTTTTCTAAACTTGGCGAACTGTGTTGATAAAGGGGCCCAAAGCCGAACCGCTGCTCAGAGATAATGTCTTGAGTTGGGTAATACTGCATAGCCGTTTCCGTGTGATGCTTTATGTCAGTCTAGCAAGCATCACATGGCGTCGAGTTCAATTTTTGGTTATTTCTCAGTCAGTAAAGCTGGTTATCACGCAGAGGAACCTCTAATTCATTGGTACCATCTTTGGATGTCTGCCCAACCATTTCGTCATAGGCACTTTGTTGGCGAAGTACCTGCTGTTTCGCTTTCAAGTGACGACATTGCTTTTGCAACTCCAGTATCGAATGCGCTCTCAAAAACTTGCCTTGATCATCGGTAACAAAGTGTTCCTCTCCATCGACTAAGACAGATACTTGATACAGAGCGAGATCGAGAGAGGGGATAACGAGCTTGTCGATGTAGAAGAATTTTTCCAATTTACTGAGCGGCATAGACATAGAGCACCTCCTTGCTCCGTGCCTTCACGTCAACCGTAATAAAATCGATCACCGAGTGAGAAATTTGCCTCCCTAATGCGTAGAAATCGGAAAAACAGTGAGGGGCACAATGCAAACAATCAACTTAGTGTGGCTAAAACGCGATTTACGCCTGACCGATCATACGCCTTTGCAACACGCTCTATCTTCAGAACATCCAACTGTGCTGCTTTATATTGTCGAACCCATGTTACTGGATGACCCACATTACTCTGCTCGTCACTGGCGTTTTATCTGGCAATCACTCCAAGATATGAACGAAACACTTTCGGCTCTTGGTCATCAAGTGTCCGTAATGTCGGGTAGCGCAATAGATTGCCTCAGCGCGATTCAGAATCAGTTCAACATCAACGCTATTTTCTCCCATCAAGAAATCGGACTGCGTTGTACGTTTGAACGAGATAAACAAGTATCAAAATGGCTTCAATCACAAGGGATTCCGTGGCGCGAATTTGAACATGGCGCCGTCATTCGAGGAGCAAAAGACCGACTCGGCTGGGATAAGCATTGGGATACGGTTATGCGAGCCGAGATTGAAGATATCGACCTTGAAAGTGCTTCTCTTATTACCCTCGATGTTGACGCACTTGGTTGCTCGTTTACGCCCCCTCCTTCTTGGTTAGAAAAAATAAAAGGCATGCAAACGGGCGGGAGTTCACTCGCTTGGCAAACCATGGAAGACTTTTTTCAACGCCGAGGACGAGATTATTGCCGAAGTATTTCTAGCCCTACAGCATCTCGAACCGCATGTACTCGCCTCTCTCCCTATCTCGCATGGGGCAATATATCGCTTCGAGAAGTTTACCAATACCTGCTGAAACATTGGCAAGTGGCAGGGTTTCGTCGCAGCTTAATTGCGCTGTCTTCGAGACTGCATTGGCATTGTCACTTTATGCAGAAGTTTGAATCCGAATGCGAAATGGAGTTTCGTTGTGTTAATACGGCTTATGAACCTTTATTACATCAAGCAAACGTCAGAGATGCGGCACTCTTGGACGCTTGAAAGTCAGGCACAACCGGGATACCGCTCATCGATGCTTGCATGCGTTGTCTTCATCACACCGGATACATCAACTTTCGCATGCGCGCGATGTTGGTGAGTTTTTTAACGCATCATATGAACATGGATTGGCGCGATGGCGTCACTCACTTAGCTCAGTTGTTCCTCGACTTTGAACCGGGTATCCATTACCCACAATTTCAAATGCAAGCAGGAGTGACCGGCACCAATACGATTCGCATCTACAATCCGACGAAACAAGCACAAGAGCACGATGCTAACGGTGAGTTCATTCATAAATGGATTCCAGAACTTGCAATGGTTCCCACGCCCTTGTTGTTTGAACCATGGAAAATGACCGCAATGGAAACCGTCATGTACCAATTGGATCCCGATTCTCGATATCTCGTGCCCATCGTGGATGTAGAGGCAAGCGCAAAAGCAGCAAGAGAGCGATTGTGGGCATGGCGCAAACGCACAGAAGTGAAAATAGAAGGAGCGAGAATTCTGGCGCAGCACGTTCGGCCTTCGAGCAAAAAGAAAGCAAGTTGATCGCCCAGAAAGAAGCGCGCGTACAAACAAAGGCTTTTATCAGGGAGAGAGCGGTACCCAAACAACGAAAGGAATGCACAATGTTAAAACGTATTTTGGTTACAACCACGGTTATGTTTGCCACTTTTTCATTTTTAATGCCAGCGCAAGCCCATGAACACGGAATGATGAAAGAAGATATTGTTGATGTCGCCGTTGCAAATGGCTCCTTCAACACCTTGGTGGCAGCAGTCAAAGCCGCAGGCTTAGTAGACACGCTTAAAGGAGAAGGCCCATTTACGGTGTTTGCACCGACTGACGAAGCATTTGCTAAGCTTCCAGATGGCACGGTTGATATGCTGCTGATGCCAGATAACAAAGACAAGCTGGTCGCGATTCTTACTTACCATGTGGTTCCGGGCAAAGTGATGGCCGCAGACGTAGTGAAAATGGATACAGCGACGACAGTCCAAGGGCAAGACGTGATGATCAAAACTATGGGCGATAAAGTGATGATCAATAACGCTACCGTGATTGCTACCGACGTCAAAGCAAAGAATGGCGTGATTCATGTCATTGATGAAGTCATCATGCCGAAATAAAATCAACAAGGAGGGCGGGTTCACCCGCCCCTTTCAAGGATATGGAAAACATCAAACTTTCGAAGCACGACATTCAAGCGATGGAGCAACGCCAACGCACCCGATTGATAAACTCTCTAGCGGGATACAAAAGCGCTAACCTCATCGGTACAAGAGATAGACAGGGGCAAGAGAACCTTGCCGTGGTGAGCTCGGTGGTTCATTTGGGTTCGCATCCACCTCTATTCGGTTTTATCGTTCGTCCGCGCAAAAGTCGCCGTCACACACTAGAAAACATCCTCGATACCAAGCATTTCACCATCAACGCTATCGGCGTCGATTTTGTGCAAAAAGCCCATCAAACCTCCGCGCGCTACCCAAAGCATATCTCAGAGTTCGAAGCAGTAGGCCTGACACCTTATTATGATGATGCGTTTCCTGCGCCTTTTGTCCTTGAAAGTAACCTCAAGATGGGCCTAGCTTTGAAAGAACACATCAAGATTGAGAGCAATCAAACTGAGATGTTGATTGGTGAAGTGTTAATGGTGCACGCACCGGAAAGAGCGATCATGCCAGATGGTTATCTTGATTTGGAACTGCTCGACTTGGTGACCATTTCTGGGCTTGATAGTTACCACGTGACACAGCGACTGCATCGACTAAGTTATGCCAAACCTGACTCTCGTCTGTTCCCCTTAACAAGAGAGGGAGAACCTTCGTCTTGGGGAGCGCTTGAAGTCGATTTGGACTAACTCCTCATACTCAAGAACTAAATACAAAAATGGCAGTTTTCTCTGTCCAAGCCGTGTTCACCAGCCCGGTTGGTAAGGTGAGCGCGTCCTGCTTCCAACCCCATTTCATAGCCTTCGAGCAAGACAGATTGACGCATAGACAATCGCTGAACGTTGAATTCATCTGGCGGAGCAACTACGCGAACACGTGTTCCTTCGGGAGGATTGCGAATGAACTCAAGCGACTCATTGTAGTTCTCTGAACGATGAAGCATAGCCTCTGCCATTTGTGGATGTTCAGCGAACAGCTTCTTCATTAACCAAGGCGTCTTCACTGGCTTTTTCTCATAAGCCAAAGGATGAGAAAGAACAACCGTGATATCACGAGCACCACGACGATAGGCTTCTCGTACAGGAATGGAATCCGCCACACCACCATCGGTATAACAACCACCGGAGAAGCACGGGGTATGTTTGTAAGCAATAGGTAGAGCAGTTGTTGCTTCCATCGCGTTGTGGAAGTTATGACGATTCACTCGGTAGTAATCCGCTTTACCTGTATTTATGTTCGTCGTTGCCGCTAAGAAAGGAATGCCTTCAAACAGTTTTGCTTCATCGACTGGGTACAAACGATTTGACTCTTCAAACAACCATTTCACGTCGATCAAATCTCCACCTTTCAAAAAGCGTGTAGGATCGAAAAAGCGTTTGCTCGTCGCTAACTTGGTGATGACGTTAATGCTACGGTGCGGATAATCAGTGAGATAACCGATCAAGTTTGAAGCCCCAGCTGATACGCCAATCGCAAAATCAAATGGTTTATAGTCTTGCTCTAAGAATGCATCTAATACGCCGCTGGCAAAGACGCCACGCATTGCGCCACCTTCGACTACGATTGCTTTTGTTGCCATGTTTCCCCCCAATAAAGACGTTAAAAAGATTACTGAAATTCGTGCTACAGCAACAATCGGTTATTCTTATTATTGAGATAGGCGAAGTCTATGTGTTTCTTGCCCTTTAAGTGGAAACTTAGGATCAAAAAATCCACATCAACCAAAACGTTGATGTGGATTTGCAGTCGTTCAAATCAGAGATTACGCAAAGACGGTTTTATACGCTTCGGCAGCACCTTCAATAAACATCTGTGTGCCAATCACCGCAAGGATCAAACCCATCATTTTGGTGATCACATTCAGTGCGCTTGGACCAACGGCTTTCACTAACTTGTCACCAAACAAAAACAGGACATAAGTCATCACACAAAGGACTGCGAATGAAGCAATGGTAATGATGGTTTCGGTGATTCCACCCGTTGTTGCAAAGTTCATCGCTGTCGCAAGTGTTCCTGGCCCCGCCAATATCGGCATGGCTAATGGTGAAACGGCAATGCTCAACGCGGCTTGTTCTTGCTCTGGTGAATAAGCCTTTTCCTTAGTCTTCTTGTGTGTCGATTCCCCTTGCAACATGTGGAAGCCAATGAGGAATACTAAGATACCGCCAGTAATGCGCAGTGCGTAAAGGGTAATACCAAATAGGTCAAAAATGACTTTGCCAGCAATAGCGAATACAGCAACGATAACAAAGGCGATAAACACAGAGCGAAACGCAATTGAGCGCACGGTTTGCTTGTCTTCGTCCGCGGTCAGGCTTAAGAAGATAGGGATGTTAGCGATCGGGTTCATGATGGCAAAAAAGCCCATGAATACAGTGACAGTATGAAGTATCAGTTCTTTCATGTTTTCTACATTTGGTAAGTTATTGATTATTAAAAATCATTATATACCCAACTTTATAAATAACGTCACTTTATGTTCGCTGCACTTTCCAAGCGCCTCACCTTTTGCTTGTCGCCACAGTTTGAAGCGCATGCTGGTTTACGCTCAATATAAATAGCGTTATGGTGAAGATTCAGCCAATACTAAGAACAAACTAAGGAAGTTGATTGATCATGAACAGTACGATTGAAACCATTCTCGGTCATCGCTCTATTCGTAAGTTCACCTCTGAGCCTATTGCAAGTGAACAACTACAAACGATTCTCCAATCCGGATTAGCCGCCTCTTCTTCTAGCATGCTGCAAGTGGTCTCTATCATTCGTGTGACAGACACAGAAAAACGCAAACTGCTGGCACAATACGCTGGCAATCAGGCTTATGTTGAAAGTGCCGCAGAATTTTTGGTGTTTTGCATTGATTACCAGCGTCATGCAGCCATCAACCCAGACGTTCAAGCCGACTTTACTGAACTGACTCTGATTGGCGCTGTGGATTCCGGCATCATGGCGCAAAACTGTTTGTTAGCTGCCGAGTCTATGGGGTTAGGTGGCGTATACATTGGTGGCTTAAGAAACAGCGCAGCACAAGTCGATGAGCTACTCGGTTTACCTAACAACGCCGCTATCCTGTTTGGTATGTGTTTGGGCCACCCTGATCAAAACCCAGAAGTAAAACCACGCTTACCCGTTAACGTTATTGTCCACGAAAACCAATACCAAGCGCTGAATGTAGACGATGTGCAAGCCTACGATCAGACCATGCAAGAGTACTACGCGAGCCGTACAAGCAATCAAAAGCAGAGCGCATGGTCACAAGAAACCGCCGGAAAGCTATCTGGAGAGTCTCGCCCGCACATCCTGCCTTATCTAAACGGTAAGGGATTGGCTAAGCGATAATGAGAAAGTTCGTTTAATCGACCGAAAGATCAAAAAAGGCCTCGGATGAGGCCTATTTCACAAGAAACCATTCATGCAATTTCCACACATGGCATCAGCATCAAAGTCTGACCATCTTCGGTTTTATTTTTGTCAAAGCCATAACAAATCCATATTGACTGAGAAGAAAAAATAAGATCTAAATCACAATACACAACAAAATAAATAAATTTTATCTTTAGATATACCGTATTTATAACTAATTGAATTTTACGAAAAATACGCAATTTGTGAGCCAATACCAAAAATTAGAGCCAATTAATAAAGCTCTTCATCAAATAATCTCCACTCAGACCCCATAAATATAAAAAATAGCTATATATCACTAGCGTTTTATTAATTTATCGTCTATTGCCCCGACAAACGAAATTCTTTAGAGTGCGCTCGCCGGATGCAACCCGTTTCCTATTGAGCATTCTATAAATTACAATTAATTATCGTGCCATATAACGTGTTGTTATTTTCTGGAAATATAATGTTGCTGTTAGCAACTAACTCTATACGTCAGATGAATAAAAGCATGAACTCCAATTATAAAAAGCTAGGCACTTTACTCCTTTCCTTTGTACTTCTTACCGGATGTACAGTACCGGGCAGTCACTTATCCACGAGTGGTAAGCGTATCGTTGAGGACGGCAGCACCAACACAGCTGCAGATTTCAATGTATTTCCACTGACTCTTGATAAAGTCTCACAGTTAAAAAACTCGGATGTCGAAACCAAAGCGAACCCAACGCTTGACCATCAACTCGCGGCTTACGAGTATGAAGTCGGTCCTGGCGATATTCTGAATATCACTATTTGGGATCACCCTGAGCTTACTATTCCTGCTGGTTCTTATCGCAGCTCTGCAGAAGCAGGTAACTGGGTACATGCAGACGGCACCATCTTTTACCCATACATAGGTATTGTAAAAGTCGCGGGTAAAAACGTCCGACAAATTCGAAAAGACATCTCCAAAAAATTGGCGAAATACATCGAAAGCCCTCAAGTAGATGTCAGTGTTGCCGCATTCCGTTCCAAGAAATCTTATATAACCGGTGAAGTTAATAAGCCAGGGCAACAAGCGATCACCAACATCCCTTTGACTCTGCTAGATGCCGTGAATCGTGCTGGTGGCTTAGGTCAAGACGCAGACTGGCGTAACGTCACACTCACACGACAAGGCAAAGTCGAGAACATTTCTCTCTATGCATTAATGCAAGAAGGCGACCTTACTGAAAACCGATTACTTCAACCTGGCGACATCGTGCATGTACCAAGAAATGACACTCAAAAAGTGTTCGTCATGGGGGAAGTTAACGATCCCAAGCTATTGAAAATGGATCGCGCAGGTATGAGCTTGACCGAAGCTCTAAGCAATGTTGGTGGTATCAATCAACTTTCTGCAGATGCGACTGGTGTGTTCGTTATTAGAAAAGCACAAGACAATCAAGCATTAGGCGATATTTACCAACTCGATATATCTGACGCAGCCGCGTTAGTAATTGGTACTGAATTTGACCTAAAGCCTTATGACATCGTGTATGTCACTGCGGCACCAGTCAGTCGTTGGAATCGTGTTATAGCACAACTAGTACCAACGATTTCAGGCTTCAATGAGCTTACAGAAGGTGTGCTTCGTGTAAGAAATTGGCCGTAGCTCAAGCATTATTGACAGGGCTTGTCTAGAACAGGCAAGCCCTGTCGGAAAGTTATTGATAAGGAATAAATCATGTTTTCAAACATTCTTGTTGTGTGTGTAGGTAACATTTGTCGCTCTCCGACAGGAGAACGAGTGCTTCAACAGCTTCTTCCGAATAAAACCATTTCTTCAGCAGGTATTGCCGTTGAGAAAAGCCGCCTAACTGGGAAACCAGCGGATGAGACCGCAACGCTGATTGCCTCAGAAAAAGGGTTTTCTCTCGAGAATCACCAAGCGCAACAACTGACTGCGCAGCTGTGTGCGAAGCAAGATCTAATCTTAGTGATGGAGCAAGGTCATATTGATGCGCTGACTAAGATCGTTCCAGAAGCCAGAGGCAAAACTATGTTATTTGGACATTGGATGAACGCAGCCAGCATTCCTGATCCGTTCAGACAAAGCAGAGAGGCCTTTGATCATGCGTTTTCTCTAATTGAACAATCCGCCCATGCTTGGGTAAAAAAACTATAACTTCAGATTACTTGGCGAAATAAAAAAACAATGGCTAACCAAACTATAAGTTCATCTGCACCAACTGATGATGAAATCGATTTAGGCAAACTGTTTGGCATATTAATCGATGCTAAATGGTTCATCATTGGTATTACGCTTCTCTTTGCTACATTAGGCATTGCTGTTGCATTGCTATCTACACCAATCTACAAAGCCGATGCGTTGATTCAGATCGAACAAAAAAGCTCTGGCGGCATATCTGCGATGGTTGGCGACATGGGGGATCTTTTCGCTGCCGAATCCTCAGCAACTACAGAGATTGAAATCATTAAATCTCGCATGATCCTTGGCGATACCGTCGATAAGTTTAATTTAACGACCATAACCACCCCAAACTACCTAGCGTTCATTGGTAAAGGTCTGGCTCGCATCAATGGCACTCAAGATTACATTTCAGTATCAAGTTTCGTCATCCCTCGAACCGCACAGGGTTTCAAACATCACCTTGTGGTAACGGATGCTAAGAAAGGTACTTTTGATCTGATGATTGAAGATCAAGTGGTGCTTTCTGGCGTTGTTGGTCAGACGATTGAAATGAATGGCTACCACATCAGAGTTAGTGAGTTAGTTGCACAAAACGAAGACAGTTTTTCAATCAATAAAATCAGCAAGCTTGATGCCATCAACAGACTCGCTTCACAACTATCAATTTCAGAGCGTGGTGCCAAAACAGGTATTGTGTCACTGAGTATCGAAGGCGAATACCCTGAACGTAACCAGCAAATCTTGAACGATGTTGTTCAAAACTATTTCCTTCAGAATGTGAGAAGAAACTCAGCAGAAGCCGAACAAAGTTTAAACTTCCTCAAAGATCACTTACCTGAAATCAAAGATAAGCTAAATGGCTCAGAAGATGTACTGAATCGCTTTAGACAAGAAAACGAATCGATCGACTTAAACCTTGAAGCACAATCGACACTCAAAGTGATGGTCGCACTTGAAGCGCAACTGAACGAACTGACATTCAAAGAAAGTGAAATCAGCCAGAAGTTCACTCAGGATCACCCAGCATACAAATCGCTACTGGATAAGCGCCAGACGTTACTGCAAGAAAAAGCTCGTTTGAACCGACAAGTTCAAAAACTACCAAAAACGCAGCGTGAAGTCCTACGTATGACGCGTGATGTCGAAGTGAACCAACAGATCTACATCCAGCTTCTAAACAAAGTTCAAGAGCTGAACATTATTAAAGCGGGTACCGTTGGTAATGTACGTATTATAGATAGTGCACAGTCTTACGCCATTCCAGTGAAGCCTAAAAAGCCTCTTATTGTTGTTCTAGCAACACTATTAGGCGGAATGGTGGCCGTTGCTTTTGTCCTTGTGAGAACAGCTTTCCACCGTGGTGTAACCTCTCCAGATGAGATAGAACAAACAGGTATCTCTGTTTATGCCAGCGTTCCTAAGTCCGTACAACAACTGGAAGTCGCTAACAAGCTTAAGCGCAAGGGTAATAAGGACCTACTGTTACTGGCAGAAGAAAACCCAGCGGACCTTTCGATTGAAGCATTACGTGGACTTCGTACTAGCCTTCATTTTGCGATGATGGAAGCGAAAAACAACGTACTGATGATCTCGGGTCCTGCGCCTTCAATTGGTAAAACATTCGTATCGACAAACTTTGCAGCAGTAGCAGCTAAGACAGGTCAAAAAGTTCTGCTGGTCGATGCGGACATGCGTAAAGGTTACTTGCAGCAATGTTTTGGTCTGACGGCTGATAACGGTCTTTCTGATTTCTTAAGCGGCAAGATTGGTCAAGAGACTGTAATCAAACAGACTAAAGTTGAGAACTTGGACGTTATTACTCGTGGTCAAGTACCACCAAACCCTTCTGAGCTTTTGATGCACCCACGATTTGTTGAGTTTGTAGAAAAAGCGTCGCAAGAGTATGACCTAGTTATCATCGATACACCGCCAGTATTAGCAGTGACTGACCCAAGTATCGTTGGTGCGATTGCAGGCACCACTCTGATGGTTGCACGATTTGACCAAACGACATCAAAAGAACTTGAAGTCGCTCGTAGCCGATTTGAACAATCTGGCGTAGAAGTTAAAGGTGTAATCCTTAACGCCATTGAGAAAAAAGCCGCAAGCTCATACGGTTATGGGTATTACAATTACGCCTACAAGAGCGAGTGATCCAACCAAGTAAGAACCTGCCCTGCTGCTATTGCGGGGCTTTTTTCAATGGTTATCACAATCTGAGCAATCAAAGCTGTCCTCTTTATAAATATCTCCATCTTTTCAGTGACATAAATATCAGCTCTACTTATTCTCACAACTCTTATGTGAACAGTTGTAGTGCAAGTATTATGTCAGTTGCTTTAGATACCCAATCTATGGTCGTGGAATACGACCCTCAATCTTTCGAATCTTTACGCCAAGCCCTAAGACACTATCGAGAAGCCCTTCTGCAAGAAAATGCCTTTGATAACTATCATTGTCATGTTCGCTTCCAAGTAAATAGCGGGAGTGACGATCAAATTGGCTCATTGGTTGAAAATAAAATTGCTCAAAAAGTGTTTGCTTACATTGGCTACTCGTACATAAGTGATATTCAACCAACTCAGTTATTAAACAGCACCTATTTAACCAGTGAAGGCGCGTTTTTTCTTCGAGCATGTCAACATCAAGCACTAGAGTCTGAATTAGAGGAAACGGCTAAATTGATTTGCCACCTCGCTAGACAATTTAATGACTCTAGTGAGATGTGGGTATCTGAAGAGCAAGTATTTGGGTTGTTACCACTTTTGATTGTAGGGCTCACGTTCCCTCGCTTGGCTTTTTATCTTGGCGGTTACACCATCCCATATTGGGACAGTGAGCACGCTCCCCACGGTGAGTTTGCACTAGGAATTCTGACAAACCATTTGGGTTATACCCACGATACACTGAAAGCATTTTGCTACTGTGATAACAGTGCTGCTCGAGGATACATGTTTGATGATTCTAAACATGAAAGTGCAAGCGACCTAACGACTCGTAGCCAAGTCACTGGATTGCTTAAAATCTTCCGCGAAAAGCCTCACGAGTTCGAAGTATTTCGATCTTTGATGAAGCAACGCTTCGCTGATCAAGACTACCTACAATATACAGATGACTCTCGCTACTATGTTGAACGCCCAGTAGACCGATTCATCTATTCCATCATGTCGCCCATTCATGGCATTGATATCGATGATCATGAAGTAGATTACCACGCGGTGATGATGAGCAACTTTATTGACTCATCAGCAGAACAAGCAGCGATGGCACTTACCAGTGAGATCGAAGCATATCTGGGTCGTCCAATTGTTCCACCCAAAGTCATCGAAAATGAAGATGACTACTACCGTGATCACTACTACTATCGAGGCACCGGTATTGCGCAATGGAAGTCATTCATTACCGAAGGTTTTAATGAAGGGAAAACAATTTGGCATTACATCGAGAGTGGGGAAGATGCACAAGTCCTAGATGTGATTGAACCGTGTAACATTCAAATCGCTGCGAGAAAAGGTAACTTCGATATCTCCGAGAAATTCGAATATTACCTCGGCAGCTATGACTCTTATCACGAAGAGTTGATGACCATTGCCGGTGACATCCTACACGATTGGCACAATGAAGACTTGGATGACGCAGCGATAGCGGAAAACAATCAAAAGATCTTGCGCTTGTTTGACGTATTACATTGTTGGAACAGCAAAGCGTCTTTTCATGCCGATGTGGCTCATGGGCTTGTCCACGACTTTGAGCTCATAAGTGATGAGGATTTCACCCAACGCTATAACGGTGATTGGAAGGCGCAGTTTCTAAACTATGTCAAAGAATGTGGTGCATACCGAGACAATATTCGCCAGAAAGAGACCCAGCTTGCCCATGAGTTATTGAACAAACATCGTGAAGAGGCAACTGATCTTCTCGAACAATTGGCTGACGCGTTTGATGACGAGTTTAGCTTAGCCAGTCAACTGGCCTTCTGTGCTGGCATGCTTTACCACGATAAAAAGCACGGTATCAACGACAGGACAACAGAAGCATTTGAGGACAAACTTGCCTCAAGCCTAAAGTCAGAGCTTCTTCTCGCTTTGAGTGAAAACAGTCGATTCCATTGTATTGAGACTGCCGAGAAACGTTGGCGATACGTTCCTCTCACAGAGGAAGAGGAGTCCCAAGCAAAACAAGATTGGAAAATCGTCGATGCATTTCTAAACAATGAAAGCGATGATTTCGATGTCACGCTAAAATCTTTTAAAGACAACATCGAACAGCTCAGTGACAGCAGACAAATCAACAAAAATCAGCCTTATTATGAGTTTCTGCGTGACTTTGACGACAAAGCCCAAAAGCTATTAGTTGCTGCTCATGTTTGGGGCTCACTACAAAATACTCCTGAGCAAATCTATTGCCATCGCTTACTTTTACTCTGGTTGGCATCAGCTCCGGCGAAAGTCACTCGGATGCTGTCTTATTTTTATTGCGATCGTTATGGAGAGTTAAGCGATCAATCACACTCATTTGTCGATGACTTAGAATATCATTCAGAGATCGATAAACTGACTGGGCGCTTGGAATTACTATTGTCTCAAATCGATCGCAGAGAAGTTGATGAAATCAGTTTGATGGACATGTATTTCGATCAGTTCGAAGCGCAGCAAAAAACAGAACAAAGCAAACAGTGCGTTCGATCAGCACTAAAACAACTCCGTCCGGATGCTAAGCTGCGCTTCTTCGAGCTGCTGGAGCAACGAAGACCAAATATCAAAACCAGTTACTACGATGAAGCGCTCTTAGACTCTATTTGCTACACCGTAAGTGAACAAATGGGACGTCGTTACCCTAATGGTTACGCCATCACCAAAGAGCAATCCAAAACAGTAGAGTGGATCACTGCTCAGATCGCCCAAACGATATTGCTCAACTCAGAGCAATTACAAACGTTACTGGATACACTAACAACTAGCTTCATCAGTGATTTTGATACCTGTTACGGAATTCCTGGTATCGATGAACTGTATTGGAAAGCCTCACCGCACATCCAAGATAACCTCTTGCGATTATTTGCTCTTAATCCTAGCCTAGGGTTGAAGCAACTTGAGAATGAAAGAGTGCTTTCTCTACCTGAATTATGTCAACAACTGTATGAACGCGATGCGCAACTGATCGTCTTACTCAAGTATGCAATTAAGCAGCATTGGGTCGATGCGATGCCTTGGTTTGCCAAACAAACCGAACTAAAGCGCTATACAGACCAATTGGAGATAAGCCAACTACTTAAGTTTATTGAGTTGGTCGCTAACCTCCCAGAGTTCACAACACTCATCAGTGAATATGCGCAGTACGCATCGTTGAAAGTCCAGCAGCTTGTAGCAGATATACAGGCTGGAAAGTATCGTCATGCCGCGCTTTCTCCTTTTGAGTTGCTCGATTGGGGCATTTACCATATTCCAGAAGATGATGACCCAAGCGAATTAATAAAACAAACCACCCTAGTCCGTGCGGAAAATCAACGTTGTTTTGGGCTTCGTATCGGCTATTTCCCAGAAGACGGTGAGGAAGATAACTACGAACAAGAGGTAAACTTAATTGTTCGCCTAGATCACCCGTATAGGGCCTCGATAGGAGGCTATTCACACGAATATGAATCCTCCATTAAAGTAAATCACTCCAACTGTTTGACTTGGAACCTAGGCGAAAAAAGTTCTAACTCTACCGGCGTCTATCGATATCGAATTTATCATCCAAATGGCGACTTGCTTGCGGATAAAGTATTCCATATCGTCGATGACAGTCCTAGGCAAATGGCGCTACTGGAAGAAGCTCAACAGAAAGCACCATTTGAAAGCTCTCACATTGGTTCGATTTGCCTTAGTCAAGGGCTTCTCGATTTTGTGGATGCGAAAACGAAGCCGTACGGAATGATCTTTGATTGTAAGTTGCCAGAAAAGCCGATGCCCGTTCACTGTCATACAAAAGACAACCAATTGGAAGTCGCTGAAATACACGTCACTCCTGCCGAACCGACACAGTGGTTCTATGCTTCAAACCCAACTTATGCTTTTATGGAACAGCGCGTGAAAAGCCGAGTGCTTCTCGTTGGTAGTACAAGCACCATAACCGAGACTCAATCAAAAAAATCGCTATGGAAAAATGCGGTCAAACAGAGCTCCCCCGTTGCTCTCATTCAACCAGATGAAACAAAAGCCAACAATATTGCTGCAATTTATCTCGATAAGTGTGGAGCGAAGGTGTTTTATGGTTTTGATGAGAAAGACAACTTATGTCGTATCGCGGTAATGAACGTTAAATATGGTTTGGCTCGGCGCTTCTTCATCCGTGTCATGAACCGTATTGCGAAAAAGATAATGAAAGATGGTGGCGAGTTTATGCCTCATTAAAAATGCAAGCCCCGCGCACATCGCGGGGCTTTCTTGATATGGTTTGCTCTACGATTGTTTCTTCCATTGAATAAAAGTAAGCACACTCAGTAATAAGAAGAAAGCAGGGTCACTCCAACCAAAGCCGACAAATACACCGGTAATGCCAGCATAAATGGTGATCACAACGCCTAAGAGATTAGTGGTCAACAGCGCTTTGAACAGTTGCTTGGCTGTAGTGCTAGGTTCCACATCACGTAACATCAAACTGACCGCAGCAATCCCACCTAAAAAGATCGACGTATGCTGCGATAAAAACAGCGCATATTGGTCGTTAATTTGTACGCCATACATCGGCCACATCATGGTCGGAACAAAAAACAGCGCAAAAGCAAATAACATATAAATGACGCCATGAACGGTTAGAAAAGTTCGGTTAGTCATAATGTTACTCTCCGATTGGACCTTGGTTGATGATGCTCAGCGGCGTATTGATATCAAATATCTGGCCTCTTACTTCTTCTACACCCATCTGTTTCAAACGAGCAGTGTGCATTTCGAGATAAGCTTGCGCCGTGGCTTCATCTTCAAAAAGATAGATACCACCACCGAGTTTGTCTTTTTCGCTTTCCGTCCAGATTTTCCAAATCATGCCCGGCTCTTGGTTAATTGATTTCGCTAAATCGATCAGAGCATTCGACATCTCTTCACCAAATGGGCCATGAAATTCAAAATCAACTTGCAGTAATTTCGCCATCTTGAGTCTCCTCTTATTATTGACTCGCTTTCGATGAAAAGATTATTGCCTTTATAAAACTGACAAAAAAGTTCATAATTTTGCCATTACCTGTCGAAAAAACTGACCAATGAGACTCAAAACAACCCTAGAGCAGTGGCAAACACTACAAGCAATTGAACAGGCAGGAAGTATTCAATCAGCCGCAGTAACGCTCAATAAAAGCCATACCACGCTTATCTATTCGGTGAAAAAGCTCGAAGAGCAGCTCGGCATTAAGTTGATAGAAGTGAAAAGCCGAAAAGCAGGGCTAACCGAACACGGTAAAACCATGCTTCGACGGGCTCAGTCAATGCTTGAGCAGGCTCGTGAACTTGAAATGATCAGTGAACAACTAAATAGCGGTGTAGAGTCGCAAATTACGGTAGCTATCGATCACCTGTGCGATCCAAGTTGGCTCTATACTCCACTTAGCGAATTTCTCACACAAAACAACACAACTTCAGTTCAAGTCGTAGAAACCTCTCTGAGTAAAACCACAGACATGGTAGTGAATGAATTAGCAGACATCGCGATCATCAACCTTCCCATTACTAACTACCCAGCAGAAGCGTTCGGTACGACCACGATGGTGCCAGTGATTTCGGCACATCATCCGCTTGCGCGAAAACCACAAGTGTCACTGGCAGACTTTGCTACCACCAGCCAGATTGTGGTGCGTGATCTAGGAGACTCTGATAAAGCGAAGCAAAATGTGGGCTGGCTGAGAGCGCGCCAGCGAATTACTGTCGATAATTTTGACCACGCTTTCAGAGCCGTAGAACAAAGTGTCGGGTTTTGTCGGTTGCCTCAACATCTGGTCGAATATCGTCAGAACAACAAAATCAAAGTACTAGAATTAGAACACTCCAATCAGTATCAAGTGGCTTTGCACCTTACATTACCTAAAGGTGCAAAAAGTGGCCCCGCTGCCCTTGCGCTATACCAAGCTTTGCTAAAAAGCGCCGAATACCGAGCTTAATCCTCTTTGCTCCAATCTTTTATTTTGTGACACCATTCTCTCGCAACGTATTGCATGACAAAGCTTGAGCACCTAATATCAGGGTGCTCAAGCCTAAAGCGCCCAACACTCGCGGAAAGAACTCAGTTCATGGCAATTCAACTTCCCTGCTCTCATTAGCAGGAACAATTTGTTTTTACCTTCTTTATAGCTTCTGCTAAGGCGAGTGTGGAAGAATAAGAAAGGTGAAAAATGCAATCTCACAACAGCTTCTCAATTAATCTAAACCAGCAAAAATCCTTGGCAAAAAAACGCTTGAAAGCGATCCGCCAAAATAATGAAGATACCTTAAAGCTGGTTAAGCAGTTTCATACTCAGCCAGAAAAGCTCACGCCAGAATCAGTCAAACTTTCGGATGTGCAACACGCCTTAGCAAGAGAGCTTGGTTTACCTAGTTGGAGCAAGTTAAAAGCGCACGTGGAAAAACTCGAATTCCATAAACGTGCCATTGATAATCAAGAAAAGCCACTCGATGCCGAGTTGACAACGCTACATGTACGCTGCGGTCATGACATTCAGCAGCAACTAAAGACATGCGGTTTCGAAGGTGACTTCTTGCCCATGATTGATCCGTTGTGTATTGGTCCAATTCCCGATGATGACAACACGTTTCTTGCCCTAAGAGCACAATACGTTGTGGACCGATTGCTGCCTGTTATGGGGAGAAAAGACTCGGTGCAAGAGGTAGCGCAGTTTGAGCAAGACAATATCCATACCCTGCTCGACGTGCAGTATGAACGTATCGTTTTTTGGGTTGAACATGATGCCTACGATCAATTCATGCTACTTCGAGGGCTCTCTCTGCTAGAGGAAACCGAAGGCAAAATCATTGAGATCATCGAATTCAATCAGTTTCCGGGAACCGAGCGCTTTATTGGTTTTGGGCAACTGCCCGCAGAAGCCATTCGCTCTTGCTGGCAACACCGAAAACCTGTCTCTGCAAAACTATTAAGTCAAGCCGCGCGGTGTTGGCAAGCGTTAACATCCCCCACGCCGGATTCACTTTTGAATTTAATCAAACATCACGAGTTAGATTGCTTGCCAAACATCAAAGCTGTATTAAAACGGCACCTTCAAGAATTGCCTCATTCGAGTTCAGGGTTGAGCCTCACACAAAGATTGGCATTGGAAACATTAGCTAAGCACAGCGTCCCAATTACGGTCAAAGATTGGTTTCAGCAGTACCTCACAAAGGAACCACTACCAACCTTGGGTGATGTGATGTTTTACGCTTTGCTATTACCACTCTCCCAATACGAAGAACCGCTGTTTACGATAAGTGAACTCGAGAAAAACTGGTGGGAACATCAAGTTAGTTTAAGTAAACAAGGTCAAGCATGCTTGAATGGTAAATGCCGAGCCACACAAAGTTACTGGGTTGGAGGCATCCGCAATCAAAGGCAAGACTTCTGGACATGGGATCACGAGCAACTGCCTACATTGCGTCGCTTAACCACAAATTAGAGATAAGAGTTAACAACAATAACCATTGAAAAACAGCGTCAGGATTGATTCAACGGTTTCCTTGCGCTGTTCTTCATTTGGTACATCTTGATTCGCCACCAGTTGTGGCCACAAAAAGTTGCCCTTGAGCAAACACATCAGCATGTTACTCATCATTGCAGGATCAAGAGGTTTGAATTTTCCGTCTGCAATCGCCTCAGCAAACCAAGCTTGGAGAAGTTCATCTTGACGTTGAAGTTGATGAAGGTAGTTTTCGGCTAAATCCGGTGTACGCATAAACTCACTGATCACCATTTTAGCCAAAGGCAAACCAAAGTCTTCGTACATAGAATCCAGCTTAGAATACAAATAGTCACGAAGCTGAGATTCTATATCCACATCTTGTCTGTATGTGAGTTGCAAACGCGCTCTTTGTGTTTCAAGCACCGATTGGATCGACTCAATAAACAACACATCCTTACTTTCAAAATGGCGATATAAGGTTCGCTTTGATGTTGCTGCTCGCTCACACACTCTGTCCATATTCGCACTGCTATAACCGTGTTCAATGAACTCTTGTTGAGCTGCTTCAATCAGCGCTAAGCGTTTCTTTTCTGAAAGTTTCATGGTCCTAGATTCACCAACCTCATGTAAGTGGATGCAGAGTATAGCGCACAACAATCAAAAGTATACTTTGAAGTTTACTTTCTTAATTTTAGGAGTAAGATGCGCTCGCCGACGTTAAGATTCCACGAAAATACCAAACAATAATCACTCTTAACTCACGCTGTGGCGCTTCGTCCTTCTGATGAAGCTGTGATTTTTCCGTGACACAAACTCCAGAGTCGATGCCCTTATTACAAGACCCCTGGTGTTGTTGTGATCGTCACGTTTAATGAAGTTACTTATGAAATTACGCTCCTTGCTTGTTGCCGCTTCCTGTCTATTCACTGGCGTGGCGAATGCTGACTCGATCTCACTGCCAATCTGGAAAGATAAAGCAGAAGCACTTGGCTATGACTTACCAAAACCCTTTGGCTTAAACCTAAGCTATATGAGTATGGAACAAGGCATCAATGTCGACTCTATTGCTCTAAGCGGACTGCATGGCTTAGAGAAAATGCTCAACATGGAAGCTGGCGCAGGAAAACAAGCCAGCGATGTGGTGACGTTGCGCGGTGATGTTTGGCTGCTTCCATTCCTAAATGTGTATGGGTTGGTGGGTACACTGGATGGCTATTCAGAGACCAACGTAAAAGTCAGTGTCCTTGGCCAAAAAATTGGTGAATTTCCATTCCGCCTAGACCTCGAAGGGTACACCTACGGTGGTGGTTTTGTTCTTGCTGGCGGCTACGACCAACTATTTGCCCTTGTTGACGCAAGCTACACCCAAACAGATCTCAATGTGATCGACGGTGCAATTGACGCGATCGTCGTCTCTCCTCGTGTTGGCTTCGACTTCCACAAAAATGGAGTACCAGTTCGACTTTGGGTTGGTGCGATGTACCAAAACGTAGAACAAGAACTTTCAGGTACGTTGAAACAAGCCGGTATCAACCTCTCTGGTCGCTTCGACGTTAAACAGCATTTGGAGTCCGAATGGAACACCATCGCAGGCATGCAATACCAAATCAATGACGATTGGTACCTTTTAGGTGAAGCCGGCTTTGGTGATCGTGAAAGCATCTTCTTCTCTATAGATCGTCGTTTCTAAGGCAAAGAGAAGATGAAAGCTTCTTATTCCTTTGCAATTGCAGCACTGTTTTGCACACCACATGTTTTTGCTATGCAGCAAGATGAGAGCAGCTTGATGGATGACATCCTAACTAAGCTGGGTTCAAGCGAAACGGTGGATGAATCGAAGTTAATCGATTGGGGTGTATTACCGGGTCCATTCGTCAACCCAGAGCAAGGCTTCGGAATCGGCGTAGCCGCCGTTGGGTTGTACACACCATACGACTGGCAACAAGGCGATCCTTATTCAACCGTCACTGTCACTTCTTACGGTTCAACCTCAGGCTCTTATGGCTTGGGCTTGAACAATCGCACTTATCTAAACAGTGACAAAGTCCGCTTACTTGGTGAGGCGTGGATCAGCCATACGCCCGGTTACTACTGGGGTATTGGCAGCCAAGCGGCTGAAAATGATCGCAACAAAGTTCAGTACGAAGGACAACGCTTGCAACTGAGTCCCAAAATTGCAGTAGAAGTCGCACCCAATACCTACGCGAAATTGGGCTGGCAATGGCAATCATTTAATAAAGTTGATGGCGTGGATGGTGACATCCTACCTTCCGAAGTCACAGACGCCACCAGCAGTGGCGTATTAGTCGGAATGGAATACGATACTCGCGATTTCGAACCTAATCCCATGAAAGGGCAATTTCTCGATATCGAATGGGTTGCGAACAGAGATTCACTGGGCAGTGATGAAGACTACGACAATCTTATTGCCAACTACCGCCTTTACCAACAATGGTCTGACACGACGATTGTTGCGATGGAGGTATATTCACAATCTATTTTCGGTGATGCGCCTTGGTTCGATTACGCCCAACTGGGTGATGATCAACGCATGCGTGGGTACTACCAAGGGCAGTATCGCGACAAACATCAGCTTTCGACACAAGTAGAAATTCGCCACACCATTTCTGGTCGTCACGGTGTGGTCGGTTGGTTGGGTGCAGGTAACATTGCGCCAACCTACCACGATTTGTTTGCCGGCAGCTGGCTACCAACCGTCGGCGTTGGCTATCGATTCGCCTTTAAAGCACGCATTAATGTCCGTGTCGACCTTGGTATAGGTAAAGACAGCACCGGTTTTTATTTCCAAATCAATGAAGCATTCTAGGAGTATGGTTTGAAGAAAGCAGCACTATTACTACTTAGCCTTTGTAGCGGGTTCGTCCAAGCACAAGCACTGAAAGCGCCCGTGGGCGTCAGGCCATGTTGCGCATTCGGAGTCGATCTCAAAGCTGAGTTAGGAAGCGTGCCAGTACCCTTCTTCTCCTTAGAAAATGTATTGTCTAGCAAAGAAGTGGGTACTCACCACTACAATGACGGCAGTGAGTCTGTACCCGGCAGTCTGCTTGGATTAAATGAAGAAGCCAATGGTCTGATTTTTACCGAATTAGGCGGCTTTATTGATACGGCACACGTGCGGGACACCTCAGATTACACCTACTATCTGTTTCAGTTAAATCGACACTATTTAGGCAGAGCAGCACACTTAGATCTGCCTGAAGAATTGCGTGTTCGACGTATTCGTTGGTACGAGCATAAAAACAAACTCAGCGAGCAAGAAAACATCGAACGCAGCGCTCAAGCTGCAGCACTGACTGCTTTTCGTCTCGCACAATGGCATGAAATCGCTCAATGGTTTGGCATGGTGTCGGTGAGTGGCTTTAAAGAGCTGGCCTCTGCGTTTTCCTCTGAAGATCTTTACTCGAATATGCTTGGTGCAAACCTAGCAAAACAGGTACTGCTCAGTAACCCAGACCTAACACCTAAAAGTTTTTCAAAAGCCATGGACAACGCTTTCCAACAAGCATTAAAGGATCTGCAAGCACAACCTAAATCCGTGACAAAAGCAAAGATTCAACAACTAGACGGAGTATGGTGGGATAGTTCAAAACGCTTGCCAGATAAATGGGTTGTGAGATTCCGCGACTACCATATGGCGCTACAATTAACACCCAATTACTCCGGTGCGAACCATGAGCTTTCATTAGATGCTTACTTTGCCGATCAACAACCCATCGATCAGTGGATGAGCGTCGAACTAATAGCAAAAGACAAGGAAAAAGCATTTTCGTCATTGCCTAGCGCGCTAAAGTCACGCTCCACTTGGTCTCCAGCCGACTACCAAGCATTGTCGAACTTCGCTCAAAGCGTTGATGAAAAAACTCGCCCACCGTTAAAGCAATAACCTGGAAGTAAGATGAATAAATGATGCTTAGTTATGCACTGAGCATCAAAAGCCTCACTTTTATGCATACTGTTTTCTACTAACTGAGAATGTAAGAAATCATTTCTATCGGTTGTATATTCGATAAATTTGTTAAATTGAAAACTTTTTAACCATTCAATTCGTTACTGGTTAGTTAAAATTCTATTTTTTAGAGTGACTAACTTCACATCTATTAACCATTCAGACGATTATTCTTTCGTATTTTCGCACTCCACTGCTAATCTGCTCGCCGCCTTGAAGTGAACTTAAGGTGCATAACTATAAGGAGTGTTCTCATGAATACCAAGAAACCGATGTCGCTCACCAGCCGCGTAATTTTGGGTATGGTAGCGGGTATCTTGACAGGATTTGCAATTCGCACACTTTTCGCCGACAACGGATTTGTCGACGCATACATTGTTAATGGATTATTCGAAGTTGGTGGACAGATCTTCGTTGCCAGCTTAAAAATGCTTGTCGTACCGCTAGTATTTGTTTCGCTAGTTTGTGGTACCAGCTCCCTAAAAGACCTATCAACATTGGGTCGCATGGGTGGTAAAACCCTTGCTTTCTACGTAGCAACAACCGCTATCGCAATCACACTTGCTTTAACCATGGGTACGCTATTCCAGCCAGGCGCTGGTGCAGACCTAACTGCAGCAAGTTCATTCAAATCAGCAGAAGCGCCATCTTTGGGTCAAGTGATCATTGATATGTTCCCGACTAACCCAATCAGCGCGATGGCAGAAGGTAAAACCCTGCAAGTTATCGTGTTTGCCGTACTATTCGGTATCGCGATCAGTGCAGCGGGTAAGCCAGGCGAGCGTATTGCCGCTTTCTTCTCTGATCTGAATGAAGTCATCATGAAGCTGGTTGCGATTTTGATGAACCTAGCGCCTTACGGTGTGTTCTTCCTAATGGCGAAGCTGTTTACCGGTCTTGGTCTAAGCGCAATCTTCAACCTTGCTGAATACTTTGTTGTACTAGCAGGTACGTTATTGCTGCACGGCCTTGTAACTTACAGCTTGATGCTAAAAGGCTTCACGGGTCTAAACCCAATTACGTTCCTACGTAAGATGGAAGACGCGATCATGTTTGCTTTCTCGACAGCATCATCGAATGCGACGATTCCAGTGACAATGGAAACGGCTAAGCACCGCATGGGTGTTGAGAACCGCGTATCATCGTTCACAGTACCGCTGGGTGCAACCGTGAACATGGATGGTACGGCGATCATGCAAGGTGTGGCGACAGCGTTCATCGCACAGGCATTCAATATCGACCTAACTATGGGCGACTACCTAATGGTTATCATGACGGCAACATTGGCGTCGATCGGTACCGCAGGTGTTCCTGGTGTTGGTCTAGTAATGCTAGCAATGGTATTGAACCAAGTAGGTCTACCACTAGAAGGTATTGCACTTATCATGGGTGTTGACCGTCTACTTGATATGATTCGTACCGCAGTAAACATCACCGGTGACAGTGCAGTGACTATCATTGTTGCTAAATCGGAAGGCGCATTGGATGAAGCTCGCTTCAACGATCCAAAAGCTGGGGTCGAAGAAGAAGAAGTACATCTAAAACGCGCGGAAGCTTAATTCCTTCCAAGCTAAATTATCCTGTCTAAATGAAAGCCCCGATGGAAACATCGGGGCTTTTGTTTTAGCTGTCGAAGCTCAACGAAATGATAAATAAGTTCATTTTTATTCTTCGTATATTCCAGAGTCTACATAACCAGTTAACTTGCACTGACTGTATACATAAGTATCATCTTCACCAGTTCCAGAATAAGAAAAAGCGAAGTAGTAAACTTCATTGGTTACTTCACAATTCAAATTTCCCATATTTTCGCTAGCAAACTCATAAGTCTCATAACCATCAATTGAAGATTCCCATATCGTCACCTCTTCTCCATTTGCTAGATGAGTTTTCAGGAAAACGAGCACGAACTTCTGATCTAGGTTTAACACGCCTTGTGACTTGTGCTCTTCAAGTGCAGGAAAAGCAAACGCTCCGCTGGCATCAGTAAGAATTTGAAACTCATGTATGGTTCCACGAACACCAACTCGAAGGACCACTAATTGAGATGACAACGGTTTTCCTTTCAAAGTTAGCATTCCGCGGATATCTGGCGTATACCTGTACATGGAAGGCTTCTCTTTAGCTAAAAACTTAAATCCAAAAGTACCCTTTCCAATAGATCAAATCTACCACTGTAAAGTGCATTGCGACGAGCTCGTGTACTTTGAGTAAATATTAAAAATAACAATTTTTCGTTTGAGTTAGCCCAAACATAGACCATGTTTGATGGGCACTTTTCCTCCTACTCCGTCATCGAACTCAGCTTTTCTCTCGCTTGTTCCTCATGCTCGTCGGTAATGGCATTGCCGACCGAGTTCGCGGCTAGGGTAAGTGCTGCCATGTCATCGGTAAAGCCGACGCCTGCTAGTACGTCGGGCACCATATCAGTGGGGAGAACGAAGTAAGCTAATGCGCCACCTAAGATAGCTTTGTGGCGAACAGAGGTATTGGAATCTGCCATCGCGAGCCATGATTTGATGCCCATAACAGCAATCTCTTCGCCTGCTTTCTTGACGGAATTTTTCATTTTACGCCAGAAGGTTTTCTCATCTGGTGCTTGCATCGTTTGGTCTAAGACGTCATCGGACGCCGAATTTACAGACATGCTTGTGGTCATCGTGCCTCCTAAACTTATGACTGTGGCATAGATATTAAGACGATGAACCTGAACGTAGGATTAATAGCGAGTAATGATAATGAAGAAAGGAAGCCAATTGGCTAAATAAAAAAATCCCCAAACCGAAGTCCGGGGATTATTGCCTTGGAAACAAAAAAGTCTTGGAAACTAAAAGTTTTGAAACCAAAAGCTTTGGGAACCAAGCTTTAGAAGCAGAATGCCTTATTGAGCAATCTTCTCTAGGACACGCATCAACATTTTGATACGTGGTTCGATAGACTCAAGCAACAAGTACTCTTGATCACTGTGGAAGCCTGCACCGATAGGTCCTAGACCATCCAAAGTTGGAACACCAAGAATCGCCGTGTTGTTTGCGTCAGAGCCACCACCGACTTCTTTCCAGTTGATGTCGATCGCCAGTTCACTTGCCGCTTCTTCAACTAGCATCATCAGGCTTTCCGTTTGTGGGCTTGGCACCATTGAAGGCTTATAAGCTTCACGAACCAGCTCAATGCTCACGCCATCAACGAATGGTGTTTCCAGCATACCGTTTAGCTTGCTATCGACATCATCGTATTCTTCGTTGCTCCAGAAACGCACATCCACGATCGCTTCAGCATGTTCAGGGACGATGTTCGCGCCGTTACCACCAGAGACAATACCGACGTTCAACGTGGTACCAGATTCAAAGTTGGTCATTGCATTGACTGCCAAGATCCAGTTCGCCATCTCAGTGATTGCGCTGCGACCGTTTTCTGGCTCGTTACCAGCGTGAGCTGCAACGCCATTAAAGGTCATTTTGTAGCGAGCCATGCCTTTACGCGCTTTCACTAAACCGCCGTCTGCACGTGCTGCTTCTGCAACCAGTACATTCTTAGCGTTTTTCGCTACTGATTGAATCCAATCCACAGAGTCCAGAGATCCCGTTTCTTCATCTGGGTTCATGCAGATAACGATAGACAACTTATCCAACACCGCTTGGTCTAGGTTGCGCATCGCGTATACGATGTTCAGCAAACCAGATTTCATGTCCGAGACGCCCGGACCGTAAGCTTTCTCTGCATCTTGAGACATTGGGCGAAGCTCAGCGGTACCCACAGGGAACACGGTATCCATGTGACCAATCAACATCACGTCGATTTGCTCAGCTTCCGGCTTATTTCGAACTTCAAGACCAACTCCGGCTCTGCCACAGTCGATGCGTTTTACGCTCCAACCTGACATCGCTTGGTACTTCTCTTCAAATTGAGAAGCGATGAACTCGATACCATCAGTGGTATAAGTGCCACAATCCACATTGATTAGCGGACGTAGCTCTTCTAGATATTCATTTAGAGAGAATTGCATGACTCACTCCTAGACAAACAGATTCATCACCAGCATTGCGCCAAACGCGTTCAATACTGAGATTGCAATCATAACTGGGATGTAACGACCTTCAGTACCGATTGGGCCCATGATACGGCCCATGTACTGAACTTGAGAACCCATAAGGTAGATAGCAGGCGCTAGAATCGCAATGTGCGTGCCGTTAAGGATACCTTGGTCAAACAGCGTGATAACCACACCCACTGCACCGCCCATCGACATCCAAGCGCCGATAAGAACGGCTGCCGCTTCACCAGGAAGACCAAACACCGCCATGATTGGAGAGAACACAGTACCCATCAGATCCAGCGCGCCAGTGATTTGCAGCGCTTTGATGATAACGAATGCCATCAATACGTTAGGAACCGTAGAGGTAGTCGCAATCACCCAACCTTTCTTAGCACCTTCGACGAAGATATCCGTCACCATTGGTTTTTTCGCTTTAACGTCACCCATTATGCCGTCTCCTCTTTTAGGTTCTCAGATTTGTTTTGGTCTTGCTTATCTTCTTTACCTTCAGTCATGTTCAGATAGATACGGAACAGGTTCGCGCCAACGATCTTGAATGCGAACATCACAACAACCGCTAAACCAATTGAAGACGTTACCGCTAGAGAGCCGTCAGCCATCGTCAACGTGAACAGTACCGCACCCGATGAGAAGAAGTTCACGATAGTTGCACCCGCAGTGAACTGGAACATGGTAAATACGTCCGTTTCACGCTTAGTTAGGTGACCTTCATCTTTTAGCTGACGCGTCATTGCCGCACCTGCATCGGTACTTTGTAGAGAAGCAATCAGAGCCAAACCAGAGTTACCAGGGATGCCCATAAGAGGACGTAGAAGAGGAGTAAGAAGCTTACGAGCAGCTTCAAGTGCACCGTAGTGCTCAAGTACGTTGATCATACCTAATGCGAACATAACGGTTGGAATCAAAGTAAGTGCGAAAATGAAACCGTCACGAGCACCGCTACCGCCAGTACCGCGGAAAGAGGTAGTCGCAGCTTGTACCACGCCATCCGCACCTTCCGTTACGCCGTAAGCCACTTTACCGAAAGAGCCATTAAGAGTGGTAAAGTCGAATACACCATACCATTCGTTGGATTGCATTAAACCAGAGAAGAACACAACCGCAAACGCGAGTGCGATGTAACACCCAATCGTTACCTTGCGTTCAGCATGAACAGGGCTTGTCATAAATTCACCTATATATGTGGAACAGAACACATAGATGATCCCTTGAATAATGTGCTAGAGAGATGATCAAAATCAATCCGTTTGCCGAACAATCATCTCACTCAGTTATGAAGTTTTATTTTATGATTTGAATCACATTTAAAAGATAATAAATATTTATGACCAAGATAAGGTAGATTTATCTAACATCCGTACGAATCAAACGTTTAACAAAGTATGTTTAACTTTTGAGCAAAATTGTATTTAACCACACCTTCGACGTGCTTCATGTTTTGTTGCTTATTTGATGTTTTCTGACCAAAAACTAACAAAAGCCCAATGAAATTTAATTTAGGGTTGTGCGGTCATATATAGAGTTTCACCTAGGATTTGCCTTTTGCTTCGATCACAATCTAACATCGCTCGCTGGACACTTGCCCTCGTAGCTTGGGTGATCGTGATCTGTTTAAGTAAAAATGCGGGCCTCTATCAATCTTGCCCTCTCATAGCGGATCAAGTCACGGCTGAACACGCTACTGCGCAACAACAAAAGAGTGAGAAAGGCCTAACGAAACAGTGTGAACTGTCTGAAAAGTTGATTCAGGTTTCACAAAACCATCTGGATAGCTTCATTGTTCCCTTATTTCTGTTTACGCTGATCTTACTCTCTATCTGTGGTGGTGAACGTAACGCTTTCCGTCATCATACCGAACCGATACCCGAAAAAGTTCGGGTGCACCTAAAACTGTGTGTGTTTAGAGAATAAAACCCGATTGTTAGGGCCTATTGCCCCCAAATTAATTGTTTTATTTTTAACCACTTCACTAACAAAACAGTGAAGACCGATAGTTTTAGGAAAGATCATGAAATTCACACGTACCCTTTTAACGGTAGCACTTACGGTAGTGCCAATGTTTTCACAAGCAGCAGAAAAAACCACTCAAGAGAAACTGGATGACATTACGCAGATACTGCAAGAGAACCCGCAAGTCCTCGACTCTTTGCATCAAAACTTACAAGAGTACGTCGCCTACCAAAAATCATTCAGCTCTACGCTTGAAGAAGTGCGCACTTACTTGAACGATGGCAAGCACTCGTATTCCGGGGCGGAGAATCCAGAACTGACTATCATCAATGTGACTGATTACAGCTGTCCTTTCTGTAAGCGTCTTGAAGGCGAGTTGGTGAAGGTAGAGAAAGCATACCCGCAAATAAAAGTACTGAACATGACGGTATCGTTCAAAGAACAGTACGAGAAGAACGGTTACAACTCAGCAAGCTACGCATTGAACGTATGGCAAAACCAACATGACAAATACAAGCAAGTACATGACTTATTGGTGAAAAAACCGGGACCACACGATGCAAGTTCGCTGCAAAAAATCGCTAAGAAAACAGGCACCGAAGCACAGCTTGTTGACGACAAAGAGACCAAAGCGCTGTTGGATAAGAACTACGAGTACTTCACTCGCCTAGGTTTACGTGGCACACCAGCGATCATCATTAATGACCAAGTTATTCCGGGTTATGTACCTTTCGAAGAGCTTGAGAAAGTCATCGACCAAGAGCTAAAGAAATAAATAGCGATTGATACCGATAGCTATTGAAGTAGCTAAGTAAGAACCGGAAATAACAAAGCCCTTCCCTGAGTCGTCAAGGAAGGGCTTTTCTTTATCATATGAGCACGAGGCTAAATAGCAATTGGACGACTATTTGAGTTGGCTCCCAAAACTTGGCTCATTATTTAAGTAACTCATTGGCGTGGTCCCCGTCTTTTGGCGGAAAAAGTAAATGAATGCGCTGTCACTTGAAAACTCCAACCGATGCGCAACATCCGATAGCCTCATGCCGCTGGATAACAACTCAATCGCCCCCAGCAGACGCCATTGCTGACGCCAACTTTGGTACGGCATCCCCGTCTCACGATTAAAGATCCTCGTTATCGTCTTTTCACTCGCTCCAACCCATTGGCTTAACTTAGCCAAAGAAGGCGCTGTAAACGCTTCATCATCGATTTTCGCGATCCACGACTGTAATCGATAATCTTTGGGTAACGGCAATTGTAAATAGACATCTTCAGAATCGTTAAGCTCTTCTATAAATAAATTCAGGGTATTGATCTGTTCACTTTCAGGTTTATCAAATGGCCAGAAAGACATCCTTTCGATCAAGATTCTCATCAGAGGCGTCACATCGAAAATTCGAATCTTCCGCGGCAAACGCTCTGTCAATGACGGGTCAAAATAGAGAGAACGGTATTGCGCCACATTCGTTGACTGAGCGTTGTGTGATACCCCTTTAGGAATCCATGCTGCTCTCATAGGTGGCAACACATACTTGACGTCCTCAAGCGTTATCGTCATGCAACCATGTTGTGATGAAAGTAACTGGTCTTTCGCATGGAAATGAATACCTGAATCATGATCCGATACCTCGACAGCGACGCCAATGACCAATCCATTGTGTTCATCAGCACAAAAATGATCACCTTTCGAAAGTAATGCCATTGAAATCAACCTGTCCTTATTTCGATATTTTATGTTTGATTCTCATTATAAACCCAAAGCATGGCACAGATATACTTTGCTGTATCACGTAAACCAAGAAACGTGAAACACGTAATCGAATGTCGTTCACTCAACATCAAGCTAAATGTTCAAACGACGCTCAGCAATAGAGGTATTTTTGAGAACTTAACAATGAATAAATTAATAGAAAAAGTGTCCATTCCGTTGGCTGTTGTGCTCTTAATGTTTCCACAGATCATCGAGACAATGTACAGCCCTGCACTGACTTCCGTGAAAAGTACGTTTGGCGTCAGTAGCAATGAAGCCGCACAAGCGATGTCCATTTTCTTTGTCGCTTTTGCATTTGGTGTGGTTTTTTGGGGAAGAATGTGTGACGTCATAGGTCGAAGAGTATCAACGATACTAGGGCTTATCGTCTTTATTATTGCAGCCATTTTTACCATGCTCGCACCAACATTCAATTTGCTGCTAACCGGTTTTGGTTGCTGCGCTTTTGGAGCGGCGGTTGGTTCTGTCTGCACGCAAACCATCATTCGTGATGGCTATCATGGTAAAGAGCTCAGCCACGTTTTTTCGATTGTTGGAACATCGATCGGCATTAGCCCTGTGATCGGAATGTTGGCTGGCAGTTGGCTAACATCATACGGCGGATACCAATGGGTTTTCATCGCCATGGTCGTGTTCATCATTGCACTGTTGGTTTGGTCGTTGTTCAAATTGCCGGAGACAAAGCCAGCACACACCAAAAAAGATAGCCTGTTATCCGTCGGTATAAAGATGCTGACCGATACGCACATCTGGTACATCACACTCATGGTAGGGTTGTTTAACATTGCGCTGTTTTCTTATTACAGCATCGCACCATTTATGTTTGAAAAACTGGGTGCAAGCGTTAACTTTTTCGGCAATACAGGGTTCATACTCGCACTGGGTTCTGTATTAGGTTCTGTCATCAATATGAAGTTAATACGCATGCATTTAAGTCACGAAAAGATTGTGATGTTTGCATCGTGGCTACTTTTGATTGGCGGATTTGGTGTATTCATCATGCAAGAGTCAGTTTGGTTTTTCATCCCTGTGGTATTGGTTTCCCTATCATTTGGACTGGCTATTCCAAACCTCTTAAGCGGCGCGTTAACTCACTATCGCGATCACTTAGGGAGTGCAGGAGCACTATTAGGCTTGTTCTATTATCTGGTCATCGGATTTGGCCTTCACAGAGCCGCTGAGTTTGGTGATTTGGCGATGACTTTAATCGGCTGTGCTGGCATTGCTTGTGTCATATCCATCATCAAATATCTTGTTGGACTGATTACTTTCAAAACCTCTGATATTGATTTTTAAATACGACTATCTAGGAAGAAAAACCTATTAGCACTCACGCAGCCCCTCCCCACATTCAAGCGAGGAGGGGCTGATGCCGTAGTGTCGTTTATTTCTCACGACCAACAAACGCCACAACGACTTTGTCATTGCCAAGCGAACGAGAGAACACGTACGCGCCTTCTTGTTCAATCACTTGATGCTGACCCGCACCAATCGCTGGGTGCGCTTTACGGAACTGACCAAGTGTTTGCCAATGTTTTAGCAATGCTTGCTTCTCATCTGACAGTTTCCATACCATGTCAGAGCGTGTGCCTTGATGGAAATCGTCTGCGTAAGGACCAATGTTACGACCCACTTCGTCACCGTAATAAACCTGAACAGCTCCTGGGCTCAAAAGTAGTGCATTCGCGGCATTACGCTGCATGCCATAATCTTTGAAACGAGAGAAGAACAGCTCGGTATCGTGAGAAGACATATAACTCACTGGGTTGAAGTCTTTCTCATTAGCGATAGTATCTGCGTAACTTTGGTAGGTGTCTGCCATTTGGCTGAAACACGCCGCGCCTTTGTCTAACTTCTTCTGCATGTCGAAGTTAATCAAGGCGTCAAAGCCATCGTCAAAGTAAGGGCTGCGATAAGCGGTATGTCCCCAGACTTCACCCATCATCCAGAATGGCTGACCTGACTTACCGTTCTCTTTACGCCACTGCTCAAGACTGCTTGAAGCCTCTTCTTTCAAGTGTTTCCACACATCACCTTCAACGTGCTTCACCGTATCAACACGGTAACCATCAATACCAAAGCGTTTCACCCAATCAGTTTGCCACTCAATGAGGTAATCGGAAACGGTGTAATTGTCACGCGCTTCTACGCGAGTGCCTGGGTTATCCAATAGCCATTGCGCAGGCTTCACGGCGTTGTCTGATTCAGTGATAAAGTCAGGTAAGCCCGCCAATGACATAGTGATATCGCTGCTGCCCGGTGCTGGGTATCCCGGTAGACCTGTTCTTACCCAGTCACCGCCCCACCATTTCGACCAGTTTGGGCTCTGGTAATCAATATTCTGGTGGTAGCTATGCCAATTTTCGCCGGCTTTTGGTTGCCAATCACCCCACTTTTTAGGTAGTTCGGCATCTGGTTTTAACACCTCAATACCGTCAAATTGCAAATCGGCTAACGTTGAGTAACCGGTGTGGTTGATTACTGCATCCATCAATACTTTAAGGCCACGTTTGTGTGCCTCTTCCACCAGCTTTTTCAGATCACCTTCGTTACCGAAGTTCTCATCAATCTTGGTAAAGTCACGCGTCCAGTAACCGTGGTAAGCGTAGAATGGGAATGAGCCGCTATCGCCGCCGCCCACAAAGCCGTGTACTTGCTCAACGATTGGCGACAACCAAATCGCATCTGTACCTAGGCTCTTGATGTAATCCAGTTTCTCGATCACGCCTTTTAGATCACCGCCGTGGAAGGTGCCAATCTCTTCTTTGCCGTCTTTCTTGCGCCCATAGCTGTTGTCATTGCTGGTATCGGCGTTGTTGAAACGGTCGACCATCACGAAGTAAATGTTGGCATTGCGATAATCAAACGGTACTGCTTCCTTGGTTTTCTTCACTGGCTCTAGTAGCACCAACCCGCCTGAATCTTTGCTTGGCGTCAGCGATACTTGTTGATCTTTTACTTCGACCATTTGCCCAGAGTAAGCATCACGCAACTTGGTGCCATCTGGGAAGCTGTCACCCAACGCAATGGTGACCTCTCCACCTTGGTAAACCTCACATTGCACCTGTGGGATTGGGCGTTTGAATTCAGTCTTCGCGGCTTTCTTAGGCTCTCGCTTGAAGCGCAGTGTTTTGGCTTCCGCATCAAAAGCAAAAGAGTAATCGCCAGTAAAACGGATTTTTAACGGCAGTTCTGTTGGCTTTCCACAGTTCAGCGCGATAGGTTTGTTGAATTTGACCTTCTGACCATCAGGCGCCACACAGTCGCCTTCAACACCCGTGATTTTAAGCGTGTATCCGTCTTTGGTTAAGGGCACAACCAAAGGCTGCTCTGCACTTAAAGGAAAGTCACGGCTGTTGGTTGTGGTAGAAATGGTAATGTTTGGCTCGGCGATGGCACTTGCCGATGCAAGCAATAAGGTAGTCGTAATCAGATTCAGTTTCATCGTTCAGTCCATTGGTTGCGCATAGGCGCAGTATTCGTGTTGTAGTTTTATTCACACTAATAGTAAATGGATGAAAAACTGAGCACATCATTCTGAAAGGCTACGCCCTAAAGCTTGTGACGCTTCACATTTTGCTTTTATTGGGGCGTAGTTCTATTTATGAGCAGGATAAAAGGGAGTTTAAAGCTGAACGCTACCAAGGTTGCGCATTTGTCTCATCGCCCAATTGACGCGGCTGATGGTGTATGAAGTCTGAGGGTAGACTTTGATGCGATATGGATTTGGCAGCACTACTGCAAGCCTTGCTGCTTGGCGTGTTGAAAGTTGTTTAGCAGGAATACCAAAGTAGTTTTGCGCAGCGGCTTCCGCGCCATAAATACCTGGGCCAAATTCCACCACATTCAAATACACTTCGAGAATGCGTTCTTTACTCCACATCGCTTCCATCAGCAGAGCAAAATAAAGTTCATACGCTTTGCGCACATAAGAGTGTGAAGGAAACAGAAACACGTTCTTTGCAGTTTGTTGCGTAATCGTGCTCGCACCACGCGAAGGGCCATTTTCTCCGGCTTGAGAAATCACTTTAAATAAAGAATCAAAATCCACACCGTAATGGGTCGGGAACGTTTGATCTTCTGTCGCGATCACGGCCAATTGAATGTGCTTAGAAATATCATTCAAAGGCACCCACTCATTCTGACTGTCTTCAGGGAATCCCTCAGGAGGAGAAATCATGCGGCTGATCTTCCATCCCCAAATTGGTGGATCGACGTATTTCACCGCGCCAACCATTACTACAGGTACCACTAAAAGGAGCAACAGCAATTTAACCAGTAAAGATTTGATTTTTCTCAGCATCTAAATAAGCTCAACAAATAGGAAAGTTAAACATAGCACAAAAGCTACCTCACCTCGGCAACGAACCTCTAAAACCTTTTCAAATGAAAAAGGTGGCAACTTTCATAAGTCGTCTTTTGAAAAAATATACCTTTTTTGAGAAATCACTCAGAACGAAAACACCAATATACGCATAAGAATGTTCAGGTGACATCAACAAGCAAACGCGCTCATTACAGAATCTAATAAACCTATTACATATCAAACTAGGCTCGCAATCCCTCTTACTGTTAAATGTTTCACAAATGTTAAAGAGGAGTTGTCATGAACACGATACATAATCTTGAAGCTTGGCTACCGGAGATGACAGAGGTACGCCATAGCCTTCACAAACATCCGGAACTCGGATTTGAAGAATTCAGAACTCAGAAACTGGTCGTCGAAAAACTAAAAGAGTTTGGTATTGAAAATATTGACACAAGTTTTGGTACCACTGGAGTAGTAGCTACAATCCAAGGCAATAAAGGCCTAGGAAAAACTATCGGACTTAGAGCTGATATGGACGCTCTCCCCATACATGAAGAGAACGACTTTGCTCATCGCTCATGTAACTCAGGAAAAATGCATGCTTGCGGCCACGATGGCCATACCACAATGCTACTGTATGCTGCAAAATACCTTGCTCTTCATAGAAGCTTTAAAGGCAAAGCTGTTCTTATTTTCCAACCCGCAGAAGAAGGCATTGGAGGAGCCAAGAAAATGCTCACCGATGGTCTTTTAGAGAAGTATCCTTTAGATGCTTGCTATTCATTACACAACATGCCGGGAATCCCTGAAGGACATTTCGCCTTTAAAAACGGTCCAATAATGGCTAGCTCTGATAGACTTTTTATTTCAATAAAAGGGAAAAGTGGTCATGCGGGTATACCTCAAAACACTCAAGATCCTCTTCTCGTCGCAACCCATGTTTATCAAGGAATACAGGGGTTAGTCACCAGGACTCAAAGTCCTTTCGATCCTGTTGTCGTATCTGTCACTCAATTACACTGTGGAGAAACAACAAACGCAATTGCAGATATTGCCAACATGAGCGGTACGTTTAGAACATTATCCAATGATGTTCGTAATCGCCTCGTTAAGCAATTGGAGACACTGACAACCAATATTGCAGCAGCGTTTGAAATGGAAGCACATTTTTCTCTTGGGCCAATATCACACCCGCCGACTATCAATACATGCCCAGAAACTCAGTCTGCGATCACTGCTGCAATCTCTGTAGTCGGCAGACAAAAAGTCAATAGCGAATGCCAACCACTACTCGCTAGTGAAGATTTTTCTTTCTTCTTGCAGAAAGTCCCCGGTTGTTATGGGTTCATAGGAAATGGAACAAATGAAGGAAATGAAACGATTGGCTTACACCACAAACGATACGACTTTAATGACCGTATATTACCGATTGGAGCCGCCTATTTCATTTCATTACTTGAACAGAGCTGATCTAACTACGTAGACATTACGCTTAAGGACTATTACCGTCAAAGGATACGAATATGACACATATGCTCGAGCAAAATAGCGTCCATAACAAAACAAGGTTAATAGAAAAAATAGAAAAGGTAGGCGACAAAATACCACACCCGTTTTACATGTTTCTTATCCTTTGCTTTTCGGTGATGGTTCTATCTTGGCTGACTTCAATGCTAGGAGGAAGCGTTATCCACCCTCTAACTCAAGATGAGGTTTTAGTTAAAAACCTACTAAGTGGTGAAGGGTTAGTTTATATGCTGAATTCAGCAATTGGTAACTTCATTACCTTCAAGCCGCTGGGTTTAGTTCTGTCCATGATGATTGCCGTAGGCCTTGTTCAGGAGGTGGGATTAGCGGATTCAGCCATAAAAAAATCCTTACTCAATGCACCACGAAAATTCGTTACAGCATCGATATTTATCACTGGTATTATTGGTAACTTAGCATCTGATGCAGCTTTCATTCTTGTCCCTCCTCTAGCTGGTATCATTTTTTCCGCTACCAACAGAAACCCTGTTGTTGGAATTGCTACTGGTTTCGTCGCTGTCGCAGCAGGATTCACTGCCAATATCTTCATCGCGGGAACAGACGTATTACTATCGGGAATCTCAACTGAAGCCGCAAGCATTATTGAACCAATAGAAATAAGCCCAGCTGCTAACTGGTACTTTATGTTAATTTCAGTACCGTTACTTGTCGTTACAGGAACTTTAATCACTGATAAATACATTGAACCTAGATTCAGTAAACAAGCACATAATGCAAGTGAGGGGATAGATTCAAGGACATATCAAATCAGTGAACAAGAAGGTAATGCCTTGAAATGGTCTGGAGTAACTTCTGTTATATTTATAGCGGTAATAATCGCATTAATCTTTCCTAGTGACTCACCATTAAGAAACGAAACCGGGGGTTTGGTACCGTCGCCATTCTTATCTGGGATTATCCCTATCATTATGGCGTTTTTTATTCTAAACGCCGTCGTCTACGGGGTAAAAGCACACGTTATTCAAAAACCAAGTGATGTACCTGAGCTTATGGCACGCTCCCTCAACGGAGTTGGTGGCTATATTGTTTTAGTATTTGTTATTGCGCAGTTTATTGCTTGGTTTAATTGGTCAAACCTTGCGGTATTTGTTGCCGTAAATGGTGCCGAGTTATTATCAAATGTCCAAATGCCGAAGTTATTGATGCTCGCAATGTTTATGATTCTTGCAGGGTTGATGAACCTTATAGTTTTTAGTGGTTCGGCTCAATGGGCAATTATGGCTCCTGTTTTTATTCCCTTATTTATGCTGCTTGATGTTTCGCCAGAATACACACAAATGGCTTATAGAATTGCAGATTCAACAACCAATATCATTTCACCAACAAACCCTTATATTCCCATGGTTTTAGCATTGATTGCTAAATACAATTCCAATGTAAAATTTGGTACCTTTTTGGCGATGATGCTCCCTTATGCCTGTATTCTGTTCACAGTTTGGGGAGCAGCATTTTTAATTTACACGTTGCTCGGATTACCAGTTGGACCTGTGTAGGAAACAACGTCGTTTAGCTAAGCATTAACGCTTTTTTTCAAACTTAAAATGAACTCATCAATAATTTCATGATGAGTTTCTTTTTTTGTAATAATGCCGATAGAGCGATACTGTACTGGACGCACAATTGGAATGAAGCGTAGATGTTCGTTAGCGTGCAAGGCCGCAATAGTGGAAGATAAGATAGCAGAACCCAAACCACTTTCTATCATGCCCAACAACGTCGATGTATGAGACACGCAAACTTCTGGATCATATGTCAAACCAGCACTTATAAACGCCTGATCAGCGAGGCTTCTTAGGCTATTTCCCGGACTGATACCAATAGAAGCATGAGAGTGAGCTTCTTCCCAACTAATCTGTTTCAATTCGCTTAAAGGATGCCCAACCTTGCATGCGAAACACAAGTGATCACGAAAGAGTAATTCAAAGTTAAGCATAGAGTTGTTAGGCGGAGTGCCTAAACCTACGTCTGCTCGCCCTTCTAAAACCGAAGTATGAATATTGTCGACTCGTTCTTCAATTAATCTAAAGGCAAACTGAGGGTTATGTTTTTTGAGGTGTTGGATCGTTTTAGGCACCAAAGAAGCACACATTGAATACAAAGAAGAAATGACGAGTGTTTCATGCTTCCCTTGTTGCCGAGCACGGTTATCTTGTTCCCACTTTTCAAGTCTGTTAACTATCATATTCGCTTCTAAATAAAACGACTCTCCGGCCTCCGTTAATGTTACTTTTCGGTTTTTGTTTTCAACTAAATCACAAGACATCTGTAAAGACAGCTTTCTGATCATCTGACTCAATGCAGATTGAGTTAAATGGACTCTTTCTGCAGCCAATGTGTAGCTTTGAGTATCTGCTAACGCTACAAACGCCTTCAATTGCCGATAAGTAATATTCACATTCATTCCCTCTAATGTTCTTATTACGGAATTTAAAAAGATCGCACCATGTTGTTGTCACCACATGGTGAAGTGTTAATGAATTGTGACAACGCTCACTCAACGATCTCTTTAATTGAAAAACTAAATCATCAGATGCATAGATATATTCAAGTTCTGGATTTAGTGATAGAGAGCCCTTACGGGTAAAAGTTTTGAAAGAGTCAAAAAAAGCCCGATTTACATTGTAAAGCGGGCTTGATGTTTATCAGGTTCTTTGGCTATTTGAGTTATGTGCGTAAACTCAGCTTACTTTGCCAGTTTGTAGAATACGGTTGATAGTGGCGGTAAACGCAGCTCAAGAGACTGAGGTAGCGACTCGCTTTCTACTTCTTCTGTTTCTACGCTGGCCAGCACTTCAAAATCGCTGCCATCGTATTTCACATCATCAGTATTCAACAGAAGCTCATATTTGCCTTCCATTGGAACACCCAAACGGAAACGCTCATGCGGAACTGGAGTGAAGTTACTGATCACCAATACACGCTCGCCTTTTTGGCTGATACGCTCGTGCGCCAAAATGCTGGAATCAGCTTCATCTTGCAGACGCCATTCAAAGCCAGCAGGCACGCAATCTTGGTCGTGCATCGCCGCTTCGTTTCGGTACAAGTGGTTTAAGTCACGAATCAGCGCTTGTACACCTTGGTGGCGACCAAACTCAAGTAAGAACCATTGCAACTGATCGTCGTGGTTCCATTCAGCCGTCTGGCCTAACTCAGCGCCCATGAAGTTGAGTTTCTTACCTGGCTGCGCATACATGTAGCCGTAGTACGCACGTAGGTTTGCAGTTTGCTGCCACTCATCACCCGGCATCTTGTTGTGAATAGAACCTTTGCCGTACACCACTTCATCATGAGATAGCGACAATACGTAGTTCTCACTATGTGCATAAACAAGCGGGAATGTGATGGTATTGTGGTGGTATTTGCGGTGAACAGGGTCTTCTTGAATGTACGATAGACTGTCGTGCATCCAGCCCATGTTCCACTTAAAGCCAAAGCCTAAACCGCCCATAAACGTCGGAGCAGACACACCCGGGAATGCGGTCGATTCTTCTGCAATCGTCATCGCATTCGGGAAGTGCTTGTACACCTCTTCGTTCATCCACTTCAAGGTTGCGATCGCATCGTAGTTCTCATTACCACCGTCGACGTTCGGGATCCACTGATCGTGGCTGCGTGAGTAGTCTAGGTAGAGCATTGAAGCGACAGCATCAACACGAATACCATCAATATGGAATTGCTCGAACCAGTACAGTGCGTTAGACACAAGGAAGCGACGAACATGTTCACGACCTAAATCGTAAATGTATGAGTTCCAATCTTGGTGCCAACCACGACGAGGATCTGGATCGTGGAACAGTGGCGTACCGTCGAAGTTCGCTAAGCCATGATCGTCCGACGGGAAGTGAGCAGGCACCCAATCCAGTACCACGCCCAAGCCAGCTTGGTGACACGCATCGACGAAGAATTTGAAATCGTCAGGTGAGCCGTAACGACTGGTTGGGGCAAATAGGCCAACTGGCTGATAACCCCAAGAACCAAAGAACGGATGTTCAGACACTGGCATGAGTTCAACGTGGGTATATCCCATGTCGACTAAGTATGGAACCAACTCAGTCGCCAGCTCACGATAATTTAGGAAATCACCGTCCGCATTGCGCTTCCAAGAACCAGCATGGAGTTCGTAGAAGGATAAAGCCTCATCACGTTTTTGCGTGACCGTTCGGTTTTGCCATTTGGTGTCTTGCCATTGGTAACGATTATGATCGTACGTAATCGATGCGAAAGACGGGTATTGCTCTGAGAAGAAACCCCAAGGGTCTTGTTTGTGAGGAAGCCCTTCCCCATTTGGTCCTTTGAGCTCAAATTTGTATTGTACGCCCTCTTCCAAATCAGGAATGAACAAGCCCCAAATGCCGTAATCAAGGCGTTGCATCGGATGACGGCGGCCATCCCACTGGTTGAAACTGCCAACTAGGCTAATGGCGAATGCATGAGGTGCGTAAACAAGGAATCGAACGCCTGAGATATTTTTACCATCTCGCTCCATCGTCACGAAATGTGAGCCCATGTAGTGGTACATGTCTTTTGGCGTATGCAGGTGCTCATATTCTTGATAAATATTGTGATATTGGTAAGGGTCGTCGACAAGCTGTTCAACACCATCCCAATTCACCGCTAATTGGTAGTGTGTTAAGTGCAAATCGCGCACTTCTTCTAGGACAAAAATGCTGTCACCATCGCGCTTTAATTCCACACGTGGCTCGCCTTCGACAACCAGTTCAACTTTGTCTGCACCTGGCATCCAGACTCTTAATGAACCTTCTTCGTCATTCGCAAAAGGACCCAGTGTAGCAAACGGGTCTGAGTAAGCCGCCTCAGCCAATAGTTCGTATGCGCGTTTGTGGTTTTTCTTTACCTTAGTTTTCAAATCTTTCTCCCTAGCACCGATATTCTCCTAGTGGTTTTTGAATATCGGATTTCCTCAGCCAAACGTTGCGAATTCACAAAAATATAAAACCGCTCACTTTATCCATTCAATGAATAAAGTGGCATCAAAAAACAAAAATGCCCGCTATTGTTGCGGGCATAATAACGGTACTCCATCCTAACGGATCGTACCGATTTAATGAGTGACCTAGGCTGTACTTTCGTACCTCTACGCAATTAAATTCACGATTTCCTACATCACTCAATACTCATTATTTGCCTACTTTGGCACGCACTTCAGTGAGACGTTTCGAAATGCGGTTTACGTCTTCGCGGCTAAAGATTTCATCAAGGTTCATCGACAGCTTACGACGCCAGTTTGGATACTCATCTACCGTGCCAGGAATGTTAACTGGTTGATCCATCTCTAACCAGTCTTCAAGCTGAACACTCAGTAATGCAGAATCACCCGCAGCAACGTGCAATTGAAGCGCTTCACTCAAGTACGTGTCCATTGGAACGTATTGAGCATCATGGCCAATACCTTCTGGCAAGTAACCGTGCCAACGAACACTGTCTAGAATGCCTTGTTTACACTTCAAACGATCCTCAAATAGACCTTCTAATTGTTGCTCGTCTGGGTAAAGACCAATCTCACGTCCCATCTTTAAGTCATCGCAATGCCAGAAACCACGGAGGGTTGGCATGTCGTGTGTACACAATGCCGACATCGACTGTTCAGCGTAATGCTTCGGAGAAATGAAGCCGCCATCGTCTTTTGATGTTTCGAAGAAGAACACTTTGTATGAGTGAACGCCTGCGTCACGTAGGATATCGACAATTTCATCTGGCACGGTACCCAAATCTTCACCGATAACTGAACACTGATGACGGTGAGATTCAAGAGCTAGGATTGCCAGCATGTCTTCAACTGGGTAGTAAAGGTAAGCACCTTCAGTCGCCTTTTCGCCTTTTGGAATCCACCATAGACGAAGTAGACCAAGAACGTGGTCAATACGCAGTGCACCACAGTGCTTCATGTTGGCACGTAATAGCTTGATGTACGCATCGTAACCAGTTGCTTCTAGCACTTGTGGGTTTAGCGGTGGTAGACCCCAGTTTTGACCTAGAGGACCAAGAATATCTGGCGGCGCGCCGATACTTGCATCTAGAACTAGGTTGCCTTCATCAGCCCACGTTTCACTACCTGAATCCGCAACGCCTACAGCGAGATCTCGGTAAAGACCAACGGTCATACCTTTTTCTTCAGCCAGTGCTTGAGCTTCTTTGATTTGATCGTCAGCGATCCACTGTAGGTACATGTACAGGTGAACACGCTCTTGATTATCTTTGATGTACTTCTGAGTCGCCGCCGAGTCAAATGTACGGTATTTCTCAGGGAATACAGGCCAACCCCACACGCTTGAATCTTCCGCGTGCAACTCACCATGCAAAGCATCAAATGCCGTTTGGTGAAGTAGGCTGTCACCGCCAAGCTCTACAAACTCTTGGAATGCACGAGCACGGTCAGTGTTCTTGTCTAAGTGACGAGCTTTGAACTCACTAAATAGTAGCGGTAACACGCTCATCTTCAGCTCAGACACTTCGGTGTAATTCACCCAATGTGATTCACGCGCTTTTTGCAGACGTTGTTGGAACTCTGCGCTGCCAACACGTTGCTGTGCTTCTGCACTTAACGCGAATTCAGGTACAGAGCTTACGTCGATGTACATGATGTTCAGCCAACGACGAGAAGACGGGCTGTATGGGCTCGCACCTTCTGGGTTCGCAGGGAACAATGAATGAATCGGGTTCAAACCAATGAAGTCACCGCCACGAGATGCGATATCACTCACCAGTTGCTTTAGATCGCCAAAATCACCGATACCCCAGTTATGCTGAGTACGCAGTGTATAAAGCTGGATGCTTGGGCCCCATAGCTTTTTGTGTTGGTTTAGATCTTCTTGCTTGAAACACGCTTTAGGTGTGATGATCAGTGACATTTCGTAAGGCGTTTTGCGACGCTTACGGCTGATGATCAGTTTGTGGTAACCCCATGCCAAGTTCTTTGGCAATGCAAACACTAGAGGGCCACCCTCAGCTCGTTCATCACGAACAATTTGCGACTGAAGATAGCCTTCAAGTACCTCTCCTTGTTCTGTTTCTAAACGCCAGCTAAATTCACTCTCGCGAGCACTCGTACCTAGGTTTAGTTCCACTTCGACTGGTTCGCCGTCGCGTAAAACAAGAACAGGGGCTAGTACGTCTTTCTTATGTTTTTTCTCAGCTGAAGCCAATAGCTTCTCATCGCTGCTAGTATCGTAGCCAAGTGAAGTGAGCAAGCGGCGCAGTGTTTCTTCTGAAACTTTTGCCTCGTCTCCCCACGCGCTGACGTAGCTATCTGCTAATCGCGCCATGTCTGCGACTTTCTTTAATGCTGTTTGTTCTTTCATCGCTTTCTCCGAAGGTAATACCAACACCTTCCATGTAGGGTTTTATTGTTATCAATAATTTATCTTTGAAAATGACCAAAGGTAGCACTCGGCTACCTTGGTCTTATACCCAAGTGACCTCAAGATGCACAGTTCAGAGCGTTGTCATTGATTCGAGTTCAAGGAAAGCAACGCCGCGGAATAGCAGCCTCTTTCCAAGTTGTTTGACACCGAAATCGGGTCAATGACACGCTCCCAGAGGGCGAGTTGCCTTGTCTTACATGCGTCGTTAACAATTTTTGATATAGAACCACTATATCTTCAAATCGTTGCCTTGCCTGAAAACCAAGTCAATCTCGCTGAACAAAGCATCCTGGGGTTACTTGGGTATCACTATTAGCGTTTTACCGTCTCAAGTTTCCAGATGTTGTTCACGTAGTCGCGGATAGAGCGGTCTGATGTGAACTTACCAACTAGGGCGGTGTTAAGAATGGCTTTCTTAGCCCAACCCGCTTGGTCTTTGTATTGTTTGCCCATGTCTTCATGCGCTTTCACATAAGATGCAAAGTCAGCAAGACATAGGTATGGGTCACCGCCATCTAGTAGGCTATCAAATGTCGCACGCAACAGACCTGGTTGACCTGGCGTAAACTCTTCGCCTGTTAGTAGGTCTAGAGACGCTTTCAGTAAGTGGTCAGCATTGTAGTAATCGTAAGGGTTGTAGCCAGCTGCTTTCACCGCTTTCACGCCTTCAACATCAAGACCGAAGATGTAGATGTTCTCGTCGCCCACTTCTTCACGAATCTCAACGTTAGCACCATCCATCGTACCGATAGTTAGGGCACCGTTAAGAGCCATCTTCATGTTACCTGTACCAGATGCTTCTTTACCCGCTAGCGAGATTTGTTGTGAAACGTCTGCCGCAGGGATGATGATCTCAGCCATGCTCACGCGGTAGTCAGGGATGAATACCACTTTCAGTTTGTTACCGATACGAGGATCGTTGTTGATCTTCTCTGCAACCTTGTTCACTGCGAACATAATTTCTTTCGCTAGGTGGTAACCCGGTGCTGCTTTTGCTGCGAAGAAACATACACGTGGCTCACACTCGAAACCTGGTTCGTTCAGGATACGGTGGTATAGAGACAGAATGTGTAGCAGATCTAAGTGTTGACGCTTGTACTCGTGTAGACGCTTGATTTGAACGTCGAAGATAGCGTTAGTATCTAGCTCGATACCCATGTTATCTAGAACCCAATCAGCAAGACGCTGTTTGTTTTCTTTCTTAACAGCCATGAATTCTTTTTGGAATTTCGCGTCTGTTGCGTATTTAGCAATGCCTTCTAGCTGCTCTAGTTTCGCAGGCCATTCTGGACCTACTTTCTCAGTGATTAGCTTAGAAAGACCTGGGTTACAGAACTTCAACCAACGACGAGGAGTGATACCGTTCGTTACGTTGTGTAGACGAGTTGGGTACATCTCGTGGAACTCTGGGAATAGGTCTTTCTTAACCAATTCAGAGTGAAGTGCTGCTACGCCGTTCACCGCGTAAGAACCGATTACACATAGGTTAGCCATGCGAACCATGCGGTTGAAACCTTCTTGGATGATAGAAAGCTTCGCTTGCTTCTCACCGTCACCAGGCCACATCTTACGAACTTCTTGTAGGAAGCGGTGGTTGATTTCAAAAATGATTTCCATGTGACGTGGAAGTAGACGCTGGATTAGCGACTCTGGCCATGCCTCTAGTGCTTCTGGAAGTAGCGTGTGGTTGGTGTATGCGAATGTCTTAGAACTGATTTCCCAAGCCGCTTCCCAAGTAAGACCTTTTTCATCCATTAGAATGCGCATTAACTCAGGGATAGCAATGGTTGGGTGTGTATCGTTAAGCTGGATAGTCTCTTGCTTCGGTAGATCCGCTAGAGAGTAGCCTGCAGCTTCGTGGCGACGTAGGATGTCGCGTACAGACGCTGCTGAGTGGAAGTACTGTTGCATTAGACGCAGTGTTTTACCTTTCTCGTGGTTATCGTTCGGGTAAAGCACTTTAGTGATGTTACCTGCGTCGATCAGCGCGTGCTGAGCTTCGAAGTAATCACCGTTGTTAAAGCTTGCTAGTGAGAATGGTGCGATAGCCTGACATTCCCAAAGACGTAGAGGGTAAACCGTGTCCGATTCGTAACCGACGATAGGTAGATCCCAAGGCATTGCTTTTACAGACATGCCAGGAACCCATTTACGAACTTCTTTACCGTTCTCGTTTACCACTTCAACGTGACCGTAGAAACCGATTTCTTGCGCAAGCTCTGGACGAGCCACTTCCCAAGGGTAACCTTCTACACCGCGCCATGCGTCTGGTGCTTCTTGTTGACGGCCGTCTTTGAACGACTGCTTAAATAGACCGTATTCGTAGTGCAGGCCGTAACCTACAGTAGGGAATTCTTGCGCCGCACATGAATCCATGAAACATGCTGCTAGACGACCTAGACCACCATTACCCAATGATGGGTCGCGTTCTTCTTCTAGAAGGTCAGTTAAGTTGTGACCTAGTTCAGCCATTGCTTCAGTGATCTCTTCGTAAAGACCCATGCTGATTAGGTTGTTACCCGTCAAACGACCGATTAGAAATTCTAGAGAAAGGTAGTTAACGCTTTTCGCATTCTTGATGCGAGGATCTTCTTCTGTAGCAAGCAAATCACAAGTCGTGAATTCTGCCAGTGCGCGACCCATTGCTAGGTACCATGCACGGCTATCTGCATTTTCAATCGTGTGTGCATAAGTTACAGATAGATGCTTCTTCACACTCTCTTGGAACGACTTCTTGTCAAATTGTTTTTGTTGAGTTGGTTTCATTAAGAAATTCTCACGTCATTTAGTAATTCATCTGCCATACATCCTGCATTTCCCTCTGTGAATAAACATCCTCCTGTTTCTCCTCCTTCGTGGGAGGAGGGGGTAGGGCGTAGAGGGAGTACCATTGAAAAGTTAGTGATCCAAATCGCAACACAGCTCTCTCTCGTCCTGTTCTTAGTGATTCGGATCACAACCAATCTTGAGAAAGATTAAAATTTGTTCATGACGGTTTTTATGCCCCCTTCCCACTCCAATGTAAAAAGTGTCTAATCGATCACATTACGTCTTTTAACATCGATAATTTTTTCGTAATAGATGTGCAGCTCAAACTACATGAAATCAATACTAGCGACGTTTAAGTGACCAGAATCACAAATACAGGGCGTAGTTGACGGCATTTTCATCAACTCTCGAGAATTAGGAAGTGGATCAAAGTAAGAGGCATTTCTGATGTCGTACCATCCCAAACGACTCACAAGCCTGTACACTTTTCATACAAACTAAAATTTTTAGTGGTGTGGGTCAGTTTTCTAGTTTCGCTAGCTCAAAAAACAAGGACAGAATCAATAATGTGGATTCCATCTAAACTTACTCGTCCGGGTCGTTTGCATAATGCTATCGTCCGCCCACGAGTATTGGACTTACTACAACAAGCGCCTTACTACAAATTAGTACTATTCCGCTCGCCTGCTGGTTACGGGAAAACCACCATGGCGGCTCAGTGGCTGTCAGATAAACCCAATGTCGGTTGGTATAGCATTGACGATAGCGATAACGATGGCTTTCGTTTCGTTAACTATCTACTGCAAGCCTTAAATAAAGCCACCAACTACAACTGCTCTAATGCTCAAAAACTGGCGGAGAAACGTCAGTTCTCCTCGTTGCGCTCTCTATTCAGCGAAGTTTTCGCCGAAATGGCGGATTTTCAGCATGAGTGCTATGTCGTTTTAGACGATTACCATTTGATCACCAACGACGAAATTCATGAGTCAATGCGCTTCTTCTTAAAGCACATGCCAGACAACCTAACCGTGGTTGTGACAAGCCGTGCGGCACCACCTTTGGGTACGGCTAACTTACGCGTACGCGATTTAATGATCGAAATTGGCAACGAAATGTTGGCATTCGATACAGAGGAAACCACACGTTTCTTCAACCAACGTATTGCCGATGGCATTGATGAAGACATGGCAAACAATCTACGTACTTATGTGGAAGGTTGGCCATCCGCGTTGCAATTGATCGCGCTGCAAGCACAACATCAAAACCGCACACTGGCACAAACCGTCGAGTCGGTTTCCCAGTTTAATCATGCGCACCTATGGGATTACCTTGTCGAGGAAGTGTTTGATTTGCTTGATCACGAAACACGCCACTTCTTAATGCAAGTGTCGGTGCTGGACCATTTCAATGATGAGTTAGTTTTCGCACTCACACAGCGTGAAGACGCGCTAGGTATGATTGAATCTCTGAACCGTTATGGTCTGTTCATCTATCCGCTGGAAGGTGAGCAAAACTGGTTCCGCTTCCACAATTTATTTGGCGAATTCCTTTCTCATGAACGTCTTGCTCGAATTCCACAACAAGAAAAAGACCTACATCGTAATGCCGCCGTTGCTTGGTTGAACCAGAAAGCACCGCATCAAGCCATTCATCATGCGCAGAAATCTCATGATACCGACTTGATCGTCGAAATCTTAAATGAATTTGGTTGGAAGATGTTTAACCAAGGTGAGTTAACCACCTTAGAATCGGCGATCAACAAACTGGATAAAGAGTTACTCTTCAGCCATCCAAAACTGTCGATGCTAAGAGCATGGTTGGCACAAAGCCAACACCGTTACAATCAAGTGGGCGAGTTGCTGGCAGAAGCCGAAGAAGAACACACTAAGCGAGATATCGAGTTGGATTCTGGCTACCAAGGCCAAGCCCACGCCCTGCTCGCTCAAGTTGCGATCAACAGCAATCAACCAGAGCGTGCATTGGAACTAGCCGAACTGGCATTGAGTCAACTTGACCCTACCGTGTACCGCAGTCGCATCGTGGCGACATCGGTCGTCGGTGAAGTTAATCACGTATTGGGTAAGCTCGATCGTGCGTTGCCAATGATGCAGCAAACCGAAAAGCTGGCTCGCCAGTATCAGGTTTACCACCAAGCGTTGTGGGCAATCCTGCAGCAAAGCGAAATTATGATTGCGCAAGGTTACGTTCAAGCAGCATTTGAACTGCAAGACTCAGGCTTCCGTCTGATCGAAGACCAGCAGCTACAACACGTACCCCTTCATGAATTCTTGCTGCGTATTCGCGCTCAAGTATTGTGGTGTTGGAACCGTCTGGATGAAGCGGAAGAGTGTGCGTACAAAGGTCTGCAAATTCTGGAAAATCACTCACCAAGCAAGCACTTACATAGCTACTCAATGCTGGCACGTATTGCAATTGGCCGTGGTGAACTCGATAAAGCAGGAAAATTCATTGAGCACATCCAACACTTGATGAAACAGTCTACTTACCACGTAGATTGGACTGCGAACGCCTCACTTTCTCTGATCTTGTTCTGGCAAGCGCGCGGTAACACAGAAGCGATTCAAGAATGGTTGAATACTGCCGTTCGCCCTGAATCCGCATGTAATCACTTCCAACAACTGCAATGGCGTAACATTGCTCGCGCTCATATCAACCTAGGCCAATATGATGAAGCACGTGAGGCACTGAACTTTTTGCAAAGCGAAGCTAGTCGTACGAATTTGGTGACGGATACAAACCGCAACTTGGTTGTAGAGGCTATCTTGGCAGCACGCCAAAAAGACGAAGACCAAGCGAAAGCGCTATTGAAAGAAGCCCTAGTTATGACGAACCAAACTGGCATGGTAGGTAACTTCCTTACTGATGGAGCCACCATTGGTGGTCTGTTAGAGAAGCTAAGTCTTCGTCACGAACTCGGTGACCTAGAACGTCATCGTGCTCAGCAATTGATGAAAGACATTTCATCAAACCAACGCAGTCGTTCTATTCACTTCGATGAAGACTTTATTGAGAAATTGGTGAATCACCCGAACGTACCGGAACTGGTTCGTACAAGTCCACTGACTCAACGCGAATGGCAAGTTCTTGGTCTAATCTACTCAGGCTTTAGCAACGAACAAATCGCGCAAGAGTTGGATGTCGCGGGCACAACGATTAAGACTCACATTCGTAACTTGTACCAAAAGCTCAACATTGCTAACCGTAAGGAAGCCATCGTAACAGCGGAAAATCTGTTGCAGTTGATGGGTTACTGATCGGACTGAATAAATTAGTGCTCGATACTAGGGTTGGCGTTATGCGTCAGCCCTTTTTATTGCTCATTAATCGTTGAAAAGTGCAAATTGCAAAGCACGTAGGAAACGTTGTACATATATACCCGAGTCATTCTCGCAGAATCAAGCATCTCAAGGTTATTTGGGTATACTACAGACAAAAAAATAGCCAACCGCAATTAAGGCGATTGGCTTATGTATGATGTGAACAATGTGTATTCACTAACAACGTCAGTTGGCTAGGTGACCCTCGGCTTAAGAAGGGTCGAAAAGAATTATGCATTAATCATGCCAATTTGAAAAGCTTTATTTTTGGGCACAAGATCTCATATCAGATCAGACCAGAACGGATAAATTTGCAATATGCAAAACCAAAACGCAAAACGCAGTTGCAATACGCAACCATACTTCATAAATGATAAATAAATCATCAAATGGCCAGATTCACGATATTTATTGTTTAGTTTGGATGATTTAGACAGTGTTGCGCCTTTTATATTTCCCCTCTTCACATTGCTAAATCTCGCCTATCGTTCTGTTTTATTTGTTCAAACTCGCGATAGAGTTTGTGTTTCTCCGATAAGCCATCATTTCGAACTCTTCCGAAACACTATTTCATACTTTTTTGACATCAATGTTTGTATACTCACTGCCATCAACATGACTTAGTACTTGAGAAATGAACTATCTAATCACCTACTTTAAAGGAATGGCCATGGGTGCAGCTGATGTTGTTCCTGGCGTATCAGGCGGCACCATTGCATTCATTACCGGCATTTACGACACGCTGCTAGAAAGCATTCGACGTATTAACCCATCACTTTTCTCGATTTGGAAAAAAGATGGCTTCAAAGCCGCATTTAACCATATTAACGGCTTCTTCCTGATTTCATTGTTTGCGGGCATTTTCACTAGTATCGCAACACTGGCAAAACTGATCAGCTGGCTACTAGAAACCCACCCAATTCCAATCTGGTCTTTCTTCTTCGGCCTGATTTTGGTGTCGGTCTACCACATCATTCGCCAAGTAGAGAAACGCGATGCGATTCGCTTTGTTGCCCTCTTGATTGGTATTGGCTTTGCCTACAGCATCACGGTACTAAAACCACTTCACATGGAGCCAACTGCAATCAACACCATTCTTGCAGGTGCGATTGCGATTTGTGCAATGATCCTACCGGGCATCTCAGGCAGCTTTATTTTGCTGTTGATCGGCATGTACGCTCCTGTACTAGGCGCTGTGAAAGGGTTCCAAGTTGATATTCTTGCACTGTTCCTTGTTGGCTGTGTGGTCGGTCTATTGTCTTTCTCTCACCTGTTATCTTGGCTACTGCGCAAATTCCGCGATTTAACTTTGATGTTCCTAACAGGCTTGATGATCGGCACGCTACCGAAGATCTGGCCTTGGAAAGAGACGTTAACATGGCGTACAAACTCGAAAGGTGAACAAGTACCATTGCTAGAGCAAAACCTATCACCGTTTGAGTTTGAGCACATCACGTCTCAACCATCACAACTGGTGTTAGCCGTGATCATGATGCTAGCTGCCATTGCACTGGTACTTGGTTTAGAAAAGTTTGCGGATTCAAACAAATAAATCTGAACCACTATTCCATCATTTAAGAAGCGGAGCCATTGGCTCCGTTTTTTTATTTACGCTTTACAAACGATAAGTTTCAAATAGATAGAAATATACCCAAGTGACTTCAAGATGCAGGATTCAGAGCGTTGTCATGGATTCGAGGTCAAGGAAAACAACGCAGCGTAATAGCCAGCTATTTCCACGTTATTTGACGCAGCAATCGGGTCAATGACACGCTCCCAAAGGGCGAGTTGATTTGGCTTGTATACTTTGTTGTCGATTCTTGATTTAGACCCACCAAACCTTTAAATCGCCGCCGCGTCTACAAACCAAATCATTCTCGCTGAACCAGCATCTCGAGGTTACTTGGGTATAGTGCACAATTTGTTGAAGTTACGAGTTTTCCTACATCCCATCTGTGCTAGGATGCAGACAATGTTAAGTGATAAATACTGAATCTTAATGAAAGTGTTACAAATCGCAGGGATAGCCGTTGCACTGGTTGCTGGCTTTTACGCGCCTACCCTCATCAAAAACTTCTCTTCAGCGCCCGAGCCTAAGTCGCTCGATGAATACTGTTTCCTCTCTACTGAACCTTGCATCCAACATGATGTTGCGATGACGCTTAGCGTCGATACTGCTCAACCTCTGATCCCCGCTCAACTCGAAGTCGAATGGCAAGACAGCGAAGCCGATCAGCTTGTATTAAGTTTGGTTGGTCGAGAAATGGAAATGGGCGAGCCAAAATTCATGCTGAAGAAAGTGGCGCCGGGTAAATTCGTGGGCGACGTGACATTGCCCGTTTGTACACAAGATTCGATGACGTGGGTTGGTGAGCTTTCCGACGGTAAAGACACCATCTACCCAGCCCTCAAAATGCAAAGATAAGGAATTGATATGAGCCGTAATTGGTCTCTTTTTCTCGTGGTTGCTTTTGTCCTCGGCTTTGGTACCAAAACGTATCTAGATGGACAAAAAGACGTAGAGAAAAAACAACAAGTCGCGACCGAACAAAGTGTGTTGTTCGGCGAAGACGATAAACCTGTCGATATCTTCGATACCAGCGATGATCGCATTCGCATTGTTTACTTTGGCTTTACACGTTGCCCAGACGTGTGTCCGACCTCATTAGCCATGCTAGCAGGCGCACTCAATCAAATCGACGATGCGCAAAAAGCACAGTTGCGCCCGATGTTTATCTCGCTTGATCCAGAGCGCGACGAAGCCGATGCATCCGCCAAATACGCGCACTACTTCCACCCTATGATTGAAGGCCTGTCAGCACCGTTGGATGTCACCACCCCACTTGCTCACAAGTACGGTGTTATCTTCCGTAAAACGGAACTCGAAGGTTCTGAGCTGAAATACACTCTCGACCACAGCTCATATTTCTATTTCTTGAAGCCCGACGGCACACTCATCACCAAAGTGCCTCATACCCTAACGCCTGCACCAATTGTCGAGGCGATTTCAAAATTGACAGCAGAAGGAAAAACCAATGAAAGCTAAACAAGCCATCAAGAGTCTGGCACTTACCGCCCTTCTTCTGAGCCCATTTGCTCAAGCAAACTTAAACGTGATGCCTCATGAACCATACGCGCGAGCGATGGCGCCAGGCGCAACGACAAGCGCGGTCTTCGTGACATTCGCTAACCGAAGCCAAGAAGACATCAATATCGTTGCAGCAGAAACACCAGCAGCAGGCAAAGTTGAGCTGCACGATGTGATTAAAGAAGGTGATGTGATGAAGATGCGTCAAGTAGATCACATCACACTAACAGCAAAAGAAACCACCGAGCTAAAACCTGGCAGCCTGCATATCATGCTGTTCGACCTTAAACAGCCGCTTAATGAAGGCGACGAAATCGAAGTCACCGTGACTTACGACAATGCTCAAAAGCAAAGCTTTACCGCACCGGTTAAAAAAGTCATGGCTGGAATGAAAAAGCACGAACATCAGCATTAATTGTTGCTCGGCAAATCAGTTCAAAGCTCCTCCAACGTGAGGAGCTTTTTTATTCCTCTCTCTTTTCTCTGAGCAGCATTCACCAAGCTATCAATGCATAATTTTGTGTCCTAAATCAGAGCGAAACAGCCGCAGCTGAGATATAAACAAGGCTTTGCTGCCAAACGAGTTTCTCGCCATGTTAAAAGCCCTTTCTCGCGTCTTCAAAATGCTGACGCAAGTGAATCCAAATCTGGAACAAGATGTCGACACCGTGATACAAGCTATTGGCGGTTTGGATAACTTGGTCGAAACGGGCGCTTGCGCGACAAGGCTACGCCTAACGTTAAAAAGCACCGCTATCGTGAATCAAAAAGCATTGAAAGAACATGGGGCACACGGTGTGGTGATCATCGATGACCGACATATCCAAATCATCTACGGCGTAAAAGCCAACACCTATTCACAAGAGATGGAAGAACGTCGAATAAAACACATATAAAACGCAAAGGAGTTGTAAGATTCGAATCACAGCCGCTATACTCCGGCCGTTAACTCACCAACAAAGAGGAAATATGATGATTGTAATGAATAACACTAACTGGGCAGTGAAAGGGTAAACGTCCAACTTTTTCTCGTGGCTAAGCCACAGCACCTCCCTTCTTTGCCCGGTTTCCACCGGGGTCAGCTCTATGCGAATTAGACCCTCATACGATTTGTATTAAGGCGCTTTGTGGCGTCTGGGATAATTCAACAATGAATAAAACACATTCTTTTTGTGAAACACTACTTACTCAACCTAACCCGTTAAAGCTATTAGGTTGGAAACCGTTTTTTCAACAACAACTGACGTTAGACGATTATGAAGACACGCTCTTCGCACGAGTGATTGCTCACCATCGCAGTGGCTATGTCGTGGTAAGCGAGCAAGGTGAAACCCATTTGCCTATCCAAGCCTCACTACCCAGCATGACAGTGGGCGACTGGGTGATACTAAACCACCAACAGCAGTTTTCTCGTTTACTTGAACGCCGCAGCTTATTCAGTCGTAAAGCCGCAGGCAGCAAGGTTGCCGAGCAGCTTATCGCCACAAATGTGGATACCGTATTTATCGTTTGTTCAGTCAACCACGACTTTAACCTCAGCCGCATTGAGCGTTATTTAACTTTGGTCAATGAAGCCGATGTTGAGCCCGTGATTGTGCTGACCAAAGCCGATTTATGTGACGATGTCGATGAACTAAAAACTCAGGTGCAAAGGCTCGATCCATTGCTAATGGTCGAAAGCGTAAATGGCCTAGATGAATCGAGCGTAAGCAAGTTAATGAGTTGGTGTGGCGAAGGGCAAACCGTTGCTTTTATTGGCTCATCTGGTGTGGGTAAATCCACTTTAGTGAACACGCTACTAGGCGAACAAGAACAAGAAACAGGTGGTATCCGTGAAGACGACAGCAAAGGTCGACACACTACCACTTCTCGCTCTATTCACTTGTTACCTTCTGGCGGCGTCTTAATGGACACGCCAGGAATGCGTGAGATCCAATTGACCGATTGCGAAGCTGGCGTTAGTGAGACCTTCTCTGATATCGAAGCATTAGCAGAGCAATGCCGATTTGGTGATTGTCAGCATCAAACAGAGCCAGGTTGCGCCGTTCAAGCTGCGATTGAAGATGGCACGTTGGAGATGCGCCGCTTTACTAACTACCAGAAGTTACTGCGCGAACAAGCCCATAACGGCGCGACACTTGCTAAGAAGCGAGCGCAAAGCAAGCAATTTGGAAAGATGGTACGTAATGTCGTCGGAGAAAAGCGAAAACGCCAACAAGGTTACTAAGTTGTAGCATTTAGGTAATCAATAGAACAAAGGAGGCTAACGCCTCCTTTTTTAATAACTTAATGAAAAACCATCATTCATATTTGGCGACACAAATCAACACAAAAGACCAATAATGGCAACATCAAGCAAACATTTAAACTAAGAACAAACTAAAACTAGACACAAAATATTACCAAGCTAAGATATGTGATATTCAGCAAGAATATGGCTGAATTTATAAAAACAGGATAATTGATAATCAGGACGTCTTAGCAACGCAATTCCAACCTTCAGCCCTTGTTTTACGAGGAACATTACGCCGTGTAATGACTGAATTTTGCGCGCTTGCTCAGACATCACATTGCAGGAATGATGTATGCAACACAACAGTCTCGTTGCCCGATATGCTCGCGGTAACCTCGTTCTCCAAATCCTCGTCGGTATCGTCTTTGGTATCTTACTAGCAACAATTTCTCCAAGCCATGCTCAAAGTGTTGGCATGATTGGTAGCCTTTTTGTTGGCGCACTAAAAGCCATTGCTCCGATCTTGGTGTTCATTTTGGTCGCAGCGTCTATCGCGAACCAAAAGAAAAACCAACACACTTACATGCGCCCAATCGTGGTTCTTTACCTAGCGGGTACCTTCTTTGCAGCACTAACCGCGGTATTACTAAGTTTCCTTTTCCCGACCAATTTAACGCTAGTAACCGGTGCTGAAGGTGCAACGCCACCACAAGGTATCGCAGAAGTTCTACAAACCTTGTTGTTCAAACTGGTTGATAACCCAGTAAACGCATTAGTAGAAGCTAACTACATTGGTATTCTTGCTTGGGGTGTTGGTCTTGGTCTTGCACTTCACCACGCATCAGCAACGACGAAAGCGGTATTCGAAGATCTAAGCCACAGTGTTTCTCACATTGTTCGCTTCATCATTCGTCTTGCGCCATTCGGTATCTTTGGTCTAGTTGCATCAACGTTTGCAACAACAGGGTTTGGCGCACTAGCGAGCTACGCACATCTGCTAGCGGTACTGCTAGGTTCGATGATGATCATTGCGTTAGTGGTTAACCCAGCGATCGTATACTTCAAAACGAAAGAAAACCCATACCCATTGGTGTTCCAATGTCTACGTGAAAGTGGCGTAACAGCATTCTTCACACGCTCAAGTGCTGCGAACATTCCAGTGAACATGAACCTATGTAAGAAGCTAGACCTAGACGAAGATACGTACTCTGTATCTATCCCACTGGGCGCGACCATCAACATGGCAGGTGCAGCAATCACCATCACAACGCTAACGCTAGCAGCAGTACACACTATGGGCATCGAAGTTGATCTCATGACAGCAGTACTTCTAAGTATTGTTGCCGCTGTATCAGCGTGTGGCGCATCTGGTGTTGCTGGTGGTTCTCTACTACTGATTCCACTGGCATGTGGTCTGTTTGGTATTTCAAACGACGTAGCAATGCAGGTTGTAGCAGTTGGTTTCATCATTGGTGTGATTCAAGACTCTGCTGAAACAGCGCTAAACAGCTCAACAGACGTTATCTTCACTGCCGCTGTTTGCAAATCAGAACAGCAAAAAACTCAGTAAGACTTAAGCATCAGTAAGATTTACGCATCTTTGGTGTAGGAAATAGAAAGGGGAGCCAATGCGGCTCCCCTTTTTGTTTCCTGTTAAGGGTGACTTACAAACGAACCGTCTTCCCTGTTTGCATCGACTCTAACGCAGCATCCGCTAGCGTCAGAGCAATCTCGCCATCTATGCCAGAGCAGCATGGCGCTTCGCCTTTCAGTACTTCAACAAAGTGTTGCCATTCCGCCACGTAAGCACGCTCATAACGCTCTAAGAAGAAGTACTTCGGTGTTGCGCCTGTTTGCCCTGTTTCTGTACTGCGGCTGACTAGATTTTCAGTTAGATTCGCCACTTGCAGCATACCTTTCTCGCCATGCACTTCGAGACGTTGATCGTACCCGTAACCAGAGCGACGACTGTTATGAATCGTCGCCATCGCGCCAGAAGGGAATGTAAGCGTCAACACACTGGTATCGATATCTCCCTCGTCACCGATGGCATGATCTACCTTGCAACTGCCATGTGCAGTAACCGCGATTGGATCTTCCCCTAAGATAAACCGCGCCATGTCGAGGTCGTGAATCGTCATATCACGGAACATACCACCGGACGACTTACTGTATTGTGCTGGCGGTGGCGCAGGATCACGAGAGGTGATAATTACGCTTGCTGGTTCGCCAATTTGGCCGTCATCCAACGCTTTCTTAAGACTCAGGAAATGCGGGTCAAAGCGGCGATTGAAGCCTAATAAGAAAGGCACTTGATGCTGATTTACTACGCCCAAGCAATCACGTACTCGCCCCAAATCAAGGTCGATTGGCTTCTCACAAAAGATGGCTTTACCTGCTTTTGCTGCTCGCTCAATCAAATCCGCATGAGTGTCGGTTGAAGAGCAAATGCACACCGCATGAACGTCGTCATCCGCCATCGCCTCTTCTACGGTTTGGCGTTTTGTCTGCGGATACTGCGCACAAAACTGATCCGCATAGACTTCATAAGGTTCGATAAGCGAATAAATCGTGGTTTCTGGTGAACGTTCGATATTGACCGCATGGACTTGACCAATTCGACCCGCTCCAAATAAAGCAATATTAAACATAGTAATTCCCTTCTGTGTCGCTTAATCGAATTGACGCTTCATGCCCGCCAACATATCTGTGGCTATGTCGTAGTAATCCCCTTCCCACAGTTGGTCATTGAGGAATTCACCAGAATAGAAGCCGTCGTAACCTGTTTGGCGAATCGCATCGACCCATTCTTTTAATGGCACCTCACCTTGCCCTAACAAGTAACCACGTAGAGCGCGCTCATCGGGCCAAGCCTCGCCCGGAGCAGGACGCTTACCGTCAGACAAGTGCACGTTGTAAATCAGCTCGGCATCGATATTTGCCACTTGCTCCAACGTTGCCCCGCGACATGCCCATAAGTGCCATGTATCCAGAACAAAACCAAAGTTGTCGCGGCCGACGGCGTCGTACAGGCGGAAGTAATCTTCCAACTTGGCGATTGGAGTCCAAGCCGCGCCTTCATATTGGAAACGGATGCCATAGCTCTTACCAATGTCGGTAATCTGGCGAATGTTCTGTGCCGTGAGTTCGATGTTTTGCTCTTTGGTTAAGCCATTTAATGCCTCAAAAGCATTGAGCTGGATGGTAGGTGCACCCACGGCTTGCGCAAAACGGCACAGCGTTTCTGAATCTTGGAACAGTTGACGTTGGCTGGCTTTATCTGTCACTTCAACTGCGCCAATGATGTCGATCGCCGTTGGGACAATGCCAAACTCATCCATGCGCTGTTTGAGTTGTTCAGCAGTGAAACCAGCTTGAATATAACGCCAGAGTTTTTCGGTGTGGATTTCGAGCCCTTGGTAGCCAGTTTCTTTGGCAAGTCGGACATCAGATAGAATATTGCTGTGCAGAGAGCACATGCCATGTAGAGCAAAACGCATCAGATTTACCTCTTCTCATTGCCCTGTACATTGCAGGACATAAGCCGAATTCAGCTCGAGCAAACCCGCAGCACAACCGCTAAGTTGCACCTAATCAGTGGACAAAGGTATGGAAAAATCTGCGCGCTTTACTGCTTATTCGCTCGCAGGATCGCGTCCCTATTCGAGATTACTGAGCGATGAAATTACTTCACTTCTCGACAAATCAGACTCACCGCAATCGCCTGCGCCAAATACATGGAACTGCTGAGCGAACGGAAGCCCATCAATTCGCCTTCTTGCACTTCAAAACAGACATCCATTTTGCTGCCATGAGGCGTCATTTGGTTGTCAGTAATGCAGACAATCGGCACGTTCTTTTTGCAAGCATCATCAATCAGTTGGCTGGTTTCTTCCGCGTATGGATTGAAGGTGATAGCAAACAGAACGTCTTTATCGTTCATTCGTCGAGTTAACGGAGACAACATGCCACCGTGATCATCCAAGAGCACGACACTCTTGTCAGATTTCATGAGGGCGTACCAAAGATAGAAAGCCACTGGGTAAGCGCGGCGAGTACCTTGAATGTAGATGGTTTCTGCACCATCCATCAGAGCCACTGCACGTTCCAGCTTTTGAGGAGAGACCGACATTTGAAGCTGTTCTAGTGCTTCAATGTTCGCGTGTCCGAAATCTTGGAAGATGGCTTGAGGCGAGTCATGCGGGACGTCCTCCATCTCACGAGCTTTGCGAACGCGCTCTTTGTAATCTCTCGGGCGATTTAAATATTGATCACGAAACAGTACTTGCATAGAAGTGAAGCCATCAAAGCCCATCGCATTAGAGAATCGGCTCAAGGTCGACAGGGGTACGTTGGCTTGCTTGGCAATGGTCGCCATGGTTTCTACCGCCACCAGCATCGGCTGGTCAGTTACGAAATCCGCGACTTGCTGCAAACGCCCGCTCAAACTGTCGTAACGCTTTGCGATTAACTCTTTTAGTGTGTCTAAATCTGCAGGTGCTTTCACTTCAACATCCATAGTTATACTGCTCTCCTATCAATGAACGCTTGGAGATAGAGGCCCCTTATAGTAACAAAAGGGGCCGCTATTTTAAGATAATAATTCAAAGTTTCGTAACGCTTCTTCTTTCACATAAGGCATCGCCTTTTGCATGAAGTAAATACGGTCAAACTTTTGTGGTTCCTGATTCATGTAATCGCGAAGATTATGACCCAGAGCCTGACGCAAACAGGTGCCAATATTGAACTTGGACACACGACTTTGCTTGAGCTTGAGCATGTCTTCATCGCGAATACCACTCGAACCATGAATCACCAGCGGCACAGCCACAGCATTTGCGATACGGTCTAGGCGACCAAAATCGATAGTACAAGTGGGCTCGGTTAAGCGGTGAACGTTGCCGACAGAAATTGCGACACAATCAACACCACTTTCTTCTGCAAAGCGCGCCGCATCTTCCGGTTCTGTGTAGATAGATTTGATGTGATCTCGGCCTTCTTCGTAAGGCACCGAACCAATTTCACCCTCTACCGATGCTCCTAACGCATGCGCCACTTCCACGACTTTCTTGGTGCGAGCAATGTTCTCGTCCAACGTCAGTTGCGAGCCATCAAACATCACGGAACTAAACCCAGCTTTAAGCGCACGAAAGACGATGTCTTCTTCGTAAGTGTGGTCAAGGTGAAGCACAACAGGCACTGTGCTCTTGTGCGCTAGATTTAGGAACATCGCCGCAGCGGTTTCTACGCCATAAAAATCCACTACGTCTTTGTTGCAGGCTAAAATTACAGGTTTGTTCACTTGCTCTGCCGCTTCAACAACAGCACGTGCATCTTCAAAGCCGAACACATTAAAGCAAGGGACAGCGTAGTTAGACGCCGCAGCCTCCGGCAATAGGTCATTCAAATTTACCAACATGATGATTCCCCTACTTAAATTTCGCGATCATGTCTTTGATGCCAGGGATCGTTTCCACTTGGTATTCGTGGTGCGGATCGAAGTGCTGAATCAAAGATTTCTCTGTTTTGCCAACGATGATGGTGAAGTAATACATTTCGTAACCCGGAGCAGCCACACTTGGGTGATAGCCTTTGTCGATGGCAATCACTGAGCCCGTGCGCACATGGTAAACCGGACCAAAGTCGTCTTCGTGCTCATATAGGAACTGCGCACCAAAGCCGAAGTCTGGGTTGAAGCGGAATTGGTACACTTCTTCGTAAAGGGTTTCTTTGCTACCGTCAGGCTTAACACGATCTTCATCGTGCTTATGTGGAGGGAAGCCAGACCAACCGCCTGCCCCAACAGTAAATAGCTCACTCACTAATAAACGACCACGTTTGTCTGCGTTGGATTGACCCAGCACGTGTTTGATCTTACGGTGAGTTTTGGTGTCATCTGAACCGTACTGAACCATATCCACGTTCTCTTCGCGGACACAGAAAGGCTCCAGTGACGCTTCAAACTTACCACCCGCAATCATGACGTCAGCCTTGTCGCTCACACATTGAATGGTCGCACGGTAGCCAAGTGGTACATAAACCGCTTCTGGGTTGCCGTCCCAAACTGATTTACGCTTACCAATGTTGTCGAACGTTTCGCTCTCGCCGTCTTTCGTTACGGTGATGCTGCAAGTACCGCCAGCCAATACGATGACAGACTCATACCCTTCGATGACATGGTCAAAGGTTTCGTTCTGATTCAAGAACACTTGGTTGAAGTAACATAACGGCGTTACTTCGTCGTTCGCACCAATAATTGGTTCATTCTTGTTATCAAATGGTGGAATGTGTTTTCCCATTTTTCTTTTCTCCTCACAGTTCGTTTGATAACGAGACTGTCCTATCCTTCTGAAAGTGGCTTAACAAAAAAGCCGGGCCACGATGGTGTGTACGCGCACTGTTTGGTTACCCTTAAGTGACATACCGGCCCGGGAGACCAAACGCGCAGCAATGTGGTGCCCGAAAGCACCAAACCGTGCTTAACTTCGCGTCTCAATAAAATCGAATAGTTGTTCCTTGGTTGGCATGGCTTCTGTGCAACTGTGACCGCTGACATTAATCGCCGCTGCTGCCGTGCCGTTGCGTACGCCCTCTTCTAACGACCCGCCAGTAACTAGCGTCCAAATCAGACCGCCCGCAAACGAATCACCAGAGCCAAATGGTTTATTAGCTTCCACTCGGAAAATGCCTTGCTCGAACTTATGACCAGCACGGTCGTACACTTTCGAGCCATGCTCACCGGCTTTCACCACCACCACTTGCGTGTTCTCCGTGAGGAATCGAGCCGCCGTTTGGTCATCATCGGTGTTGCCCGGAGCAATGACGGTTTCCATCATGTCGAACTCTTCACGGTTACCGATCACGATGTCTGAAAGACCCGCGGCAATACCGTAGTAAATCGAAGCATCGGTGTCCGTACGCCAAGAGTAAGGACGGTAATCGACATCCAGCACCACCAAGGTATTGCTGCGGCGCGCATGCTGCATCGCAATCAAAGTGGCTTCACGGCTTGGGCTTTCCGACAATGCCGTTCCCGTGACCACCAAGACTTTTGAGCTAACGATGTAAGCTGGGTCGATCTCTTCTGGTTTGATGGTCAAATCCGATGCGTTGTTACGGTAGATAAGCACGGTGCAATCTTTTGGCTTCATCTCTGTGAATGCCACCGAAGTACGCGAACCAGAATCATCGGTTCTCATGCCATCAAGGTTGATGCCTTGCTCCGTCATGTAACCTTTAACGTAACCACCGAATGCATCGTCAGCCACGCAGCCAATAAAGCCGACCTTACCGCCTAACTTGGCAATGCCCACCGCAATGTTTGCTGCTGAGCCGCCAACGAATTTGTTGAAGCCAGAGATATCTGCCATGTCGGTTTTAGCTTCGCGAGCGTAGAGATCTACGCCCGCACGTCCTAAAACGATGGCATCCAATGGTCGATTTGTTTCAAGTGCAATGTTTGTCATCGTCTATTCCTATTATTTGTATTCAACCCAAGCGGCGTTCTGGTCTGCCGATTCCACACACTTCTCGCATAGGCGTACGCCTTCGATGCCAGCGTCGATACCCGGGAACCAAATTTCAGACAGCGCTTGCTGGTCATCACGGTCAGCCGCATCGAACGCCAACGCGAAACGGTGGTACAAGTTCGCCCATGATTCGAAGTAACCTTCTGCATGGCCACCACCAACACGGTTAGAAGCCACACCCGGAGCATCTTGGTATAGGTAGCCCATGCCACGCTCTAGAATGCGAGGTGCTTCACCCTGCACTTCAAAACGAAGTTGGTTTGGTTGCTCATCCCACCATTCGATGGACGCTTTCGAACCGACGATGCGGATTTTTTGTTGGTGCATCGAACCTGCATTTACTGCCGATGCCCAAAGCGTACCGACTGCGCCATCTTTGAATTGCATCATGATGTGAGCGTTATCTTCGAGCGGAGCACGTGACTTGATGAAGCTTTGACGCATGCAAGACAGGCGATCGATTTCAAGACCTGTCATCACTTCACACAGGTAGAAAGCGTGCGTACCCACATCACCCAGAACATAAGTTGGACCTGAGACTTCTGGGCTGACGCGCCATTTCAAACCTGGGTCGTTTTTCTCGTATTCTTCGTTGTGGAAGCCGTGAGCAAACTGCATGTTCACCACACGAATCTCACCCAGATCACCACGCTTCACCATTTCACGCGCTTGCTGAACCATTGGGAAACCGCTGTAACCGTACATCACGCCAATCACGCGATTGCGCTCTACTGCGATCTGTTTGAGCTCTTCCGCTTCTTCCGTCGTGAAGGTGATTGGTTTTTCACACACGACGTGTAAGTTAGCTTCCAATGCCGCTTTACAAATTTCGTAGTGAGTTGAGTTTGGCGTTGCGACTGAAACAGCTTGAATGCCATCTTCGCGTTGCGCTTCCTTCTCAAACATTTCTTTGTAATTTGCGTAGCAACGGTCGCCATCTAGACCTAAGTTCTCACCGAAATCACGGCAACGATCCGCATCCAAATCGAATGCACCAGCGACCAATTTGAACAAACCATCACGCTGCGCCGCATTACGGTGCGAGTAACCGATCTGACTGCCACGACCACCGCCGACCATTGCCCAACGGATTGGTTGCTCAAAATGACGTTCTTCATTAAACATGTTTGACTCCTTAATAGGCTCTTGCTCAAGAGCCTATAAATCGAATTGTTGAAATCTGTTTTAAAGCTGGATGTTTTGATACATAAATCGGTTTGGGCTTAAACGCCGGCGCGTTGCGCTGCTCTGCCTTCTTCCCATGCCGCCACTTTCTCAGCGGTGTCGTCATTGCGTGTCACTTGAGGAAGTCCCACTTCCCACCAGCAATCACACTTAGACCAAGCCATTGGCGATACTGGGTCGATGTCCACCACAATCACGTACGTACGGTCAGCTTCTTTAGCGCGTTGGAATGCGTCATCAAACTGGTCGATTGAGGTCAATTTCTCGCTGATTGCGCCTTGCGCTTCGGCATGCTTAGCAAAGTCCACGCGAGCTACCTCGCCATCAGGACGGCGACAGTCTTCCAATAGGTTATTGAACGACTCGTTGCCCGTGTTGTTTTGCAGCTTGTTGATCACCGCGAAACCACCGTTATCGCATACCACGACAATCATCTTATGACCCGTCAGAACTGACGAATAGATGTCTGAGTTTTGAATCAAGTAAGAGCCATCACCGACGAGCACAACCACATCGTTATCTGGGTTCGCGACTTTCGCGCCCCAGCCACCCGCAATTTCATAACCCATGCAAGAGAAGCCAAATTCAATGTCGAACTTACCAATTTGGTAGTTCTGCCAGTTCATCGCGAGCTCTGCTGGTAAGCCACCCGCTGCCGTAAGTACCGTGTCACCCGGCTGCATAGACTTGTTGAGCTTGCCAATCACTTCTGCATAAGAAGACGTACCGTCGAGTAGGTCGCCTGGTTGAGGATGAGTACGACGATGCACCACGGCTTTCCATTCATCTGCTTGCGCTTTCGCCGTTGCCGCCCACTCGTCACTACTACGGAAATCGCCCAGTAGGTTAGACAGCTCAACTAAGCCACGTTTTGCGTCTGCTTTAACTGGAATAGCACGATGTTTAATGGCATCAAAACGTGCGGTATTGATGGTAACTAGCTTCATATCTGGGTTCTTGAACACCGACCAAGAGCCTGTCGTGAAGTCTTGTAAGCGAGTACCCACCGCCAACACCACATCCGCATGCGCTGCCATGTAGTTTGCAGAGTCTGAACCTGTCACACCGATTGGGCCTGCGTTTAGAGGATTGTCTTGCAGCATCGTGGCACGACCAGCAATGGTCTCAACCACAGGAATGTTGTGTTTTTTCGCAAAGGCAGCCAACTCGTCCGTTGCTAGTGAGTAATGCACGCCACCGCCAGAGATAACCAAAGGTTGTTTCGCGCTAAGCAGCGCTGCTTTTGCATCTTCTAGATCTGCCACTTCTGGCTCTGGACGACGAATGCGGTGTACTTTTTCTTGGAAGAAGACTTCAGGGAAATCGTAAGCCACGCCCTGAATATCTTGTGGTAAGCCGATAAACGCTGGACCGCAGGTCTCTGGGTCAAGCATGGTGTCAATTGCCTGAGGCAATGAATGCATCAATTGCGTTGGCGAGATAATGCGATCCCAGTAACGTGTTAGCGGTTTGAACGCGTCGTTACAAGTGATCGAAGGATCGTAGAAATTCTCTGGCTGTTGAAGCACAGGATCTGGCAGACGGCTAACGTAAGCATCACCAGAAATCAAAAGCACTGGTAAACGGTTTGTGTGCGCGATACCTGCTGCGGTAACCATATTGGTTGCACCCGGACCAATTGAACTGGTCGCGATGCCGATGCGACGACGTAAGTTCGCTTTGGCGTACGCGATTGCCGCTGTTGCCATTGACTGCTCATTTTGACCACGCCAAGTCGGAATTTTGTCTTCGATATTTTTTAGCTGTTGACCAAAACACGTCACGTTACCGTGACCAAAGATGGCAAACGCTGCACCAAACAGCTGTTCTTTTTTACCATCAATTTCAATCATTTGTGCGGCTAGGTACTGAGCTAGCGCTTCTGCAACAGTTAGGCGTACAGTTTTCATTGTCTTCCCCGGTAGTATCAATCATTTTTGTAGCCACGTTGTCTCCGCGGCTTGATACAGGGGAGACGAATCTCCCCTTCCTTGCTTGTGCTCTTATAGGCCGTATTTCTTCGCGTAGCCTGTGATGTTCTCGTAAGCGGTTTTCGCGTACGTCAATGGGTGCGCTTTCGCTGGGTCTTGCTCTGCTTCAACCAACAACCAACCTTGGTAGTTGCGCTCTTTCAGTGCTGCAAATACGTCGTCGTAATCCACGTCACCTGTACCAGGAACAGTGAATACGCCATCAAGCACTGCGTTTAGGAATGACTTGTCTGCATCACGCGCGGCTTTCATTACTTCTAGGCGAAGGTCTTTAAAGTGCATGTGACCAATACGGTGACCCCAACGTTTGATCATGGTCACTGGGTTACCACCACCGTAAGTGATGTGACCCGTATCTAGGGTTAGGTAAACGGCTTCGCCGGTGAATTCCATCATCATGTTGATGTCATCTTCCGTTTCACAGATGGTGCCGACGTGATGGTGGAAAGACAGCTTGATGTCGTGCTCGTTTAGAAGGTATTCCGCAACTTGAGTAAGTTTCGCGCAGTAGGTTTTCCACTCATCCATAGTAAGGATCACGCGTTGAGAAAGTGACGTGTTGATGTCGCCGTGAACCGTGTTGCTCACTTCACCGAACACCATTGCTTTACAGCCAGCAGCCTTAAGCAATTTGATGTGCTCTTGCATCGCTGCGATTTCTTCTTCCGCAGTCAGCTTCATTAGATTGCCGCTGTACCAGCCAGAAGCGAGCACTAGGCCATGTTTTTCTAGTAGAGGGATTAGAACTTCTGGCTCACGTGGGTACTTAGTACCTAGCTCTGTACCAGTGAAACCAGCTTCTGCCATTTCACTTAGACACGTTTCCAATGGGATATCGCCGCCTAATTCAGGCATATCATCGTTGGTCCAAGTCAGTGGGCTAATTCCATATTGCACGTTGCTCATTTTTATTCTCCGACAATGTTTGCGTTATTTAATAAATGTCGTGAAGTAAAAGCGTGTTTTTATCGATGCTTTTCTTTCACCAATTTCGTTTCACTGGAAATTACATTAGCGAAAAAAAGACAAATTGAAAAATATTTTTCAATCAAAGCAATCGATGTCATCAAATTGTTAAATCATGAAAAAAGCTAATAGCCACGTGCCTTTCAAGCGAGTACGATCTGGATCTCGTTTATAATTTATCATTTAAAATCATTAAGTTAAATAAAGCACATCAAATGAAAAATGTTTTTCATTATTTGATTTGGATAACACTTTAGGATAAAAAACGAACAGACACCTAGTCGAATAACAAAAGAGTAAATATGATTAAACCAACCGACAAATGAAAAATAATTTTCATACATCTAATAAACACAATAAGTCGGCAATATAGATATCCAATACTCGTACCCTACAAAGCGGAGTATTGGCCGCTACCCAACTGGCTCTTATTCGATGGTTAAGGGAAGGATTGGGGATCTAATAAAGGAAAAAACAATGGAAGCTACATCCAAGGCCGAAGCTCGAAAGCACAACCTCGCCTACATCATTAGGATTTGTTGTATCGCTGCACTCGGAGGCATCTTATTAGGTTACGACACTGCTGTTATCTCTGGGGCAATTGGACCAATCCGTGAATATTTCGGATTGTCAGCAGCACAAACCGGTTGGGCCGTATCCAGCGTTGTACTAGGAAGTATTATTGGCGCAGTAAGCGCAGGTTGGGCAGCCCTTAAATACGGTCGACGCAACACACTCTTCATCGCCGCTATCCTCTTTATCATTTCAGCCATCGGTTCTGCCCTCGCACAAACCTTCTCGTTCTATGTCATGCTCCGTATCGTAGGCGGTGTCGCGGTAGGTCTGGCTTGTGTGGTATCACCAATGTACATGTCGGAAGTCGCGCCAAAAGACTTCCGTGGGCGCGCGGTGAGCATGTTCCAGCAATCCGCGGTTATCGGTCAGACTGGCGTGTTCTACGTTAACTATTTAATTGCAAAAGGCATGTCCGAGGCTTGGCTCGTCGATCTCGGTTGGCGTTGGATGCTCGGGTCAGAAGTGATTCCAGCCGCGCTTTTCGCCATGTTGCTGTTCCTCATTCCAGAGTCACCACGTTGGCTGGTACTAAAAGGCAAAGTCGCCGAAGCAAAAGATACTCTCTCTCGAATTTCTAACCCGAAACACGCGGACCGCTTGATCAAAGAGATCCAAGAGTCGTTAGTAGAAAGTCATGGTGCGAAGAAGAACAAGGTCAGCCTGCGTTCGCCATTATTGTTCGCAATCTTGGTTATCGGTACGTTTGTCGCGGCAGCCCAGCAGCTAACCGGTATCAACGTGATCATGTACTACACTCCGGAGATCTTAAAACCAATCACAGGCTCTACTGAAAACGCGCTATTCCAAACCACGTTCGTGGGTATCGTATTTATCGGTGGTAACGCTTTGGGTATGTACCTGATCGATAAAGTCGGCCGCTTGCCACTGATGAAATACGGCACCTTTGGCTGTGCGTTCGGTATGTTCATCGTTGGCTACGTGCTTTACCAGCAAACGGAAGGTTACGCGGCGCTATTCGCACTTTGTCTGTACGTGGTGTCTTACGCGACCTCTTGGGGCTGCGCATGTTGGACTATGATTTCAGAAATCTTCCCGAACAGTATCCGCTCTCGTGCCATGGCTATCGCGGTCGGTGCACAATGGTTTACTGGCTTTATCGTGACGCAGTCATTCCCAATGCTCAATGAAAACACCTACCTACAAGAGAACTTCAACGGTGCCTTTGCCTTCTGGTTATTCGGCGTCTTGTCCCTCATCTGTATGTTCGTGGTCGTCAAGTATGTGCCTGAAACCAAAGGCGTCAGCTTGGAGAAAATGGAAGAAGCGATGGCGAAAAAACTGGGTAAAAAAGTATCTGGAACTGCGACTGAAGCACGTGCATAAGATAACTTAATGTTTTACAAAGGGAACAGGTGTTAGCACTTGTTCCCTTTTGCTTTTGGAGGCAAACCTCATGCTCGATAAAATGGCGTTCTTTGTCTATGTGATCCGCTCTGGGTCTATCTCCTCCGCAGCGCGTAAATTCAATATTTCGGTCTCCGCCGGAAGCCGTTGGCTGCAAGAACTGGAACAACACTTCGGCACTACCCTATGCCGCCGCTCGAACCGATTATTGGAGGCCACTCAAGCAGGCCAAACCTTATATGAAGAGTTCTCTCCTCTTGTTGACAGCGCCGAGCGTATCAGCCGCAAATTAGAAGACTTCCAAGACAGCGAAAAAGGTCATATCAACATCGCGTGCACGCCCGTGTATGCCAATCACTACCTAATGGACAAAATCGCCGATTATTCCAAGCTTAACCCAAAGGTGACCTTCAACATCAACGTCACACCTTGGGCATTGGATCATGCCAGTACATGTGACCTGATGATCAGCGCTAACGCTAGCTTCCAAGGCTACCGTGAAAAAGATTTATTACTGGTGAAACGCGAGCTGATGCAGTGCCCGTTTATCGTCGTGGCTTCGCCTCAATACCTCGAAAAGCATGGCTTGCCTACGCATCCAGAAGCACTAAGAGACCACGCTTGCTTGATTGCAACCACACTGACAGGCAGCAACGATTGGATCTTCCGTCAAGGAATGGAAAACATGGTGCTGAAAGTGCCAAAAACTATTGAAGTGAATGACAGTGACCTGTTGCTTAGTGGCACTTTAAAGGGGGCAGGTGTCGCGTACTTACCGCAATTTGTCACCACAGAAGCGGTAGAAAGAGGCGAGTTAGTACCGCTATTGGAAGAGTATGAGACCAGTATTTGGAGTTTGAACCTGTATTACCATTCACCCAAAACTGCATCTCCAGTGGCGATAAAATTCAAAGAGTTCTTATTAGAAAAGCCTTGTTAGGACGGATTGGATTTAAAACAATAAAGTGCTGACGCCATCGAAAGTCAGCTTGGCGCCTGAAAGAAACAAGAACAGATAACAAAGCTGATAAATTCTTTCCTGACTGACGCGATGTAAAAGATACACACCCATCTTAACGCCAACAGGCGCGAGTGGAATCAACACCAACGCAGTCATTAAGTTGGTCGAATCAAACTCACCAAGCCAAATATAAGGCACGAGTTTCGCTACATTCACTATACCGAACAGCACCGCCATCGTCGCTATCAGGGTGATTTTAGGTAGTTTCAATGGGAGTAAATAAATACTCGCGGGACCGCCACCAGCATGAATTGCAGTACTGGAGAAACCGCTCAGAGTGCTCCAAATCCAAGCACCTAGCTTCCCTGATTGAGAGGGTGTGTCACCACTTAACCAATACTGAAAACAGAACAGCAAAGACAGCATGCCAACGGTGATCTTCAACCCCGACTCTGGGGTGATACTCAGAAATAAGCCCGCTAATACCACGCCAAGCAAAGCCCCAGGTAGCATGGTTTTAAGCACTCGAACATCGGCATTTCGATAATGATGACGCACCGCAAAGGCATCCATCACCAAAAGAATGGGCAATAAAATCGCTGCGGCTTGTGTTGGCGGCACCACCAGCGCCATCATAGGAACAGCCAAAATGCCCAGCGCCCCACCGAGCCCACCTTTACCAATGCCATAGATTAACACCGCAGGAATCGCCAAAAGATAGAACCAAGGATCGCTGAGCATCATCGTCACCTTCTTAGAATCGAATATCGAACTACGCCACAATCTGAGCGAGATAATCGCGACTGCGTTTTAAATCGCGCGAAACCTGACTCACGTCTGCCGTACCGTGTTCATGCTCGACTACGATCCAACCTTGATAGTCGGCCGCTTTAAGTGCACTCATCACTTTTTGTAGCTTGATATCGCCATCTCCTAGTGGCGTAATCAGCCCTTTGCTGTATGCGTCAACCCACTCCAGCTTATCGCGAATAGCTAACCTCAATTTGTCCGTCGAGATATCTTTAACATGAATATGCTCGATGCGCGTTCCGTACTGACGGATAAGCCCCAGCGGGTCCATCCCATCTAAAAATGCATGCCCGATATCGATGCACAATCCAAGTTTGCCCGCTGGAATCTGACTCATGACAAAATCGATCTCGTCTTTATAACTGATGTAACCGCCGATGCCCGGATGAAGTAAACAACGCAAACCATATTGGCTAGCCACGTTAATGATGCGTTCAAGGTTGGCAATCATGGTTCGTTTACTTTCCATTTTCAAACGCGGCGCAGTGACGCTTTGTCCGATATAGCCATAGCGCTCTGCATGAATGCCTTCCAACACCAGCAAGTTTTTTACACCCAATGCATCTAAGCGCTGACAAACGGTGTCGACTTCTTCCAAAATGGCAGGCATGTTTGCAGAATCGCAAAATGGCACTTGTACCTTGCCAGAGCACACCTGCAATCCACGTACGCGAAACGCACTTTTCAGCAGTTCAGGATCTTCTGGGAAAAAGCCATCCGGCCCCAACTCGATACCACGAAAGCCGCTGTCACTCGCATCCATTAACACCTTTCCCCAGCTTGGGTTGGTCGCATGAGATGCCTCTTCCACTCCCCAGCAACATGGGGCGCAAGCAATACGATCAAGCATGTGTTTTTCTCCTAAGTTGATTTCCTTTCACCTTAAGATTGGTGGGGGTAAAAGTTCGTGATTTGCGCCTCGTTTGTACTTTGCATTTTCGCAAAGCGGCTTTGAATTCCTGGCTATATCGCGAGCACATCGCACTCCCTACACTGGTTGTGACAGAACGATTACGGAGTAAACAGCGGTATGGAACGAATCTTTATTGTGGCGGCAAAGCGCACCCCAATTGGCAGCTTTAATGGCTCGTTAGCGTCATTGTCCGGTGTGGAATTAGGCGCTCATGCCATCAAGGCAGCCTTGGAGCAAGTGGATATTGCACCAGAACAAATCGATGAAGTGATTGTGGGCAACGTACTGACTGGAGGCGCAGGCATGGGTCCGGGTCGTCAAGCCGCAATGAAGGCAGGCATTCCAGAATCCGTTCCGGCTTACACCCTCAATATGATTTGCGGCAGTGGTATGAAAGTCATCATGGACGGTGCAAGCCACATCCGAGCGGGCGATGCTGAGTTAGTGCTTACTTGCGGTATGGAGAGCATGTCTAACGCACCTTATGTCTCTTCTGGTCAGATTCGTCGCGGCTACCGCATGGGTCATCAACTCCAAGAAGACAGCATCATCAAAGACGGTTTGACGGATGCCTTCCACAACTACCACATGGGTGTTACGGCAGAAAACATCGCTAAGCAATTCCAAATCAGCCGAGAAGACCAAGATGCCTTTGCCTTACAAAGCCAACGTAAAGCCGTCAGCGCGATAGAAAATGGTCATTTTGAAGCAGAAATTGCGCCAATTACCATTGTGGATCGCAAACGCCAATTCGAAGTGAAGAACGACGAATATCCGAAAGCCGACAGCACCTTTGAAGGTCTACAGGCGCTGCGCCCTGCATTCGATAAAGAAGGCAGCGTTACCGCAGGCAATGCATCCGGTATTAACGATGGCGCATCCGCAATTTTGCTCGCTTCCGAAAGCGCAGTGAAACGCCACAACCTCAAGCCAATAGCTGAACTCATCGAATACGGACAAGGTGCTATCGCTCCAGAGGTGATGGGCTTAGGTCCGGTGTCTGCGATTGCCAATACCTTAGCCAAAGCCGAAATGGCGATTGAAGATATCGACGTTTTTGAGCTTAACGAAGCCTTTGCTGCACAAGCTCTTGGCGTGGTTCGCTCCCTTACCGAGCAACACAATATCGATGAAGCGTGGCTGTTAGAGCGCAGTAACTTAAGTGGCGGTGCCATTGCACTGGGTCATCCAATCGGTGCATCAGGTAACCGCATTGTGACCACCTTGATTTATCAACTACAACGCACTCGCCGCGATTACGGTTTGGCATCACTTTGCATCGGCGGCGGCATGGGCACGGCGTTGATTTTAAAACGTTGCTAGAAGGAGCCTCTCATGGACACGAAAAACATGAAAAAAGCAGCAACTACAGAGCAAATTGAAGACCTGCTACACGACGGCATGACCATCATGATTGGTGGCTTTATGGCGACGGGAGCCCCAGAGCGTTTGATTGACTTGCTGATCAAAAAGGACATCAAAGACATTACCTTAATCAGTACCGACACAGGCTCACCCGGTCGAGGTTCTAGTCGACTTATCGCGGACAAACGCGTGAAGAAACTGTATGCCTCACACATCGGCACCAACCCTGAAACGGGCAAGCAAATGAACGAAGGTACACTTGAAGTAGAGCTGGTTCCTCAAGGTACATTGGCAGAGCGCATTCGCAGTGCGGGCGCGGGTTTGGGTGGTGTACTAACCCCAACCGGGCTTGGCACCATAGTCGCAGAGAACAAACGCGTGATTGAAGTTGATGGCAAACAGTATCTCTTGGAGATGCCACTGAAGGCCGACTTAGCGTTGATTCGTGGCTCTAAAGTTGACCGTCGAGGCAACGTTTTTTACAGCAAAACCACTCAGAACTTTAACCCTTTAATGGCCACTGCGGCAGAAACCGTGGTGGTGGAACCAGAGCAGATTGTGGAATTGGGCGACATTGAACCCGAAGCCGTGCATACCCCAAGTTTGTACGTCGATTACATCTTAGTGGAGGACAACTAATGACTGTACAATTAGATAAAGAAGTCGTTCGCCGCCGCATTGCATGGCGCGTTGCTCAAGAGATGCAAGATGGCGACATCGTTAACCTAGGAATAGGTCTACCAACGCTGGTTGCCAATGAAGTAGACAAAGATGTCGAGCTATTGCTGCAAGCAGAAAATGGCTTAATTGGCATTGATAAACTCGCATCAGAGGCAGAAATCGACCCTGATCTGGTCAATGCAGGCGGACAGAGCATCACAGCAATCGCGGGGTCATGTTACTTTAACAGCGCCGACTCTTTTGCCATTATTCGTGGCGGTCACGTGGATTCAACCGTGCTTGGTGCGCTGCAAGTCGATGAGCGTGGTAACCTCGCCAACTGGATCATTCCGGGCAAAATGGTACCAGGAATGGGCGGCGCGATGGATCTTGTGGTCGGCGCAAAGAAAGTGATTGTCGCCATGGAACACACAGTGAAAGGCAATCCGAAACTGCTAAAGCATTGCACTTTACCGCTGACCGCCGTGGGTCAGGTTGATTTGATTGTTACCGAGATGGGTGTATTCGAGATCACCGATAAAGGCATGATGTTAACCGAACTCGCACCAGAGTTTTCCATTGAAGAAGTACAAGCGACGACGGAAGCTCAACTGATTGTATCGCCTAACCTTATTCCAATGCCGACACCAAATTAACTCTAAATGCAAGAGGAGCAATATGCTCCTCTCTTCATAATTTGATCGTTCTTCAAGTTTGTGTCAGGTTTTTCTGAAACACGCAGTTTACCCTTAAAATTCCCTCAAACCATGCGTAGAATCCCGCCCTGTTATGCGTATGGTTGAGTTGTATTTAGGGTAAAAACCAATGAGATTGTTGTCTGGATTCTCGTCAAAAGAGTGGCTGCTAACGGCTGTCGTGCTCGGAGGCTTAACCGCGTATGCCGTTTATCACTCCAACCAACGAACTTCTGATGCCCGCACAGCCGCCATCCAAGTGATCTTTGCCGACATGCAGTATCACGTTTCTATTCTCAATCAGAATGCGAAAGCCTTTAAGCAAGACCAAGGGGCCGACCAGTGCGTCTTAACCGCCGCTGGGTATCAAGAGTTTTACAATGGCTACCCAGAAACCCAAAGTGAGTGCGGTGAGCAGGTCAGCTTCTTCGATAACCTAACCATCACCGATGAGATGAAACAGACAGATTTAGTCTTCATCGAGAACAATCAATACTCCATGGTTGGGTATGGCAATGACGAATCACCAGCAGCGCTCATGGCTGGCAAGTGCTACGCGTATTACCGCTTGGACGGAAAAGGGGATGATGGACACAGCTTTAAGGTTGATACCTCTCGCTGTTAGGGCAGACTTAACGTTGCGGTTGTGTAGAACAGGCTATAGAAATCAAAAAGGGAGCTAAGTGCCTGTCTCTTATACACAAATCCCCAAGCTTGTAGCTTGGGGATTTTTTTTGAACTCTTTCAAGTGTGTGTGATCTGATCACTTAGTAATCCTTACTGAAACACTAAGATGACACACTCAGACGCTAAA
>NZ_LNRD01000049.1:0-688 GCF_001557775.1 Vibrio sp. MOR3 | reverse complement strand
ACCGTTCGTCTAACGCATATAAAGCTTAAGGGCTAGTCCAATTTCGCTCGCCGCTACTTTCGGAATCTCGGTTGATTTCTTTTCCTCGGGGTACTTAGATGTTTCAGTTCCCCCGGTTCGCCTCGCTGCGCTATGTATTCACGCAGCGATACTAGCTTATGCTAGTGGGTTTCCCCATTCGGAAATCCCAGACTCAAATGGTTTTTACTACCTAATCTGGGCTTATCGCAAGTTAATACGTCCTTCATCGCCTCTGACTGCCAAGGCATCCACCGTGTACGCTTAGTCACTTAACCATACAACCCGAAGGAGTTTCGAGTTGATAATCAAATCACCAAAGTTGTCTCTCATTATTTGAATGAGCGAGAGACATTTCGATTTTGCCGGACTCAATTTCGAATAATCACTTAAAAGTGATATTCCCAAGAACACTTGAATGTGTTTTTTGGTGTTTGTCTTAAAGACAAACATTGAGAACTTTACAAGTAATCTTAAAGATTACTTTGTCAGCTTTCCAAATTGTTAAAGAGCTATGTTAGCTACAAGCTTGCGCTTGTGAACTATCAATCTGTGTGGACACTCATCGTGAGTAATCATCGTATAAGGAGGTGATCCAGCGCCAGGTTCCCCTAGCGCTACCTTGTTACGACTTCACCCCAGTCATGAACCACAAAGTGGTAAGCGTCCT
>NZ_LNRD01000048.1:0-716 GCF_001557775.1 Vibrio sp. MOR3 | reverse complement strand
ACCGTTCGTCTAACGCATATAAAGCTTAAGGGCTAGTCCAATTTCGCTCGCCGCTACTTTCGGAATCTCGGTTGATTTCTTTTCCTCGGGGTACTTAGATGTTTCAGTTCCCCCGGTTCGCCTCGCTGCGCTATGTATTCACGCAGCGATACTAGCTTATGCTAGTGGGTTTCCCCATTCGGAAATCCCAGACTCAAATGGTTTTTACTACCTAATCTGGGCTTATCGCAAGTTAATACGTCCTTCATCGCCTCTGACTGCCAAGGCATCCACCGTGTACGCTTAGTCACTTAACCATACAACCCGAAGGAGTTTCGAGTTGATAATCAAATCACCAAAGTTGTCTCTCATTATTTGAATGAGCGAGAGACATTTCGATTTTGCCGGACTCAATTTCGAATAATCACTTTAAAAGTGATATTCCCAAGAACACTTGAATGTGTTTTTTGGTGTTTGTCATAAAGACAAACATTGAGAACTTTACAAACAATCTTAAAGATTGTTTTGTCAGCTTTCCAAATTGTTAAAGAGCTAATCACTTCTTATGAAGTAACCATTTTTAAAAACTCTCAAGAGAGAATGTTTAAAGATGGTATCCCGTAGGGGAGTCGAACCCCTGTTACCGCCGTGAAAGGGCGGTGTCCTAGGCCTCTAGACGAACGGGACACTGGATTGAAGATATTGGGATATCTTCGTCTCTTTTACTTATAAACCGT
>NZ_LNRD01000047.1:0-767 GCF_001557775.1 Vibrio sp. MOR3 | reverse complement strand
CACCCGTCCGCCGCTCGACGCCCTTAACGTTCCCCGAAGGTTCAGTTAAGTCGTTTCCGCTCGACTTGCATGTGTTAGGCCTGCCGCCAGCGTTCAATCTGAGCCATGATCAAACTCTTCAATTTAAAGTTTTTGATTCCCTAAATAAATAGGGAGAGGCTCAACGAATACTGACTTCAAAACTCATCCTTACTCGAAAGTAAGAAGTAATTTTAAAGCTATTATCATTCCAACAGAATGATAATGAATTGACTGTGCCAAGTCTTGCGACTTGATTGGTCACTCAGTTCATTGAAACCTAATTTGATACCGAGGTATCTAATTGGATCATCATCAACGAGTGCCCACACAGATTGATAGGTCTATATTGTTAAAGAGCTTGGCTTTCAGTGCCTTAGCACTCAAACGAGGTGCGTATAATACGCTTTTCACTTTGAAAGTCAACATAAAACTCTAAAATAATTTAGAACTTTATGGTGACTTGCTTATTAAATAAGCAAGTGCAAAAATAAAGCCTGGCGATGTCCTACTCTCACATGGGGAAACCCCACACTACCATCGGCGCTAATTCGTTTCACTTCTGAGTTCGGAATGGAAGTCAGGTGGGTCCAAATCGCTATGGTCGCCAAGCAAATTCTTTAATTCGGAAAACTGATTTTAAGTTCTACTACACATTCAATCGTTCTTGCATTGAGTCCATCAAAACCCCTTGGGTGTTGTATGGTTAAGCCTCACGGGCAATTAGTACAGGTTAGCTCAACGCCTCA
>NZ_LNRD01000046.1:0-917 GCF_001557775.1 Vibrio sp. MOR3 | reverse complement strand
ACCGTTCGTCTAACGCATATAAAGCTTAAGGGCTAGTCCAATTTCGCTCGCCGCTACTTTCGGAATCTCGGTTGATTTCTTTTCCTCGGGGTACTTAGATGTTTCAGTTCCCCCGGTTCGCCTCGCTACGCTATGTATTCACGCAGCGATACTAGCTTATGCTAGTGGGTTTCCCCATTCGGAAATCCCAGACTCAAGTGGTTTTTACTACCTAATCTGGGCTTATCGCAAGTTAATACGTCCTTCATCGCCTCTGACTGCCAAGGCATCCACCGTGTACGCTTAGTCACTTAACCATACAACCCGAAGGAGTTTCGAGTTGATAATCAAATCACCAAAGTTGTCTCTCATTATTTGAATGAGCGAGAGACATTTCGATTTTGCCGGACTCAATTTCGAATAATCACTTTAAAAGTGATATTCCCAAGAACACTTGAATGTGTTTTTTGGTGTTTGTCATAAAGACAAACATTGAGAACTTTACAAGTAATCTTAAAGATTACTTTGTCAGCTTTCCAAATTGTTAAAGAGCTAGATTTTCTGATGAAAACCATTTTTAAAGATTCTTTTTCAAGAACACTTAAAGATGGTGGAGCTATGCGGGATCGAACCGCAGACCTCCTGCGTGCAAGGCAGGCGCTCTCCCAGCTGAGCTATAGCCCCATCAAGGTGTCGATACTGCATACCAACTTCAAAAGAAATTGGTGGGTCTGAGTGGACTCGAACCACCGACCTCTCGCTTATCAGGCGAACGCTCTAACCACCTGAGCTACAGACCCAGTATCGTCTCTTACTTATAAACCGTATCAATCTGTGTGGACACTCATCGTGAGTAATCATCGTATAAGGAGGTGATCCAGCGCCAGGTTCCCCTAGCGCTACCTTGTTACGACTTCACCCCAGTCATGAACCACAAA
>NZ_LNRD01000045.1:0-917 GCF_001557775.1 Vibrio sp. MOR3 | reverse complement strand
TAACGCCCTGTTAAGGTGTGAGCAACGCAATACCGAAGCCGCCGCATGCCACCTTAAACACTAAGCGCAACGCATAGCAAAAATGCCACGCGTTGCGAATCACTCTTAAACAGTTTGTTAGTTGAATTGTTTCACAGCCCTACACTTGGGAAAGGTTGAACAACCCCAAAACTGTTTACCTATATTTTCACCACGCTTGGTTTCACGCAACACCATTTCAGAGCCGCAACGAGGGCACTCATTTGAGCTAACTTTGGATGCAACAACTTCTTTGACATGTTTACGATGCTTTAAATCCGTAATGACTCCGCGCTTTAACTTTAGCCGGTTTATAGACTCTGTTAACCGAGCATAATCATTGTCAGAGAACACTACATCGTTAAATTGCTGAATGTATCGAATACTTCCTTGAGCGTAGGTAACGTTTGGAGGCATTTCGGTTTTAAAGGTACTGTCGCCGATGAAAACAATAACTGAATGCAAGTGTTCTTCACTGCAACCTAGCAAGGTTTCCAGAGCTTTTATGTGCTTGTAATTCTGATGCAGTGGGTTCTGAAATTTAGAGGAATGACGGTAAATCTTTTGTGTCCACTGTTTCTGGCGAGCTGAACCAAATATCCAACCTTTCATATTCTTAGTTTCAACGACGAAGATGCCATATCTAGAAACCACAATATGGTCGACTTGAGTTGTACCATCGTTAGTCGGCAACGTTACGTCTTTTATTAGTGTGTAATCAGACTCTGGTAATTTGGACAAAAGACGGTTCACGAGAAACTCACCGAATACACCTTTTAGCCACCTACTTTTGAAAACGCTAACAATGAGCAATAAAGGCACTAGATACCAGACTTGCGCAAGCACATTAAGAAATGCTTCAAAAATATTCACGGATTTTCCCTATTCAACTAACGCCC
>NZ_LNRD01000044.1:0-957 GCF_001557775.1 Vibrio sp. MOR3 | reverse complement strand
ACCGTTCGTCTAACGCATATAAAGCTTAAGGGCTAGTCCAATTTCGCTCGCCGCTACTTTCGGAATCTCGGTTGATTTCTTTTCCTCGGGGTACTTAGATGTTTCAGTTCCCCCGGTTCGCCTCGCTACGCTATGTATTCACGCAGCGATACTAGCTTATGCTAGTGGGTTTCCCCATTCGGAAATCCCAGACTCAAGTGGTTTTTACTACCTAATCTGGGCTTATCGCAAGTTAATACGTCCTTCATCGCCTCTGACTGCCAAGGCATCCACCGTGTACGCTTAGTCACTTAACCATACAACCCGAAGGAGTTTCGAGTTGATAATCAAATCACCAAAGTTGTCTCTCATTATTTGAATGAGCGAGAGACATTTCGATTTTGCCGGACTCAATTTCGAATAATCACTTAAAAGTGATATTCCCAAGAACACTTGAATGTGTTTTTTGGTGTTTGTCATAAAGACAAACATTGAGAACTTTACAAACAATCTTAAAGATTGTTTTGTCAGCTTTCCAAATTGTTAAAGAGCAAATCACTTCTTATGAAGTAACCATTTTTAAAAGCACTCATTGAATGCGCTTAAAGATGGTGGGCGATACCGGGCTCGAACCAGTGACCCCCTGCTTGTAAGGCAGGTGCTCTCCCAACTGAGCTAATCGCCCACATAAGTTTTTCGTCTTGTGGTAGACGTCAAGAATGGTGGAGCTATGCGGGATCGAACCGCAGACCTCCTGCGTGCAAGGCAGGCGCTCTCCCAGCTGAGCTATAGCCCCATCTTGAGAGTCATTCTTAAAGAATGGTGGGTCGTGCAGGATTCGAACCTGCGACCAATTGATTAAAAGTCAACTGCTCTACCAACTGAGCTAACGACCCAATGGTATCCCGTAGGGGAGTCGAACCCCTGTTACCGCCGTGAAAGGGCGGTGTCCTAGGCCTCTAGACGAACGGGACACTG
>NZ_LNRD01000043.1:0-968 GCF_001557775.1 Vibrio sp. MOR3 | reverse complement strand
AGGACGCTTACCACTTTGTGGTTCATGACTGGGGTGAAGTCGTAACAAGGTAGCGCTAGGGGAACCTGGCGCTGGATCACCTCCTTATACGATGATTACTCACGATGAGTGTCCACACAGATTGATATGGTTTAAATTTCAGAGCAAAAGATTGGTTCTGCATAAAATGCTGAAGCGATTTTATGTGGGGCTATAGCTCAGCTGGGAGAGCGCTTCGCTGGCAGCGAAGAGGTCATCGGTTCGATCCCGATTAGCTCCACCACTAGCTACATTGTTTCTGCTTTTAGCAGAGCAACCTACAGTGTCCCGTTCGTCTAGAGGCCTAGGACACCGCCCTTTCACGGCGGTAACAGGGGTTCGACTCCCCTACGGGATACCATCTTTAAACATTCTCTCTTGAGAGTTTTTAAAAATGGTTACTTCATAAGAAGTGATTTGCTCTTTAACAATTTGGAAAGCTGACAAAACAATCTTTAAGATTGTTTGTAAAGTTCTCAATGTTTGTCTTTATGACAAACACCAAAAAACACATTCAAGTGTTCTTGGGAATATCACTTTTAAGTGATTATTCGAAATTGAGTCCGGCAAAATCGAAATGTCTCTCGCTCATTCAAATAATGAGAGACAACTTTGGTGATTTGATTATCAACTCGAAACTCCTTCGGGTTGTATGGTTAAGTGACTAAGCGTACACGGTGGATGCCTTGGCAGTCAGAGGCGATGAAGGACGTATTAACTTGCGATAAGCCCAGATTAGGTAGTAAAAACCACTTGAGTCTGGGATTTCCGAATGGGGAAACCCACTAGCATAAGCTAGTATCGCTGCGTGAATACATAGCGCAGCGAGGCGAACCGGGGGAACTGAAACATCTAAGTACCCCGAGGAAAAGAAATCAACCGAGATTCCGAAAGTAGCGGCGAGCGAAATTGGACTAGCCCTTAAGCTTTATATGCGTTAGACGAACGGT
>NZ_LNRD01000042.1:0-992 GCF_001557775.1 Vibrio sp. MOR3 | reverse complement strand
CAGTGTCCCGTTCGTCTAGAGGCCTAGGACACCGCCCTTTCACGGCGGTAACAGGGGTTCGACTCCCCTACGGGATACCATTGGGTCGTTAGCTCAGTTGGTAGAGCAGTTGACTTTTAATCAATTGGTCGCAGGTTCGAATCCTGCACGACCCACCATTCTTTAAGAATGACTCTCAAGATGGGGCTATAGCTCAGCTGGGAGAGCGCCTGCCTTGCACGCAGGAGGTCTGCGGTTCGATCCCGCATAGCTCCACCATTCTTGACGTCTACCACAAGACGAAAAACTTATGTGGGCGATTAGCTCAGTTGGGAGAGCACCTGCCTTACAAGCAGGGGGTCACTGGTTCGAGCCCGGTATCGCCCACCATCTTTAAGCGCATTCAATGAGTGCTTTTAAAAATGGTTACTTCATAAGAAGTGATTTGCTCTTTAACAATTTGGAAAGCTGACAAAGTAATCTTTAAGATTACTTGTAAAGTTCTCAATGTTTGTCTTTATGACAAACACCAACTGTTTGTTTTCATTTTTTAAAAATGAAAGTAAACGAGCACATTCAAGTGTTCTTGGGAATATCACTTTTAAAGTGATTATTCGAAATTGAGTCCGGCAAAATCGAAATGTCTCTCGCTCATTCAAATAATGAGAGACAACTTTGGTGATTTGAACATCAACTCGAAACTCCTTCGGGTTGTATGGTTAAGTGACTAAGCGTACACGGTGGATGCCTTGGCAGTCAGAGGCGATGAAGGACGTATTAACTTGCGATAAGCCCAGATTAGGTAGTAAAAACCACTTGAGTCTGGGATTTCCGAATGGGGAAACCCACTAGCATAAGCTAGTATCGCTGCGTGAATACATAGCGCAGCGAGGCGAACCGGGGGAACTGAAACATCTAAGTACCCCGAGGAAAAGAAATCAACCGAGATTCCGAAAGTAGCGGCGAGCGAAATTGGACTAGCCCTTAAGCTTTATATGCGTTAGACGAACGGT
>NZ_LNRD01000041.1:0-1076 GCF_001557775.1 Vibrio sp. MOR3 | reverse complement strand
ACCGTTCGTCTAACGCATATAAAGCTTAAGGGCTAGTCCAATTTCGCTCGCCGCTACTTTCGGAATCTCGGTTGATTTCTTTTCCTCGGGGTACTTAGATGTTTCAGTTCCCCCGGTTCGCCTCGCTGCGCTATGTATTCACGCAGCGATACTAGCTTATGCTAGTGGGTTTCCCCATTCGGAAATCCCAGACTCAAATGGTTTTTACTACCTAATCTGGGCTTATCGCAAGTTAATACGTCCTTCATCGCCTCTGACTGCCAAGGCATCCACCGTGTACGCTTAGTCACTTAACCATACAACCCGAAGGAGTTTCGAGTTGATAATCAAATCACCAAAGTTGTCTCTCATTATTTGAATGAGCGAGAGACATTTCGATTTTGCCGGACTCAATTTCGAATAATCACTTAAAAGTGATATTCCCAAGAACACTTGAATGTGTTTTTTGGTGTTTGTCATAAAGACAAACATTGAGAACTTTACAAACAATCTTAAAGATTGTTTTGTCAGCTTTCCAAATTGTTAAAGAGCAAATCACTTCCTAAGAAGTTCATTTTCTAAAGACTTTCAGAGTCGAAGATTCTAACCACATACGTCTTACTGAAGTGGTTTGGAATTCCTATCCAAAAATACTTAGAGAATGGTGGGCGATACCGGGCTCGAACCAGTGACCCCCTGCTTGTAAGGCAGGTGCTCTCCCAACTGAGCTAATCGCCCACATTATTTTTTCATTCTCGTGGAGAGAATGGTGGGTCGTGCAGGATTCGAACCTGCGACCAATTGATTAAAAGTCAACTGCTCTACCAACTGAGCTAACGACCCAATGGTATCCCGTAGGGGAGTCGAACCCCTGTTACCGCCGTGAAAGGGCGGTGTCCTAGGCCTCTAGACGAACGGGACACTGGATTGAAGATATTGGGATATCTTCGTCTCTTTTACTTATAAACCGTATCAATCTGTGTGGACACTCATCGTGAGTAATCATCGTATAAGGAGGTGATCCAGCGCCAGGTTCCCCTAGCGCTACCTTGTTACGACTTCACCCCAGTCATGAACCACAAAGTGGTAAGCGTCCT
>NZ_LNRD01000040.1:0-1134 GCF_001557775.1 Vibrio sp. MOR3 | reverse complement strand
GACCGTTTTTGTCATCACGTTCATTGGCGTTGCAAACTTGGTTATGGCTATACAGCCTTAAAAGCTTGGCGGTGGTACAACACCGCCCAAGCTATTCTTGCTAGCTTATTGGCAAGTGCGACTACCACTACATTAAACGGCTTTGTTGCTCGTAAATTGACTAACCAATCTCCAAACACTTTTCCTGTTGTTTCTATCCTAGATAGCACGGACCTCGCTCCATGTATAAATAGAGTGCGAAGGTGTTTGTTCCCTCGTTTACTCATGCCTAATAGCTTTGATTTGCCACCCGTTGAATACTGCCTTGGAACGAGTCCTAGCCATGCAGCCATCTCGCGACCTCCACCAAAGTTTGAAAGAGAACTGATATTGGCCACACACAACGTTGCTGTTAAATCACCAATACCAGGAATACTCTTCAAAAGTTCGGCATTTTCATTATTTTCAGTAATCGCTTTCAGTTTTCTATCTTGAGTAGATACTTGCTCATTTAGGTATTTATAGTGCTCATGAATCGAGAGCAACTCAGCGACCAGGCTCGGTGGTAACTTTATATCTTGCTCGGCCAACCACTGAAATAGCGCTTTCATCTTGGCATGACCTTTAGGAAAACTCAGCCCAAACTCAAGTAGTATTGCTCCAATTCGGCTCATACAAGCCGTTCGTTCTTTGATATAACCATCCCTCACTCGATGGATAGCTGCGATTACCTGAGCTTCCTCTGACTTGGCAGAGACAAATCTCATGCTTGGTCGACTCGCTGCTTCTGCTATCGCAGCCGCATCAATAAAGTCGTTCTTATTACCTTTGACGTAAGGTTTTACATATTGAGGCGGGATAAGTCGAACTCGATGCCCATAGGCTTCACACTTTCTCGCAAGCCAGTGAGCACCACCACAGGCTTCAAAAGCGATGATGGTAGGTTCAAGTACAGATAAGAAACGGAGTAGTTGGCTTCGACTAAACTTACGGCGAATAACGTCTTTGCCAGTGTGATTGTTGCCAACCGCATGAAAGCAGTGCTTGCCTAAATCGATACCTAAGATGTGAATGGTAGACATATGGTTCACCTCGTTCTGAGAGCCTACTCTAAGCGTAGGGCTTGAGAGTGAGGCGGACCATATAATTAGCCCC
>NZ_LNRD01000004.1:0-447570 GCF_001557775.1 Vibrio sp. MOR3 | reverse complement strand
AAGACTTGATTGGTCACTCAGTTCATTGAAACCTAATTTGAAACCGCTCTTTATTAAGAGAAATTTCTAATTGGATTATCATCAACGAGTGCCCACACAGATTGATAGGTCTATATTTTTAAAGAGCTTGCTTCGTAAGCTTTGCTATCGAAGCGGAGGCGTATTCTAAGGAATTAATTCTTAGTGTCAAACACTTTTTCAAATTAATTTTTAGAAACTTTTCTTTCGCCTCATTGCCAACCACTTTTGCGTTTCCGCTTTGCCCTGACAACGGAGGCGCATTATAGGGAGATGATTTTTCTTGGCAACCCTTTTTTAGAAAAAAACTTAAAAAAAAGCGTCGAGTGATGAAATCTCACTCAAACGCTTATTTTTAGCACTTAGTTGTTAACTTAACGTAGCAAATAGGCAATCAATATGTATCTATCCAAGACTCTTCAAAGCTTGTGATATCAAGATCCAGAGACTTCGCCGCTTCGATTTGCTCAATAGCCTCTAATTCTTTATTTACACTGCTCATCGTCAATGTGTTGTTATCTAGCTCAAACACCTGACTTTGAGTCGTATAGTAGAACTTAAGTATCGTCAGTGCTTTTACATCGTGCTCAGTAGAAGCGGCTTTAATACTTTTCAGTTTGCGAAAGATCTTGTTGTGCAGCTGCTTGAGTTTCCAGACATACAACACTTCTTCCATATAAGGGCGTGTTTTGAATTGGTTCAGCAAAGACAGTGAAGTGACTAAGGCGAGCACAACACCAATTAAGTTCCAATGAAAGTTCCCCGTCGACTGTTCAGGTACTACATCTGTATTACCGAACAAGACAATTAATAAAGTACTAAAAGCAAGAGAAGAAATAGCAAGCAAGGCAACAAAGCAACCAATCACTAAGTTGACCTTCTTTCTATAAACTTGTTTGTTTATTTTTTTGATTTCCATATACCGCTCCTAACAGGTTGCCTCTATTCTAACCAGCACACTCCGCACGACAATCGAAGCTTTGTAAGTAAGTTCACATTTGCTATTAAACTCGCATCCCTTCCCTGCTTGGGTATATACTTCCGCGCATTCACTCTTCCTATATAGAGGCTAAATTCATGCGCTCTTTTGTTTTACGAGCTCGCGCGGCACCAACCACCAGCAAAGCACTGTTAGAAGGTGTTGGTAATGAAGCGCATACAGAGATTCTTGCTCATACCATGATGAACACTATGTTCGTTGCTCAATCGCACCGTGAAGATGTGGTTGTGCACTTGGTTTTAGAAAGCACAAAAGATTTCTCACGCACCATTACTATTCGCTCCAACGACATCACCAACATTGGCGGCTTCCATGAGTCAACCTTGATTGCAGCAGTGGCTCGCGCTTTGGATGCTTCGGTTGGTATGGGCAAAGAGCAACTTCGTGAAGTCGAACCTGGTATCACCGTTCGTACCGTCAGTTTTGAACGCCTAGTGCAAGAACTGGCAGAAGATCACCAACTATATATGTTGGATAAAAAAGGCGAATTTGTTCGTGATGCAGAAATCGGTGGAAACCCATGTTTCTTGCTAACTGACCATATTCCGATGCCGAAGAAGTCTTTTAACAGCTTGAAACGCCTTGGCACAGAGAAGATCAGCTTAGGTCCTAAGATGCTTTTCGCTTCTCAGTGTGTGGTATTGATCCACAATGAACTGGACATCCGCGAATTTTAATTCTCACGAGTTAATCACTCCATATAAGAAAGAGGACTCGATTGAGTCCTCTTTTTGTTTCTATAGGAATGCTGGGGTTATTTACCACCAATGCTCAAACGAGCAAAACGCACGTCTGGAGCAAAGAAGGTGCGACTATCGCTAATAAGCTGAGTATCACCTACCGCCTCAACTTCTTGCAGCATCTTGTAGAAGTTACCCGCTACAGTGATACCACGCACTGGTTGAATGCGCTCACCATCACGGCACAAGAAGCCACTCGCACCAAATGAGAAATCACCACTCACTGCATCCGCACCAGAATGGACACCTTGAAGTTCGACTAACTCTAGGTACTCACCCGCTTTTACTTCTGATGCACTGCTGCCGCCGGTCGAAATCACTTTATGATTCGCTGAAACGTCTAGACTCGATTTTGCACCGCGAGCGGCACTTGCTGTCGAGACTGCGCCCAAATAACTCGCAGTCTGGCTGTTGTGTAGCAAGGTTTTCAATTCACCATTGGCAATCATTACATTGTCTTGAGTAGCAAAACCTTCACTATCAAAGCCCGAAATTGCCATACCATTTGGCATGTAAGCCGTATCAGTAAAGGTAATCAAGTCACTCGCAACACGCTGACCAAGCTTGTCACCCAATGGCGTAATGCCTTTCATCGCGCTTACGCCGGAGAAAGCACTGCCAAAAGCACCGAACAAACTTGCTAGCGCATTGATATGGAAGATTGCTGGGTAGTTACCCGTAGCCACTGGTGCGCCTTCAAGAAGATCACGAGCAAGGTTGTAACCGCCTTCAATGCAGTAAGTTGGGTTCAACTCATCAAAGCGACGACCCAGTGACATTCTACCGGCCATCGACTGTTTACCGTCTTTTTCAAACAAGGTATAAGCGTAACAAGTAAACGAGCGTTCGAAGTGTTGGCACAACGAGCCTTGTGTATTGGCAATAATTAATTGCGTTTCGCCATCACTATAACCATTGTAAGGTGCGCTAGAAGCGTGAGGTAGCGCTATTACGCCTTGCTCAAGTGCGAGAGACATTTCAATCTTTTCATCAACCGAAGTTGTGTCTTCTTGAGCAATCTCAGCGAAAGCAGTCGTGATTTCGCTGTTCACGCAGCTAATAGTCTGATGTTCATCTTGCTTGGAAAAACGAGCGCTTTGCAGTGCATTAGTCAGCATCAAATCTAAGCTTGGTTGCTCTAAAGACTCAGAGTAGCTCGTTGCAACGCGCGCATCTTTCACAACACGAACACCCAGAACTTGGCTTGAGCTTACTTTGTACTCATCCAGCTTTCCTTGGTTCGCTTTCAAAGAAAAGCTACTGTTGCGGTTTACAATGACGTCCGCTTCTGCACCTTGGCGTTTTGCTTCTGATAGGACGTAATCAACCGCATTAAGAAGTTGTTGTTCTTGGCTCATTAGTTACCGCCTCCTACCAGAATGTTATCTACTTTGAGCGTTGGCTGACCGACTGTTGTTGGTACTGAACCACTGACTGAACCACACATGCCCGGCGCAAGCGCCATGTCTTTGCCGACCATACTGATTTCTTTCAACACTTTTGGCCCCGTACTGATCAGCGTTGCTGTTTTCAGAGGCTTGGTGATTTTACCATTTTCAATGAGGTAAGCTTCACGAACGGCAAAGTTGAACTCGCCCGTTCCCGGTTGAACCGAACCACCGCCCATCTTCTTCGCATAGATGCCGCGTTCGATGCCAGCAAGCATGTCATCAAGAGAATGCTCGCCTTCTTCGATAAATGTGTTACGCATACGCGAGGTTGGTGCGAACTTGTAGTTTTGACGACGACCTGACCCCGTAGGCTCATAACCTGTTTTCATACCACCCATTTTATCGACCATGAAGCTAGTTAGCTTACCGTCTTTGATCAATTGAGTGCGCTGAGTCTTCATGCCTTCGTCATCAACATGAATCGAGCCCCATTCGTTGGTCATGGTGCCATCATCTACAGCATTCACCGCGGTGTGAGCAACCATTTCGCCCATCTTGTCGTGGAATACGGACGCCTTCTTCGCAACTGAAGTAGTTTCTAGCAAGTGGCCACAAGCTTCATGGAAGATTACGCCACCAAAGCCGTTACCAATTACCACTGGCATTTCACCCGATGGACAAGCATCTGCGCCAAGTTTTACCAACGCTTGTTGCGCGATAGTTTGACCTAGCTCTTTCGCATCAAGCTGTTCACTGAACTCCCAGCCAGCAAGAGCGCCAGGGCCTTCCATACCAGAAGACTGCTCATTACCTTTTTGCGCAACAGTATTACCAGCAACTCGGATGTAGTGACGAGTATCGTCAACGTGTAGACCTTCTGAGTTGAAGATAGACACTTGTTGTTCGCGCTGAAGCACGCTGCCGATGAACTGGCTGATATGTTCACTCTCTGCACGTGCTGCTTGGTCAACTTGCAATAGGAAAGCAATTTTAGAATCTAGGTTAGCGTCTTTGCCAAGTGGCATACGACAACCATGTTGAATTGGGTAGCGGTTCAGATTGAGAGAACCTGCTGACGCGATTTGCTCACGCTTGTCTTTTGCTGCAAGCAGTGAGGTTACGCGTTTTAGTTCCGTTTCATTCGTGCTGTTGGTGTAACCGTAAAGCACTTTATGACCGAAGAAGAGACGAATACCGATACCAAAATCGATACCCGAGTTAACCTTATCCACTTCACCAGATGCGAGCTGGACAGTGTTGGTTTGATGGTGTTCAACGAATAGCTCGGCGAAATCAGCCCCTAAAAAGAGGGCATGATCGATCACCGCTTTCGCTGTTACAGAATTAAGCATGAAATCTCCTTGCTCGTTGATCGTCCTAGCCTTCCCCACCTTTGAGTTAGACTCTGTTTATTAAAGTCATGACCTAAATCGAATGACTCAAAGACATATTGGCAACGCGTTAAATATTAACACTTTTTTAACCTTGTTTTGTGCTAATCCTTGCTAAATCAAAGAACGATTCGTTACGTATTATGTCGATACCTCACTATTAGATAGTGTCTTAAACTGCCAGTTTCAATGCAGCACGTCATTTACTCTAAATTCTGCCACCACATTGTTGTTGGATTCACAAAGTAATTAGGGTTCCAGCTAGGCAACAAGCGAAAGAGTCCCATGAGCATAGTTAGCCTATGTGATTGGGCGAGTGAGCGCAGTTAACAACGCTGGGGCTCTAATTACGAAGGGAATCCAGTTCTCATATTTAAATGATGACTCTCTCTAGGCATAAAAAACACGTGCACCGTAACTGAGTGAACTGCTATTATCTTGACGAAATAGTCGGGGGGCCCATGCAGTGAATGCGTCGGCTGAGATCGAAATTCGAGACCCGTTGAACCTGATTCAGTTAGCACTGACGTAGGGAACTATCATCACTTTGCCACTAGCCTGCCTCAAATCTGTTTCGACGCAGCTAGCCTCAACGGATCCATACACCGATCTTCAATGGCCAAGTCAGTTCCTTTACGTCTGTAATAGGAGCGACCATGGCGCAGCAGTCAAGCCAAGAAAAACCATCAACACAGCCACAAGCAGCAACTTCAACAGACACACCGATTGTGTTGACGATTGCAGGTTCTGATAGTGGCGGCGGCGCAGGCATTCAAGCCGACATCAAAGCGATGTCCGCAACCGGCAGTTTTGCTTGCTCGGTAATCACGGCGATTACTTCGCAAAATACCCAAGGCGTTTCTGCGATTTTCCCCATTCCTCTCGACCATGTAGAGAGCCAACTCGATGCGGTATTTACCGACCTCAACATCGTTGCAGTCAAAGTGGGCATGCTGGCCGACTCCAACATCATCAAAGTTGTTGCAGACAAAATTAAACAATACCAGCCAAAACACCTCGTGATTGACCCTGTAATGGTGGCCACCAGCGGCGATCTATTACTAGAACAGTCAGCAATCAGCACTTTAAAAGAAGAATTGATTCCGCTCGCAGACATCATTACCCCTAACCTACCCGAAGGCGCAGCATTGACGGGTAAGCCAGTGCCTCAATCAGAATCTGAAATGAACGATATGATTGCTGATTTACGCGCGCTCGGTGCAAAAGCGGTGCTATTAAAAGGCGGCCACTTAGAAAAAGACGAAAACAGCAACGATCTGCTGATCATGCAAGATAGTGCAGAGTTAATCAGTGCTAAACGCTTTCCAACCAAAAACACCCATGGCACAGGCTGCACGCTGTCTTCTGCTATCGCGTCTTACCTTGGACAAGACAACAATCTGCACAAAGCGGTGCACCTTGGTAAGCAGTACATCAGCCAAGCTATCGCGCACGCTGATGAATTGGATATCGGTAAAGGTCACGGCCCTGTGAACCACTTTTTTGCAGGTCACACGCATGTGCGCTAATGCACTCGGCATTCAGCTTAACGAGGCAAGTCTGCAATACAAAGACAGCCAAACACCAACATTAGCAGGGTTGAGTATGACCATCCCTGCCAATCGATGGACTGTGTTGCTTGGTCGCAGTGGTTGCGGAAAAACGACAATCCTTCGTTATCTAGCCGGGTTGTTAGACGACAAAGTCGAATGGCATGGTGAATTAACTACGACGGATGGCATAGCTCTGCACGAACGTATCGCCTACATGGCACAACAAGACTTGTTGTTGCCGTGGTTAAATGTGTTAGACAACGTCTGCCTCAGTTCTCGATTTTCTCAAGACCAAGCACCAGAGCGAAATAAACAACGTGCACTGACTTTACTCAACCAAGTGGGACTCGCCGATTACGCGGATGCTAAGCCAGCTCAACTCTCTGGAGGCATGAGACAACGTGTTGCCCTTGCTCGCACTCTGATGCAAGACAAACCTCTGGTTCTGATGGATGAGCCTTTCTCTGCACTGGACGCGGTTACTCGCCATAAGTTGCAAACCTTGTCTGCCGAATTATTGAAAGATAAGACCGTTGCTCTGATTACCCATGATCCACAAGAAGCGGTGCGATTAGCCCACCAACTCTATGTACTGCAAGGCACGCCTGCGCAAGCCCAGCACTTAGTCGTTCCGAATTCCAAGCCGCCGCGAGTTCTCGATGGAGAGTGCGCGGCGCTACAACAAGCGATTTTGGATCAATTGGAGAAAGACTATGAGTGATATGACTCAGTACAACTCCGTTTCGGCACGTATTGGAAAAAAAGAACGCGTGACCCATCCGGCTCTGCGCTTGGTCATTAGCACAGCGGTGATCTTGGGATTGTGGCAGTTGGTCGTGGTGGTATTCGGCATGCCAAGCTTCATCTTACCTTCACCAATTGAAGTGCTGGATAGATTGGTCACTCGTTACGATGTCCTGCTCAAACATACTTGGGTTACCGCACAAGAGATTTTACTTGGCTTGGCGCTTGGATTATCAATGGGTTTGCTGTTCGCATTGCAAATGCTGATGTTCGAGCCGCTGAAGCGTTGGTTACTGCCAATTCTGATTGCTAGCCAAGCGATCCCTGTATTCGCTATCGCGCCAGTGCTCATGCTTTGGCTGGGTTACGGCATTGCATCGAAAGTAGTCATGGCGGCGATCATCATCTTTTTCCCCGTCACGACATGTTGCTATGACGGCTTGCGCAATACGCCAACAGGTTACCTCGACCTTGCCAAGACCATGGGCGCGTCTAAATGGCAGCTACTTCGTCATATTCAATTGCCAGCCGCACTACCAACTTTAGCCTCAGGTATTCGTGTTGCCGTCGTTATTGCGCCAATTGGAGCAGTGGTCGGTGAGTGGGTAGGTTCAAGTGAAGGCTTGGGTTATCTGATGCTCCAAGCCAACGCTCGCATGATCATTGATGAGATGTTTGCAGCGCTGTTTATCCTCGCTGTGCTGTCTATCTCACTCTACTTCATCACCGATAAATTATTGAAAAAAGCCATCCCTTGGGAAAGCAAATAATTACAGAAAATAACCAAAGAAAATTGGGAAAGAAAGGAAAAGCCCCGTGAATAAAAACAAACTTATGAGCGCTGCTGCTCTACTCGCTTCAGTGGTATCAACCAACGTGCTTGCCGCTGAAAAAGAGATGACACTGATGTTGGATTGGTTCGTCAATCCAAACCATGGTCCTATCGTGATTGCCAAAGAGCGTGGTTACTTCAAAGAGCAAGGTTTGAAGGTCAACATTCAAGAGCCGGCAGATCCAAGTACACCACCTAAGTTGGTCGCAGCTGGCAAGGTCGACATGGCGATTTCTTACCAACCAAACCTGACCATCGATGTCGCGGCTGGTTTGCCACTAATCCGCTCTGCGACTTTGATTGCTACGCCACTCAACACGTTGATGGTGTTGGACAACGGTAAGAATGAAAACCTTGGCGACTTGAAAGGCAAGAAGATCGGTATTGCGATCGCAGGCAACGAAGAAGCAACAATCGGCACCATGCTAGCTCAAGAGAACGTGAAGTTTTCTGACGTACAAATCATCAACGTAGGTTGGGCGCTGTCTTCGTCTCTTGCGTCTGGCAAGGTGGATGCGATTTGGGGCGGTCTACGTAACTTCGAAACCAACCAACTGGCACTAGAAGGTTATAAAGCTAAGGCCTTCTTCCCTGAAGAACACGGCGTGCCAGCGTATGACGAGTTGGTCTTCGTAGCCAATGCAAAAACCTACGACAAAGAAGCCATCAAGGCATTCAATAAAGCACTAGAGCAAGCAACCACTTACATCGTTAACCATCCAAAAGAGTCGTGGAAAGAGTTTGTGGCTTATTCACCAGACACCCTCAACAACGAGCTTAACCAACGCGCTTGGAACGACACGCTAACTCGTTTCGCTCTTCGCCCATCTGCAGTAGATCTGAAACGCTACGATGACTATGCCGAATTCATGTATTCACAAAAAATCATCGAAACACTACCGAAAGCGAAAGATTACGTACCGAGCTTTGACTAATTCTACTGACCTTAGGATCTAAGCCTAAGGTCTTTTGATAACGAGATACCCATAATGAAATACCAAGATTTGATCGACGCTTGCCGCCAAGATTGGCAAGAATACACTGAGCATGCTTTCGTGCAGCAATTGGCGCAAGGCACTCTGGCTCAGCCTTGTTTTCTGCACTATCTAAAGCAGGACTTTCTGTTCCTAAAGCAGTACGCACGAGCTTACGCGTTGGCGATCTACAAAGCGCGTACTTTGGATGACATGCGCCGCGCTCTCCCAAGCGTACATGCATTGCTCGATTCTGAAATCGCCCACCACGTGACTTACTGCGAGCAATGGGGACTGACAGAATCCGACTTAGAAAACGAGCCAGAAGATTTCGGCACGGTAGCTTACACCCGTTACGTGTTGGATGCTGGCATGACGGGCGATCTTGTCGATCTTTACGCAGCACTAGCGCCATGCTCTATCGGTTATGCCGTAATCGGTAAGATGCTGATTGAAGATGAGAACACTGTGCTCGAAGGTAACCCATACGCAAGCTGGATCAACCTCTACGGTGGTGAGGAATTCCAATCTGGTGTCGCAAAAGGGGCAGAACACTTTAATCAGTTATTGGCGGAAATCGATATCAATAGCCAGCGTGGTCAAAACCTGATTCAGGTATTTAAAACCGCAACGCGTATGGAAGTTGCATTCTGGCAGCAAGGTCTGAACGCTCAGCAAGATTAATCGGAGAGTCTCATGTTAATTGAACAAATCACCCAAGCATTAACCGCAGTACGCCAGCAAAAACCATTAGTCGTCAACATCACTAACTACGTGGTGATGAACAACACGGCAAACGCGCTATTGGCTATCGGCGCTTCTCCAATCATGGCGCACTCCAAGCAGGAAATGGCAGAGATGATGTCGTTCGCGGGCGCACTGGTTATCAACATCGGTACCCTAGATAGCGTTTGGACACCGCGTATGAGCTATGCCGTAGAGCAAGCCAATGCCAATGGTAAAATCGTTGTACTCGACCCAGTCGGTTGTGGAGCAAGCTCATTACGTACCGAGACATCACGTGAAATCGCACGCCTTGCAGACAAGTTGATCATTCGTGGTAACGCCTCAGAAATCATTGCACTCGCTGGCGAGCAAGCACAAAGCAAAGGCGTCGATGCGTTAGACAGCAGCGACGCAGCACTTGGCGCAGCAAACTTCTTAGTCTCAGAGTATGGTGCAAGCGTGGTAATTTCTGGCGAGACCGATTACATCGTCACGAAAGAGCAAACTGTGCAGCTAAACAACGGTCACGAGATGATGCCATACGTAACCGGAATGGGTTGCACACTAACGGCTCTTACAGGCGCTTTTGCTGCTGTTGGCGATAACACCGGACTTGCTGCAGCGGCGGTATTAGGCGTTGTTGGTGAGATTGCAGCGGAACAAGCTCGCGGCCCAGCTAGCCTGCAAATGAACCTGTTGGATGAGCTTTACCAGTTGGACGAAGAAACGCTGGCAAAACGCCTAAAACTGCAAGTGAGCTAAGCTTTTCTCTAACAAATACCGACCTCTCATTCCATCTAGATGAGAGGCCCAAAGGAAACAAAATGAACGCCTATCGTTTATATTTGGTCACCGATGACCAACAGGATTTAGCCACACTAAAGCGTGTTGTGAGAAAAGCCGTGAAAGGTGGCGTGACCATGGTACAAGTCCGCGAAAAACACGGCGATGTGCGTGCTTTTATCGGACGTGCTCAAGCCGTGAAAGACATCCTCAAAGATACCGATGTGCCTTTGATCATCAATGACCGTGTAGATGTCGCACTGGCAGTTGATGCTGATGGGGTTCACCTCGGGCAATCAGACATGCCAGCAGTCATTGCTCGTGAGTTGATTGGACCAAACAAAATTCTCGGCTTATCTATCGAAAATGAAGAACAGCTTGCAGAAGCGGACTCTCTTCCGATTGATTACATCGGTTTGAGCGCAATCTTCGCGACGCCGACGAAAACCAACACCAAAAAACATTGGGGTATTGATGGTTTGAAAATGGCGTTAGAGACGACTTCACTGCCGATTGTTGCCATTGGCGGCATTAACGAAAATAACATTCCGCTGCTCAGCGCAACTGGTGTTCACGGCTTGGCTTTGGTTTCAGCGATTTGCCACGCAGAAGATCCAAAAGCCGCATCGGAATATCTGTTAGGGTTGATGAGCTAACCTTGCTCACTCCAGAATAAAGCGCTTATGGATGAGCACTTTGATCTCGTATTTCGCTACGCTAAAAGACCGATTGAAAACCAAAGAAGAAGTAGACTATACTCTCGCACCGAGATATTCATCACACTAATCATTCTGACAGAATCTCACACTTTCCCTATTCTGCACCTGAACGCCAAAACCTTGCTCCCTAAAGGAAATACTTTCCTTCACCTCCAGAGTCATACTGCGCCAAACAACAAAATAAAAGGCAATAACGATGAAAACCTCTGGAAAAAACCTCTTAGTCTTTGCACTGCCTACCCTACTCATTAGCGGTTGTGGATCAGATTCAGAACAACTCACCATACCAACATTGGAAACCAAAACGCTCAATCTTCTCACGGTCGATGGGCTAACCTTTAAGGATCATAATAAGAATGGCGAATTAGACGCTTATGAGGATTGGCGACTGAGCCCAAAACAACGCGCAGAGAATCTTACTCAACAAATGAGCAACGCCGAAAAGGCAGGCTTGATGATGCACGGTACATTCGTACTCAGCAGCGATAGCTCAAGACTCGTTTTTAAAGGCGATGGCATAACCAACACCACATTAATTCAAGAACGTTTCCTCAATACCTTTATAACTCGCCAAGAAGGCGATGCCACTCTGATGGCAGAAGATAATAATCATGCTCAAGAATTAGCGGAGCACACTCGCTTAGGAATTCCCGTTTCTATTTCAACCGACCCACGCAACCACTTTAATGCGGCCTTAGGAACTTCAGTCTCTTCCGGCGATTTTTCACAATGGTCGGAGACACTCGGTTTAGCCGCGATTGGCGATGCTGAGTTCACGAAAACCTTCGCCGATGTCATTCGTCAAGAATACCTAGCCGTCGGCATCAACCAAGCACTCCACCCAACCGCAGACCTCGCTACCGAACCAAGGTGGGGGCGAGTGAACAGTACATTCGGTGAAAACGCTGAGTTATCACGAGAAATGACCAAAGCCTATGTCCAAGGTTTACAACACAACAATACCGAGCTGACGAAAGATGGAGTCTGGGCAGTCGTAAAACATTTTGCAGGTGGTGGTCCACAAGAAAATGGCGCGGATGCACACTACTTCGCTGGCCGCTATCAGGTTTATCCGGGCAACAACTTTGACTACCACCGCATTCCATTTAAAGGTGCTTTTGAGGCTGGCGTTGCGGGCGTGATGCCTTATTACGGAATTCCCTATGAGCAACTACCGGAAAGTGAAGGTAATGTTGGCTTTGGTTACAGCAAATACATCATGACAGATATTCTTCGAGGCGAAGAAAACTTCGATGGCGTGTTGCTATCAGATTGGTTAGTCGCTAACGATTGTGTCGATACATGTCGAACTGGGATCATCACACATGAAGATGCAGAGAAGAATCCGTTCACTTACTTAGGTATGCCTTGGGGTAAGGAAGACGAAGATTCAACAGAGCGTTTCGCTGCTTCTGTCGATGCGGGTATTGACCAATTTGGGGGTATCGATGACCCTGCTTTATTGCTTACGAATATTGAGAGCGGGCGTCTTACCCAAGAGCGCATCGACTTATCGGTAAATCGAATCCTGACGAATAAGTTCAAACAAGGTTTGTTTGAAGACCCATTTATTGATATCGCCAAGGTCAATGATGTGGTCGGTAAAACAGAGTTCCAAGAGCTGGGTATTGAATCTCAAGGACGCTCCGTTACCTTGTTGAAAAACGACAACAACGCATTGCCTTTATCAGTAGAGGAGTTAGGTAAAGTGTATGTCTACGCCAACTATGGCGGTACAGAGCAACCAAGTATTGTCGACAACGCACAACAATATGGCTTAAACGTCGCAGAAAACATGGCAGATGCTGACACCATCATTATTCGTACGCAAACCCCCGCCACTCTCGCCACGGCATGGTTCCCATTTGGGGTCGCTATGCCGTCTGGCGAGCTTGGTTTTGTAGCACAGGAAGACTTCCAATTACGTCCTTACGAAACGCAACCTGACCGTGAACCGGGAGAATCTGCACAACTTTGTTATGAGGGTTTGACCGACAACCTAGGAGCTTGTATTTACAATAGTGGCAATGTCTATAGTGTCATTAATCAGGCTATCAACTCAGGTAAGCGAGTAATTTTTGATGTATTCATGATTCGTCCAGCAGCCCTAGGTAATCTCAACGATCAGTTGCCAATCATTCTGGCGAACTTCGGTACATCGGACGCTGTCTTTTTTGATGTCATCACCGGTAAAGTGAAACCAGAAGGTAAGTTACCTTTCGGCCTTCCAAAGTCGACCGATGAGGTGGTTGCCAAAGGTAAAGAAGATGTTCCTTCTTATGAAGAAGATCCGTCAATCACGCTATACCCATTTGGATATGGTCTTAGCTACTAACTTTCGTTGCTACACTAACGTCATGAATAGGTAGCAACGCAATAAACACAGCATGGCTTGCGATCAAATTACGCGCCAAGCCATGCTGCATTGAACTGTATGAAATATATCCACCATCATGTTTACACTCGGCTCTACACTTATCTCGCGCAACACAAACATATTGAAGGGATAAGTGATGAATTATCCAAATTAAATCATCGCTTGGATAAGGTTCAGCACGTCTCAGAGAAGCACTTTCAAGAGCTGTGTTATATTGTCGCGAAATATGAAATTCCTCTTCCCGCTCATGATATTTCAATCTCTGAACTATTGAGCACTTATCCCGAATTTGCATACGTCCTCAATGCACCAAACGCAATAGAAGTCATCCATCGCCACGTCCAATTTAAACCCGTCATGGGCTCCCGTGATCGGTTGTATTATCGGATAGCACCGCAAGGTGATGTTGTTGTCCATTACGTACAGGATGATGGCGTCGTCGATATTTATGGCCCTATTCTTAATCTATGCTTTGTTGCTAAAGCACTAACGGCATTGGCGATTCCCGCCGAGTCCATGCAAATTCAATCCAACAAGTTCATCCCTAATATCAAAGACTTTGAACAAACGAGTGGTATCTCTATCTACACCGGCCCACAAAACTTACTCATATTGAAAGCTCCCTTTGCTCAGCGCCAACTCAACACCAACAACCCCTTGTTAGATCAGCACCTCAAACGTCAACTACAACACTCTCTTTCTCAATTGGAGCTGTTGAATGATTTAAGCACCACAGAACTCGTGATGCTGACATTGGAGCGCCTGTATCATCATGATTCTCTGGTCCGTGCATCGAACAAGCTACTCAATCTAATGGGTTACTCTCGTTGGACGCTTGCCCGCAAACTCAAACAAGAAGGGCAAACTTTTGATGAATTGCTAAACCAATTCAAACAAAAGAAGTGTTACGAGGTCTTGTCCTACACCTCCATTCCTCTTGTTACTTTGTCTGAGCGGTTAGGCTTTCAATCTCAATCCTCACTCAATCGTTTCACGATGCGCAACTTCGGCCTCTCCCCAATGGAGATCAGAAGTAAAATAAACAAGACCGAATTGACAGAGCGTTGATAAGTTTTTCACATCGATTGTCGTAAGATAGCCGCCTATTTTCGACTGCTGTATGACTTTTCATGAAAACTAAAAAATACGGTTTGATGATGCTCGCCTTGTTCATTCTTGGCATCATCCCACTTTCGCTGTTTGCCTCGTATCACGATCTTACTTCTCACGTTTCTGATGGCACTGGTATTCTCTTTACTCTGCTAACCGATTCTGCGGGCAGTAAAGGCTTTTTGATCACTCTCACGCTGTTGGTGTTGTCGCTTTACCGCTACAAACCTAGCCAGTCTGATTGGATGCAAAAACTCTCCATGCTGGGATTGTTACTGGTGATTGGTTTTGCCAGCAAAACAGGCTTGAAGCTAATGACAGAAAGCCCACGTCCCTACACCGAATTGCTTGCTGCAGAGCAATTGATTGAGCATCCAGAAGCGTTTTATCAACTAGAAACAGCTCAGCAAGCGAGTGTGATTGGTGAGATCTCCGAAAAAGTCAGTGAATGGCGCACTCGCCACTGGCAAGGTGAAAAAGACTATTCCTTTCCATCTGGGCATACGATTTTCGTTTCTATCTGCTTAGCTTTCTTTGGTGGTTTGTTTTTGCAGAATAAGTGCTACTTCTCTGCCGCTACTCTATGGGTCTGGGCAATGGGCGTGGCGTACAGTCGTTTGTGGTTAGGTATGCACAGGATTGAGGATTTGATTGGTTCAGTGGTATTTGTCGCCATCGTGTTTACTTTGCTGCCAACATTTCAAATTACTAAAAAAGCGCCTTTCGTTGCCTTAGCGACCAAGTAAAGATCTGAAAAATAGATAAAAGAGAAGCCAGCAACTTGCTGGCTTCTTTAGTTTTGTATCTTAGGTTCTAGACCATGCTTAACCGTTCTTAGGCGGTGTGAATGCCGTTAGTTCTAGCACTGGACCTTCGTACTTCTCGATACGAACCAATGCAGAGTTAGCCGCACAACCGTTCGCAAGGCGAGAGGTTGGAATATCGAGCGTTAGAACGTTACAGCCACCGTTTTTACAGATGCCTGTTTTAGGGTCTAGATCTGGCCAACCACCTTCGTGAATACAAACAGAACCTTGCTTGATGCCATCGGTAACCAATGCACCAACCAGAACTTGACCACGGCCATTGAAGGCACGAACAAGATCGCCGGTCTTAATGCCACGCGCTTTTGCGTCTTCTGGGTGGATAGAAATCGGCTCACGGTCAGCAATCGCGTACTCTTCACGAATCTTCGCGTAGTTGAACTGGCTGTGCAGACGGTGTGCTGCGTGTGCTGTCATCAGCTGAAGTTCACCATTAGTTGCGTTACCCGTGTACTCTGTTGGCTCTAACCATGTTGGGTGTGGAGGGCAATCCTCTAACTGGTAACCTTCGATAGTGCGAGAGAAGATCTCAAACTTACCACTTGGTGTGCCTAGTGGGTTCATGATTGGGTTTTCACGGAATTCAGCGTAACGAACGAACTGTGCGTTTTTCTCGTTCCACTTCATCTCAATCAACTGGTTATCTTCCCAGAACTTGCTGAAGTTTGGCATTGCGATGCGTTGGCCACGACCGCCTTGTTGCGCCGCTTTGTAGAAGCCGTACAACCATTCCATTTCAGTCTTGCCTTCGGTGTAAACATCACGACCACCCGGAGCTAGAAGCTCTGACATATCCGCAAACACATCAAAGTCGTTACGCGCCTCGCCCTGAGGCTCAACCACTTGCTTCATTGGCACTAGGTGTTGGTTACTGTAGTCACCTGTCATGGTCATATCGTTACGCTCGAACGATGTGGTGATCGGTAGAACAATATCCGCGTGCTTCGCTGCCGCTGTCCAGTATGGTTCAGAGATAACGATAAGCTCTGGTTTTTGCCACGCTTTGATCAGACGGTTAGTGTCTTGGTGGTGAGTAAAGTTCGCACCGCCTGCCCACCAAATCATCTTGATCTCAGGGAACGTTAAGTCATGGCCATTGTGGTGGTAGCTCATGCCCGGATTTTCTAGTGCTTCAACAATACGTGCCACAGGGAACGCGTTAACAGAACCAGAAACAGCCCAGTCGTTACCTGCAGAAGAACCGCCGCCTAGAGACGCAGAAATAGCAGGAAGTACACCCGCATCACGTGAAGGGTTACCGCCGTTTGAGTAGTGGTAAGAGAAACCAAAACCACCACCCGGTAGACCAACTTGGCCCAGCATGGTAGCGAGCGTTACCAGCATCCAGTGACGTTGCTCACCGTATTGCTGACGCTGCATACCCCAGCCCGCCATAAGCATTGTGCGGTTTTTGCTGAAGATGTCTGCAAGCAGCTCAAGTTGCTTAACCGGCACGCCACAAATCTTAGATGCCCATTCTGCAGATTTCTCAACGCCGTCTTCTTTACCCATTAGGTAAGCTTCGAATACGTCGTAACCTGTGGTGTATTTTGCTAGGAATTCTTTGTCGTGCTTTCCTTGTTTCACAAGCGTATGCGCGATACCCATCATCATCGCCACGTCCGTCATAGGGTGCGGAGCAATCCACTGTGCATTGTCACCAAAGAACTCGATGGTTTCTGAACGCATTGGGTCGATAGCGATAACCGTCTTACCTGACTTCTTAAGCTGATGGAAGAACTCAAGGCCTGCACAGTCTGTTGAGCTCCAAGCGATTTTCAGCGTGTTGATTGGGTTAAGGCCCCAAAGCACCACAACGTCACTGTGCTCAAGAACCACTGGGTAAGTGGTTTGCTGTTCGTAAACTTCAATAGAGCCTACTACGTGCGGCATGATCACCTGCGCAGCACCCGTAGAGTAATCACCAAGGTGACCTGAGTAACCGCCTGCCATGCTCATGTAACGCTGTAGAAGCGTTTGTGCTTTGTGCAACACACCACTTGAACGCCAACCGTAAGAACCAGCAAACACAGATTCAGCACCGTGCTCTTTACGAATGCGCATGTGTTGTTCGTGAATCAGTTTGTAAACTTCATCCCAAGACACGCGAACGAATTCATCGCTACCACGCACGCCTTCTGGTGCAGATGGGTTTGCCAAGTAGCCTTTACGTACCATTGGGTACTTAACGCGAGCTTTAGTATGAACTTGGTCAGGACCCGTAGTTTGAAGACTGTTTGGTACCGTTTGTGGTAATGCGTTCGTGGTTGAAACCAGCTTACCGTCTTTTACTTCACACAGCATTGGGCCCATGCGACCCGCTGTAAGTATACCTGAACCACGCTTATCAGACGCAAGCGCGCTCATTGGCGTCAATGAAGTGAAAGCCAGAGCACCAGCAGTAAGGCCAGTGCCTTTTAAAAATCCGCGACGAGTTAAATTAGTCATAATCTTATCCTTCTATTTCTCTATTAGTGACCAACCACATCTTTCGCGTGGTGCTGGAAGAACTTAGTCAAAATTTCTAGGTTTTCTGCTGAAATATCAGTGCGATCACCCATACTCTTCGCTACAGGACCCCATGCGTTCACAGTAAAGTGATTTGAAGGAATTTTCGCGTGACAAGTTGCACAGTAAACGTTGTCCAACTCTTCTGCGTATGACCAAACCGGCTCTAGCGTATCAACCACTGGAGATTCGATCGTTGCCGTTAGAGAAACAGGACGCCACTCGTTGCCGTATACGTCTGCTTTGAACTCGCCCGCTTCAACTGCTTGTTGGCCTTGTTCAGATAGTGTTGCAACAATCGCGCGTTGACCTTCACCCATGTAAAGCACTTGCTCTGCGCCTTTCATTTGGAATGCATTGATCTTCACTGTGCGGTTGTCACCTTCCGCTTTCACAACGTTCAGCTTGGTTGTTGGATTCACCGTACCAAAGTCACCCATGCTGATAGACGTCACTGGGTAAACCACTTTCGCATCGGCTGCTGTTTTGGTTGTGAAGCTCATCAGTGTTTCAAACGCTTTGCTATCAAGCTCCGCTTCTGGAGCGAAGTGCGCTACGCCTTTGTGACAGTCGATACACGTTTGGTCATTCGCTTTGCCGTATGCGTGCATCTTCGCCGCATCACGTGATTGCTCGAACTCTTCCATTGCATCGAAGTCGTGACAAGAACGACAGGTTGCCGAATCGTTTTCACGGAACTGCTCCCAAACCATCTCTGCAAGTTCAGTTCGGTGTGCTTCGTACTTCTCTGGCGTGTCGATCTTACCTGTTACAAACTCATGGTAGATGTCTTTTGAAGCGCGGATCTTAGTGACCAAGTAATCCATTGGCTCTTTCGGAATGTGACAGTCTGAACATTCTGCGCGAATACCTTTGGCGTTACTGAAGTGCACTGAGCCTTGGTACTCTTTGTAAGGGATTTCCATAGAGTGACAAGAGAGACAGAACTCAGTGTCGGATGTGTAATGCATCACTGCTGCGGTGCCACCTAAAGTTAGCCAGCCCACACCAATACCCACTGCCACCATTGCGGCGATATAACGTTTTTTAATTGACATAATTAGAAATAAATACTCACAAATTCACATGCTTTGTCGCATATTTACCTCTTTAGTAGTATCTGGTAATTGATCTGAGTCATACGTACACCCTAGGTGGTGACTTATTTTTCGTTATTGAGAGGCTCCTTGGCATATTCCATATTTCCGAAAAATCTTTCTTGACCGAACCTATTCGCCATAACGATAGATGTTGTTTATCAAAGCACTTTTGATATGTTTGTGTGAGATATGAAAACTCGATCACATGGAGGCGATTCAAACGTGTTATCTCTACCCATTTCCACCCCAAGAACTGAGCTTAAACCGCTAACGAAAAGTGATTGGGATCTGTATCGCCGCTTGAGTAGCGAACCACAAATCATTGCACTTTGTTTTGACCCGCCGACCGAAGACGAAATGCGCCAAAAGTTCGAATCACGGCTACCTACATGGACACCGCAAAGCGAGCATTGGTTATGTTTGGTGATTTATGAAAAACAAAGCGCACGACCAATCGGCATCACTGGCTTTGTGTTGCAAGATGGTATTGCTGAAGTCGGGTATTTATTGCTGCCAGAATTTTATGGCCAACAGTTTGGCACGGAATCCCTTACCGGTGTGATTGAGTGGGCGTTTGAGCAGCACAAGATTGCTCAGTTTTCCGCCACGGTCACAGAGGGCAATATTGGCTCTGAACGAGTGCTGGAAAAATGTGGCTTCACACTCACCGATACCATCCCAGAAGCCTATGAAATAGGTGGAAAAAAGTACGCAGATAAGCTCTATTCATTACAAAAATAATATTCACGACAAAAAATAAGGACGTGTTTTGCAGAAAGTAGTCATCATCACAGGCGCAAGCCGAGGCATCGGAGCCGCAACCGCCAAATTACTCGCCAAACAAGGCTATGCCGTATGCGTTAACTATCGCGCGCAAGCCGAGGCTGCCGCGCAAGTTGTTCGTGAGATTGAGGAGGTTGGCGGTAAAGCCATCGCCATCAAAGCGGATGTTTCCGATGAGCAGCAGGTACTCTCATTGTTTGAACAAACCGAACAAGCACTCGGAAAAGTCACTCATCTCGTCAACAACGTGGGCATCTTATTAACCCAGTCTCGTCTTGCGGACATGAGCCTTGAGCGATTCCAAACTGTTATGAACGCTAATGTGACGAGCTGTTTTCTTTGTAGCCGAGAAGCCGCAAAACGATTTGAATCTGGCAATGCGATTGTTAATGTTTCTTCTGCCGCATCCCGCTCTGGTGCGCCGTTTGAGTACGTTGATTACGCCGCTTCTAAAGGTGCAATGGACTCGCTCACCAAGGGATTATCTTTGGAGTTGGCGGAGCAAAACATCCGCGTAAACGGTGTTCGTCCCGGCTGCATTTATACCGACATCCATGCCGATGGCGGCGAGCCGAATCGAGTCGACAGGCTCCGTGAAAAAATCCCTCTCAAGCGAGGAGGCACAGTAGATGAAGTGGCCAATGCCATCGCGTGGCTACTCAGTGATGAAGCGTCTTATGTCACAGGTTCGTTTATCGATCTTGCTGGCGGAAATTAAGGAGCAACAATGAAAATCAGACCAGCGACACCCGACGATCTCAATGCACTGTTTGTATTAAACATGCAAATTAGCGAACTTCACTTTCGTCATGCGCCACACACTTTTGTTCCGCCTTCTGAAGAAGACAGAGCCTTTCTCGCAAATGCGCTGGCCGATGATGCTCGATTGGTGCTTATTGCAGAAGAAGGTCAACAAGCACTTGGCTTTATCACTGCAACCATTACCCAAAATGAAACCATCAGCTTTTTAATCAAAGATCCGATTTGCCGTATTGGCACCATCGTCGTCGATGAAAATCAGAAGTCAAAAGGTGTTGGAAGAGCCTTAATGACGGCCGTTGAGCAATGGGCTCGCGAGTCAGGTGCAACTCAAGTCCGCTTGGAAGTCATGGAGTTTAACCACAATGCGCAGCAGTTTTACGACAAACTGGGCTTTGCTCCCAACTCCCGTCTTATGATGAAATGTTTGTAACGATCACGACATTTAAGCGAATTTCAGCGTTAAAGCTAACGTGAATCGCATTTATCTTTCGCGCTTTCCTTCCCTTTTCGAAAAGACGATATGATGTACGGATATACCCAAGTGACTTCAAGATGCAGGATTCAGAGCGTTGTCATTGATTCGAGGTCAAGGAAAACAACGCAGTGTAATAGCTAGCTCTTTCCAAGTTGTTTGAAGCAACCATTGGTTTAATAAAAAAGCGAGTCAATGACACGCTCCCAAAGGGCCCTCTTTACAAATAGTAAGGGTCTTGGCTTGTATGCTTTGTTGTCGATTCTTGATTTGGGCCCACCAAACCTTTAAATCGCCGCCGCGTCTACAAACCAAGTCATTCTCGCTGAACCAAGCATCTCGAGGTTACTTGGGTATAAAGGAGATTCGAACATGATTTATCTTTTCGATTGGGGAAACACCTTGATGGTCGATTTTCCTCACGCACAAGGAAAAATGTGCGATTGGGAACACGTTGAAACCGTTCCTCAAGCCAAAGAGACTCTGGCTCAACTCACACAAGGTCACCAAGTTTATATCGCGACCAGTGCATCAGATTCCGCGATGGAAGATGTGCAAAAAGCCTTTCAACGAGTCGGGCTCGACCAATACCTTTCTGGCTACTTTTGCTTTGCCAACCTTGGTATTGCCAAGAATCAGCCTGATTTTTATCTTACGGTCGCAAAACAATTGAGCGTTGAGCCGGGCCAACTCACCATGGTTGGCGACTTACCAGAAAAAGACATTTACCCAGCAATGGACGCAGGGTTAAACGTCATTTGGTTCAATCCTCAAGACCTCCCAACACCAAGCAAATCCATACCAAATCAAATACGTTGTTTGTCCGAATTGCTACGCATCTAACCGACATACGCACAAATACACTTTAAGCCACTAAACTTTATGCACCAATCAAGGAAGATGAATGCAGATTAGACCGATTACCGTCAACGACATTGACCACTTTATTTCGCTCTGGAATCGCGTTTATGAGGAAGGAGAATACTTACGCTCGCCTGCGCCGGACAAAGCGATGCTGAGTGAGGTAATCACTCGTGTAGAAAAAGAATCCATTCCCCAATTTGTGGCCTTCGATGGAAAACGCCTAGTTGGCAGCATCGAAATCTTTCCAGCCGAAATGTGTGGCTATGAAGGAGGAGAATTCGCTAAGACGGGCATTCTTGGCATCCATATTGACCGCCACTATCGAAACCAAGGGTTAGGAAAGAAGCTACTTACCACCGCCATTCAAAGCGGTTGGCAATATGGCTATGACACTATTGCGTTGAATGTTTACAAGACCAACCACCCTGCGATTGCTCTGTATGAGAAGTTTGGCTTCGGGCATTGTGGCGAATTAGGTGAAGTGCTGCTGCCCAATGGGAAATATCTAATGAGCCAAAAAATGGTGTTGAAACGCACATAGACTGACAGAAAATTCTTTTTCATCTAACCGTTCGCTATACTCAATAAGTTGACCAATTTCACTGAGCCGATGATGATTACATTCCAAACTTTAGCGCCCAACCAAATTCCAATGGCTTTATTGCTAGAAGCCGATCCAGACCAAGATAACGTCAAGCATTATCTAGAAGAATCACTGGGATTTGTCGCGTTAGAAGGAAAAAAGATCATTGGTGCTTGTGTCGTTTTGCCTTTATCTGGATCTTCTATTCAAGCTGAAATCATGAATGTATCTGTAGAACCAACACATCAACAGCAAGGGATTGGCACTCAATTATTGCGTACTGTGATTGATGAACTGAAGATGCAATCATACGAAAAGTTGGTGCTGGGCACAGGAACCTTTGGTTACCAACTGACTTACTATCAACGCTTGGGTTTCAGGGTAGAGAGCGTGGATAAAGATCACTTCTTACTCCACTACCCAGAACCAATTTGGGAGAACGGTATCCAGCACAAAGACATGCTGCGTCTGTATCTAGACCTCTAAACCTAAAGGCTTAGTTAGCTTTTCATATCTATCTTTTTACCCAAGTATTCAATTTCAAAAGTCGCATACCCTAGCTGTACCGCTTCAAAAGAGTACATCAGGTTTTGCGCCTGTTGGGCATCTTTCGCCAATACGGCGACGGAGTAAATCGGACGCTCAACACCATTCTCCAACACTTGGGTATTGATGTAAGACGACGTGACTAAGCCGGAGTTGTTCAAGCTGATCACTCGCTGCAGATCGACACCCAATACACGGTCCATTTCTAACGCCTCAATGCCCTCTTTCCAACGCAACTTCACACTGTAGTTATCGCTTTCTGGCGTGTTGTCTAACCATTTGGCGCCTAGTGGTTGAATGCTCGCGATCTTCACCAAATCTTGCTGGTACAAGGGTAAGTCCCGCAATTTAGTGGCAACTTCCGCCTCGTTATCAGCCGACAACACGAAACGCAGAATCTGTACTGGTTTACCATCGATACTGCTTGGTAAAACAAACATGTCTTTCACATCACCTTGTTCGATCAGTTGACTAAAGGCCGCTTTCTGTTCTGGCAATGTTTTGAGAACCTGTTCCGAATCATTGGTGTTCCAAGCCAGTTCCACGCCGTAATCAGCAGCCAAGCTAGAGAAAGAAGCCACAGTAAGCGTGCTTAATAGAATGATTTTTTTCATAAGGTTACCTTTCACTTAACGATTTTCTTTTTTGCTTCAATATAAATTCAATGTTGTGGATCGCTTGATTACCAACGACTGCGGTATGCACGATGACAGCTTCGGCAAGTACTCTGAGCTTGCTTAAGTCCTGCCTCAGCCGATGAAACTTGTTGGTTCTGCGCAGCTTGATACAACTGTGCAAACCCTTCGTCCATTTGAAGCATCAAGCGATTGAAGTTATCTGGTTTGCTCCACACTTCTTTCTTCGCTTTGCTCTCAGCTTGGCTTCCCTCTGGAAACGCTTGTTGCAGTTGTGCGCTGTGACGAGTGAGTTCAAGACCAATCTGCTCTAGTGCGTGCCAATCGGTATTGCTGCCTTTCAATGTCTTGCCGGCTTGTTTCGACAGGGACTCTATTTGCTCAAATGCATTCTGACGCGATTCAATTTGAGCGCTGAAGTCTTGGGCAAACACTGTTGTTGATACAAAGATGGTCGGTAAAAGTGCAATCAGTGCCAATGTCTTTTTCATTTCATACTCCTGGTTTTTCGTTCTTGCTGTGTGGCTGCAAATAAATTTACACAACAATCATTGCGCACGCAACTATTGTTGTGTAAATTACCGTAAAGAAGATCATCACACCGAGAAAAGATCGAGGTAATTATGAAAATTTGGGATTTAGCAACGCGACTTTATCACTGGGCTCAAGCCCTACTGTTTATAGCCTTGATGGCATCTGGATTGTCTGGCAATGGCCCCCATGTTCAATTGGGGTTAGCGTTATTCACTTTGTTGTTATGGCGATTGACTTGGGGAGTTATCGGCAGCGAGACCAGTTTATTTCGCCAGTTTCTCCGCTCGCCAAAAGGTGTCATTACTTACTTAAAAGGTAAATCGGCGGCGACTGTGGGTCATAATCCTGCAGGCGGCTGGATGGTGGCGGCACTACTGACGACATTGCTACTTCAATGTATCTCGGGAATGGCGGTTGGCGGCTTATTCGATACGTGGCCATATTCCGATGTTTGGCTTAACGACAACGTATTTGTAGGGATTGAGTGGTTACACCTGACCTTGGCCGATCTTTTGCCTTTACTGATCGCCTTACATGTTGGTGCGATCCTTTTCTATAAACTAAGAGGTAAACCCTTGTTGAAAGCGATGATCACAGGTAAACAACCCCAAATGAACAAGCAGACACTCATCACGGAACAGAAAATTGTCTATCTCGCGCCGCAAAGCCGTGCTTTAGGGGTGCTAGTTGCTGCAACATTGGTTACCATGGCAATCGTTGCTTTATCATAAGAGTAAGAAAATGAGCGAACAGTTTGACAGACAAGACAGCTTTGGCTGGATGATCAATGTCGTTGCACACGATGCAGCGAAGCGATTTGAAGCCGAGCTCAAAAAGCACGGACTTACCGTTGCACTTTGGCCGACCATGATGTGTTTGTGGGAAGAAGAAGGCGTGACGCAGCGCGATATCGCAGCGAAATCTAAGGTAGAAAACTCGACCACGACTCGTACCTTAGACAAGTTGGAGAAGTTAGGTTTGGTAGAGCGCCATCCTGATCCAAACAGCCGCCGCTCGTTCCGTATTTATCTAACGGAAGAAGGACGAAGCCTCAAAGAAACCTTGGTGCCAATCCCACTGGCCGTCAATAAAGAGCTGATGAGTCCGCTAGAGCCAGCAGAGCAAAAAGAGATGCTTCGCTTGCTAAAAAAGTTGGTCGCAGAGATTTAGCGCTTCGCTAAGTTTTTCCAACCTGAGAATTAACAAAGCCCCAAGTTCTGCACTTGGGGCTTTGTACTTTTTTGCTCGCGTCAGTTTGCTTGATGTCTAGCAACCTTCTGTAACATGCCCTCTAACCACTGAGCGCGTCGACGCTTGATTAACGTAATAGAAATAGCACGCTTCACTTTCCAAGGTGTAACCTTGCGGCCAAATATACACCACACGATCTAAACCAGAATGATCCGCGAACTGATACTCAGGAATCGCAACAAAATAAGCACTGTTTGGGAATTGATTCCCCATAATGCAAAAGTCGCTGCCTTTACACGGCTTATCAATCGGTGAATTGCCTTTAGCAGGCAGACCAATCTCTAATAACGCTCGTATACTATTTGCACTGGCTTCTGGCATCCCACTGAGCATGTTCACTTGATGATCAATGTACGTCATTTGTCTGTGCTCGTGCGCATCATCAATCATCACTTTGGCATGGAAGAACTTAAGAGACGTCCCCAGAGAAGACTGCGAACTGTGCAGCATAGAAACATAAGCTTGACGGTGAATATCGAGCAGAATTGGCAAGGCAGCGAGAGCGATGGAACCCAAGGTTGCTAAGACGATGGTGATTTCCATCAACGTAAATCCTTTTGTTTTCACTTTCGACTCTCAGCATACGGACAGATGATAGGGGTTCGCTCCCACATCCATGTGAGAACCGAGCCAATATATCGCTGAAATTACGCAGAGAAACGCGCAAATGATAAGAAAAAAAGAGGGAATCGAGAACTTGAGAGTGACCGCCAAATTACATTGAAACAAGCGGCTAAAGTAACGTAGAAATTCGACTGAATTCAAAACCTTGAAGCACACCAAAAGCCAATAAGTGTCTGTTTCTAAAATAAGAATTCAGCTCAGTTAATACTTTTGATGTATTCAAAAATGTCATGTACTTGCTTTTCACTCAGCACAGATTTGAATGGTGGCATTGCACCGCTTTGACCATTCTCCCCCTCCAATACCGTCCCTATTAATTCCACTTTTGTTCCGAATGGATTGGTCAGTTCATCAAAAATATTATCGGGTTTGATGTTCATCGCCTTAGCCACCAATCCATCACCATGCCCTTTATCACCATGACAAGAGACACAGTAAGATTCAAAGTGCTGCTTACCCGCAGCAAGATCCGCTTCGCCATATTGGTTGTCAGTGAACCATTTGTAACCCGCAAAACCAGAACTGGAAGCCAGTAATAACAAAACAGCAGAGAAAAAGAATTTGCGCATGAAAGCCCCTTGCCTTCGTTTAATCAATAAAGACAAGGTAACGAGGGGGATGTCGAAAAAGTGTTGATTAGGCGTTGAGCAACGGCACGTTATTGCGGATTAAACCTCGGCGTACGCTGGTGCACATTTTGCCGAATCGGCGGATTTCATCAAACTGAGGCGTGATACCGCGATCCATTGCAGATTCCCAATAGCTCAGTTCAGAATCGACCATTTCCAACAGTTTCTTAGGGCAACCAATGCATTTACCCTCAGGGCCGCAAACAAAGGTCTCCGATTCATAAATCGGCAATTCTGCTTTCACTTGTTCAATGATATTGCGCATCGCGCTCATTCGATCTGGCTTGACGGTCATCATCCGACTCCACAAACATGTAAGGAGCCGGATTGTACTCTCTGGCACGCAAATGTCCCTACCTAATTTAGGTATATTTTACGTTTCTGCTTTGCAACCTTTGATTTAAACATTGGTAGCTCAGGCTTTTTCACCACTAAGTAGACCGCCGTCGCCGCTAATACAAAGCCAATAATGCCCATCCAATCAAACGACTCACCGAAGGCAAACCAAGCTTGAAGCGCCGTGGTCGGAGGCACAAGGTAGAACACAGAAGCAACACTCGATGCCGCGCCATTCTTCACCATGTACAGCAGCAACAGAATCGCCACACAAGACAGCACGACCACAAGCCAGATTAAGGTGAGAATGAATTCCGTCGTCCATTGCACCTGCATGGTTTCAAACTGTATCGCGATTGGCAGGAACATGGCCAATGCCGCTAAATACTGCACGGTCGCGCCGCCTACCATATCCACTTGTTGGCAATATTTCTTTTGATACAAGGTGCCAAGCGTAATACCAAACAGCGATGACAAGCACACACCAATCGCTAAGGTTTTGTGCAAATCGGATTGCCACTCCATCTTACCCATGAGCACCATAGCAATACCGACAAACCCCAAGGACAAACCAATCCACTGTGATGGTTTGAACTGCTCAGAAGCGAACGCCACCAGCAATACGGCCGTCAAAATAGGCTGTATCCCGACGAGTAGCGAACTTAAGCCCGCCGGCATCCCCAAACTGATGGCGAAGTACGTCCCGCCTAGGTAAAAGCCGTGAATCAATATCCCGACAACGCAGCTGTGCCAAAAGTCTTTTCCCGTTGGAATGCGACGGCGCAGAAAAGCCACAATCACCAGAAACAGCAAGACATTGAACGCCATGCGAATCGACAACAAGGTCGCAGGCTCGGCATACTGCAAACCAAATCGCGCACCAACAAATCCAGAAGCCCAAAGGATCACGAACACAAAAGGAATGGCTCTGATTAACATGATTCACCCTCACTCTACTTATTTTTAAATCTTGAATGTTTTTAAACCTCGAATGTTGCTAATGTAGTTAGGTACAGTGTTTTCAAAAAGTGACAGATGGAAGTGTTTTTATGGGTACAGATTTAGCAAGTACACTTGATGCCAATAAGTATTTGATCGTCGAGAAGCATCTCAAACAAGCGATCAGCAATGGGGTTTATCAGCCAGACGACAAGTTGCCCTCCATCCGTCAATTGAGCACTGAACTCAAGGTAAGCAAGAACACGGTAATCCGCGCTTATCAGGAACTAGAAGCACAAAGCATGGTTTACTCGGTGCCAAAATCCGGTTATCGAGTAAAGCCAACCGAGCGACATGAAGCCAAGATTGCTAAGCCTACGCGTGTGGATTTGCTCTCGGTGTGCAAACAAATCCTTACCTATCCCGAGTATCAAGAGCTGCTTCCGACTGGCTCAGCACACCCGAACATTGACGCGCCAGCCATCAAAAGCCTGTATGCCGAAATTGGCCGCCAGAGTCGCCAACAAAGTCATATTTCCAGTCATTATCAACTGCCACCGGGTGATGACTTGTTGGTCAAACAGCTGGCGAAGATCACCCAAGATCTGGGAACGCCGGCAAACGTGGATGATCTTTTGGTCACCCATGGTGCACAGCAAGCGATCAGTCTTGCCCTTAGAGCAACAACACAGACTGGAGATATTGTGGCGGTAGAATCGCCCTGCTATTTCGGCAACTTGTTGATGCTCGAATCTCTCGGTTTACAAGTGGTCGAGATCCCTAGTTGCCCTCGTGATGGTATGGATCCAGACGCGCTAGAAAAGGCCATGGCGACGTGGGAGATCAAAGTCATTATTGTCACGCCAAACTTCACCAACCCAACAGGCTCAATGATTCCCCTTGAAAAGCGTGAGCGACTGCTTAAGGTTTCTGGAGATATTCCAATCATTGAAGATGACGTGTTTGGCGCGTTGAGTTACGACCAGCCATTGCCAAGCTTACGCAAATTGGACGAGAAGCAACGAGTGATTTACGTCAACTCCTTGTCGAAAACGCTCGATTCACGCCTTCGTATTGGTTGGATGTTGGCGGGACGTTATCGCGCTCAAGTCGAGCAATACCTATTGTGTGAAAACATGGGCAGTTTGAACTTGATGCAATCGGCAGTGGGCACTTTCCTAATCTCAGGCAAATACCGCACTCACACTGCGCGTATGTGCCGTGTTTACCAAGCCAACGTCAGACGATATTTGCAGATGCTCAATCAATGCTTGGATGCACACTTTGAGCTAAAGAATCGCTATCAAATCAATGCGGTGCAAGGTTCATTCTTGCTTTGGTTACGCTTGCCACCCAAAACTGACAGCTATGCGCTTTATCAAGCCTGTAACGAACACAAAATCAGTATTCTGCCCGGCTCGGTATTTGGCACTCAGGGACAGTATCAAAACTGCATTCGTCTTAGCGTGGCGAACTTTGGAGCGGAGAAAAACTGGCTCCCCGCGATGGAAACGCTGGCAGCACTGATTGCTCAACACGCCAAATAGTCGCTCTAGACATTCCGTTTCAAGCATTCCGTTCCAAACATTCAGCACCAGAAACAACAAAGCCTCCGCAATTGAGAGGCTTTGTTATGTGTTCTTTGATCTATCTACTCAACCAAACACGGAGTGTTAGCGAGGTAATTGCCACAATCTGGCTACATTTTCAGCCAAGTTCGCAAGGTTCACATCCGCCTCTTCCAAAGCTTCTGGCAAGCTCATTGCGCGTGGTACACATACGAATACCGCGTCAATGCCACACTCATAGACTGCTTGGAAGTCATCACCTGTGCAACCTGCTAGGGCAATGACAGGCAAACCATACTCTTTCGCCACTTTAGCCACACCCATTGGTGTCTTGCCATGCACAGTTTGGTGATCAATACGGCCTTCGCCAGTAAAGACAATATCAGCGTCAGCTACATGCTCTGCGAGTTTTACGGTGTCTAATACAATCTCAATCCCCGGCTTCAATCGTGCTGGTAGGTAACCAAGCAACGCTGCGCCCATACCACCGGCTGCGCCCGCGCCTTTTTGAGTCAGCACATGCTTGCCCGTCACTTGCTCTGTCAGTTCACCGTATTTGCTTAGAGCAGAATCTAGCAGCTCAACATCCGCCGGCGTCGCCCCCTTCTGTGGGCCAAAAATCGCTGATGCACCTTTCTCGCCACACAATGGGTTGTCCACATCGCATGCCACCAACACTTCGCAGTCCGCTAAGCGAGCATCGAGACCAGATACATCAATGCTTGCTAGATCAACTAAGCCGCCACCATTGGGTTTGATTGGCTGACCAGCGCTGTCCAGAAGCTTAACACCTAAAGCCGCTAGCATACCTGTGCCGCCGTCATTGGTTGCGCTGCCACCCAAGCCGATGATCAAGCGTTTAATACCACGTTCAAGGGCGTTTAGAATTAACTGGCCAGTACCAAAGCTGCTGGTGTTTTTCGGGTCACGTTGCTCACTTGGCACGAGGTGCAAACCACTTGCCTCTGCCATCTCGATCACTGCGGTTTCACCGTCACCTAGAATGCCGTAAAACGCCTCAACATCATTGCCAAGTGGGCCTTTTACGGTCACGAAAACCTGCTCGCCCTCAGTCGCATCAATCAAAGATTGAACTGTCCCTTCACCACCATCAGCAACAGGCACCGTAACGAATTCTGCATCGTGCCAAACATGAGACAAACCGCTCTTGATCGCGTCACTCACTTGCTTGGCGGTCAAGCTCTCTTTAAACGAATCTGGGGCAATCACAACTTTCATTTCATTCTCCTGAAAACAGCACGCTGCGAGCGACAAGCCGCAGGTCATCAATGTGGCCATTCTCACTTAAAAACTTGGCATATTCTTTAGTCAAACATCCAAACAATACTGACTATGTTTGAATTATTTTGTGCATCTGCACAATTGGCTAATTTAGCTTTCTTAACTGGCTTGCGATATACAGCTCGGTCAATCCCGTAAAATCTTGCGTCGAAATGCCCGTCACTTCACTGATTCTATCCAGACGATACCTCAGGGTATTTCTATGAATATACAGAGCCTTAGCACAATCATTGGCATTACCATTGGATTGAAAATACGCCTCTAAAGTTTTTACCAACTGTCCAGATTTGTCTGCCGAAACCAAAGTAGCCATCGCTTGAGTGAGTTGTTCACCTTGCCAAGAATCGGCTAAAGGGGCGAGTAACACAGGTAAGCGATGTTTAAAGAAGCTCAGCATGGTTTGTTCTGGATGAGAGCGACGACCGACAGCAAGCACCTGCTTGGCACTTTGGTAGGAAAGAGGAAGCTGCTGTGCGCCATCAAAACGTTGCCCAATCGCGAGACGGACATCATCAATCTGATTGGCCGTTACGCGGCGCTGAATACTCTCCAGCACACTTTGGTCACCATTCGAAGAAGAACGTAAAGACTTGAGAACAACGATTTCATTCATAGACATGATCGCCACCAACGGCTTATCTTCAGAGCGATACAGCACGTCAACTAGGCCGCGCACGCTGTTCAAACTAACGGGAGCATTCTCAGCTTTAAGCTCGATCACGACAGCAACTCGGGGTGTAGCTAAATCAATGGAAAGACGCTGCGCCCAATCGTGCAGCTCAGAATCACTGAGTTGTTGGTTCAACCACGCTGAAACAAACTCTTCTTGATGGCGTCGATCCCATTGCAGTTGCTCAACCAGCGAAGCTTGTTCAATCGTCAGTTCCGCTGTCATCTTCACTAACTGAGCGAACGCTCGGATATGATCTGGGTTACCAGTCACCCCCACCACGCCAACGACTTCACCTTTAAAGTGCAGCAGCATATTGATGCCCGGTTTCACGCCTTGCAATGATTGGCAACTTTGCTCATCCAACTCTAGCGAGTCACCATGATTCAGCGCCAGCACTGCACCATCGTGCTTTTGACCAATACGCTCAGCATCGCCGCTGCCAATAATGGTGCCTGCCGCGTTCATCACATTGATGTTATGACCAATGATCGACATGGTGCGATCGACGATTTGCTGCGCGAGTGTGTGGTCGAGAATCACCATTTCCGTTCCTAAAATCTCCACGATTGAGGCGTCAATAAATCACACTTTCTCTTCTATCGCCATGATATTGAACCGGTATCGACGCCAAAGTGTTATACCGACCAATTAACCTTAAATAAATTATGGCTATTAACCGATAAAGTCCTTCATCACTGCTTATACTTATAACCGAGCCACCCAAGTTTTTATGCTTGGCGCGACTTGAACCGACAATCAAATAGTGACCGGAGGGAAACCATGGAACTGCGGAACAAGGCGGGCGACATTGCCAAAATTGCTGACAACCTCACCCTGAAAGAAATTACCGAGATGGGCTACACCGTTGATCTATGCGATGAAGCCTTTGACCCAAGCGAGCATTGGAAAGCAGAGGGGCAAACGCAAGGTATGGGCGAATACCCTGAGCAATAGTCTCTAAATACGCTTCAACAAGACAATATACCCAAATGACTTCAAGATGCAGGATTCAGAGCGTTGTCACTGATTCCCTATTTACCGAAAGCAAGCAAGGAAAACAACGCAGCGTAATAGCAAGTTGTTTGACGATGAAATTGCGTCAGTGACACGCTCCCAAAGGGCGAGTAGCCTTGGTTCGTATGCTTCGTTAACAATTTTTGATTTAGAACCACTATATCTTCAAATTGTTGCCTCGCCTTCAAACCAAGTCATTCTCGCTGAACCTAGCACCTTGAAGCTACTTGGGTATAACCTTTCAGCCGAGTGAGTCATCGCTCGGCTTATTCGTCATCCAATTGCTCGTAGACCACTTCCCCTCTCAACACCGTCATGAGGACGCGAGCTTGGGCGATGTCTTCCGCTTTCAGTTGGGTAATGTCTTGATCCAATACAGCAAAGTCTGCCGATTTCCCGATATCGATTGAGCCAATTTCCTTTTCTAAACCCAAGCTGTAAGCCGGATGAATCGTGTAGGCATCAATCGCAGCTGAGACGTTTGGCAATCCGGTTTCGCCCATCACCAAACTATTGGAGATACCAACCAATGGGTTCAAATCATGCACATTCCAATCGCTGCTTAACGTCACGTTAGCTTCGGCATTATAAAGTGCGCGCAGGTTCATCAAGGCTCTCGCTCGCTTAGAGCCTAAGAAAGCTTCTGCCCATTGGTGATCATGATAAGCCACATAATCGGAACCGACTTGAAAGTCTGCCGTGACACCTAACTTGGCGAACCTTGGCACGTCTTTGCTGTTGACCAATTCCACATGCGTTAAAGTATAACGTTGCTGATTGCCCTGACTGCGCACCTTCTCAATCGCATCGAGTGATTCACGAATACCACCGTCACCGATAGCATGAATATGAGCGCTATAACCCAGCTTATCGAGCTTGTTTAGCCACTCAGGCATCGCTTGTGGCGAAATGTAATTCAGCCCATAAGGGGAATCCGGCAGGTAAGTATCAAGATAAGGCGCAAGGGTTTTGGCTGTTCCATTGATGAAGATGCCATCACTATACATTTTGACTTGGTTCACCAGCAGCAAGCGAGAAGTATCGTCGGACTGAATGCCTTTCAAATACGACAGTTGAGAGTCCATGCTGTCAGTCGGATAGATCCATGGTCGCAAAGAGACGCGAGCGGTCAAATCGCCTCGTTTTTCGCTCTCTTTCCATACTTCATACCAACCTCGCTTCCAGTACATTCGCCCATCACCAATTGTGGTAATGCCGTAAAGCGCGGCTTCTTCTAATCCCGTCAACAAACCTTGGTAGCTCACCGCAAATTGCGCACTCATGCTGTTCCAAGCCAGTTCCATCACTAAATCACCGGCATTATCCAACAAGATTCCATTCAACTCGTCTGTATCCGGATCTTTGAGAATACGACCGCCTTGCGGATCGGGCGTGCTTTTATCAATGTTCGCCGCTTTCAGCGCTGCCGAGTTCACCCACATCGAGTGAGAGGTTTGCTCCATTAACACCACCGGCGTCTCAGGAAATACCTCATCGATCACTTCCAAAGGCGTGCGCTGGTTTTCATCCGACAAGGTCGCATCAAGCGTAAAACCGTACCCCATCAACCATTCGCCATCTTGGACAAACTCTTTACAGTCTTGCAGTTGTGGGGTTTGCTCATCCAACAAGGTGCCAGCTTGCAATAAGCACGTACCGCCTGCTTCAGAAGCCGCCTCAAACACATGATTGTGGTTATCGACAAAACCCGGCAACAAGTAGGTATCAGTCAAATCCACCACTTCAGTGCCCTCACCAACCCACATTTGTGCCTTGGCTTTATCGCCAACAAAAGCAATCCGTCCATCATGCACTGCGACAGCGTCTGCTTTTGGATGACCATAAATACCAGCGTTGATGTACACCATGTCTGCGGTTTGCTCAGCAGCATTCGCCCACGCGCTAAATACAGGCAGCAACGCAGCACCAAGAATCAGTCTATGAGGAGTTAACATGACACCTTCCGTTGTATTCGCTAACACATTGAGTATATGCAAATTGGTTTAGTTTGCTGTTCTACTTCGTAAAATCAGGGCTAATCGATTCATTTTTGACCTTCTCGAAAACAATATATAGAATATCATTCTGTAACTTAATAAGAGGTGAAGAATGAGTATCGAAAAAACGCTAGATATCGTCCGTAATACCAATGATGACAATAAACTTCGACGTATGCTCACCAATGCGAAAAAGAGTCTCAACAAAGATGCGAACTTAGTCGTTAATGCAATCGAAGCAAAACTCAAGGCCAAAGCACCTCAAACTAAAGAGTTCGTTCCACCTAGCAACCCATATGCCGTTGAACTTCAAGCTATTGCTGAAGAAATGCAAAAGAAGTACGTATTAAAATTCAATACTCTAGAACACAACAACGTAAAGACGGGTGGCGCTAGATTAAACGGAAACAGAAAACTCGACTTCTACTTGCGATACAAAATGGATCATGACAACGCGGTTGGACTTTGCATTGTTCAAGAACACAACGAAAGCGTCCCCCACATTCGAGTTTATCTCGGTACGGGAGCAAAAAATTCTCCGATATTCGAACGCAAATATAGCGAAAATGCATTGGTTGATGCGGCTCAACGTTATGAACAAGAACTGCAAAAAGTCTTAACCAAGCAGGGAATTTAGTAATGAGAAAATACGACCAAGGCGATTTATGTCCTCATTGTGGTTTGATCATCATGATGCCAACCGACCTCTCAAACCAATGTTTAGGGTGTGGTAAAGAGATCAATCAGCATCAAGAATCGGATGAAGACGAGTAAGGCGCAGGTCTTACTCTGATTTGCTCGCTTGTGTTTCCTTTACAAATAAGTACATCTCTTCAAGGTAATTGCCATTTGCGCAGCCCCAGTCACTCACTTCAATAAATTCTTTGAGTAACTGATGACTCTCATCGCGAATCAGCTTTTGGCGAAATGAGTTCCATCGAGCCAATTCCAAGCGGTTCTTATCAGATACATAATGGTCGCCATAGCTTTCAATAAGCTTGTTGTAGGCGCTCCAACGTTCTTCTGGCGTCACTCCTTCACTCATAATGACGGCGCAGTTTTCCTCGATATTAAAAACTTGGTCATTGGTTGGTGTTGTTGCTGAACATCCCACCAAAGTTAGCCCCATTGTTAGAGCTGCGATTCTTGTTTTCATTATTGTTTTCCTTACTTTCAGCACCACTGCGAAAGACCGAATTTTATAAATAGAGAACGGCCATTACTAATCAAAAACGGAAAAATTTTGTGACTGACGTCTGCACATGTAAAAAGTGCGGTAAATTCCTGTTTACAAGCCATAAACATGGCAAATGGATTTCGCATTCCTTTCTGCTGCTTATGCGTGCCATAATCAATGACGATAAAAACCTCAATAAAGCAAACATTTGAAGGATCAAAATGACTGCAACGGAATACCTAAAAGACCTAAACCAACGTTACCTCGCTATCCATCGCACCAAAGAAGATTTCTTTTGGGAGACGTACATGGGCATCAGTGACGACCACGATGGTTCGACAAAAGCACAAACCGCTTGGACCAATTTCTTAAGCAACGCCGAACAAATCTCAGCTATCAAAGCGCAACTTAAAGCAGCTGAAACAATCACAGATCCACAAGAGAAACAGCAAACGCAAATTGGTCTGCAAGGCTGGTTAGCAACGTTTGAGTCGCATGCAATTGAAGGCGAACAAGCTCAAGTGCAAAAAAATGATCTGATTGCATTTGAAGCCGAGTTGTTCGAGAAAAAGCAAAATCACGTTCTGACGTTTACCAATGAAAACGGTGAACAAACCGAGGGCTCTTTGCCAGTATTGTCGTCGACCATTCGCGCCAATAATCACGAAGAAGTGCGTCAGTCCGCGCACCAAACGCTGCTCGACCTTGAGCAATGGTTGCTACAAAACGGCTTTATTGAGCTGATCAAACTGCGTAACCAATTCGCACGTTCTTTGGGCTACGAAACCTTCTTTGACTACTCAGTGAAGAAGACAGAAAAGATGAGCTCAGAGCAACTGTTCAGCATCTTAGATGACTTTGAACAGCGCACGCGTGATGCTCACCTAAGCAGCTTGGCAAACCTTGCTGAACAAAAAGGTCAAAGCGCACTGACTGGCTACAACTTTGTGTACTCGTTTGCGGGTGACGTCATGCGTGATCTTGACCCGTACGTACCGTTCTCTAAATCGCTACGTCGTTGGGTGGAATCGTTCGGTCGTCTTAACATCGAATATTCAGGCGCAGAGCTGACGCTAGACCTGCTTGATCGCAAAGGCAAATACCCGAACGGTTTCTGCCATGGTCCTATCCCATCGTTCTACAACCAAGGCGAATGGGTTGCCGCGCAAGTGAACTTCACCAGTAACGCTAAACCAGACCAAGTTGGCAGCGGCTACGATGGCATCAATACTCTGTTCCACGAAGGTGGTCACGCTGCGCACTTCGCTAACGTGAAGATGAACGCGCCGTGTTTCTCTCAAGAATTCGCACCAACTTCCATGGCATACGCAGAAACACAATCCATGTTCTGTGACAGCCTGTTGACCGATGCCGATTGGCTCAAACAATACGCGTTAGACGCGGAAGGCAATCCAGTACCGGATGAGATCATTCAAGCGATGATCAACAGCCGTCAGCCATTCAAAGCGTACGAAGAGCGCAGCATTTTGGTTGTGCCGTATTTTGAACGTGCGCTTTACCAATTAAGTGATGAAGAGCTGACGCCAGAGCGCGTCACTAAACTGGCGCGCGATTGTGAAAAGCAAATTCTTGGTTTGGAATGCAGCCCACGCCCATTGATGGCGATTCCACACCTTTTGTCTGATGAAGCAGCGTGTGCCTACCACGGTTACTTGCTAGCACACATGGCGGTTTACCAGACTCGAGCTTACTTCCTCGACAAGTTTGGCTACCTGACTGACAACCCAGAGATTGGGCCGCTACTGGCGAAACATTACTGGCATGCGGGTAACCACCGATCGCACAACGAGACTATCGTTAGCCTAACGGGTGAGGGCTTTAACGCTAAATATCTGGCAGACGTGTGTAACCTATCGCCAGAACAAGCATGGGAAGTACAGCAAAAGAAAATTGCCTCGCTGCAAACTCGTGAACAAGCCCCAGTGGCATCGTTAAATGCCAGCATCAAGGTGGTGGATGGCAGTAAAGAGCTTGCGAGCAATACGGTCTCAGACGAGCAGATGTGCGAGCAGTTTGAGCGCTACATCCAAGAGACTTACGGTCGATAAGCTAAACCAAGAGCTGGGGGTATTATATACCCCTAGCTCTTTTTCTATCAGGGAAGCAACCATGTACCAAGATATCCTGACTTTCTGGTTTGAAGAACTGGAACCAAAAGACTGGTTTGTGAGTAATGCCGACGTCGATAAACAAATCGAAACACGCTTTCTCACCACCTTAGAACAAGCCGCTCAATCTGAATTGTTTGACTGGCGAGACACAGCGCAAGGTCGCCTCGCAGAGATCATCGTGCTCGACCAATTCTCTCGCAATGTTTACCGCAATACGCCTAAAGCGTTCGCTCAAGATGCTCTCGCGCTTGCTTTGGCACAAGAGGCAATTCGTCTAGGCTTAGACCAAGAATTGACGGACGTCGAACGCAGCTTCTTGTACATGCCATTTATGCACAGTGAATCTAAGCGGATTCATGAAGAGGCAGAGAAGCTGTTCAAAGCGATAGGTAGAGAATCGAACTACGAGTTCGAACTAAAGCATAAAGTAATAATTGATCGCTTTGGTCGCTACCCGCACCGCAATGCGATTCTAGGCCGAGATAGCACCGCAGAAGAAGTGGAATTCTTACAACAGCCGGGTTCCAGTTTTTAAACACAGCTAGCACAAGATTGAAGTTCGATTATCAATTTATATTTGATAATAAATCAATCATTGTGCTGTTTATCATTTGGTGATTCGCGACTAATCTTTACCTCGTCAACACGATACATCACGATCAACAGAGGATTTCCATCATGGCTAAATTGACTATCGTCGCTAACATCATCGCCAAAGCAGACCAAGTAGAATTGGTAAAAGCCGAACTACTTAAACTGATTGATGTCACTCGTGCCGAAGAAGGTTGCATCAACTACGACCTTCACCAAGATAACGAAAACCCAGCGCATTTCACTTTCTACGAAAACTGGGAATCACGCGAACTATGGCGCACGCACATGGACAACGAGCACCTAGCGCAATACATGAAGGCAACTGAAGGCGCGGTAGACACCTTCACTCTAAACGAGATGTCGCACATCGCTTAACGCCTTTTACAACGCAGCACGCACTAGAAAGCCAGCAACCATCACCTTGCTGGCTTTTTGTTTTTCTTTCGCTTGTTCTCTCTTGTCTCCTTTCCGAGCGATTCAAAGCAAGCTTATGAAAACATGAGCAAGATCTGATTATCTCCCCCCTAAGACTGGCAAGATTTAAAGCTACTCACCCTCTGCTGTATCAAAAGGTTTGGCATGAAGTTAGACGCCGTATTGTGGGATTACGATGGCACCCTAGTAAATTCTGTTCCGAAAAACATCGACATCACCAAAGCGATATTGTCCGTTGTAGCGCCACACCTGACCGGGGATAACTTACCGAGATACCTACGCAGTGAAATGGATTATCATCATGCCAATCACGCAGCGACAAACTGGCAAGAACTGTACGTAAACTACTATGGTATGTCCCAAGACGAAATGCTCATCGCGGGTACCATGTGGGCTGAGCACCAAGAGCAAAACCAAACACCAGTGAACCTGTTCAGTGGCATTGCCGATGTAGTGAACGCGTTCGAACACCTGCCACACGGAGTCTGCTCTCAGAACTCGCAATCCAACATTCGTAACGTACTCAGCGCCAACCAAATCAATGCACCGTTTAAAGCCGTCGTGGGCTACGATGATGTGTCTAACGGGCATCAAAAACCGGACCCTTTTGGTGGCATAAAATGCATCGAGTCCATCTTTGGGCACTCCGATAAACAGCTGCTGATGTACATTGGTGACCACGAGGCAGACACGCAGTTTGCACGCAATATCGAGCATCAGTTAGGTGGCAGCTGCAAAGTGATTGCCGTAGCAGCGGCGTACAGTGGCGCTCAACCAGAGCACTGGAACGCCCAGCCCGATTATGTGGCACATCAAGTGGAAGACTTGCTCGGCATCATTGGCAAGTACGCCTAGCCTCTCTCAATAAACGCAAAGCTAAAGAAACGCACAGCTAAAGCTCTTAAATACATAGCAAGACAGAAAGCCTTTTGCTCTCTTTAGGCTTTGTGTATCGTACTTGCCTCACGTCGCTTATTTAGCACGTAGACGACTTCAAATGACCTACTCCAATATTAAGGTAACGCAATGATCACATGGCCTTGTTTACTCAAACTCGATGGCGACGACGAACTGGTGTATTTGGCTTCGCCAGAGCAGTTAAACGCAGAATGCCAAGCTTTGATTTGGGGGCAAGATGATATTGTGATTGATACACAAGGTCACTGCTTTGCATTAGAAACGGGTAGCAATAACACGGTGGAATTGGGTCTATTGCCACAAACATTGAACGTACAGCAAGTGACAGAGCTGATTCAAAAACACGAGTTTGCTCAAGCACAGCGCTGCATCATCAAAATCCATTTCACTTCCGTCCAACAAGCGATTGAGGCCTTAGCTGATTAACAATTGCGCCTTTGCTTTCGTACAACAAAAAATCGCTCCAATAACCGTTGTCAGCATCTAGAACCGTGCGTATACTCCGCGCCGGTTAGATAGGTTCCCGACTCAAATAGTTAGGAATCGAACCAGCTTTCAATCGGCTGCAAAATGGAAACTTGCCCCACGGAACAGGGCCCAGCGTAACTGTCAGCGTTTACGGGCTTTGAATTCGACTTCGGGTAAAGACAACATTTTGCACTCTCCGCAATGTTGCCTCTGCACGCGTGCGCCTAATTCTTAGCTCGCTCATTAACAGATACATAAGCAAGGTAACATAATGCAAATCATCTTCAGCTTGGCCGGCGTATTGGCCTTGTTGGCGTGTGCTTACGCACTTTCTGATAGTCGTCGCGACATCAACTGGCGCACCGTAATCGGCGCATTCTCTCTTCAAGCCGGTTTTGCGGCACTGGTGCTCTACTTCCCTCTCGGGCAATCCATGTTAGGCTCCATCAGCAACGGCGTATCCGGGCTCCTCTCATTCGCAGACGAAGGCATCGGGTTTGTTTTTGGCGAACTCGCAACGGGCAATTTCATCTTCGCAATTCGCGTACTCCCTCTTATCATTTTCCTCTCCGCTATCATCTCAATGCTCTACTACTTGGGCGTGATGCAAGCTCTTATCAAAGTCATCGGTGGTGCTATACATCGCCTACTGGGTACTTCTCAAGTCGAATCTCTTGCTGCAACCAGCAACATCTTTCTATCCATGTGTGAAGCCTCTTTGGTGGTTCGTCCGTTCTTAGCCAACATGACTCGCTCTGAACTGTTCGCAGTAATGGTTGGCGGTATGGCGTCTGTGGCAGGTTCCGTACTGGGCGGATACGCAGCACTGGGGATTGAACTGAAATACCTTATCGCAGCGAGCTTTATGGCGGCGCCGGGAGGCTTGTTGATGGCGAAGATCTTAGTGCCAGAACGTGAAGGATCGGCGCATCAAGGCTCGATTCAGCTAGAGAAAAGCGAAGATTCCAACATCGTTGATGCGTTAGCTTCTGGTGCGATGAACGGCGTGAAAGTGGCAGTTGCAGTAGGTACTATGCTGATTGCTTTTGTCAGCGTCATCGCGATGGTCAACGCAGGTTTTGAAACCGTGGGCAACTGGTTTGGCTACGAAGACGTAACGTTGCAATTGATCTTTGGCTACCTGTTCGCTCCACTGGCGTTTTTTGCTGGTATCCCGATGAATGAAATCCTCACCGCAGGTTCGCTGATCGGTCAGAAGACGATTCTGAATGAGTTCGTGGCCTTCCTTGATTTCGTCAACGTGAAAGAAACCCTTTCAGCACATAGCCAAATCATCATCACTTTCGCGCTGTGTGGTTTTGCTAACATCGGCTCTATCGCGATTCAGCTGGGTTCGATTAACGCAATGGCACCTGAGCGACGCCAAGAAGTGGCGAAACTTGGCTTCCGTGCCGTTATTGCTGCGACCCTTGCCAACATGATGAGTGCAGCGCTAGCAGGGTTGTTTATCGCCCTATAATCACCCTCTCATTCCAATTGAAGCCCACCATCGCGTGGGCTTTTTTTGTATGACTCACCGAATACAGAACTTAAAATTCCGGGTTTATCCCATTATTCCTGAGCGTATTTTTGCTAGCCTGTTGGTGAGTGCAATCGGGATAAGGGGAAGTGATGAACAAGGTCGTATTGGTATTTGGTGGATTGGGGAATGCTAAATCGTCTGTGGTGGGTTTGTATGAGAACCTTCTGCATACCTTAAATTCTCGCTTTGATGTCGTCGCCATTGACCCTGCAGTTCAACATCCCAAAAGCTGTGCATCGCAGTTCCAATTCCCTTACTCCGCTCGCTACGCCGATCTTGATGCGTTTTTACAGGCTCACTCACACACTGATGTTGCTGCGGCCTTCGTTCTAACACCGGTGGGCACACACCTTTCCATCATTGAACAAGTGAGTAGTGCACTCGACATTCAAAACCTGTTGTTTGTGGTTGAGAAACCGTCTTTTTCCTTGGCTGAAATCGACAGAGGATTTAACCAAATCATCCCAGAGCTTAAACGTCGCGGAGCGCAATTTTACTTTATTGATACCGCTTTGGTTTCTCCTTCGTTGGAAGCGCTCTTTGCTGATTCATCTGTCGCACTACCTGACTCAGCCCCGCGCAAGATCATCGCGATTGCGGGCGACAACCCTATCGACAGTCATGAAGCTATCCAAGACTTCCGTTTTGAAAACCGAATTGCGTTACTCAACGCGAGAAAGCTACTTAACTTAGCCACCAGCGGCGGCGGAGGTTATGGCTTTGATATGGGCATCCACGCGATTGCTGGGCTAGTTCGCTACCTGCATAAATTCGGCATAGAAGACTCACAGATTGAACTTAAACAAGTCCGTGCCGAACGTATTGACGAATCGCAATTGGAGTACACACAAGGCGCTGAAACTCATCTCTATGTCGAAGGCGAACTCACGTCGACCGAGGGCAATATTGAAGTAGTGATTGAGGCAGGAAAAGCCGGTGATATCTGGGACAGAAGGTTGGAACTGCACTATCCAGACCGCGTCATCGCAATTGGTTTTGGCACACTCAAGCATCCGCCGTATCTGTGGGAGAAAAGCCCAGATGGCATCAAGAGCACCACATTTGAAGTCTCTGGCTCAGGTTATGCGATGCACTTTAACGACATCCTCTACGCGCTTGGTTTTGACGCGGAGCCTTTACTCTCACAACAAGAAAGCGAAGCTTTGATGTCGCACTCAATGAGCTTGCTGCGCAGCGTATTTGACGCTATCGGCGATACCCACCAGAATCGCGAACAAAACATTGCCGTGGTTAGTGCACATAGACCCAAATACCTATCAGAAGCAGAGCTAGAGATTAGGAAAGAGCTTAGTCAATACCTCAAAAGTTTGATTGTTTAAGTGAGCAACGAGTCACTATTTCTGGCTCAATTCAATTAAGTGATATAGTTTCTATTCATACCCTTCAATTTGTAAGTTGAATGATAGGAATATCATGATAAATCTATCCCACTTAATCAAAAATGATATGAACCTGCTGATTTGTCTGTACGTCTTACTGCAAGAACGCAGCGTGAGCAGAACCGCAGAGAAACTATTCTTATCTCAATCGGCCGTCAGTAAACAGCTTACTAAATTACGCCAAGAGTTTGGTGACCCTTTATTCGAGCGAGAATCCAAAGGTTTATTGCCGACCCCAAAAGCGCTGGCATTAGAAAGCAAGCTGCAACAAATCCTGATGCAAATTGACCAGCTTCGTGAACCAGAAGAATTTGACCCAGAACGCTCGACTCGCGTTTTCAGTATCGACCTTATCGAAACCGCCTACTCCACGATTTACCCACGCTTTCTACCTCAAGCGTTGTCTAGTGCGCCAAAGATAACCATCAAAAGTGCAGATTGGAGTAACAGCAGCATTACTCGATTACAAAGAAGAGAGATTGACTTCGGTGTGGGTATCTTTGAGTTTGATGATCGTTCTAAAACCCATGTCGATACCATCCCCGACACTCTAAATTATGCGGAACTGATGCGTGACACCTCGGCGTGTATCTTGAGAAAAGGACACCCAGCATTAGATGAAGAATGGAATCTCGACGCATTCCTGAAGTACCGCCATATCCAAGTCATCACTGGCGGTGTGTCTAGCTGGCTATTACATGAGGTGCTCGACACGCAACGCTTGAGCATCGACAACGCCGTCAATATGTCCGACATTTCCAGCGCAGTGAAACTGTGTGAGAAGAGCGACTTGATACTGACTTATCCTTACAAAAGCATCCGCGAGTTCGAAGGTAAATCAGACATTGTGATCAAACCGCTCCCAATAAAAATGGAACCTGGCGGGTTCTTTCTACTTTGGAACAAGCAACTCGACAATGACCCAAGCCATAAATGGTTAAGAGAGCTCATCGTCAGTCAGTCTTATGCCTAATAACAAAGCCTGTAACCAAAGTAGAAAATGCAAAACTATGAGTTGATGTACTTTAAATGAACATTCAAACGCCAAAAGTAGAGTGCTTGCAAAGCGATAACAGAGAGTGTCGAAAGTAATTCAACAATAAAATAATGCTGAGCGCCAAAGTCGAAAGAGACGATAGCCATCCCAACAAGCACAGATAACGCGACAAATCTAAACGACAAAGGGATAGATAAAGCGATAGAGCGAAGAATATAGGTTTTACCATCTCTATTATTCGTTCTATACGTGACAACTACACCCAAAATTGACACGACTAAGATACCAATAGCCTCGGTTATCATAACTTCATTGTTTACATACGGCGCCAAGAACATCAAGTAAGGTGTCACCGTATAAAAGATTAAGAATATTAAAGCGTATTTTATCCAATCACTGTCTGGCACTTTGTTGTCTTTTAGTTCCTCAGACAACTTTGATGTTTTCCAAATGTACAAATTATTATTCCTTTTTATGTGAGCTCAGATTAAAGACTCGCCTAAAACCCTAACTACCAACGTTCAAAAACAACTAGTTAATATCAATAAAAACAGATAACTAGCAGCAACTTCAGCCAGAAGTTTACCTTACCAAACTATTCACGATCGATATAAAACAACCAAAAACACAAAGAAATTTATAAGATAACTATTTGATAAGCATGCAGGATACGCTTGTTTACTCTTCCCTTCATTACCCAATAACAAAAAATTATCATTTTAAAAATTATTAATAATTTCATGTAATCAAGATTTCTCCATATACTCACCTCCATCGAAACGAAACACGAATTAAACATCACAGTTTTTTGGAGCAGAATTATGAAAATGAATCACGTAGGCATCATGGTTGGCGATATGGACAAAGCAGTAGAGTTCTACACTAAAGCGCTTGGTCTTCGCATCGTAATGAACAACACAAAAGTTATCGAAGAGCGCGAATCAGCAATCGGTCGTATGTGTATCGCTGTATTCGGTGAGGGCTTCAAAGGCTTCAACATCGCTCACCTAGTGACATCTGACGGCATCGGTGTTGAGCTGTTCGAAATGGTTGACCGTGAAGAGCGTCATAACGTTGACTTTTCTCGTCTAGGTATCTTCCATTTCTGTCTACAACTACCAAAAGAGCAGTTTGCTTCAGCAATCGAGCGTGTAGAAGAATTCGGCGGTAAAGTACGTATGGATATCATGCGCTACCACCCAGAAGACGAGCTAAAGCAAGCACAAATGGTTTACCTAGAAGACCCGTTTGGCAACCTATTTGAGTTCTACTCACACTCTTACGAAGAAACTTACGCGTCTGATTACGAATAATTGAATGCTTAAGAACCAGAAAGGGTTGGCCTAGTGCCAACCCTTTTTGTTTTGGTTAGTTTTGATGAAACAACCCCATCTAACCTCCCCTTGGTCTCAGCTTCGGCGATCAAAATACATCGAGAGCAAAGGGGAGGAACTGTCGGAGCGTGTTAAAACGAGATTCTTGATGTAGCCTAGGCTCGTCGAAATCACACCAAAAGCTTGGAACGAAATAGGATAATGCACCAAAGGACAGCCCTCCCCCTTGGACAAGAAATGCAAATGCTGAGCAAACCATGTCAATACAAGGGGGAGTTGGAGGGGGTTACTAGTGAGAAACACATAATCCCAAGTGCACTACATTAGAAAAATCCCAAGATAAGTGATAGCAACAACGCCAAGTAAAAACTCAGAAAATGGCTCTCTAACGATTGGCAATTGAATGAAACGGCTCAATCGATTCGATATTGCGAATTCACTTCCGCCCCAATCTAAACTCTTTAAGTTGAAACATAGGCTGAGGAAAAGAAGGTGACTGGCTGTCGCGATGCGGGCGTGGAAGAAATCCTCAGCACCAATTGCAATAACAAAAGACGCAATGTGGCAGATAGCCAACGTCAGTTTTGGCAACACAGAGCGATATTCGACAAGCAGTAATTGCGCCAGCCACAAACCGTAAATCACTTTTAATTGCCAAGGGACAGGCTCTCCAAATAAGACGATCCTCCCCTCTCCTTGCAGTGTGGTTTGCATCCCTGAATGTACCCAGTAGGCGATCGCCGCAGCCAGTACCATCGAAATAAACATCGACAAATAAGCCCGCTTTTTCAACTGCACCAATAAAAATCCCGCGGACTGGAGAACGAAAAATACGACCAAACCCTTATCGACATGTTCGATGCTGACCCATTTACTCACCGCTAAAAAACACAACACGTTAAAACCAGTTTCCAAACAGAGGATTCGCTTTATCTCTTCTGAATTTTCGACCGGTTGCGTTAACGGCCAGAACACCACAGGTAACAGCACTGTCAATGCTAACGCGAGCCAAATCGAACTTTGCACTAGTAGATAAAAACCACTGCTGTACACCAAACACAGCAACAGAAAGAGCCCCGATGACAAAGGTGAATAAATTCGGGACTTCATTGGCACATCTCATGTTCAGAGTCTGCATACTCGGCTAAATCCGCCGAGCATAAATTAGCGGTTTCTATACATCGCTCCAACGTAACCGGTACTCGCCAAGTTTGGCGGGGATCAGATAAATACTCACCGCTTAAAAAGACGTTAGAAAAGTTTTTCACTGTTGTTGTGAGCGTATTCTGAGTGGTAGGTTGAGTGAGGGCGTGTTGCAAAACCCACTGTCGAGGCTGCCCACGCTCATTGATAAAAACATCACCATGAAAGTACTCTGAGTACAAAGTGTCTAGCTCTTGAGGTGTGACTATTTTTGCCCCAAGGCCAACTCTAAATCCTTTGTAAGCCGAATGTTCTAGTAGGTCCAATTGCCCAAAAAGCTGAAACAATAATTCATCTTTTACTTGCTCTTCAGTACAAGACAGCATTGGCTTTTGATACAAAAGCCCAAGTGCATCATCAAGCTTAGTCGCGGTTACCGATAAGCACGCCACCTCGCCTCGAGATGTGTTTCTGGTGGTCACGTGATAGCTCAATCCCCAGGGAGAATCAAGGACTAAGCCAACCGTTCTATTTTTGAGTTCAGCAGGGATACAAGAAAAATAAAACTGAAAACCGTGGCTCAAGACGTAATCATAACTTAATGCTGAACTGGTTTCTGAAAGTAAAGAGTGAGTAACATGGGCCGGAAGCGCAAAGACATAATAATCGGCGAGAACGGTACAGTCATTGTGTAGTCGCACACCATCCACTCGGGTCCGTGCTTTGTTGGGATAGATGGCCTTCGCTTTGTAGCCTAAGTGAAACTGAACACCCTGCTTTTGGAGATGGTGAGTCAACGGGTTAATAAGCGCGTCACTAATGGGTTTGCGCATTCCCAAGCTGTAGGCGTCTGGTGCCAAAGTATGCAACTCGCCTTCTTTATTGTTGAGTAAATCCAAAATCGCCAATGCTGGCGTATCATCAGTCGCTCCAATCCAACCTAGCAAGACTGAACGAAGGAAAGCGGCAAGGTGTGGCCTTGAGTCGTAGCAGAAGAAATCTCTAACGGAAACACCGAGTAATTCCTCTGTAGAATACGTTTGCTGCAATCGTTGCTTAAACCAAAACGTATCCGTTAGAGGAACTTGAGCATAATGCATTGAATAGGCGGACTTTGCGTCATCCCACAGTTTTTCTAAACGCGTAAAATAACCACGCTGAAACTGTATGGTTTTGCTACTTTGTGCCCAAGAAAATTGCACGATATTCTGAGGGTAAAGCGAGTCTAAACAAGAGCCAGCCCCTGAAGGAATTTCTTTAAGAAAATTAATGAGATTGTGGTTTTTTGCGAAGAACTGCCGATGAGTAAGTTCATGAACCCTCCCCCCTTCATCTACCGTTCCGATACACTTTCCTCCGGTGTATAGCTCCTTGTCGTAAACAGAAACCTCAAAACCTCGTTTTATGCAGTTATGAGCCACAGTTAAGCCAGAAATTCCAGCACCGAAAATCACCACTTTGGGACGCGAAGAGCCCGTGCAAGCACAGGCCTTCTCCCCCCTTTTATTCGAAGAGTAAAAAGTCATGTTCTCTCCTCGAACTATCGATGAAAGTTGACATGATTCGCGATCTCTAATCGATATAGATCGTGGTTCGGAAGTTGATTCAACACCGTACTGATGTCGAGCTCAAATGGACTATTCGCCAGTGAACGACACATAATCAGATCGTCACCCACAATCATCACTTTAGGTGTCGCACCTTCCCACACAAGCTGGGCTGAGAGGTTTAAGTCACTGATATTAATCCCACAGTCGTAAGTGCGAGAACGCAAAACACCATTTTCTACTTCGTACCCACCAACCAACACAATGGGATTCTGCACAGTAGGAAAGACAATCGCGTCATTTCCTCCAGCAGCTTGCTCGGTTGGGAAAGTAATCGCGTCTTCAGCGTGAACAAAAGAAGCAGCAAGAAGGGTCACGAAGCCAAGAACGTTTTTCATTATAATTTCTCCATTTTTATATTTATAGCGGGAATGTTCCCAAACGAGAATGTATATCAACTCCGCACTTACGACCATTGGCTTAAGGATTTTAATTTTGTAAGAAATACGCCATAGTCCAAAAATGCCAAATAAAAGATAAACTTAATAATTATCAGCACCTTGAATAAACAAAATTAATACTAAACAGAGAATTTTAGAAGCTAAGACAACAAATATAGAAAGCCAGATATTGGAAAGGTTTTCGAAGGTTGGACAAAAATAAAAATAAACCTGATTAATTACATAACCTTTAAATGATAAATGAAACAAATAGTTGTTCGATGGGTTTACTTAGTAACATATTGAATATTAAAATTTTATAAAATAAGACAATCTCTCACCTAAACTTACGATAAGGTAACTTGACCTAAACTTTCGAAGTAGTTTTTACGAAGAAGAAAAGAGGGTGCTAGAGGCGGATTTGTTCGATGTGGATTGACCCAGAAAGGGAAGCTGCAACCGTATTGCCACAGAAAACATATGACCACCATACAAAGCGTGAAAAAAAAGCTTGGTATCAACCAAGCCTTTTGAATTTAACGATTACTTCGTCACGCGACATGCACTTTGGGATATCTCGTTGACGATCAAAATCGCTTCGTCACCTTTCGTGTGCAGAACTAACATTTGGTCATCAGACATATATTTTGCGCCAGAGGCAGAGCGAACTTGTTTGAGTTCAATCTCTCTCCCGTAATCAACAGTGATCAGCGCTTTTTCCTGATCAAAGCTAGCAGCGAACTGATGGCCATCATCACACTGGTATTGATACCCTGGCGCGGTCGAGGCACAGCCACCAAGCGCAAGCAAACCAACTAATGTCAGTGCGATTTTTGCCTGCTTAGCAATCATTCTTCAGGTGCCCAAACGCGAATGTTCACGTCCAAATCCGCTGGCGCGTAAACCACAACAGGTAGCTTGCTGTTGTAACGGTAAAGGTCGCGTGTTGGCATTTGAACGAAAGTCTCTACCTTCTCCATGTCTTCAGGACAAGCCATTAGTGTAGAGATGCCACCTGCTGGAGAAGCGTCAACTTGGTAGTAAGTGTAACCCCAACCTTCTAGCGAGTGCGCGCTCACACTGCCGCCCAGAGAAACGCGGTTACAGTCTGTTTCCATCATTTTGCCTACCACAAGCTCAACGCGCTTATCTGCTTCGTTGCTTGCTGGGTCTACATAGAAAACGTGCTTCGTCATGTTCTCCATCTCTGGGAACATCTCTGCCGATGGGCGAGATACATCATTTGCTGAGTTCATTGTCGAACATCCGCTCAGTGCCAATGCACCTGCGGCCAACCAAACTGCTTTCATCGTTTTTTCCTTTTTCATATGGATGGGCATATTGTAATGGGGAACGCCAACTTATTGTGAAAGTACGGTTTAAATTGAGGTCTACTCTCACAATTACGACGTCAATATCTTATTAGGTCATTCTAGCAAGGCTTCTCCGCAACCCTTGCAGACTATTTTCAACAAAGTTATGGTTTGAAGCCATATTTGGTCGATGTTCAAGGAAGAGAGAATGACCACCTACCTTGCTGGCTTTACGCTTGGCATATCACTGATTCTTGCTATCGGAGCGCAAAACGCCTTTGTGCTGAAACAAGGCATCAAACAGCATCATGTGTTTCTGGTGTGCTTTATTTGTGCACTGTCAGATGCGATCTTGATTTCCCTTGGTGTGGCGGGTTTTGGCTACTTAGTGAAGCAGTTTCCGTTGATTGAAACCATCGCACGATATGCTGGTGCTGCCTTCCTAACTTGGTATGGTCTCAGCAGTTTACGCTCGGCATTGACGCAAAAGCACGTGATGAATCCTGAAGGTGATGCCTCCAAAAGTGCATGGCAAACGGCTCTGATCTGCTTGGCATTCACTTGGTTAAACCCGCATGTTTACCTTGATACCGTCGTGCTGTTAGGATCAATTTCTACTCAATATGAACCACACAAATGGCAGTTTGCAGTGGGTGCGGTATCGGCTTCCTTTGTGTTCTTTTTCAGCCTTGGCTATGGCGCTAAGTTATTGATCCCCATCTTTAAGCATGCTCGCTCTTGGCAGATTCTTGAGTTCATTATTGGCTTTGTCATGCTGGCTCTGGCGATCAGCTTGCTGGTTTAGTGCGTATACTTTTCTCAATGCTCGAAAAAGGAACACGTCATGGCAAACCAACGCAACCCCATTGAAATCAAAGCCCTCGATCACGTGGTATTGAGAACAGATAATCTCGATGCGATGCTCCGTTTCTATCGAGATCTATTGGGATGTCCTATCGAGCGGGAGTTGCCCGACTTAGGGCTGACGCAGTTACGTGCTGGCACAGCCATCATTGATTTGGTGACAGTTGAAAGTGAACTCGGAAAGTTAGGCGGCAAATCGCCAAGCCAAGATGGCCGCAACCTTGATCATTTCTGCCTGCAAATTACGCCTTTTGAAGAGTCTGAGTTGCTTAAATATCTTCATCAACATAATGTCCACGTTGAAGAGTTTGCCGAACGATATGGTGCTCAGGGCTTTGGTCGCTCTGTGTATTTAGAAGATCCAGAAGGCAATGTGGTCGAGCTTAAACCACAGAAATAACTCGTTGCTATTCCTAACTTTATTTCCTCATTTTATCGGTTAAATGCGGCTTCCTATTAAACCGTTTCGCCGTTGATTACGTATGTGTGTTCCTAAGCTTAAATAGGCAACCCTGATTAGGAACACACCATGACCCTCAACGACGACGCACTATCCAGAATCATAGAAATGGCATGGGAAGACCGAACCCCGTTTGAAGCGATTGAGCATCAATTCGGCTTGAGCGAAAATGGCGTTATCAGCCTGATGCGTCGCCACCTCAAACCCCGCAGTTTCAAGCTTTGGAGACAACGTGTATCTGGACGCAACACCAAGCACTTAAAACTGCGCTCACCAGACGTGAACAGAGGCTATTGCCCAACGCAGTACAAACAACGTTGAGCCTCTCGGCCAAGCCTTTAAACTCAAGTGTTCTGTGCCTAGACCATAAAATAAGGCGCACTGTCTCGCATGAATTCCGCCATAGAGGCAAGGTAGTCCCAAGTTTCACGATAGGTGTGACTCATGCATTGCGTGAAGGCTTGGCACAGTGACGGATCTTCTTCCAACCACTGGCTGACGTGTTGCGCCGTGTAGGAAACCTGCCTCACTTCATCATCTAAAATCTGCTGAATGGTCGGTCGCATCTCTTTCAGATACGGGATATCCGATTGGTCGATAAAACTCAGTTGAGAAACCAATAAACACCAAGAACGAAGTTCGACGGAGTGAGCTCGGAAAAGGTGGATTTTAATGTCGTCGTAAAAGTGGCTGACATTGCTGAAATCACTCGACTTTTCTTCTTGATATACCTCAGTTTGGTAACCCGTTAATGGGATCAAGCTGGCGTACATGGCTGAGTGGTTTCTGTCGTTTTGGCAGTGATGCATGATTTGCTGCTTCATTTCCCCTTGCGCATAACGAGTGGCGATCATTTTGAGTCGCTCTGCGCCCTCTTCTTCGTTGATGGCATTGTGCAGCAAGTAATACGCCATGGTTTGTTTGCTCTGAAATATCTCTCCAGTGAGCTTACCCATCGCTTGAGGTGTGAGTGAGGAATCGGAATGTAGATAGCTTGCAATCGAGGCTTTGTACTCTTTAGAGGGCACAAAGTTATTGTCTTCTAGCAAGTTATAAAGGCTGGTCTGTAAACAGTTCATGTCACCTTCCTTGATGGTGCTGCATCGCAACACGTCATGCTGACTACTAAGAAAGTGAGGTATTTATCAATACGCTCCTTGGAATGAGGTGGCTTCAAGCGGAAGAGTAGAGTTTGGGAATGATTTCGGCTCGGAGCGGCTGGCCAGCGGCGAGGTTAGGACAACTCTTAATGCTTTCGTATGAATATTTAACGACCTCATTGATTTATGAAGCATATATTTTGTTACAAAACAGTTAAATGATCATTTTATAAATGTTATGTATTGAAAATAGACAGAACGAAATGCGGTGTTATTAATGATTGTTTTATAAGGAAAATCAGCGTTGTCGCGCATTTTTCCCTGCATACAAATTTTAGGAAATTACAGAAAAGTAGTGTGATAACTCTATAAAAACCGGACAGTTTTCACTACCCGGCTTGATATTATTGAGCCTAATTTGAAGAAGATTAAGCGATTGCAGATGCTAGGGGGGTCATCTGCAACGCTTAATATTTGACCGTGTTAGTGACTCACCAACAGGTGTTACTTGCCCACAAAGCCGTTGTACAGCATGTAAAGGTGCGCAGCACTCCAAGAGAAGTTGTTTGCGCCCTGCACTGCACCCGTTTCAGGATTGTAGTTTTCCTGAATTGGCGTCGTTTCCGTTAGACCTTGTGCATTTTGGAACAGCTTATCAACCATTTGACGCGCTTCTACACCGTAACCGTAGTTGTCCATGCCACGAACGCCGAAGTAGAACTGATCCAGCCATACACGGCCACGCCAGTAAATGTCTGGTCCGTAAGCAGGGTTGTCCATCGACGCCGTGCCAAGTGGGATCTTCGGTGAGTTAAACTTGCTGGTATCAAGCATGTTTTTCACCACTTTATCTGCGTGTTCTTGCGTTGCTGCGTTGTTAAATAGTGGAGACCAACCTTCCGGACCCATACCGCGCTTCACCAACATTGGACCTGCACACTGATTGCTAAGGCCACTTGGTACCACTTCAATATCGTAATAGAAGCCAGTTGTGTCGTCGTACATACAACGGTTGATGTACTCTTTGGTATCAGCGGCTTTCGCTGCGAACTCTGCCGCTTTGTCAGCTTTACCCAATACATCGGCAATTTGCGATAGGTACAGGTTGTCTGAATACCAGTACGACGCTTGGTCTACCGACTCTTGCATGAGTGAGTAACCAGACAAGTTGTTTGAGTCGTCGGTGTTCTCGTTGAACTTCACTTCCCAGTCTTTCTTCGCTTGAGCCAGTTTGTCCATGTTCTCAACCGAATCATTACGGTAAGTCACGACAGAACCGTCTTCACCCATCATCATGTCGTAGGTGTTGTCGAAGCCGTTGGTGTTATGAGCGTATCGCCCCATTTGGTCAATCACTTCCGCTTCTTCTTGCGTTGGTTGCTCAGCCATACCTTGTAGATTGTCAATCGTATCAATGAAGCCAAACACGCCTGCGTTGTCACGACCTGACTCCCAACCCGCTGCGACTTTTGCAGGGATGCTCATTGCCGTGTAGTCACCAGAAGTCAACAATTCGTTGTATTTCTCGATGCCCGTTTCTTTGATCCACTTGTCGCCATTCGCTTCGTCTTTGTATTGGAACTTCATGTCATCGACAGACGCATCTGGTCCCCAAGAACCGTCATTCACGTCACCTTCGAAAACCGTGTGGATTGGATCTTTCGCTGCACCGTATTCTGGGATACCGTTCTTATTCGTATCACGAGCACGTAACCACCAGTCGTGGAACGCAACCAGCTTCGGATACATTTCTTCTAACCATTTTTGCGCTTCTTCTGGACGGTTATGCTCATCTTTCAGTGCGGTATACACTTCCCATACCGCCCAAGCAGCAAGTGATGGCTTAGTATTACGCTCATTCCAGTTCAGACCATCCGTCGCTTGAGGGAACACTTTTTTGTATTCCGCAGACATGCCTTCCCAACGTTCTGCCGGCAAGTTGTAGGTAACTACATCAAGCAAGTAACCTTCGTCCCAAGGGCGAACAGGATCGTCAGACTGCACTTGGTATTGGAATACAGTACGAATGTTTTCCATCGCCACATCTGGGTTGAAGTGAGACATCGCATAAGCTTGTTTCCACGTATCCCACGGCCATGTCATGTTGCCCGAGAAGTAAGGCGCCGTAACCGAAGGCGTAACAGTATCATGATCAATCGCACCCGCTGCACCACGCCAGTTTGCGTTTAGTGTTTCCATCGCTTTTACTGCAACGAATTCATGCTCTTTTGAAGCAGCATCGTTCGTAAGGCCGTTTGCTAGATACTCTTCCCAACGCATTGCTGAATCGTGCATGTAGCCTTTTGGATCGGCCATTACGTCATCCAATTTTGCAAATTCAGACGTTTGTTCTTCAGTGTTTTGAACGTGCGTGTACGCCGTGTAGAGCGTGATTTCTTCGCCATCACCTAGCTCTGCCGTTTGGACGAAGCCTTTCTTGTCATCATCGATGGTAGACGTTTCTGGTTTGATAGAACGCGTCACTTCAAACTTAGAATCGCCCGAAGTTAATAACGACCAAGAGTCACGAACCGCACCAAAAGACACTTCTACGCCGTTTTCTGTCGCGGCGATTTCACGTGAGTAAGTAGGGTATGCATCTTCAACACTGCGAACAGTGCTGTCGTTGTTCTTGTAAAGTTGACCATCGTCAGCGCGGTAATCTTGCATCAACTCGCCGTCCCATTCGCCTTGAATAGCCAGCTTGTTCGGGTTCTTGATGGTGGTTTTAACAAGAGAAGTACGGTCTGTCACAAAGCGCATTTCGAGCTCCGCTTCGATGCCGTTATCGCCCGTGTATTTTTGAATCAATGCGCCAGGTTGTGAGTAAGCTTCTGTCAATTTGAGTGGCATAGGTTGGCCATCAACCGTTAGTGCCAAACGGTCAAAACGTGCAGCCATGAATGACACGTATTCTTCCGTTAGTAACGCTGTACCACCTAAAGTGATTTCACCACCTTTAGTGTCTAGTGTGTGACCATGCCACGAGCCGTTATCGAACATAGGAATGTAGCGAAGGTGACCACCATGAAGATCACGCAGTGCCACTGGCACACCCGCACGATCGATCGTGTTATGGAATTCAGCCGCTTTCAGTGGCGCATCCACATTCGAGTCATTATCACTACTGTTGCATCCACTAAGTGTTAGAGCAACCCCGACAGCAATCGCACATAAAGAAGTCTTAAAGTGCATGTTATATCCCTCATTTATTGGCTTTTGGTCCTGATCAGGAGAAAAAAGGTCGAGACGTGCCCTGCCGATTTTCGATGATGAAGACTCAGCCTTATTTATTTCACTTTTGGATGTGAGAAGAGATCGGTTAATTTGTCTCTTCTTCGTTTGACCTATTTAAATAACAGGTCATTAATTTTGGATAATAGTGGGGCTTTGATGTATTCATTATCAAACACACCCACTTAATATAAATTCTTTATTTTGTGATTAAATAGTCACTATTTTTCATTCGCCATCGAGATGGCTTTTAATAATTCACCGTCAATATTCGGAATCGTATCCGAAAGGAATATCTGATTACCCGGTGTGTAAGTCATCAAGACGTTTCTCAGTCGCTTACTGCATTCCCCGCTCTTGTTCTGCACATCAAACTCAATCAGTTTGTTGTACACCTCATTCGCCAATTTTTCTTCCTGCTCTTCAGTAATAGCAATACGTCCCATGCAAATCGGTGGTCGCACATCATGGCTGAACACTTCATCTCGAAAGCGCTTGGCGAACAAAGTATCGAGCTTAGAGCCTTCTTCGAAAATAAAGCGACCTTGGTCTTTAAAGCGGTACTGGTCCTCACCTTTTAGCTCGATGTAATCCATCATTTCCAATGCACGGAAATAAAGCGTGATCGAGGTATGGGTTAATTGGTATTTGCTCGCAATATCTTGCGGAGACCATTCCTTCCGACGTAATAAATATAAGAAATCAAACAGGTACGGATACTGGTGAAATATTTCACTGTTAATGTCGGTGATAAATTGCTCGTTTTCTTGTTGCAGCTGTTTACCACGCATGGACAATTCGACTAAGTCAGTATCTAAATGAGTGGCATACGAGAGTATCTTGTCCAACCCTAAAGACGTGTTGTGTAACTGTCTCTTAATGGTTGATAGAGGAATCCCCATTCCGGCAGAGAGATCGGAATAACAAATCCCTTTCTCTTTAATTTTTTCTCGTAGAGCAGCAAGTAAATACGTTGCAGAATTATTCATCTAACAATGCCTGTTTTAATTTCTTCAGCATCCCTGATGATATATTCAAGAGAATCCTACTCTTGTGATGCTGGTTCCAATTATCACCAGCATTCTTTATCAATTAAATCGGTTTCAATGATGAGACTTTTACTTGTTGTTAACTGATCAAGTTTTACTCATTGCGTTCACACTTTGACCAGCTATTTTAAGCCTTATCAGTATGGCGACGAGTATAATTGTTTTGATGCGTAAAATTAAGTTCACAAAGATTTTTAGTAAAAGTTTTCTCTCAGAAGGTTATTTTATTAGGTGAGAAGTATCAAAAAGTTGTACTCAGAGATTTATTATCGTGAGGGATCACAGAAAAATAGTGACTCACTGGTAATTTATCGATTCGATGACCAGTAAAAATCTTGTTATAAGGAGCAAGAAAGTTGGTTAAATTAACCGAGGTATTATTGAAGCGCCGTCATATTATACCCGTATTTTTCTAGCTTGCTCACATAATTTATTGGCCTGCCACCAACATTTATTTTTATATTCTTTTGCCACATAAAAACTCTCTCCCGCCATCGGAGTAATAAGTTCAATGTGATCGGCTTGGCAATGTTCAATCAAGTCCTCAATGGGTTCATCCCATTTGTGCGTAAACAACTCATACGTTGCCCAGTGTACAGGTAGCAACTTCTTCGCTTGCAGATCTTTGAATGCGCGTACGGTGTGATGCGCTTGCATGTGTCCCCAATTCTCAACCGGATAACCTTGGTTGCCTTTCACATCTGCCGCGACTTCCAAACAGGCGATATCAACCGGACCGCAACGCTGGGCGATTTGTGCAAAGTGACTATCGTACGCACTGTCGCCGCTGAAATAGAGGGTCTCTTGCTGACCTTTTACTACCCAAGAAGCCCATAAGGTCGAATTCTTATCCAGATAAGTACGCCCTGAGTTGTGATTGGCTGGCGTGCAAATCAGCTCGACGTTGGCGTAATGAACGCTCTCCCACCAATCAAATTCCACCACGTTATCAGGTCTAACGCCCCAACGAATCAAATGCTTACCGACACCGAGTGGCACGTAAAATGTTACGGATTTATCAGAATAGTAACGTATGGTCGAAGCTTCGAGGTGATCGTAATGATCATGAGAGATCACGATGACATCCGGAATCGGCAAGCTATCACGTACGGCTGTATTGGGGATATTGCGCTCAAACCATGCCTTAGCAATCAACGGCGACGCATAGTCGAATACAGGGTCAGTCAGAATGCGCACGCCATCGGTCTCAATCATCAAAGTGGAATGCCCGAGCCAAGTGACTCGCATCGCTTGTTGTCGCTGTTCAAAGCGCGTGGGCTCTATCGATGAATAAGGCAACTGGTTATCGGGACTGAGCGGCGAACGTCCGCCCATGTAGGCCCAACACACTTGCCAAAAAGACTGAGGGCTTGGCACATTTGGCATCTTGTCTTTGACGCGTCCATGTTCAAATTGAGCTGAGTGGTTAATGCGATGCGCCAACTGCGCGTAGTAAGTGTGAGGAGTAATCAGTGATTGCGTTGCGCGCTCACGAGCCAAGTACGTGTTTTTAAGTGTCGTTTCAGACATGTCCTATCTACGTCTTGTTCACTAAACTATGGTTTTAGTTAAGCCTGCTTGTATGTCTTTTTCATGACCAAAATAGGGCGTAAGATGAAGATTAGGTTTCAGAGAAGTATTTCTGTCCTTTATCGGTCTTGATAAGGAAGAGAGAAGGAGAAAAAGTTATGGTGACCTGCAGCCAATACGATTTTATTGAAATCGCCTGTATGTTTAATCTGACCGTGGAGATCACCCTCAGAAACGGTGAGAAACATCAAGGCAGCGCATTTGATACAGGCTACGATATTGAACGACAAGAGTGCTTATTTTTGGATATCGATGGCGAGCACATTTCGTTCCCAACCGAACAATTGATTGCGATGAGAGCACTCAAAGACAATCCGCATTTCAGTGAAGTGACCTTCGGTTAATTGCTCGAAAACCGATAGAAAAGTCAGACATAAAAAAGCGCCCTTAACTGGCTGAGTTAAGGGCGCTTTTGTTTAGCTTTAGAGGTTTACCTTGAGCGGATAAATATCAGCATCGGCATCATGATAACGAACATCACCCCGACCAATTGGAAGGTGTGCACAAAGGCCACCATTTGCGATTGCTGATGGAGCATGTTCTGGTATTGCTCCAAAGCCGCAGGATCAGTAATCGACAACCCCTGTTTCGCAGCCCAGTCATGCAGCACTGGGTTATAAGGGTTAAAGCCTTCTCCCAAAGCGTGCCATTGCTGTTGGCTGTCGCGGTATTGGTATGTAGTCGCAATCGAGATACCAAACGAACTACCAATGGTGCGGAACAGGTTAAAAATACTCGCCCCTGCCACCGACTGCTCTTTTGGCAATGTCATGTACGCCAGTGTCGATAAGGTCGAGAAGGTCAAACCTAAACCCATGCCCTGAATCATACTTGGCATCACGATCCAGAAGGTATCGATTTCCATGGAGTACAAGGTCATGAGGTAACTACCAATACCGATACAAGTTAGGCCAAAGACAATCTTCAACCTTGGGTCGAATTGTGGGTTAATCACAATCACCAATATCAGCATACAGGCAGATGCTAGCCCCCGTGGTGCCATTAACATGCCTGTGGTGGACACTGGGTAGTTTAATAAGCTTTCGAGCAACATCGGTTGCTGAGTGGTCAAGCCGAACATTGCCATCGACACCACCGCCATCATCAAGGACGAGACCATGAGGTTTCTGTCCTTGAGGAGCCACAGAGGCGCGATGGGGCTCTTGGTCTTCCAACTGCGGTAGATCCACATGATTAAGCCCATGATCGCCAGCAGCACTGCGGTTTGGATAATGCGAGAGTTGAACCAGTCTTCGTCGTTACCTTTGTCGAGTACGAACTGCAACGCTCCGACCCCGAGGGCCATATAACCAATGATCCACCAGTCGAAGTTCGGTTTGGATTTGTTGCTGATGTGGATGTAGCGATAAATCAGCGCAGTACACACTAAGCCAAATGGCAAGTTGACGTAGAAGATCCAACGCCAGTTGATGTTGTCAGTAATCACACCGCCCACTACCGGGCCTAAAATCGGACCAAGCAAGATACCGATGGAGAAGATCGCCATCGCCTTGCCTTTTTGCTCGGAAGGGTAAATCTGAACCAATGTAGATTGCGCCAGTGGAATAACCGAAGCACCAAACGCACCTTGGATAATACGGAACACTACCATCTCTTCGAGTGAACCCGCTTGTCCACAGAAAGCACTGGCAATCACAAAGCCGATGACCGCCACCAGCATGACTTTGCGCTCACCAAATCGCGATACCCAGAAACTGGTCATCGGAATGAAGATCGCCTCAGCCATGCTGTAGCCAGTTAGCACCCATGTGATTTGGTCTGCCGTTGCGCCCAACGCGCCCATCATGTGTGAAAGCGACACGTTAGCAACGGTCATGTCTATCAGCACCATGATGGCCGAAAGCATCACGGCGACGGTGGCTATTCCCCGTTTGTCGGCCGTAATCTCGTTACTCATTGTGCGTTACTTTTCAGATCAACAGTCACTTCAGAACTTGCACCCACACGTAATTGTGGCGCACCTTCAGGTACTTCAAGTGTCAAACGCACAGGGAAACGTTGTTTGATTTTCACCCAGTTACCGGTTGCGTTTTCTGGTGGCATCAAAGAGAAAGAGGTACCACTTGCTGGCGACAACTCTTCTACTTTCGCATCCCACACTACGTCTGGGTACATGTCGATCACGACTTCAGCGTGCATGCCTGCTTTGATGTGCGTTAGGTCAGTTTCTTTAAAGTTTGCGCGTACCCAGTAGCTGTCTTTCACAATCACAGGGAACAGAGTTTGGCCAATACCGACAACAGAACCAGTATGTGTATTGATTTCACCCGCGATGCCATCGACAGGAGAAGTGATGTCGGTGTAGCTAAGGTTCAACTCAGCCTGTGCAAGTTGTGCTGCCGCTTGTTGAACAACCGCAGCTTCTGCACCTTCTTCACCGCGGTTTGCGATTGCTTTTTCAACCGTTGCACGTGCTTGTTCTAAGCTTGCTTGAGCGTTCGCGAGTTTGTTCTTCGCAGTATCTAAATCTTGGTCAGACGCTAATTTGCGCTTCACTAGCGAGTTAGTACGTTTGTACTCCAACTGCGCTTCGGTCAGGTTCGAGCGTGCTGCATCTAAACCAGCGACCGCTTCTGTGACCTGTTTATCGGCCACATCATGCTGTTGAACCGCCAATTGGTAAGCCGCTTTCGCTTGTTTGACCGCGAGCAGATAAGGACGAGAATCAATCTTTAATAGCAGATCGCCTTTGTTCACCACTTGGAAGTCTTTGGCTTCTACTGAGATGACTTGACCTTGAACCTGAGGAGCGACAGACAGGATTTTTGCTCTTACGTATGCATCTTCGGTACTTGGGTGACCATCAGAATATTGCCAAGACCAGTACATCGCACCGAAGCCGATAGCACAAACGAGAAGGAAAAGGATTTTGGTCAGTTTGGATTTCGAAGAGGATTTCTTCGCGATATCGTCGCTCATTTATATTGTCCAAGTGTTCAATTATGTGATCAGTGTAGGATTTTTCCGCTTTCGAACAACAAGATGATCTGAAAGGTTAAGATCCGATTTTGAGCGTTGATAATTTGTTCAAATGATGCGCAAAGATATTCACACTCTAATCGTGCATAAAGTATAGAAGACGCTAATCATTCCGCGACTTAGACAATCACATTGGCGAATATTCCAGACAGAAAAAAGCCCCGTTAGTCTTAACTCCAACAGGGCTTTATGGTTATTTATCTTTAATTATCAATGTGCTGTAGCAAGGTGCGCGGTTACTCTTCGGCGTTGGAGCCAGATAACAACACCAAACAGCAACATTGCCGGAATCCACATCCACTCTTTGCGATAACGCTCAACAGGCACACGCACATCGACAATTTGTTGGTCAAACTGCAATCCTGCTGCCTCTGCTGGGCTAGCAAAGCTAACGATATCAATCAGGGTTTGTTCACCTTGCTGATAAGTAGCGATACCCAATGCGTCCAGCTTATCTTGTCCGGTTTCCCCTTCAGGAACCGACAACAACACCGAGAACTCTCGTATCTTACCTACTGCATCTTCACCGCTGATACGCATTCTGAGCACACTGCCCTCTTCTAGCGGCTCAAGCGTTTGTGCCAACTGGGCAGGATTACTCGATTGGTACGGGTCCACCACCATGTCGATCCAGAATCCTGGACGGAACAGAGTAAAGGCCACCAGCAATAACAGAACGCCTTCGTACCAACGGTTACGAGTCAGGAACCAACCTTGCGTCGCCGCTGCGAATATCAACATCGCGATAGTGGAGATAACAAAGATGGCAATGCCGTGCGCCCAATCGACATCAATCAACAACAAATCGGTATTGAAGATAAATAGGAACGGCAAAGCTGCGGTTCTTAGACTGTAGTAAAACGCGGTTAAGCCCGTCTTGATTGGATCCCCTTTCGACACCGCTGCAGCAGCAAACGAAGCCAGACCCACTGGCGGCGTTACATCCGCCATGATGCCGAAGTAAAACACAAACAAGTGCACCGCAATTAACGGTACGATCAAACCGTGTTGTTGACCCAGCGTGACGATAACAGGTGCTAGCAAGCTCGATACCACGATGTAGTTAGCCGTAGTTGGTAAGCCCATGCCTAGAATCAAGCTCAATACTGCGGTGAGCATTAGCATGAGTAGCAAGTTGCCCATCGACAACATCTCAACCAAATCTGCCAATACTAAGCCAACACCCGTTTGCGATACCGCACCAACAATTACGCCTGCGGTGGCGGTCGCGATACCAATGCCGATCATATTACGCGCACCAGCAATCAAGCCTTCACGCAAATCAATACAACCGTCTTTAAAGTTGCCATAATCGTGTTTGCCGTCTTTACGCATCCAAGTCAGCAGAGGACGTTGAGTCAGAACGATCACCACCAGAATCACGCTGCCCCAAAAAGCAGACAACCCAGGAGACAAACGCTCGACCATCAAACACCACACCAAGACCACCACAGGCAGTAGGTAGTGCAAGCCAGATAGCAAGACCGCGCGCGTATTTGGTAACTGTTCTAGCGGAGCATCTGGGTCCTCTTCTGGTAACGGCTCATTGCTTGCCGCCACTTTTAGCAGCGCCAAGTACACCACCGCAAGAATCAATGCCATTCCCGGTAGGACAAAGTCACCCAATACTGGCTTCAGCCATCCTAAGCCATAGTAGACCGCCATCGACAATCCAGAAATCAACGCCGCACCAAATGCAAAACCCGTGAGTCTTGCTAGCCAAGGTTTTGAACGTGCAGCATCAATTGGCTGCATGCCCAATTTGAGCGCTTCTAAATGAACAATATAAAGCAGTGCGATGTAAGAAATAGCAGCAGGTAAGAAGGCGTGCTTAATGATTTCAACGTAAGGAATGCCGACATATTCCACCATCAAAAACGCCGCAGCGCCCATAACAGGCGGCATGATTTGCCCATTCACCGATGACGCCACTTCCACTGCACCGGCTTTCTCTGGAGAGAAACCAACTTTACGCATCATAGGAATAGTGAACGTGCCCGTGGTCACAACGTTGGCGATAGACGAGCCAGAAATCAAACCCGTTAAGCCCGAGGCAACGACGGCCGCTTTTGCAGGGCCACCACGCAAGTGCCCCAACATGCTAAATGCCAATTGAATGAAGTAGTGCCCTGCTCCAGCGCGTTCCAACAACGCACCAAACAGAACAAACAAGAATACAAAGCTGGTCGACACGCCAAGTGCAATACCAAACACACCTTCCGTAGTGATCCACTGGTGGTTAGCTAACGCATCCAACTGCACGCCGCGGTGGGACAATAAACCGGGCATGTATGGGCCCGCCAAGCTGTAGCCGATAAACACCAACGCAATCACAGGCAATGCTGGGCCCAATACTCGACGCGCCGCTTCTAAAAGCAGAGGCAAACCAATCAATGCGGTAATAAAGTCTTCAGTGGTTAAGCTGCCCGGACGTTGTGCTAGTGCTTCGTACATAACAAACAAGTACAGCGAAGACGCACAAGCAATCAAACCCAACATGATGTCGAAGGCAGGAACACGGTCGCGTGGGGAGCGCTTAAAAGCAGGGAAGACAAGAAAGGCAAGCAACAAGGCAAAGCCAAGGTGAATGGCGCGCGTTTCGGTGTCGTTCATCACACCAAAGCCAACAATAAAGGGCAGCGGAGACGCTATCCAAAGTTGAAACAGAGACCAAAGTAACGCCAAACCCGCAATCAGCTTTTCCATGATTCCCGTTGGCAGGCGAGCACCCACATCTTGGGCAATCAGTTCTTCTGCCGACAGCTCACTCGGATGCGTATCAGCATGGGACGTGGAGATCGTCTTATCCATAATTTTCTCACAAACAACAGAGAAGCAAGCGCTGCGAATCCATCACAGCGCTTGCTAAAAATCGAAGGTTCTAAGAGTTACTTACAACCAGCCGCGCTCTTTGTAGTAGCGCACCGCACCTTCATGCAGTGGTGCAGACAGACCCACTTCAATCATTTCTGATTCTTTCAGGTCTTTAAATGCTGGGTGCAGACGCTTGAAGCGGTCTAGGTTGTCGAACACAGATTTCGTCAGTTGGTACACCAACTCAGGATCAGTTTCTGCTATGGTTGAGAGCACCGCTTTGCCACCGATAGATAGAGTATCGTTCGGGTTGCCACGGTACATTCCGCCCGGAATGGTTGCTTTGGTGAAGTACGCACGCTCAGCAAGTAACTTGTCGATTTCAGGACCAGTCACTGGCACCAACACCGCATCCGTTGTGGTTGAGGCTTCTTGAATCGCGCCGTTTGGGTGACCGACGAAGTAACTCATTGCATCGATGTTGTTGTCACTCATTGCAGAAGCTTGTTCTGCTGGCTTCAGATCCGACACCAAGCTGAACACATCCTGCGACCAACCTTTAGCTTGCATCACTTGCTCAAACGTATCGCGTTGACCAGAGCCAGGGTTACCAATATTGACGCGCTTGCCTTTCAAATCGTCGAAATTGGTGATGCCCGCGTCTTTACGCGCAAGAATTGTGAACACTTCACTTTGTAGTGAGAAAACGGCACGAATGTCCGTCATTGGTTGGTTATTTTGGAAAGGAGCCACACCTTCTAGGGCTTTGTATTGGTGATCTGACTGCATGATGCCGAAATTGTATTCGCCACTGCGCAAACCATTGACGTTTGCCACGCCACCACCGCTGGCTGGTGCATTACATTTAATGCTGTGGTCTGCCGCACCACGGTTTACAAAACGACAAATCGATTGGCCTGCCACGTAATAAACACCCGTTTGACCACCCGTGCCGATAGTAATAAATTTCTCTGCCGCACTTATTTTCTCACTGTATGAGAACAATGATACTGCCGAAGCAAATACTGCAATGAGTGTGGTTCCTTTCATTTTAAGTTCTTCCTGTCTATCGATTGAAAAATAAAGACATTTTTCTCAGCTAACGACAGCAAAACTGAAAAATACTCGCGTAAAATTTCCACGCTTTACGAGTAATTTTCCTTAGTCAGCCAGTCCTTAGCTTCATTTTGTAATATTTATTTTAACGTTCGATTAATAATTAACCGAACGCTTGTCATCGAATTTATCAGAACAATTTCAAAACCTAGTTATAGTAATTTTTCGCTTTTCTCAGCAATCGAGAATTAACAGAAAATTCATTTTTTAATCGATGCGTTTACAAATAGAAAAATCATAGAAAGAGAAAGAGAAAGAGAAAGAGAAAGAGAAAGAGAAAGGAGAGATGAATAGAAGTGAAAATGAAATAAAAAGGAGGGGCAATCCCCGCAACTGCCCCGAAAAGTCATGCCAATAATATTGTTGTTCTTTTGCTACTGCTTTTTCTTAGAACTTGTAACCGCCGCTGATCATGAATACCCAAGGGTTAATCTTCACGTCTGTTTTTTGCTTAGCGCCGCCAAATTTATACGTTGCTTCAGTTTCAATGTTTGCGTACCACGCCGATGCGTTTAGGAACCATTTATCGTTGATCATGTAGTCCATGCCCACGTTTGCTGCTAAACCAAATGAATCATCTAGTTTTAAGTCGCTTAGGGTTGCTCCCTTACCATTACTATTAAAGCCTTCATCAAAGAAGATGGTGTAGTTTAGACCCGCACCCACGTATGGGCGGAATTTGCTTTGTGAGTCACCAAAGTAGTACTGAACCATAACCGTTGGTGGTAGGTGTTTGGTCTCGCCGATGTCACCAAGGCCAAGTAGATCTGTTGAAATATCATGGCTAAACGGTGTTGCAGCAAGCACTTCTAAGCTGATGTTGTCGGTAAACATGTAACCGAACGTCAAGCCCAGCTGCGTGTTGGAATCCACTTTCAGCTCTTCTTGAGAACCTAGGATTTTGTCACTGCTGTCATTTGGTACAACGGATGCCGCACCAACACGTAGAATGAAGTCACCTTCACTGTGAGCGAAAACACTTGGAGACACTAACGCAGCAACCACTGCTAAACTGCAGATTGTTTTTTTCATTGTTATTTCCTTTTGTAGGGCTTTGTTTCTTTTTGTACTCAGCTGCACTCTTCCCTTTCAGGTAGTTCCTTAATGAATCCAAAACCTTGAAGCACGCGAGTATCACTATTTTCTTGAGCTGCGCGCAATCTAGCATATAGAAACCCTACTATTTTGATGGAAATCAATTTGTGAAAAATATAGCTTTTACGTATACAAAAACGCCAAATTGATCAACAAATTATGCAAATAGGACACAATCCTGTAATACAAACTGTGCGTGTGAGAAGCGTGCGTCGCAGTTCTCATTCCGCCTCTTCTGAGAGCCTCTGTGCTCAACAAAACTTTTTTCTCGATATGCTCGGGTTATTTTCAAAAAACACCCACTTCAAATCGCCAATTTAACCGCTTAAATTGGCGATTTTCGGCCTTTGTAAGCCACTGAAATACAACAAGTTATATTTCTGGAAAATCAGCCACTTAGGGTGTTAGTCTGCTTCCAACCGAACAAGGAAAAGATAAAAAGCCATGATTAAGAACGATCTCACTTTCGAACAAGAAGACTTTTCTCATCACGATTTGCAAAACACCACCTTTGAAAACTGTCGTTTTTATCAGTGCAATTTCGACCATGCCGATCTGAGTGATGCAAAGTTTATTGATTGCCGTTTTATCCAACCGAGCGACATAGAAGGCTGCAGTTTCCGTTATGCCAAACTGAAAGATGCCAGCTTTAGCAACTGCATGTTGGCCATGTCTCAGTTCAATGGCGCGGATTGCGTCGGCATCGAACTGCGTAAATGCGATTTGAAGGGCGCAAACTTTCAAAGTGCCAACTTCGCTAATCGCGTCAGCAACACGGTGTTCTTTTGTATCGCCTATATCACGGGCTGCAACTTGGCTTACACCAATTTTGAGCGCGCACTGCTAGAGAAATGTGATCTATTTGAAAACCGATGGAACGGTGCCAATTTGATGGGCGCGAGCTTTAAAGGCTCTGACTTATCGAGAGGAGAATTCAGTCGAGAACAATGGGGCAGCTTTAATATAGAAGAGAGCGATCTTACCCACGTCGACTTAGAAGGCTTGGACATTCGCCGCGTCTCTTTATACGGTGTTAAGATCTGTGACTGGCAGCAAGAACAACTGCTCGCACCATTTGGATTGATCGTTATTTAGGAAGAGGCATTATGAATCTGTTTAAAGACCTACCCAGTGATCTGAGTGAAGAAGTGTTCGAAGATTTACTCACACATAAACAACTGCGCATCGAGCGTATTGTCTCAAAGGGGCAAACCACGCCAAAGGGCAAATGGTACGATCAAGAAGAACATGAGTGGGTGTTGGTGCTGCAAGGCGCAGGTGAACTAACTTATGAAGATGGATCGGTAAAACGTTTAGAAACCGGTGACCATATCAACATTCCGGCGCATACAAAACATCGCGTCAGTTGGACAGATCCAGAACAAGAGACAATTTGGTTGGCGGTTTTTTATCAATAACCATCTATCATTTTAGAAATAAAAAAGGGGAAGGTATGCTCACCATTCCCCAAAAAGATACAAGTGGAATCGCTCTAGACTTGTATCAAAGCAGCCCCGATAAGAGCCTTCCTAGCTATTTTTTTCTTTTGACGTTGTTGTTTCCTTTTCATGCTTGTAACCCATGGTGCGGATGTGCTCTCCGTGAATGGTGTTCTTCATCAACTCCCAAAGCGCCGCAAGAAAGCGCTTGTGCATCGCATGGTGGCGAATGTATTTCACGTGAATAAATAAATAGATCATTACGAACACAAGCACGGCGATGGTCACACCATAAGCTTCATAAACACTGAGTAAGTTCATTACTATTACCCTTCTTTAACCAAACAATTCATCCACTTGCGACTACGAAAGCGGTACAAACACGCTACCCACTTAAATAAGGTTTCTAAGAAGAACATCGCAAATACCACTGGGGCGGTAAAACCAAACACCATCGCTCCCAATGCAGCCAAGGGAATGCCAAATAACCATTGCGTCGATAAGTCTTGATAGAGACAAAACTTAACGTCTCCACCCGCACGTAGAACTCCCACGACCATTAACGTAGGCAAAGAACGCAGCAAAATACCAACACACAAAATCATGTAAAACTGCTCTGCCATTCGTCTTGTTTCTGCAGATAACGCCGTAAACAGATCTAACACCGAGGATTGCAGGAACCACAAAGAAATCGACACAACCAGAGTCACACCAATGGCAATAACAGTAAATCCTTTCGCTTGGGCATAGGCTAGTTCAGGCTTATTCGCTCCAAGTTGATTCCCAACGATGACGGCAGAAGCATTCGCAATACCCGTCAAAAAACTGAGAGAAAAAGCCTCTATCGGTGTAATCACAGAAAGCACCACCAAGCCTGCCTCTCCGGTTTGCCCCATAATGGCGGTATAAGCAAACAAACCACCTGACCACGCTAAGAAATTAAGTATTGTCGGGGTTGATAGAGCGAAAAACGATCGAACATAGCGCCACTGAACTGCATCTTTGAGTGCTTGAGTGCCAAATCTTAGAGGATGCGCCTTAACCTTTAAGAACACATAAATCACAGCCACTTCCAGCATGGAGCTCAGGACCGTTGCTATCGCAGCACCTTTTAAGCCAAGCTGAGGAAACCCTAGGTGACCAAAAATCAGCACCCAGTTAAACAACACATTTAACGCAATGCCGAGACCACTAAACCAGGTACTTAACGCAGCTTGGTGCATGGCTCGTAAACCAGCAGCAACACTACCGACAAAGGCGACAGCGAGTAGGCTCCAACTCGATACCTGCAAGTACTGATGGCCCAACGCGATGATTTCCGGCGATTTAGTCGACAGCCCTATGATGTCATCACCATAAAAGTGAAAAGCAAACAATGGGATGAACGACGCCAATGTCGCCATTATCCAAGTCAATGCAGTACTTCGTGTCACTCCCTTCTGGTCTTTGGCTCCAAAATATTGCGCGGTCAGCATCGCTCCACCCGCGGTGACACCAGCTAAAAATATTGTTGCCACAAATAGTGCGCGGCTCGCCACGCCAATTGCTGCGATATTTTGTTCAGTAAGCTGCCCGATCATGACGAGATCAATCAACCCTTTGCTTGAAAACAAAATGGTTTGCAGTGTGACTGGGATTGCTACGGTCACAATAACTTTGAATAGATCAGCGCTAAATATTGGTGGCTGCACTTTGGCGTAAGATGTGGAGTTAAAGGACATCTCTCTCGCAAATTTAACAACAGAATTTGCACCAATTATGGATGGATAATTACTATCTTAAAAACCACTTATGTGGGGATATTACGTTCATAATGTAAGGAAATTCATTTGCACTCTCTCGATCAACTCTACGCTTTTGTCTCCGTTTATGAACACCATTCATATAGCGCCGCTGGACGTCACCTAGGAAAAGACCGAACGACGGTTCGTGAACTGGTAAAAGCTTATGAAGATGACTTAGGGTTCGAGTTATTCATTATTGAAGGGCGTAAAGCCCTTGCGACTCCAAGAGCTGAGCACCTATACCCACAAACCCGTCTAGTGCTTCGTCAAAATCAAAAGCTGCAAGAATTTAGTCAAGCCATGTTTGATGAGCCGAAAATGGAAATGAAGTTGGGGTACGACATGGACTTTCCAATTGAGCTTATCGCAGAGCTGGAACGGCGAAGCCTAGAGCAATTCCCTCAAATGCGTATACATTGGCTAGAGACAAATAGAGAACAAGCAATAAAAGCGGTTTCAGAGCATAAATTAGATTTCGCGATACTTCCTGCAAAAGGAAGCATTGAACCCGAGTATCCATGCGCTTATAAACATCTTGGTTATGTTGCCTATGGTCTGTTCGTCAATCCAAATAGCGACCTAGCATACAAAACTGATTTTGGCCTCGAAGATGCACAGCTTGAGGTGCAGTACCTTATGCATAACCATGTCAACGGAGAGGGGATGATTCAAGCTTTCTCGACACATACTCGAGTCGTAAGCAACCACGCTTTATTAGTCAGATTACTAGAAAATGGTGGATGGACTCTTCTTCCACTGTCCGTTGGTCAACGCTATGCCCACAAAAAAAAGTTAAAAAAGATTAATACTTCACTTCTCGCGAATAACATAAAGGTGCCGTTTAGCCTATTTCACCCTATCGGAATGGAGCATCAAATCACGACAAAAGCGCTCGTAACATGGTGTTCAGAATTGGCAACATCTTATTTTCGCTAAAGAAAAACGGGGAAAGAAACCCTAACTTTCCCCATGTGCGCATAAAGGGTCTAGGTGAAGCGCAAAAGAAATTGAAGCCATGACTCCGAGTCAGTCTCCCAACCGTTGCTCAGAAATGAACCTAACCATCACTTCAATATTCGAGAAGATAATATGTTCAATAAATGATTATTGAATGGAGAGTGTGTTTTGCTTGCGGTTGTATTCGAATCGATGGCTTTGCTCAATGCTGTCTTTGACTTCCAATCCTTCCATCGTCGTTGTGCCTTTCTCCAGTCGAACTTGATCACTGTTCAAGTCCACTATCAGCTCATCATATTGGCTTTTTTCACCATTATCGTCGTACTGCAAACGCACCTTGTACGTGCCTTTGCTTGCATCATATTCAGCTTGATAACCTTGGTTGAATGCCTCAATCGCGATGCCTTCTGGATACACCACCATGTCAACACGCGTTGGTGCTTCGGTGAATTTATAGGTTGAGATACCAAAACGGGTTTCAATGATCTCCGCTTCATAAAAGAAGTGTTCAATCTCGTTCGATGAGCTGACCATCACCATTTCAGGTGTTAACCGCATCAAGTGAAACTCAAAAATCAGAGAGGTTTTGTTGTCACCAACATTCGGGACTAATGCTTCTAACTCCGCGAGGGTACTCACATTAAAGTCACGCAAAATGTTTAATGAGAGTCGATCGAGCGTGTAAGTCACTTTGCGAGATAAGTTCTCGGCCTCAAAGCCCAGTAAGTCATCGCTGATGGTGTCGGTAATCGAACGATGCAGCAGATCGATACCGTCCACCTCATAGTTCGCTCTGTGATCTTTAAACTTAGGTACAGAGTCTGTCGTTATTCCTTCGCCACCACAGCCACTCAGTGCAAGCACCATTGCAATACTCGCTATTGCTTTATGCATCTGTACACGCTCCTTTTCCAAGACGGCGGCAGTGTAACGATTGCGGCAACGAGTTGATGTAAGCGTATGTAAGATGAGCTTATTATTACAATCAAGTAAAAGTCATTTGAATTTTTATGGGATTATCATTTTATTCGACATCAATATACTAGCTCCATTCCAAATTAACCGATGACGAACGATAACAATGAGCTGGTTTTTCTTACTTTTAGGCGTGGGCGCTGAAGCCCTTTCACACGTTGCACTTAAAGCCACTGATGGCTTTAGCAAACCGCTGCCTGCAACCCTTGTATTAGTTGGCCACTTAGCTGCCTTTGTCTGTTTGGCGCAGGCAATGAAAGGCGGCATGCCAGTTGGCATAGTTCACGCCCTTTGGGCAGGTTTGGCGATTGTATCGGTGACTTTAATCTCGCAATTGGTTTACCGCCAGCATATGGACACTAGCCTTTGGATTGGCATGGCACTTATCGCAGCAGGCGTGATGGTGATAAACTTCTCTCACGGACACGCACACTAAACCATAAGGCAGCGGATTGTCAGATAGCCAAAAGCCCTCTCTCGCACTGTTTGATTTTGATGGCACCATCACCAATGAGGATATGTTTAGCGCCTTCCTCCACTATTCTGTTTTTGGCCTGCGCAAGTGGGTCGGAAACGTTGTGATTCTGCCGTTTTATGCGCTCTACAAGGCAGGCGCCCTTCCTGCTAAGCGAATGCGCCCTATCGCCAGTTTCATCGCCTTTGTAGGAAGGGGAACGCAAGAAGTTGAAGCGCTAGGAACCCAATTTGCAAAAGAGGTGATTGAGAAACACATTCGCCCAGAAGCGCAAGCGAAACTGGAATGGCACCAAGCGCGAGGCGACACCATTGTCGTGGTCTCAGCATCAGTTAACGCCTACTTAAAACCATGGAGCCAAACACACGGCTACCAATTACTATGTAGTGAATTACTCAGCGAAAGCGAACACATTAGTGGTCGTTACCAAAGTGGTGATTGCAGTTTGGAAAGAAAGGTCGAGCGTGTGCAACGTGCTTTCGACTTGAACCAATACGAAAAAATTTATGCTTACGGCGATACCCACGAAGACATTCCGATGCTCAAATTGGCCGATCATGCGATGATGAACTGGCAACCTTGGCAAGGCGAAAACGGCCTGAATTAAAACAAGAAACCCTTCTCAAGTGAGAAGGGTTTTGCGTATTTGGAAAGAATGAAGCTTAACGCCAAACACCCCACTCACCTGTAGTTCCAGGCTCCTCACCACGCGTCCACCACTGCGCTGTCCATTCACGGCCGTTGTGTGTCACGACGTCACCTTGGTTGTACACCGCATCTTTACTCCAAAGGTTGGTCGGCTCAACCGGCGGTGTAGTATCACCTTTAATTAATGACAACGCGTAGCTAAAGTTAGCGTTCGGAGCCAACACTTGGTTTGCGTAGATGTTGTTAGTATCGAACATATAGTGGTTCATTGCTTCGTGCCAAATACCCACGTACCAATCGCCCGTTTGCTGCGAGTTAAATTGGTCAGCTAACTCCGCAGCCCACGTTGTGGTGTTGTTTGCACTGATTGGTAGTGACAGATCGACGATCTCGCTGCCCGTTGCATTAAACGTGCGGAATCGTACCGTGTCGCCTGACTCTACCGGACCAAACCCTTGTGGGACAAAGTAACCCAGAGCAGTCAGGTTGTTTGCCGGATCTGTTGGGTCTACTGGATCGGTTGGAGGCGTTGTACCATTGCCGTTCAAGGTAATGTCACTACAGTTGTAGAAGCCCTCACCTGCCACATCAATACGTTGCCAACGAGTATAGAGAATCGCATCACCTGAACGATCGGCTGGGAAGGTTACCTGCATACGGTAGCGTTTTTCTGCATCCACATACACATCGCCAGCAGTATCAATCAGCTCTAAATCATCCCAAGTCAGTGGTTGCGCATCATCATATGTTGGCTTAGAAAGGTAGAACTCCCAGTAAGACGGGTTATGCGGTGCTTTGCCGAAGAACACCAATTCGATTTGATTGTTTGCATCTGGCGTCACGTTAGTACGTTGCCAATTTGGAGATGGGATATTCAAACCTTTCTTAGCAGCATCACCCGCTGAACAAAGTTCACCGTCACGAACAATCGCTTTCACATGCGCCATATCGCGGTAGTTCGGCACGTTTGCAGCAATCTCGCTACGCTGTACGAAGGGATATGCGCCCGACTCGTCATAAGCGGCCTGACAAGCTTGGTTTGGGATTTCATTGGTCCAAAAGCCGCCATCTAAATAACAAGTATTTTGACGTGCACTTGGAAACTCGACCCAGCCATGAGCGCTGACATTAAAAGAGCTTAAAGCCGCAACTGCGCCCAAGCTTGCAAGAGGAAGGGTTACGTATGATTTCATCATTCATCCTTAAATTTTCAGATCCACTGCACGCGAACCGGGCAGCAACGTAGAAAAACTAGCAGGATGCGATTATTTAGAAGGTGAGAATAAATACTGGAATTGTCAGATTGCAGACTGCTTTCCAGCATTTTATGTGGACTTTGCTCATACTCGACTGACTCTTTCGAGTCACTTCAAATTGATGTGCCACAAAACAATGTTCTCTATACGAGCTATCGTTCATCTTTTGGCGTGTCCATCACCACCATAGTCGTGATGGCTTTAACGTGTTCGCATTCCCCAAGTACATCGGCATGAAACGCTTTGTACGCCGCTAGGTCTTGGGTTTCGACTCTTAATAGATACTCGTTAGAACCCGTAATGTTGTGGCACTCGACAACTTGGTCGACAAATCGAACGTGCTCTTCAAAGCCTAGTTGCGCGTGTTTAGAATGCGATGCCAAACCTATCGACACATACGCGACAAAACCGACGCCCATTTGCTGATTATCCAGCACCGCTCTATAGCCTTTGATCACGCCTTTTCGCTCCAAATCTTGCACTCGACGCAAGGTCGCGGATGGCGATAATCCAACTCGTTCAGACAGCTCCACATTGGAGATTCTTCCGTCTGATTTCAGCGCTTGCAATATTCTTTCGTCAAATCTATCCATGATGCTCTTTTGTTGTTTAGCGAGTGAGTATACGTCAAATAAAAGCACAAAATTGATGGCGCTTCTACATATCATTGTTCTCGACCGGTCAGAAAACGTAATCCTTTGCCTGCTGATTTGCAGGCAAAACAGAAATGCAGGAACACATTATGGAATACCATCAACTTGGTGCGTTGGCACTGTTTGCGTTTGTCTCGACCTTCACTCCAGGACCGAACAACATCATGCTTATGACGTCTGGCGCTAACGTCGGCTTTAAGCGCACTATCCCACACATGTTAGGCATCACACTGGGTTTCGCTGCGATGCTGATTTTGGTTGGCATTGGTCTTATGGGCTTGTTTCATGCGTATCCGATCACGCATAGCGTCCTGAAGGTAATGAGCCTGACTTACTTGTTGTACCTCACGTACAAAATCGCAACCAGTAGCAAGACTGAAGTCAAGGATGATTACCGACCAATGAGCTTTTTGGGTGCAGTGGCGTTTCAATGGGTGAATCCCAAAGGCTGGTCCATGGCACTCACTGCCATCACCGTATACAGCAGCGGCGGATCTTGGCTAGAACTGGCTTTTATTGCCGGCATCTTCTGCTTAGCAAACCTGCCTTCTGTGACTTTTTGGACGGCGGCAGGCATGCAACTTCAACGTTGGTTGACCACGTCTAAACGCGTAAAAGGCTTCAACTATGGCATGGCGGCGCTTCTACTTTTGTCGACTATCCCAATGATATAAATGACAAAACAATGAAAGATAAGTGTGACTTATGCCAAGTTTTAGCTAGTCCTTTGTTCGGTAAGTACAAATAATCGCCACTTCCACGGATGGATTGGGTCATAGTAGCAACAGCAGTGACTAAAAAATGAAAACTTAATAAGCACTCGCCTGAGCTAAGTTAGCGATTGGGCGCACTTCATCACTGCTTTGTCACGGCGCTGTATTTTGCCGCGACAATCGATTCACTCTGACCGACAAGCACGATGCTGACAGGTCTGTCACACAAGGAGCGTTACACAATGCGTACTCGCAAGCTCATTCTTGCTACCGCTTTTGGCTTACTCGTTTCGGGTTGTAGCCAAACCTCGACCACCACGACCGCAGAGGTCATTCCGCCAGAATATCCAGTGGAATATTTCTTCCGTAATTCAGAAGTATCGAGCTACCAAATCTCCCCTGCTGGCGATTACATTTCGATGATGAAACCGTGGCAAGATCGTAAAAACGTCTTTGTTCATCCCGTGGGCAAAGCCGATCAAGTCAAGCGCATCACATCCATAGTCGATCGCGACATCGCTTACTACTACTGGGTTGGCGATGACACCATCATCTACTCTCGCGACACGGGTGGTGATGAAAACTTCTACCTCGTTACGGTAAACGTAAAAACGGGCGAAGAGAAAACCATCACACCAACGTCCGATGTCGTGGCTTATGTTATCGACACCTTAGAAAGTCAGCCTGACGACATTCTTATCACGACTAACGAACGTAACCCGCAAGTGTTTGATGTTTATCGTCATAACTTGAAAACAGGTGAAAACACGCTGGTTGCTCAAAACCCAGGCAACGTGCGTTACTGGGGTACGGACCACGATGGTAACATTCGCGTGATTTCGACTTCAGACGGCGTAAACACCGCAGTCCTCTATCGTGACACCGTGGATGAAGAGTTCCGTCCATTGAAGAACCTCACCTTCAAGGAAGACTTCTCTCCAATCTCATTTACACCAGATAACAAGAACCTGTACGTTGCTTCACGTATCACTCGCGATAAATCAGCGATCATCGAATATGATGTGAAGGCTAACAAAGAAGTGCGCGAGATCTTCTCTCACCCAGAAGTGGACGTCACCAGTGCAAGTTACTCAAACGCACTCAACAAGCTCACAACGATCTCTTATGTGACGGACAAGCGTCAGTACCATTTCCTTGATAAAGGTTATGAAGAGACTTTTGAGCGTCTGCAAGAAAAGCTTCCGGGCGTTGAAATCTCGGTGAACAACACGACTCGCGACGAGAGAAAAATGATTGTCGTGACCTACAGCGACACCGACCGTCCAAATTACTACTACTACGATCGCGATTCAGACCAACTTGAAAAGTTAGCTGCAAACGCACCTTGGCATAAGCCAGAAGACATGGCGGAGATGAAGCCAATCACTTATACCGCTCGTGATGGTGAAACCATCCATGGCTACTTAACGTTACCAAAAGGTCGTGAAGCGAAAGACTTGCCACTGCTTGTTCTTCCGCACGGCGGTCCTTGGGCTCGCGATCACTGGGGCTTCCAACCAGAAGTTCAGTTGTTTGCCAACCGTGGTATCGCAGTACTGCAAATGAACTTCCGTGGCTCAACGGGTTATGGCCGTGAGTTTTGGGAGAAGTCGTTCAAGCAATGGGGCCAATCGATGCAAGACGACATTACGGACGGCGTAAAATGGGCGATTGACCAAGGTTACGCACAAGATGGCGAAGTGTGTATCTATGGCGCATCTTACGGTGGTTACGCGACATTGGCTGGTGTGACGTTTACACCAGACCTGTACAAATGTGGCATCGACTACGTTGGCGTGTCTAACCTATTCACCTTCATGGATTCTATCCCACCATACTGGGCACCTTTCCTAGCTATGCTGCATGAGCAAGTGGGCAATCCGGAAGATCCAGAAGACGCGAAGATGATGAAAGCCTACTCACCGGTGTTCCACGTAGACCAAATCAAAGCACCACTGTTGGTTCTGCAAGGCGCGAAAGACCCACGAGTGGTGAAGAGTGAATCTGACCAAATCGTTAATGCTCTGCGCGACCGCGGCGTTGAAGTGGAGTACATCGTTAAGGAGAACGAAGGTCACGGCTTCCGTTCACTAGAAAACCGTCTCGATGGTTACCAAGCGATGGATCGATTCCTGAAGACGCATTTGTTAGAACAAACGCAGTAAACAAGCTCCATTCTTCTCTCAAGGGCACTTCGGTGCCCTTTTTTATTGTCCAGTAACTATCTTATAAAGCGGGACGACGAAGTGTTCATTTGAGCGAGGCGTACCGAAATTAAATCGCCGATTCTCAGATCAGAGTGTAAATTTAGATAAAGACACTATCTGCCTTATTGAGATGCTGTTAATCTTAGATGAGAAAGAGAATAGTTATCAAACGTAGTGAAATGTGAATTAAAATGAAAAAGAAACCACAACCAAAAAGCCTCGTTGTCATCAACACACAAGCCGTAACACCGAACATGCAGCGCATTACCCTGCAAGGTGACGCGCTAGGCAACTTTCCACAAGATTGCGAAGGCAGCTACATCAAGCTGTTGTTCAACGAAACCGGCGGCACCGATATTCAAGGCTTCTCAGAAGACAGCCGCCCAGTCATGCGTACTTACACCATTCGTCGCTTCGACCCGCAAGCATGCACGATTGAAGTCGACTTCGTACGTCACATCACCAAGGACCTACAATGTGGCTTTGCGGCGCGTTGGGCGATGTCTGCAAAAGAAGGCGATACCATCAACATCGCAGGCCCGGGCAGCATCTCAAACCTAAATACAGAAGCTGATTGGTTCTTTATGGCGGCGGACATGACTGCACTGCCAGCACTGTCTGCAAAGATTCGCACTCTGCCAGAAGACGCAACAGGCTATGCCGTGATCAGTGTGATCTCGGAAGCGGATATCCAAGCTCTCGAAGCACCAGCAGGTATGGAAATCCATTGGATCACCGAGCAATCACTCGAAGATAAAGTTCGCTCGCTGGAATGGAAAACAGGTGAAGCAGCAGTGTGGTGTGCTTGTGAGTTCGACTCAATGCGCGCGCTACGCCAATACTTCCGTAACGAAAAAGAAGTGGAGCGTGAAAACCTTTACCTCAGCAGTTACTGGAAACAAGGCGTATCAGAAGACGGCCACAAGGTCATCAAGCGCGAAGATGCAGAATTAAACGAACAGTAAATGTAACTTTATATTACTTTTACTATAGATAACGCTGAGTTTGTTGGTCAAAAGCTCAGCGTTTATTTCTTATACCCTATAAATATCAATAAATTACAACCAAACTCATTTCTTCTCTCTAAAAAACCACTTCAATCACTATAACAAATCCATATAGAGTCTATCTTTTAACCTCGTTAAGCTGTCGATAATCTACCCACCATAACGACGAGGCAAGCATGAACACCGATAAAGTAAAAGCCTTTGTAAATGCCGCTGAGCTTGGTTCCTTTTCCGCCGCAGCGCGAAAGCAGGGTAAAGCGCAGTCTTGGATTAGCAATGCCATCAGTGATTTAGAGATCGATTTATCGGTCGAGTTATTCTCACGTGACGGCTATAAACCAAAGCTCACCGCAGAAGGCGATAATTTGCTCGGTTACGCCAAAAGCGTGCTCGCAGCAGAGAGAAAATTTTTGCGCCATGCGGAACACTTGGCTCAAGGTGTTGAGGATAAAGTCGTGGTCGCCATTGATGACTGGTTACTGGATGACAAGATGCGACAAATCATCATTGGGTTTCAGCAACAGTTTCCTCAAGTGGAATTAGTGCTCCATAAACGCCCAACCCAAGATGTGGTTGCCATGCTCGAAGAGGATGAAGTAGACCTAGCATTGATTGTTGGAAGGCATTTTTTCGATAGTACGATCCAGTATCAAACTATTGATCACGTGAAGACCTGTTTAATTTGCGCGCCGGGTAACCCTTTGAAAAATAAAGTTGTCGTACCAAGTGATTTGGTAGGCACCACCCAAATAACGCGAAGTAGTGTATTCAATTTGGACAATCGCTTCCTCGACCTCGAAGAAGTCAACAAGATCAGAATTGACGATATTGAAACAAGCATAGAGCTTGTAAGCCAAGATATAGGTTGGGCTATCATCCCACTGGCATTAGCGAACCAAAACTCACACAAAGTAGCTATTGCTCAAACGAGCCTTGGGGAAAAAGGGCATTTGTTTCGAGTAGACATGATTACATCAGAAATTCGAGCCAACGGTATTGCCACCGATTGGCTGAAAAAGACATTAATCACTGAATACGCATAAAGGCAGTTTAGAAAAAGAGGAGGTAATATACGAATATAGTTCTATCGTAAATCTGAAGTTTACTTTTTTATTCTGTTTATATCTAAACGTCAGTTGGCTTAAATAATATTAGGAAAGGCATTAACCTTAATGTCAGGAATCACTCTTCTCTTTAAATTAAAAAATAATAAAGAGGATAATGGAATAGTAATTGAGTGTTCTTATTTTTCATCAAAACGAATTTATAATGACTAGGTAAAAATATGAAAAAAACTCTTTTGCTTGCGAGTATATTGCCATTCTTGGTTGCGTGTAATTCCTCAGACACAAGCGGTGATAATGACATTGATACTGGAATAAAGCCGATTCAACCAATCGAACCCGCTCCTCCAGTTCACCCTATAGAACCGGGTGAGCCTGTTCATCCGATTGAACCGAGCGAACCTGTTCACCCGATTGAGCCAGAAAGACCAGAAGAGCCAGTCCACCCTATTGAACCTGGAATATCAATGTATCAAACTGTCGCCAATCATTTTAATAAAACTTATGATGAGATTTATGATCTCTGTGAATCGGATTACTCTTTAGATAATAAACCTAATGATAAATACAATATTTATTGTAAATGGAATAACCTTCATAAAAAGTTTACTGTCACTTTTGACTCTGAGTCATATAAATCAGAAAGTAAAATACCATATTCAGCTAAAATAGAGTTCGATATAACGGACCACTTCCAGTCTATTGGTTATTTTGGGTATAGAATGAATGTGAGTTTTCCTAACAACGACAGTTACCTTAATGTCTCTGAATTTGTTATTCGTCAATACTACTCTTCATCCGGCGTAGAAGAAGTAGTAGTGGAGCAATTATTTGATCCTTTGATTTTTCAAAGTAGTGCTCTGCTATCCATTGAGAATGATTTAAGCAATGACGAGCAAAATACTATGATTCCAAAGCAACGTTTCCAAGGCTTGCCTGAAAACTATTTCCAAATAGAAACAACTTTAGAAACAAATCCGAATGGTTCAGTGACTCAGATACATAAATTCCACCAATCGCAGCCGTTCCACAAGCTAGTTACTATTTTCGGAATGTAGCATCCTGCAAGTCCCCGCCTTTGCGAATCAATAACCCCTGATAAGCAAAGTGCTGGGGACACCTTTCCTAGCTCATATTTTCAGCCAGGAAATCAATCAGTAAGCGCACTTTTGGCGACAGGTTTCGGTTTTGTGGGTACAGCGCCCAAATACCTTCACGATCGTCGCGGTAATCGGTTAACACTTCCACCAGCTCGCCATTATCTAACGCCTCTTGCACGTAGTAGTCCGGCAGTTGCACCAAACCTAGACCACGTTTTGCCGCATCGACCAAAGCAAAGCCACTATTGCATTTGATTCGACCAGAAACACGCAAAGACTTCTCACGCTTTTGCTCTTTAAAGTGCCAATAGTCAGCGGTACCGACCAAACACTGGTGATGGCTCAGCTCAGACAAGGTGTGCGGTTCGCCAGAGCGATCTAAGTACGCTGGACTAGCACACACGTAAAGCTGTCGAGATGACAAACGCTTGGCAATCAAACTGGAGTCTTGCAAACGTCCGAGACGAATCGCCACATCGACACCTTGCTCAATCAAATCTAACTTTTGGTTGGTCAGATTCAAATCCAAATTCACCTGAGGATATTTCTCAATAAACTGGTGTAGCAACGGCGCTAAGTTCATCTCACCATACGTTACAGGAGCGGTTACTTTGAGCAAACCTTTCGGCTCTGCTTGCATTTGCGTGACCGCTAACTCTGCCAACTCTAGACCTTCGACAAGGTGTTTACATTGCTGATAATAGAGCTGCCCCGCTTCTGTCAGTGAGACTTTTCGCGTAGTGCGGTGCAGCAATTTAACGGCTAGACGTTCTTCAAGCGCAGAGACACGACGGCTGATTTGCGCCACCGATGTTTTCAACTTGTTGGCTGCGCCAGTGAAGCTGTTCGTTTCTGCGACAGCAACGAACTCGCTCACGCCTTCCCAATTCGCCATGGTTGTGGTTCCTATGGAATTCTATTTATTGCTTATTCTCACACAAAGTTAAATGCAGAGAAAACCTGTTTAAAAAGGATAGCCGACTAAATGCACCGCTTGTTGTGGCCAAATGATATTTAGGGGCAGCACCATGGTGTCTTCTGTGCTCATCCATTCGCGAGGTTTTACTTCCATCTTTAGATTGTCGGTAGGTTGGTATCCGCTCGACTGGTAAACCTGTGTTCGCCCAAACAACACAGAAAAAGCATCACCTCTCTCGAGTGCATCTTGATGAATCACTTTGAGCAACATTTTCACTAACCCTTTGCCGCGATACTCCGGTTGGACGCAAACTTCGGCAATGCCGCTGATCGGAAAAGATTGATCGTCAATCATCACCTGCTTTTCATGTACTGCAATATGAGCCGCAAGTTGAGTGTCATCCCAAATAAGGTAACGATGGCGTGGCATCTCTTGAAAATAGCGCTGAGTTCGGAAGATTTTATCTTGTTCTTTGGTAAAACAAGTAGCGAGTAACGTTCTTAGCTTGGCATCGAGTGCGGGGGTGACGTCATCATCTAATAAGTATTCGAAGCGCATGATTTACCTCATCTATTCTTCATAATTAAAGGTAAACTTTTGGCAAATAACTTACTGAGATATAGCGCAAATAAAGAAAGCGCAGACTGAGCTGCGCTTTCCATTTATTGCATATAGGCAAATCAGTGTTTGAGAATATCTCGCTTCACTTCGCCTTTTAAATCCGTCAATGTTTGCTGCTCAGTATCAATCAAGAAGTGGTCACTGGCTTGTCCCGTTGCAAACTTCTCTAGGATCACAAATAGGCTACCAAAACGGGATCGGAAGACTTCACCAACCGAGTATTCACCTAAGTCACCAAGTTCAGAATCGACCGTTCCCGCGAACTCCGCCAGCTCTCGACTTAACAACTCGTATTGCAATAGCTGTGCTTCTTCAATATCACGGAAAGCCAGTTCATCGGCATTACGCAGGCGGTAGAAATCTGTTGCTAGCTCTTCACCATTCCATGCAGCAAAGTCATCAAGATTAAAGCCTCCCTGTTGAGCAATCGCTTGAGCTTGTTGCGTCGCCGCCTGCCAATCTTTCTGGAATTGCTCATAATCTACGACCGCGTTTTCATCACAATTAACGATGTCGTACCCTAGCTCTTTCGCTAACTGACACACGGTAAATTGAGTAGAAAGCTGAGACATGATCAACATATCATCACCATCCATGTGCAAAAGCATTTCACGCATTTCCAGTGGCCAATCACTTGGTAGGAAGCGCAGACGCGTCAGTTCTCGGATGTGCCAATCAGTCAGAGCATAATAGCTTTCAGCTTCAAGAATCTCTTTATTCCAAATGCTCGCCTTTGCAGTTTCATCATCACCTGCTTGTTCAGTCAGGTGTTCATGCTCACGTGCATAGTGCTCAAACAACTCGTTGTAGCCTTCAACTTTGTCGATCACGACAGTTTCCACTTCGATTTGATGATCAGGACGGATATTCAATAGCTTATAAGCTGGAATGTAGCCCGCCAGAGAAGGGGCTTGAATGTTGAAAAGCGTGTGTTGAACGCCATCGATCATGTAACTCTTTTTACCCGTATCGTTAAAGTGCATGTGGCCACCAACGTGAATGCTCAACCCCGTCGCTGCAAGTGCTTTACTGGTATCGTCATTTGGCTCACGAGATAACTGATGGCTTCCTTCTCCGAACAAGTCTTCAATGTCTTCGGATGCACCATTATAGAAATCCGTCATTGGAAAATGGCTGAACGACACAAGTGTTTTGTTCTGCTCTTTTGCCGCTTTAACGACCTCACTGATCCACTCAATCACGTGCTGTTTGTGGGTCAGCATCATGTTGTAGCCTGCACTGCTGGAGCCATCGAAGTCATCGCCGCTGATGGAATCTTCTACCAAGGTGTCTTTTGGCTTGTAGACGTTTGCATCTATCGCCAACAACCACAAGCCTTTTACTGGCTCTACCAAGTAGCTGGTATCTGGCACCACCGCACAGTTGGTGTAATCGTCTTGTTTGTATTCACCGCCCGTCCCTTGGTGGCAAATCTCAAACATGCGCTTATCATAAGCGGCTTCTTCGGCGGCAAGTTCATATGAATAGTTGTTACGAGCTTCTTCACTGCTGTAGGGCGTTTCGAAATACAAATAATCTTCTTGAGGATAGAAACCATGCGTACCAAGGATATCCATGATCTCTTTGTAGCCCCACTCTTGTACCTCTTCCGTACAGATGGTGTCTAAATTGTCGCCTTCACCGGGAATGATCCCCCACTCGCCTTCGTAATCAACACACTCATCCTTACCTCGGCTAAAGATGCGTTGTTTCTTGCCGCCCTCACCAAGGTAATCAGATTTGCCCGCTGCCACGGTAAAAGGTTTGTTGGGATCATGGTTGCCCGGTGCAGCAAAAAACTCAAGACCATAAGTCTCACGATAATGGTCAAAGATTTTCACTAACCCACGCATGTGCACAGGTTGGCCGTCATCACTGAAATCCCCTGGTAGCGCAACATATTTAATTCCGCGCTCTACCACGTCATCCAGTGCAGCGATCATCGCGAAATAGTTTTCGTTAAACAACCGCGTCGATTCCATCTGCGACTGCATGGTACGAATCGTCGCATATTTACCGCTGGCATTGGTGTAGAGACCTTGGAAAGAGCCGTCTTGGAAGTCACCATATACATCGTGGAAGTGGATGTCTGGCATAAACGCCACTTGAACTGGCGCTTCGAGCTCTGGTGTATCACTGCTTGAAGAGTCTGAATTACAACCAACTAGAGTAGCTGCAATCAGACCGGAGAGTACGGTCAATGTACTGCGTTTCATTTTTCCCATCCCGATAAAGAGTAATAATTTGAAATCGGGCGAGGAGCTTAGGTGGAAAAAATGACAATTAAGTTGCGACTTTCTTACAACTTATCGTAAGCCGTTCTGATCTGTGACCTTCGTTCACACTCTTTTTAATCAATGAGTTAAACCAATAAACAGCTTGGAGTAGACCAAATAAAACCCATTGATGCTCACTATATTTTTCGACAAGCATCAATGGTTAAGTCATTCAGAATGGTTATAGCTGAGGAAGTGGTTTCAGGTCTTGATAATCGGCATTCAACTCAATACCAAAATGCTCTGTCAGTGCTGATAGGTAGCTTTGCCCTTCTGCCAGTTCTTGCTCAACCACTTCATTATTCAAGCGGTGCTTTAACGTGTGGTTCGCCAACGTAATGATTCCAAACTCGGTCGCTAGCGTGGCGACACGACTGGACGTAAAGCGCGAATGAGGTGCCGTGGACGCATAGTGGTTTCCACACACAATATCGCCATCAAAGACATGTTCAAAGTCCAAGCTGTACATATCAATCCACTGGTTTGCATCGTCATAAGACTGAATTTGTAGCATGTAGCCAACACGCTCATCTTCAACAAAGCGGAACGTTTGCAGATCGGTATGAATAGGTTGATTAGTCACAAAAGGCAGCGGTGCGCGTGGTGTGTTTGAGCCAAAGCCTGCATCGACAATCCATTTTTCATCCCCAAGCGTCACCAAAGTGAACTGATGGGTTCTGCCCGAAGGAGTGCCAGATAAGTGTACGCGGCCTAAAAGTGGTCTTGCTTCAAAGCCAACCTGTTGTAGCACTCTTAGCAGCAGACCGTTCAATTCAAAACAGTAGCCACCGCGCTCGTGGTAAACCAACTTGTCGATGATGTCTTGTTCAGACGTCGAAATGCCTTTACCCAATGCGATATCAAAGTTCTCAAACGGCAAACGGCGATGCTGCGCATTATGTAGCGCAAAGAGCGTATCCACGCTGACGTCCAATTGCTGCGTTACGCCAATCTTGTTTAAGTAAGCCTGTAAATCTGTGTTGTTCATTCTGATCCTAAATCGATGTTTCTTCGCAATGGCCGACACAATAAAACCTCAACCACGCTTGAGGTCAAACCCCAAAACGAATTTTCTCGTCCTTACTTTGTTTTTCTCCAACTTACCCTGTTTCGCTCGCATAAATCATTGCGCCTTTTTGTTGATTATTACGTATGCGTAAAAATCATTTTCAATTTAACCGGATTATCATTTTTCGTGAAACACCTAAAATGGGCACCAACAAAACGACGCAGCGCAGTGAGCAAACCTCAACTACGCTTATGACGTCACTCCATATACTGAGAATATAAAGGAAACATCCAATGTCGCTTGAAATCAAACCTGGTCAAACTCACATTAAATCAAAAGCAATGGTTGCATGGGCTGCTGGCGAGCCACTTAAAATGGAAGAAGTTGATGTACAACTTCCAAAAGCTGGCGAAGTGCTAGTACGTATCGTAGCAACTGGTGTTTGTCACACTGACGCATTCACACTATCAGGTGACGATCCAGAAGGTATCTTCCCTTCAATCCTTGGTCACGAAGGTGGCGGTATCGTTGAGATGGTTGGCGAAGGCGTAACAAGCGTTGAAGTTGGCGACCACGTTATCCCACTTTACACAGCTGAATGTGGTGAGTGTAAGTTCTGTAAATCTGGCAAAACTAACCTATGTCAGGCAGTACGTGAAACACAAGGTAAAGGCCTAATGCCAGATGGCACAAGCCGCTTCTCTGTAAATGGTGAGACAATCTTCCACTACATGGGTTGTTCTACTTTCTCTGAGTACACTGTACTTCCAGAAATCTCACTAGCGAAAGTAAACAAAGAAGCGCCACTTGAAGAAGTTTGTCTTCTAGGTTGTGGCGTAACCACTGGTATGGGTGCGGTACTTAACACAGCTAAAGTTGAAAAAGGCGACACAGTTGCTGTATTCGGTCTTGGCGGTATCGGTCTTTCTGCAATCATCGGTGCACGTATGGCTGGTGCAAGCAAAATCATCGGTGTCGACATCAACGAAAGCAAGTTCGAGCTAGCAAAACAACTTGGCGCAACTGATTGCATCAACCCAATGAAATTCGACAAACCAATCCAAGACGTTATCGTTGAGATGACAGACGGTGGTGTTGACTACTCATTCGAATGTATCGGTAACGTAAACGTGATGCGTCAAGCTCTTGAGTGTTGTCACAAAGGTTGGGGTGAGTCGGTAATCATCGGCGTTGCGGGCGCAGGTCAAGAGATCTCAACTCGTCCATTCCAACTAGTAACTGGTCGTGTATGGCGTGGCTCTGCTTTCGGTGGTGTTAAAGGCCGCTCTGAGCTTCCAGAAATCGTAAACCGTTACATGGCTGGCGAATTCGGTCTCCAAGAATTCATCACGCACACTATGGGCCTACAAGACGTGAACGAAGCATTCGAATTGATGCACAAAGGTGAATCTATCCGTACTGTTCTTCACATGGATAAATAATCCAAGATACAACTCACGTAATGTGATTGATATTTGAAAATTTGAAATAAGCTCTCTTCTCTCTGGACACATTTTCCTCGGGAAGAGAGCCATCCACTGTCTTAACGGTCTTGTCCGCCGTTAGAAAATCATTGTTTTAAATACTCACTGTTTTTAAATAAACATTGTTTTATCGAGAGATTATCCATGACCATTGAAAGCCTAAGCCAAGCCAAAGTATTCGGTGGTTGGCATAAACAGTACACGCACGAATCTCGCACACTCAATTGCAACATGCGCTTTGCGATTTTCTTGCCACCTAATGCAACAAAATCAAACCCAGTTCCAGTGGTTTACTGGTTATCTGGCCTGACTTGTACCGACGAGAATTTCATGCAGAAAGCCGGTGCATTTCAAATGGCAGCAGAGTTGGGTATCGCGATTGTAGCGCCAGATACAAGCCCTCGCGGTGACGACGTTGCAGACGACGAAAACTACGATCTGGGTAAAGGCGCAGGTTTCTACCTAAACGCGACGCAAGAACCGTGGTCACGTCATTACCATATGTACGATTACATCACCAAAGAGCTGCCTGCGATCATAGAAAGCAACTTCCCTGTTTCAGATGTGAAGTCGATTTCTGGTCACAGCATGGGTGGTCACGGTGCAATCACGATTGGTTTGAAAAACGCGAGCCAATACCGCTCAATTTCAGCATTCAGCCCAATCAGTAACCCAATGCAATGTCCTTGGGGCCAAAAAGCGTTTACCGCCTACCTAGGCACAGATATTGAGAGTTGGAAACAATACGATGCGAGCGAATTACTTAAGCAAAACAAATCCCCATTGCCGATTTTAGTCGACCAAGGTGATGCAGATAACTTCCTTGCTGAGCAATTGAAACCAGATGCGTTACTGGCGGCAGCAAAAGCTCATGATTCTGAAGTTGAATTGCGAATGCAATCGGGTTACGACCACAGCTACTTCTTTATTTCGAGCTTTATTGCTGAGCACTTAAACTTCCATGCGAAGCACTTATTTGCGTAGTACTTGCTGGTGATAAAACAAAAAGCGATGAAAAACCAAACGGTTTAATATCTTGTCCTATACAAAGCCACTCATTCATTGGGTGGCTTTTTGTGTTCTAAAAACACTCACCTCCCCTTTACACAGCCCCCATTGCAATTTGCCGAAATGACGTCTAACTTGTAATTGAACATCATTCAATTATCGCTAACACTGTATGAAAAAACCAACGTCAGCCCTGTTAACCTCGACTTGCTTCGGGTTGTTAGCAACCTCTCCTATTGCCGAGGCAATAAGCTTCTTCGATCCCATCGATGGGCAATTAGATATGGGCGAATACCTTGCTGAAAACGCCTATGGCTTTCTACCTGTTCCGATTGTGATTACTGAGCCTGCCGTCGGCTACGGTTTGGGCTTTACTGGCGTGTTCTTGCATGAATCCGATGAGCAACGAGAGAAAAGACGTGAGTTAGCCGAAACGTCTCTCGATGGAGGCGCTCAACTGTTAACACCTGCAATCACCGCGGTAGGTGGTTTCGCGACTGAAAACGGCACTTGGATGGGCTTTCTTGGTCACCGCCGGACCTGGGCGCAAGACACCGTTCGTTACCTTGGTGGCGTCGGATATGGCGACTTTAATATGACCTTCTATCCACAATCCTCCTTACCTGGGCTAGATAACGTATTTAATGGTAAGGGGTTAGATTTCGAGATAACTGGCGGCGGCATGCTCAACCATCTTCAATACCGCATTATTGATGCCCCGTTGTTTATCGGGGTGAAACAACTCTATTTCGTCACCGACCAAAAAATCACTAACTCTCCTGTTGCGGATAAGTTGCTGCAAACCCTGACCAACACCTCACCCACCACCTCTGGGTTGGGTCTGACATTGGAATGGGACAGCCGAAACAACTTCTTTAGTCCAACTGAGGGCTACAACTACAAAGCGGAGTATCTTTGGTACAACGACGCCATTGGCAGTGATTACGAATACGAGCAGTTGGATGTAGAGGGGATTAATTATTGGGAACTGGCAGACGATTGGTCGTTGGCACTGCGTGGACAATACAAGGCACTCTACACTGACGAGCGCTTTTTACCACCAGCGTCTTACCCAGACATTGAACTGCGTGGCGTGGCGAGAAATCGCTATCAAGGTGACGAAACCTTATCAGTAGAATCTCAACTGACTTACCAATGGAATACCCGCTGGTCGACCAATATCTTTGGCGGTTTTGGTTACGCATCAACAAATGAGTCGTTATTCGAAAATGATGCCGAATACGCTTATGGCGTCGGCTTTCGTTACCTCATCGCTCGCCGTTATGGGTTACAAGCAGGTATGGACTTTGCCTTCAGCGATGAGGACAGCGCGGTTTATTTCCAAGTGGGCTCAGGCATCTAAACCCACTCGGTTCTCATCATCATGATTGATACTTAGGGTTCGCACCGTATTGGTTCGAGCCTTCTTCACTGTCTTGAATCAAGAAGTACAACAGCACCAAAATACCTATAATTGGAACAAAGGCGATAATAGCCCACCAACCTGAGCGTCCTGAATCATGTAAGCGACGCACGGTGACCGCTATCGACGGTATCATAATAAACAGCGCATAAATCACACCGAAAAAACCAAAATTATCCATTTGCATCAGGCTACCAATCACCCTATCGATGATAGCCATGACTAAATTGACCAACACATTCACCAACGTAAAGTACCAATACTCTTGGCGTCTTGCTCTACCACTAAAGTTGGTGTAATTGAGGATAACCTTGTAATACCAATCAAACATATCGCTTCTCCGATTGAGTTGAATGTGTCGCGAAAGTTAGACAACGTGGTGCGAGTTGCACATAAAATGAACGAAATGATATATTCATCCAATAGTTCTATTTTTAACTCTCTCATTAACCTTGACGTATATTCCACCAACGGTTACTTTTCACCCATAACGTATTATATAAAACCATCAGGTTGGCTCTATTATTAATAAATATATGACCGAGATTTTAACTGGCGATGTTCGCTCTAGTTGCAATGCCGGCAATAAAAATCAAAGGGCACAAGATGAGAAAAACACTAGCACTCGCTTTGCTTTTGTTTGCACCAATACTTTTTGCAAACACAATACAGTTTAGCAGTCCTGAGAAACCCAATGTCGTTGTGGCACTAAAAGACTTAGAATCCTTGCCTCAAACCACTTACACCACACAACTTCCTTGGCTAGACAGCCCAGCAGAATTTGACGGTGTAAAACTTAGCACCCTCCTACAACATGCCTTTGGCAAAGTACCTGAGCGTGTCGAAGTTCGTGCACTTAATGACTACCATTCAAACCTCTCGCGCGAAGACATCCTGCGCTATCAACCGATCGTGGCGTATAAGCAAAACCATCATTACATTAAAGTAAGAAATAAAGGCCCATACTGGCTGATCTACTCAATGGATGAATATCCGGAAATTGATGTCGCCCTATACCACTCGCAAATGGTATGGCAAATAAACAGGATCAGCGCGAAAGAAGAATAACAATGAAAGCAAAGCCCAATCCCCCTCATCAGGGGCCATTTTCAACCAAGAGCAAGTTACTCCTACTGATATTTGCATCCACACTGTTGTTCGCAAACGTACTACTACTGCAAGAAACTCGAGCGCTCACTAAAACCTATTCGGATCAACAAAACCAAGCCACTTGGTTCTTGTTCCATCTTTCGAAAGAATTATCTGAACTGGTAGGGGAAGCTCGACGCTTGAACGAAAGCGTGATGAACATCGATTCCGCTGAGCTGCAATACGAGCTAGCGTGGAGCCGTTTTGATTTGCTGATTAACAATAAAGAAGCCGATTCTTTTCTCTCACGAGAAGAGGTTCGAGTTTATTTTCTTTCTCTGTTTGACCAATTCCAACAACTCGAACCAATATTAGTAGAAGCGAAAACGGGCAGTAGCGTCGCCGCGAGTCAGTTTTATCGTGAAACTCAAAACCTCTACATGCAAATGATCGATTACGTCACTCTGCATTTTCGTGTTGCCAGTCCCCTCTACAAACATCAACAAGAGAAAGCGTATAACTTGCTGCAAGCACAATACGTATTGCTCGGTATCTTTGTCCTAACCGTGGCACTGCTGACGTATTTTTATAAACGTGAGTCCAAGTTCCACAAAAAAATGGCATTGAGCGATCCGCTCACCAAGCTTGCTAACCGAAGCGCGCTGTTTATTGATTTACACCGAAAGGAAGAAACCAACTCGCCTTTCTCACTCATGCTGCTCGATTTAAACGGCTTTAAGGACATCAATGACACCTTAGGCCATCAAGCTGGCGATATTGCGCTCATAGAAATCGCAACTCGTCTAAGCCAAATGGCGCTGGATGACTTTGCCGTGTATCGCATGGGCGGCGACGAATTTGCCGTGATCGTCGACTCTATTGATCAAACGAAAATCGATGAAGTCACGCACCATATCAATGTGGTGTTTGAAAAGCCGATTCTCTCCTCTGAGCAAGCCAATGGCCTATCGACAAGTTTGGGGGTCGCTAGCTACCCGCAAGACGCAGACAACATTGACTTCCTGATCAATTTAGCGGATAAGCGCATGTACAAAATGAAATTCCAACGTTAAACGGATAACCATGATGAAAAACTTCATGCGAGCAGTACTATTACTGCTAGTGATCGCGATAGGTGTACTGGCTTGGGTATTTATCCCTTCTCACGAAACCGTAGGTGCACAAACCCTCGAAGAAGCGCTCAACGACAACTACACACTGGTTGGCCATCGCATTCATTCGACAGACCCAGATGCCGGCAATATGTTTGGTTACTTCGTGGTGTACAAAGGCGCAAGCACGGATGATTTGGAGCCGTTTTTGGTGACTTCTGATCAGTTTATTCGCATGGAGCAAACCGGTGATAACACGCTAACCCTCACCGTGAATGGTCGCATCTACCGCTACCATAACGACCTGTGGGTAGAGAACCCAGATGGCAAGTTGCAACATTGGTTTGTCAGCGCGACAGCGAAATACGTCCGCTAAGCAGACGCATACTTAGCTTCAGCTACTTAGCTGCAGATACTTAACTTGAGATAAACAAAAGCCCCGCTCATTACGTTGCGGGGCTTTTTATGTTCGAAACTGGCGAGGCAGAGATTAAAGCACTTTCTCTTTGATCACTTTCATTACGCCCGAGTCACGATTGCTTGGTGCGGAGAAACGTGCGATTTTCTTCACCGCTTCGTGCGCGTTTTCCATCGCGTAGGAATGCTCGCTCACTTGCAGCATCTCTAGGTCATTCAGGTAATCACCAAACGTCATGGTCTCTTCTGGACCAAACCCCATGGTATCTTGAAGGTGTTTGATCGCCGCGCCTTTTGATGCTTCTGCATTCATCACGTCTAGCCAAATCTTCGCGCTCACCACAACTTGATGACTGTGACCAAACTTCGCACTCATGGTTGGGAAAACCAACTCTTCAGAACCACCAAAGTGACAAATCGCTACCTTGATAAACTCATCGTCAACGGCCAGTAGATCTGGCACGTATTCACAGCGATGGTAGTACTTCTGGAACTCTTCCAACGCTTTAGGATCTTTAGTTTCAATGTAAGCCGAACGCTTACCACACAGCACTAGGTGCGTACCTTCAATCTCACGAGCCGCTTGGATGATCGCATCAATTTCTGTTTTTGGAATGGTGCAGCTGTATAGCTCTTTATCTTGGTACATCACCAAGGTGCCGTTTTCCGCCACATAAATCATACGGTCTTGAATCGGTGCAAACGTATCGCGCAAACTGTAGTACTGACGCCCCGATGCCGCCGAGAATAGAATGCCCTTCTCTTCTAGCTGCAAAAACAGATCAAAGAACTCAGGGTCTAAACGACCGTATTGGTCAAGTAAGGTGCCATCCATATCGGTGGCAATAAATTTGATGCTAGCTTGTGACATGAACTTAAACTCAAATAAAGCAGCGCAGGTCACTCATCGAATGAAAGCAGGCTGCAAAAAATAGTCTTGGTAAGGTACAGGATATTGGGTGAATCTCAAGCTGAAATGATAGGGTATCATTCAGGAATCAGCTTGAGATAATGAGGAAATTAGGCGGTAGCCAAGGTACTAGATTCCGCCATGGGCTGAACCATTGGTTTGGCCAGCCCCAGACTGTGAATGGTGCCAATCAAGAAATCGAGTTCGCGATAAATCTCAGCAACGGCTTCAAACTCCCCCGCTGGCTCATCCAATTTTGGCTCAAACAGTTCTTTCCAATGCGAAATGGCAATATAGAGCTTTCCGTTCACTTGAGAAAACGACAAGCGAGAAAACTCGCTCTCACGATGAAAAGTCAGCACACGCTCGATCAATTCATCCGTCAGCAGTTGCTTTGCGGTGTCTAAATCGTCGCTGTACACCTCATACTGTTGGTCAAACTCTGGGTGACCCATTCGCACTCTTTTACCTATCTGAATCTTGAAGAAGCGGTCCCACAGCTTTTCACGAAGCGTTGGCCCACCATCGCGGTTACTCAAAACAAAGGTGCAAACGTCATCATTCATCGGAACGTCTATTTCACAAAACAACCCCGCAAAAAACACGTGATGCTTACTCGAACTATCGCTTCCTGAACTGATGAGCTTCGACGCTTCTATCTCAGACATCACCACCTTCGCCTCTCCAATGGTGCCTGAAATAAAATCATCACTCTCGAAACCATCACAACGGTCTAAATACAAACCACTGCGCTCGAAGGCTTCTTTGGAAAGTTTACGATTTGGGTCCCATGTGAGTGAGGGCTCAATGTGCGCTAACAAGCTCTGCATGATGTGCTGCTTGTAGGTGATGCGAAACTGATTGTGCTTTTGATTGAAGTACGCCCAACCGCCGAGCATCAATGCCAAAAGAACAAACATCATGGCAGAGGTAGTGAGGTCAAACACGACGGTGCCAAAGAAACCCAGAACCGCCAAACCTAGAAACTTGCGTCGACGCAGTGCTTCTAAACGTAAAGCTTCAAGCGGTTCGAGCTTGTGCCTTAAGTCATTTTCAAACAGTGTTTTGAGCTGATCTGTCGTCATCACTTTCCTTTCATTTTTAGAGTTGAGTCCATTACCAACAATGGCAAGATGAGTCGCTGCTACCGCTACAAGCGTCACTCGGAACGCAATCTAAAGAGCTGCATCCCATGTCCGTTACACAAGATGAGTCTTTGTTCTTACGCCGCTTGCGATTACGGGAAGGTTCCTTAGTTTGAAGACGCTGATGAGCATGTCGACAGCGTGTAAACTGCTCTTGAACACTGATATAGCTAGAAAACACGCCTTTGCGTTGAATCATTTTGCTGATGGCAGCAGAACAAGAATCCGTGCCGTAATACACCGCATGAGCGCAGCGGAAGCCTTTGTGTGGGGAAAGATAGCGTTGATAAAATCGTATCAATGCCAACACCAGTTTAGACATGCTTTTCCTTTTGCATCTAATGAGTCATTCGAGAACCATGCTCTCAACTATCAATCAAAACAGTACATCACTCAAATTAATCATTTCAAACGCAATCCTAATTTCTGCGCTCTAAGCGATGAAAATCATTGAGATAGGAAATAAAGGCAAGCCGACACAGCTAGCTCAGGAGCGCCTTCGAATAGCAATCACAGCCAAAACAGGTACAATCCGTGCTCGATTTTTATTTCGCGCGGACTCACTCTCATGCACTCGCCTGAACAATGCTTTACTCGATTTACTGCGAACATTTCTGGCTACGACTTGCCGGCGCAGTTTACGTTTCCGTTCTACTACACGCCTCACCCATTGTGTGTGTTGGCTGCCGAGCAATTGCAGCAGCACCTCACAACACAAACTGACTTCGAACACGATTTTGGTCTTGAGGATGAGCAAAGTGGACGTGGCAAGATGTTCGGTGTTTTGCTGGTGCGTAACCCGCAAGGTGTGCTTGGTTATTTCAGTGCATTCTCAGGCAAGATTGCCGATCAAAACTTGCTTCCAGGTTTTGTTCCACCCGTATTCGACATGCTGACAGAAGAAGGTTTCTTCCGAGGTGAGACAGATGCCATCAATGCTGCGAACGCGGAATACAAAGCCTTTGCTGCCAACCCTGAACTGGCACAACTGAAAGCAGAAATCAAAGCCGACCGTGAAGCGTATCAGCAAGAAGAAAATGCCCATCGCCAAGTTATGATTGCCGGCCGCGCAGAACGTAAACAGCAGCGCAAACAAGGCGAACAAACACTGAACCCAGCAGAATTGAAAGTGCTACTGGATGATTTGGGTAAACAAAGTGTGGCTGAGAAGAATGTGCTCAAGTACCTCAAACAGGCTTGGGACGAAAAGCTGGGCATCAAAGAAGCGCGCTTAGCCAAGCTAGATAGCAAACTAGCGGAACTTAAAGATCAGCGCAAAGACTTGTCTAATGCTCTGCAGCACAAGCTGCATAAGCAATACCGCTTCTTGGACAACCACAGTGCCGAGCGCGATTTGGTGGACATTTTTGCTCCTACTACCAATCCAGTACCACCAGCAGGTGCAGGTGAGTGTGCGGCGCCGAAACTGCTTCAGTTCGCATACAAACATGGTTATCAGCCACTTGCATTAGCGGAGTTTTGGTGGGGCGTATCGCCGAAGTCGGAAGTGCGCCAGCATAAGAAGTTCTACCCATCTTGCAACAGTAAATGTCAGCCTATTTTGGGCCACATGCTGCAGGGCTTGGATGTGGAACCAAACCCATTGGCAGAAAACTGGGCAGAAGATAAAGAGCTGGAAATTCTCTTCCAAGATGAAGCCATGGTGATCGTCAACAAGCCTTCGGGTCTGCTTTCCGTTCCGGGCAAAACCATCAAGGATTCGGCATACACACGCCTACAAGCGATGTTCCCAGATGTCGAAGGGCCGTTCGTCATTCACCGCCTAGATATGGCGACATCGGGGATTTTAGTGTTTGCTTTAACCAAACGCGCCAACAAGAGCCTGCAAAAGCAATTCATCACACGTGGCGTACAAAAGCGTTATATGGCGCTGTTAGAAGGTGTATTAACTGAGCCTGAAGGTGAAATTTCGCTCCCGATGCGTGGCGATCCGGATGACCGTCCACGTCAGCTAGTATGCTTTGAGCACGGCAAGCCTGCTGAAACTTACTGGCAGCTGATTGAAGTGAAAGACGGACGCAGCAAAGTGTACATGTACCCAAAAACAGGACGAACTCACCAACTGCGTGTGCACAGTGCTCACCACATGGGTTTGAACATGGCGATGGTTGGCGACGGCTTATACGGCGAAAAAGCCAACCGCCTGCATTTGCACGCTGAGATGTTGGAGTTAGACCATCCATACAGCAAAGAGCGTATGTGTTTCCAAGCAGAGTGTGAGTTTTAAAACGACTTATCAATGCAGAATAGATAGCAAAAAGGCTCTGAATTTCAGTGCCTTTTTTACGTTTAGAGCGAGATAAGGTTAACTCACCTTAAACTTCGTCCACACTTGAGAGCGCCAGCGTCTTGCCATGATGATACCGCGTACCCATTCATCCAGAGCAATCGCCATCCAAGCACCAATCACGCCGTAACCCAAATGAATACCGAAGAGGTAAGAAAACACCACACCCAAGCCCCACATGCTCAGAATACCCATCTGTACTGGGAACTTGATATCTCCAGCGCCTTTCAGTGCCGAGATGAAGATAAGGTTAAACACGCGGCCCGCTTCTAGCACGATTGAGCCCATCACCAATGCGCCTGCCAATGCCAAGATTTCAGGCTGATCGGTAAATACACTCAAAATCTCTTCGTGGAACAGGTAGATCAAACACGTTGCCGCCGTTGATGCAGCAAAGCCAACTAAGAAATAAATCTGCACGCGTTTCAGAATACTGGTTACCCAACCTTTACCTATGTAATAGCCAGTCTGAATTTGAGCCGCCTGTCCAATGGCCAACGCAAAGGCGAACGAGAAACGCGCGATGTTTTGCGCATAAGTAAACGCCGCAAGTGATGACGTCCCCATTTGCACTACAAAATACACGATACAGATCTGCGCCATGTTGTAAGACAGCACCTCACCCGCGTTCATGCCACCGATTTTTAAGATCTTCTTGAACACGTCTTTCGGCACTTGTTTTACCTCGGACATCGGCAGTTCAATGCTGCTGCGTTTCAAAATCACGCCCAACAATAACGTACCAATGACTTGGCTAACTACCGTTGCAACCGCTACGCCCTCTACTCCATAAACAGGCAAGCCAAATGGCTGATAAAGTGCAATGTAGTTACCGATGATGTTGAACACACCAGAAATCAGGTTCACTACCATTGGCGAGCGTGAATAACCGTGGCTACGCAGAATCGTGGTAAAGACGATACCGATGGTGACGTTGAACGTCATCGCACCGCTGATCAGCAGGTACTCGCGCGCATATTGCTCAACCTGAGCTTCTAAGCCGTAATACGGTAAGAAGAAAACCGCGCCAATCACGGCGAGTACACTTAAGAACGCACCAACAATGACCGATAACGCAACACTGGCGACACCGACATCGACCGACTCTCTTTCACGCCCTGCACCGTTATATTGCGCAATCAAAATGCCCGTGCCACTACTGACAAAGGTGGATACGATGATCAGGAAAAACGTTAATTGAGTGATAACGCCGACCGCAGACACGGCTTTGTCTGAGTAACCACTCAACATGAATACGTCACTGGTTCCTAAAGCCGTCCGTAGCAAAATTTCGACAAGTATCGGCCAAGCCAATGCCACGATGGACATACGTTGGTTGATATTCTGGCTTTTAGGCATGTGTTTGGGACCTTTCCTACAACTAAAACTGCCCCACAGAAAACTGTGAGGCAGTTCAAAAAATTAGACTTCTTAGAATTTGGCTATGTTTGTTGATTGTGTATTTAATCAACAAAATGCAGGCGCGAATTCTAGACGGACTTTGGTCACAAATACAGCGATATTTCGCCTGTTTCGCAAAATATTTTCTAATGGATTAGAGACGCACTTTAACTCGGAGAACGAAACTTAGACACAGTCGATTGACGGACAATCAGATCAATCGGTGGCAGACGAACTTCGTGCCTATCTCCGCTCAACAAATTGAGAATGGACTCAGCACAAACTGCACCAACTTCTTCAATCGGTTGACGCATTGTGGTAAGCGCAGGTGTGAAATATTGCGAAGTTGGCAAGTCATCAAAACCAATCACAGAGACATCTTGAGGCACACGAATACCATGATCATGCAATGCCTTTATCGCCCCATAGGCCGTTTGGTCATTGGCAGCAAACAGTGCTGAAAAGTGCACTTTCGATTCAATCAACTCAACGGTTTTTTCATAACCGGTTTCACTGCTGAAATCGCCTTGCTTGACCAATTTTGGCAACACTTTAATACCTGCTTCTTGCAGGGCATTTTTGTATCCCACAAAACGAGCCACCGCATCCGGTTGATTCAACAACCCTTTGATATGGGCGATATTCACATGGCCCTGTTGCATTAGATGCAGCGTCGCCATGTATCCGCCCAATACATTATCTATATTTATCGATCGAACCTTGTCACCTATCACGTCATATCCAACAGCAACGACGGGAATTCGCTGGGCATAATCGAGAATCTGCTCTTCCGTTAAACTGCCCGTCACGATGATTACACCGTCTACATTACTCTTTGCCAAATACTCCAAAGCATGAGATTCCAGTGAACGCTGCCAATGCCCTGTAGCAATCACAAGTGAATACCCCTGAGCATTGAGCCCCTTTTCCATGTCATTCAAGATACGACTGGAGTGTGGACTTTCAGGATGCTGGATCAGCACACCTATCGTCATTGAACGCGTATTGGTGCCCTGTCCCATTTGATAGTTCGGTTTGTAACCGAGTGATTTGATCGCCTTTTCAATATTCTGACTTTTCTCGTCAGAGACATACGTCGTGCGATTGAGGAAACGTGAAACGGTACTCGGGGAAACCCCCGCCAACTTTGCCACATCATAAATGGATGCCGCTTTTTTATTTTTTTTCATTGTAGGAATTTTCCCAGCAAGCTAATAATAAAAATATAAGTTGCGACGGGGAGCGCGACAACGTTTTGATAAGGGAAATGAGAACTAGATAAGTCGCCAGTACGCAAACGCGCACTGGCTTTCATATCGGGGATTTAGAATGTTGCGAGCGAGTTTTCACTCAGCGCATCAAATAGATGAATAGCATCCAAATCTAAGTAAAGTGTGAGTGTGTCCACATCCACTTCTGCGGCTTGAGTTTCCACCATCAAAGGCTGGCCCGCGATTTCAGTCTTCAATAGAATGCTGGCGCCTAGTAGCTCCTTGTCTTTAATTTTGACAGGGAATGGCAGTACGCGATCGTGATCGACCTGTTCTGCACGCAGATGGATATCCGTTGGACGAACACCAAAGTGCAAAGCTAAGTTCTTAGACGCATGCGCTTTAAAACGTTCTGGCAACGGAATACGAACCTCGCCCAATTCCACTTCCCAGTTGCCTTCCTCACCCACTAGCTTCGCATCCAGCATGTTCATTGATGGGTTACCAATAAACTGAGCCACAAATTTGTTTGCCGGGCGTTGGAACACTTCTGTTGGTGTACCGACCTGAGCCACATAACCATCTTTTAGAATCACGATGCGATCCGCCAATGTCATGGCTTCAATCTGATCATGTGTCACGTAAATGGTAGTGGTCTTCAGTTCACGGTGAAGGTGTTTGATCTCTTCACGCATGACGCCACGTAACTTGGCATCTAGGTTCGACAACGGCTCATCAAACAGGAATACTTTTGGCGTACGTACCATTGCACGCCCCATTGCCACGCGTTGACGTTGACCACCAGACAGCTCTTTTGGCTTACGTTCTAATAACGCGTCAAGCTCAAGCATTTTCGCCGCTTTGCGTACTTCGACATCGATTTGGTCTTTTGGCATCCCTTTTAGCTTAAGGGCAAAAGCGATGTTCTCGTAAACCGTCATATGTGGGTACAGTGCATAACTTTGGAACACCATCGCAAGGTCACGGTCTTTGGCATCGACTTTGTTCATCAATTTGTCACCGACGTAAATCTCACCGCCAGTGATGCTTTCCAACCCCGCAAGCATACGTAATGTAGTCGACTTACCACAGCCCGAAGGACCGAGAAAAACCACAAACTCGCCATCTTGAACCGTGAAGTCGAAGTGTTTCACAACCTCAACATCATCGTAGGATTTCTTGATGTTTTTGAATTCGACTTTTGCCATTACTGGTTCTCCTCTGCTCGATCTAGCAGCATGTTGCGATAAGCAATTGCGCTCGCTTTTAAGGTGCGTTTTTGCGTTTGGTAATCCACGTGAACAATGCCAAAGCGCTGCTTATAGCCATAAGCCCACTCAAAGTTATCCATTAGGCTCCAAGCGAAGTAACCATCGACATTCACACCCGCTTTAATAGCTGCATCTAGCGCTTCTAGGTGCTGCTGGAAGTAACGCACACGTTGCTCATCATTCACTTCGCCGTCAATGCAATGGTCATCGCCAGCCGCGCCGTTTTCAGTGATGTAAAGTGGTGGTAGGTTCAGGTAACGGTCATTCAAACGCAGGAGTAAATCCGTCAGTGCTTGAGGGTGAATCTCCCAACCAATGAATGTGTGCTCTTGCTCTGGTTGAGGTACCGTTTCAATATCGCCATTTTCGTTGTAGCGCACGACACAACGGGTGTAGAAGTTAATGCCGATAAAGTCCAAATCGGTCTGGATTATGTCGAGGTCGCCTTCCAGAATCATTGGCATGTTGTGCGATTGGCGCTCCAAGACAAGCTGCGGATATTCCCCTTTTAATACTGGGTCCATAAACCAGTGGTAACCTTCCGCATCGCTGTACTCTGCCGCACCAATGTCTGCATCGCTATACGGGTAAGCGGGTGTCGCGTTGAACACACAACCGTGCATCGCATTTGGTGCGTTCTTGCGCATGTGTGGAATCGCCAGACCATGTGCCAGCATCAAGTGGTGCGCAGACAAGAAACCTTCACGCTCGCCCTTAAGACCAGGAGCATGTTCCCCCCAACGGTAGCCAAGATAAGCAGAGCAGAATGGTTCGTTCAATGTCGCGTATGAATCGATCTTATCACCGAAGTAAGCACTAACTACCTTCGCGTATTCCTCAAACTTGTAAGCCGTTTCTCGGTTTAACCAACCACCTTTGTCTTCTAGGTATTGCGGTAGATCCCAGTGGTAAAGGGTAACGAAAACCTTCAAACCACGAGCGTGACACTCATCGATGATTTGCTCGTAAAACTTCAAACCTTCTTCATTCACTTTGCCATCTTCAGGGATGATGCGCGGCCACGCCATTGAAAGGCGGTATGCACCCACGCCTAACCCTTGAATCATTTCAATGTCTTGCTTCCAAAGATGGAAATGGTCACACGCCACGTCGCCATTGTCTGCGTTATCGACAGCACCTGGCTTATCGCAAAAGGTGTCCCAGATTGAAGGCGTACGCCCACCCAGTTGTGCGCCACCTTCAATTTGATAAGAAGAAGTTGCGACACCGAATAAGAACTCTGGGCTGCGTAGTTTAGAATCTTGTGGTAATTGGAATTTATTCATTGTTATAAAACCTTTTATTTCGCTTAGCCCTTGACGGCACCAGAGGTCAAGCCGCTGATCATCTGTTTTGAGGCAAATAAGTAAGTAATCACTAACGGTAAAATGGAGATGGTCGTTCCGAGCATCACCGCTCCCCACGGCGTATTCGGAATGCCCTGCACACTTCGCAGTGCCTGCGTAATCACGTAATTTTCTGGCGTTGTCAGTACCACAAGTGGCTGCATAAACATGTTCCAGAAGAAGACAAACTGCACGATTGCTAGGGTTGCGAGCGCCGGTTTCATCAGTGGCAATACCACGCTCCAGTAAGTACGGAATTCACCTGCGCCATCTAACTTCGCCGCTTCTAACAGCTCTTTAGGAATCGATGCCACGACGTGTTGGCGCATCAAGAAGATGCCAAATGGCGTTGTCGTGAACGGTAACCAAACGGCAAGGTGGTTATCGAGCAAGCCAAGGAATTTCACGATCATGAAGTACGGGATCAAGCTCAGTACAGGTGGAATCATCATCGAGCCAACTAACATGCCAAACAGCAAGTTTTTGCCCTTGAACTTGTACACAGCAAACGCGTAACCGCCCATGCTACAAAACAGCAGTGAAATCGTGGTGCCTAAGAAAGCAATGTAGATGGAGTTAAACATCGCCTGCCAAAACGGCATGATTTCCAGTAGCTTTGCGTAGTTCACCGCGAGGCTGTCACCAATCGCAAAGCTGATGCCTGTGCCGAAGATTTCAGTACGGTCACGCGTCGATAGCAACGCCGACCAAATGAACGGGAATACGGTCATGATGGCAGACACCACCAACACAGTGCCGAGCATCACCATCAGTATCTTGGTAAAGATCTCGATGCTGCGGTCGCTTGGACGCCAACGCTGCGCCGCAGGTAAGGTAGTAGTGTTCATCTTATTGCTCCCCTAGACCTTTCTTACCGAAGAAGAAGAATTGAATTGCTGTACAGCCTGCAATCAAGGTAAACAGCAGCCATGAAATCGCTGACGCTGTGCCCATCTCTAACCATTCCCAACCCACTTTGTAGAGGTACATAGAGATGGTTAAACCAGACTGACCTGTACCACCCGTACCGCGCGTTAGGACGAAAGGTTCTTCGAACAGCTGCAAGTTACCGATGATGGTCATGGTGACCGCAAAGAAGATGAATGGACGAATCATTGGCAGCGAAATGCTCCAGAAACGACGCCATGCGTTTGCACCGTCCATGCGTGCCGCTTCTAAGATGTCTTTAGGAATCGTCATCAAGCCCGTGGTGTAAAGCACGATGTTGAAACCGGTGTATTTCCAGAACACCATGATGGCGATAGAAGGCTTAACCATGGTGGCATCATCTAACCAACGGATTGGTTGGAAATCGTTAACCCAAGAAAATGCCCAACCAAAAAGCGTGCTGTCCGCCAGCGCCATTAAGCTTTGGTTGATGATCCCTGAGTTTGGTGAGTACATGTTGAAGAAGATAAGCGACGCTGCCACCGTAGATGTGATGAACGGTAGGAAGTAAGCCGACGTTAACCAGTGACGGAAGCGATCTCCTAGCGACACCAAGATGTACGCAACAGGCAATGCCACCAAGTGTTGCGCGACACCAGAAGTTACAGCTAGCCAGAGTGTGTTCTTTAATGAACGCCAAAGCCACGGGTCGGTCAGTGCAATGTGGTAATTCTCAAAACCCACATAATCCATCGCCCCCAAGCCTTCAACTGGGTTCCACTCATGGAAAGAAAGAAAAATAGAAAACAGTAACGGGAAGATCCCGAAAACAGAAAAAATAATCAAAAACGGCAGTAGGAATCCATACGGTGTAAGCGCTTTCAAACTTAGACGAGAAAAAATGCTCTCACGCTCTGATGTTTCCATAACCTTGCTCGCTGCATGATTCATAGTAACGACCTCTAATCAGGAGGGCACGTCGCCCTCCTTGCTTACCAAATGGCGAATTGCTTACAAATTACGGGTGCGGCGCTTAATCATGCGTTCCGCTTCTTTCAATGCCGTTTCAATGTCTTTGCCTTCATCCAACACTTCCATCAGTGCGTTTTCTAGGATGATAGAGCGAGCAACGTGGTCGCCTTTAGCTGGTGCCACTGGTTTGATGTTTTGTGCTACTTCTGCAAACAGTAAGCGCGCCTGCTGACCACCTAAGAATTCAATTTTCTCTTCAAACATAGGGTCGTCGTAAGTTGTGGTATTTGCAGGGAACGCTGCAATAGTGTCGAAGTGTTTAAGTTGAATCTCACGCTTAGTTGTCATGTATTCGATCAGCTTCCAAGCGTCATCTTGGTGCTTAGATTGCGTAGGAATCGATAGGAATGAGCCGCCCCAGCTTCCGTAAATACCATCAGGAAGGTTAGATACGCCCCAGCTGCCTGCTGTTTCTGGCGCAATCCAGTTGTTTAGGTGACCAAGTAGCCAAGCACCAGAAAGCTGTGTTGCAAATGTGCCGTTACGGAAGCCTTCGTACCATTCGTTTGACCACGCAAGAATGCGACCGTCCAAGCCTTTATCACGGATCTCTTTCGCTACTTCAAAAGCGTGAACAAAGCGCTCTGACGTCACTACTGGGTTGCCGTCTTTATCAAAGTAAAGACCTTCCCCCTCGGGTACTGTGGTGAAGATGATCGCTTGCGCCACATCTGCTGCAGAAGCAATCAATTGAACATTCTGTTGTTTAAGTTTTTCACCTGCTGCAATGTAAGAATCCCAATCTTTGATTGCCTCATTGATATCAATACCCGCTTTTTCAAAAATGTCAGTGCGGTAATACATCACACCTGGACCAAGGTCGACAGGCATACCGTACACATCACCGTCTGCGCCTTTACCTTGCGCCCATGCATAAGGTGCGAAGCTCTCTGCATATTTATCAGCGCCGTATTTTTCAGACAGGTTAACCAAACCACCCGATGCCACAAATGGGCCTATTTTTTCTACATCAACAACAATCACATCACCCGCACCAGAGCCCGTTGCTAGGTTGGTTGTTAGCTTTGTATGGTGATCACCGTGGTTATTCATCAGGTAATCAACCTTAATCCCTGTTTCTTTCTCGAAATCCGGTAGCAGCACTTTCAAACTGCTGTCGAAATCTGGGAAGCCATCAAAGCGAATTTTGGATTCATCAGCTGCGTTTACCGTCGCAGCCACACCCAATGCAGCGGTCATCGCAAGCGTCAAAGTTTTCAGTTTCATGTTGTTGTCCTTAATTATCGTTTTATAGGGTATGCAGTTCCTTGACCGAACTTCTTGGCACTAAGGCCGGTGATAATTTGAAGTTCACATCTCGTTTGTTTTTATTGAGGATTTGAATCACGAGCTGGACAGCTTCAGCACTCATTTGCTCAATAGGGAAGTTAACTGTGGTAAGGGCTGGCGTGAGGTAGCGCGCAAACAAAATGTCATCAAATCCAACCAGAGATACTTGCTCAGGAACATCAACGCCATGGGCTTTAAGCACTTCATAAGCACCAAAGGCCATGTGATCATTACAAGCAAATACGGCAGTAAAATGACAATCGCGCTTCAACAACTTGCGCATTGCGCTTTCCCCAGACTCTTCGGTAAAACCGGCCTCTGAGACCAATGCTTCGTCATACTCAATTCCCGCTTCTTCAAGAGCCTTGCGGTAACCTTGTAGACGCCCCCGTGCATCGGACTTGTCCAGAGGGCCGGTGATACACGCTATGTTACGATGCCCCATACGCAACAAGTATTCGGTCGCCAACTGGCCACCAAATTCGTTGTCGATCTCAATACAGCTTTGTGCCATTTCAGGGATGAAGCGGTTAACTAACACCACCGGCATACCTTTTTCTTTAAGATCGATTAAATAATCATCTGTTAGGTTTTGTGCGTGCAAAATCATGGCATCAACGCGTCGACCAAGCAGAAACTCCACCGATTCACGCTGACTTTGTTCTGAGTTAGAACCCGCTGTAACAATCACGTGGTAGCCAAAACGACGTAGACGCTCTTCCATGCTGTGTAAGATGCCAGAGTAAAATGGACCACCAAGCTCCGGCACTATGATGCCAATGCTGCCCGTACGGCTTGATGCCAATGCCTGCGCAATAGAATTAGGACGATAGCCAAGTGTTTGAATCGCTTTTTCGACTTTCAGCTTTTTATCATGACTCACTCGGCTGGTGCCGTTGATCACACGAGAAACCGTAGCCTGAGAAACACCAGCGTATTCAGATACATCTTTAATCGTCGCCACAAGAAACCTCTTCCACTTGAACCTCAAGATTCAATCTTGCTTCGAGACAAGCTCCTCGAAACCGCTTTCATGGCAGCTAGTATTTCGGATTCACTGAGGTGTTATCGTGAGAGAAATCACACCGAAATCCCTTTAAATTCGGGCAATGTTTGAAAGAATGAGGCGCGTGGCAGTTTGCTTTCATTTCATGAAACCGTTTCATGAAATGGTTATTTCACGCTCAAATGAAACCAAGCAAAGGCATTGATTTCACAACTCTTTAATATCGATCCATGAATCAAAAACGGCGAGTAAGAAAAAAAAGAGCCGCAAATGCGGCTCAAAATAGGGTTAAGAATGGACAGTTTGGCACTCAACTGGCTGCAATGAGCGCCATGACAAAATAGAGAGAGTTAAGAGTGTAGTTTGAGATGGCTTACCACCAAGCTTCCCACATCGCACCTAGGCTAACCGTATCTTGCTTAGGATCGTTGATGCCAGTCGCTTTGTTGTCCACCTCACCGACTGTTGCGTAGAAGCGCAGCATTGGTCGAGCACCAGCGCCCCAATCAAACGAGATGTTTTGTGATAGGGTGACTTTCCAACCTGTGTTGTCATCGTCAGCACGTGCGTAGTCTACCATCTGGTAGCCTGCTTCTAACCACGTAGAGTGTGCATCGTTCCAAAAGTACATCGGGCGTACGATAGCACTGTAGTTGGTGCGCTCATCTTCCACCGCACTTGAACCATCAACGGAATAATCGTGGTAAGCCAATAGGTATTCAATCGCGGCTTTTTCACCGAGATCGGCATTACCTTCGAAACTTGCATAAATCGTAGTGAGATCTTCTGTTTTCCAGAATACGCCGTTATCGGCATTGTCTGAATAACGCAATACTAAACGGTTTGAACCACTATCGTGTGCACGAGAAATCACCGCACCCAATTGGTACGCGTCTATGTGCTCAGAGCTATCAATCGCTTCGGAATCAAAGCCGTAGTTTGCGTACAACTCTAGATCTGCAAAACCCATGTCGATACCATGCAATTTAGAAGTGAAAGCGTATGCGCCGCTGTCACCCGTTCCTGCACCACCCGTACATGAGATAGAAGGGTTTGAACCTGGATCGACAATTTCTGGGCTACAATTTTCTACCGCTGCAACCACACCGAAATCCAGCTTCACAGAGCCAAGCTCAAGGTTATTGATACCACCACCTTGACCATCATGCATCATCCAAAAGTAGTCATTGATGCCTTGTTGTGGACGTTGATGGAAATCACGACCCGCCCAAATGTAAGCATTCGGCTGGCTTTCGAAAACATTCGTTACCCCTGCGTAAGCCTTTTTCAGGTTTACTTCATCACCCCAGTGATCGAACATCACAACCACATCCCAGATCGCACCGCTGTCATTCTTGAACGCTTTCGCTAACTGGAATTCACCGCCGTTGCCTTCGTTACCTAATCGACCAATTGCTGATGACCCATTAAATGAACCATCAACCATGACGTATTTCTGGTCGCCAGCTTGATAATGTGCGCCGTAGCGAGCATAGCCGGAGAAGACAACACCATAAGGAATCTCAATATCCGGAGTCAGTACAGCCGGTTGTTGATCATCAACATAATTAGGATCGATGCGATTCTCCAGTTCTTGAATGCGTTTTTCCAGAGCTTCTACATCAGAATCGGCAGCAAAAGTAGAGAGAGAAGCAAGCGAAGCGGCCACTGCAAGCGCGAGAGGTAAAACCTTTAAGTTTTTCATGTGATTTCCCTAAGTTTTTAGTAGGTGTAATTATTTCAATAGGGATCTTAAGGAATGAAACGTTTGAAAAGCCGCTACGGCTTCACATGGCCATCGTGTTCAAAATGACATGAAACAACGCGTGAAACTCAAAATATTTATTAGCGAGTAAAATCAGACAGTTAAAATGGTGCTTGTTAGATTTTACATTTTGAAATCGCTTTCATTTCACAGGATTGTTTAATTTCTATCACGTTAATTTGTGCAAAATAAGAGCAATCCACTCATGATGACATGAAACATTTCATAATCATGAAACATTTCATACTTCGTAAATTTCTTACAAATTCAACAAGTCACGTAAATAACAAACATGCTTCATATCACAATTAATGGCTTTGCTATTCCATGTACTACTTAATTACGACCTAGAATAGGCATTAAGTAAGTCTAAAGTAGGGATACACAATGTCGAAATTGGCCGGAGCACGCCTAGAAGAAATGGCGGATATCCGATCGACAAGAAAAAAGAAGATAGTTTTTCTCTGTTCTAGCATCGCCACTGCATTTCTAACCTATGGCTCTGTCCTACACTACCTTGAAGGAAATTGGGGGCTCAGTTTACTCATTGGTTTATGTGCTTTGGCATGCTTAACCATCAGCTATCTGATCAAAGTCCGTGGTCACCACCAATACGCCGATCTGTTGCTCACAGGCGTATTGATGTTTGATGGACTGTTGCTACTGCTTTATAACGACGCCCCTTCAGGTCGACTGCTTTGGCTCTACCCGATAGTGGCCGCCATTATCTTGATCAACGAATTCAAAGTCGGTCTGCTGTTTAGCGTGACGTACTCCCTCATCATCTTTTTCGGTTTAACCTTTTTAGAGAGTGTACCCACCGCCAGTGACATGACCGAGCGCCGATTTATGTTTACGCTGGTGGCGATCTGCTTTGTTTGTCATACCTTTTCTTACTATTACTCTAAAGTCGTGAACTACATTCAGACCCTTTATCGCGAAGGGATTGAAGAACTCGCCTATCTCGACCAGTTAACAGGATTAGCCAACCGTTGGAGTTTTGAAACTTGGGCACGTGCCAAGTTAGAAGAGTTGGAACAAGTTGAGACCAAAAGTGTCACGGCTTTAGTCTTTTTAGATATCGATAACTTCAAGCACATTAACGACAACTACGGACACGATGTCGGCGACCGTGTGTTAAAGCACTTTGCGACTCGCTTAAAAAACAACATTCGTAATAAAGACAGAAAAACGGACAAGCATGACTACTCGATTGCTCGCTTTGCTGGTGACGAGTTTGTCTTAATGCTTTACGACGTGCGCGGTAAGAAAGACCTAGACAATATTTTGGAGCGTATCGTCAACCTGTTCCAAAAAGGCTATCAAACGGACGACAACATCAATGAGTTAACCATGAGTGTGGGAGCGGCCATTTACGGCCAAGATGCAACAGATTTATCTGAACTGACTCGTTGCGCAGACAAAGCTATGTACGCTGCGAAGCACACTGGCAAAAACCAGTACGCATATTACGAGCATTGCTCACATGCAGAAGAGTTGCGTCATCAAAGACACTCGTTGGTTGGCGCAATGGGAAATGTGACTTCATTGCAGCGTGACGCCAGCTTATAAACCAAACTGTAGAGCCTAAGTTAGGCGTACATATACATGGCCCATAAGCCAACAAGTAAAAACGTGACAAGCCAGATCACTTGGCCGATTTTGCTTGGTTTATCATCTCGTGGGACAAGAACAGGTTTGAGCGCTCGCTCTTTCATTTTGCCGACAAGGCTTTTCTCAATCGCTCGCTTATAGAAAGCACGTCGTTTTTGAGCCGCGTTGGCCACCTTAGTAAAGCGGTGACGTTGCTCATTAGTAAAATCCGTTGCCTCATAGCGAGGAGGAAGATCGGAATGTTTAGGTTGTACTGCCATCTCATCCTCCTTGGTCGATGGGTGCACCTGTTTTAAGTATATACATAATTAACGCTTTATTGCCAAAAACCGTTGTATCTGAATAACATGCATAAAAAAAGCCACCCGCAGGTAGCTTCTATATAAATCAGTCTTCAATCACTTGTCAGAGATGGCGCTGTGCTTATAAGTACTCACATAGGTAAGCCGTTGCGTCTTTAACTTGAAGCTCAAATGATGAGTTACCTTCGACTTCAAAAAACTCACCGCTGTTGTAAGTCACCCAATCAACCTCTCCAGCTTTCTTTACGATCAGTGCACCTTTGACGACACTCATACGTTCAGGAGCTTGTGTACCAAACGTGTATTCACCTGGCAACATCACACCGACACTGACATCCTGTCCTTGTTGGCTAAAACCCAGTGACTTTACGCCACCAGCAAAATAACTGTTTTCCTTAATACTCATTCTTTGGTTTCCTTATCAAAAATCAGCTCTTTTTTACCCTGTTTCGGTTTACGACTCAAGTCTCTAAATTGACCTTTTTTGAGCTATCGAATACTCAATAACTGTGTTTCGGAATGTAAAAGTGGACATCAGATCATAGTTTAGGTGTCGCAAAGGCGAGATTGTTTGTTTTTGCAGCGTAAGCTTCTCACCATATTAAAAAAGGAAAACAAGCAGGGATCATGACGACCACACCGCGCCGAAAACGCCAGAAGAAACCAGAACCGCAACCTTCATTTTGGGCTCGTAATCAGTTCAGAATCATCAAAGGAGGATTTGCGACGTTTGGCTGCGCGCTGTTGAGCTTTCTCGGCTACCAACTTTACGCTTCTTATCTCGACTATATCGATCCAGATAAAGTGTATGGCGAATGGATTGAAATTGGTGCGCCGCCTTATCAGACCGAACAACTTTCCTTTACGCCCGGCGGGGTCTTTCGCAACCATCGCCTCGTCGCTACCCAGTTTGAGTTCGATGGCAAAGTTGTCACCCTAAACACCGGACTAGGTAAAACAGCCTACCAACTGTCTGGTTCTCACCTCTCTCCCCAAATACGTCGCGTAGAACCAAAGCTACCTGACCAACGCTTTGTGCTTAAAGGATTCGAGCACACCGTACAAGGTTCAGAAATTGGTGCCGCGTCCAAACGCCGAGCCGCATTGAGCGAGCACTTCAATCGCAAGTAATCTTGTTATCGACCCCATCAATCATACGTATCTTTCCCCAAATTCAACAGGGCCGTTACTGGCAATTTCTAACGTAACTTGCTCTGTTACATAATAAAAATTTAATTTCACTCGCAAAATAACACTGCCAGACTGAGTAGATAATTAATTAAACGCATGCAAAATATTTATAAATTATTGGCTCAATATTGTATTTTCTATGCAAAACAATGTTTCTTGTAGTGAGATTTGTGTAACAGAGTCGAATCTTGATTTATTTTTTTTTGAAAAAAAAAAAGGTTCTGAAATGCTGAATGTGATGCTTTTGCACAGTGTGTGAATCGGTTGTCTTTTCTGTCGCAAGAGCAGCTTGTGTTCGTGAATGAACATAAAATCAAGGATTGAGAGAGAAGTTATGATTCGATTTAACCTATGTGCAGCTGGGGTTGCCCTAGCTCTTTCTGGCGCTGCAAATGCGGCTCCAACAGCACCAAGTATCGACATGTATGGTTCTAATAACCTGCAATTTTCTAAAATTGAACTGGCAATGGAAACCACATCTGGCTACAACGACATGGTTAAGTACCATGAGCTAGCTAAGATCAACGTGAAATTTAACCAGTGGAGTGGTACTTCTGGTGACACTTACAACATCTACTTTGATGGAGTTCAAGTCGCTACAGGCCCTATCACTGGTAGCCAAACTACTGCGTCGTTTGAATACGGCCAAGGTGGTTTGTACCAAATGGAAATCGAAGCGTGTGACGCAACAGGTTGTGCGAAAAGCGCACCAGTAGAGATTACGATTGCGGATACAGACGGTTCTCATTTACCGCCGCTAACTATGAACGTTGACCCGAACAACAAAACCTACAACACCGACCCAAGTGTTGTCATGGGTACTTACTTTGTTGAGTGGGGCATCTATGGCCGTGACTACACGGTTGATAATATGCCGGTCGACAACCTGACTCACATCCTTTACGGCTTCATCCCAATTTGTGGTCCAAATGAATCAGTGAAATCGGTTGGTGGCAATAGCTTCAACGCACTGCAAACCGCTTGTCGTGGTGTGAACGACTACGAAGTGGTTATCCATGACCCATGGGCAGCTTATCAAAAGAGTTTCGCGCAAGCTGGCCACGAATACAGCACGCCGATCAAGGGTAACTACGCGATGTTAATGGCATTGAAGCAACGTAACCCTGATCTAAAAATCATCCCATCGATCGGTGGTTGGACACTGTCTGACCCATTCTTCGATTTCGTTGACAAGACCAACCGTGACACGTTTGTCGCATCTGTGAAGAAATTCCTAAAAACATGGAAATTCTACGACGGTGTTGATATCGACTGGGAATTCCCTGGTGGTGGCGGTGCCGCAGCAGATAAAGGTGACCCAGTAAACGATGGCCCTGCTTACATCGCATTGATGCGTGAACTACGTGCAATGTTGGATGAGCTAGAAGCAGAAACAGGCCGTACTTACGAGCTAACGTCTGCAATCGGTGTAGGTTACGACAAAATTGAAGATGTTGATTACGCAGACGCTGTTCAGTACATGGACTACATCTTCGCAATGACTTACGACTTCTACGGCGGTTGGAACAACGTACCTGGTCACCAAACGGCACTTTACTGTGGTTCATTTATGCGCCCAGGTCAGTGTGACGGCAGCGGTGTAGATGAGAACGGTGAAGCGTACAAAGGTCCTGCATATACAGCCGACAACGGTATCCAACTTCTTCTAGCTCAAGGTGTTCCTGCGAACAAACTTGTACTAGGTACAGCAATGTATGGCCGTGGCTGGGAAGGCGTAACACCTGATACGCTAACCGATCCAAATGACCCAATGACAGGTACTGCAACAGGCAAACTGAAAGGCAGCACGACTCAAGGCGTCTGGGAAGATGGCGTGATTGACTACAAAGGCATTAAGTCATTCATGCTTGGTGCAAACAATACTGGTATCAACGGCTTTGAATACGGCTACGATGCACAAGCAGAAGCTCCATGGGTGTGGAACCGTTCAACAGGTGAGCTGATCACATTTGATGACCACCGCTCTATTCTTGCGAAAGGTAACTACGCGAAGTCGCTAGGTCTTGCAGGTCTGTTCTCTTGGGAAATTGACGCAGATAACGGCGACATCCTGAATGCAATGCACGAAGGTATGGCGGGCGGGGTCGTTGTTCCACCAAAACGTAAAACAACGGCAGCAGCAGGTGCGGACCAAGCAGTAACAGGCCCTGCAAGTGTTGTGCTTGATGGCAGCAACTCAACAGACTCTGATGGCACAATCGCAAGCTACGCTTGGGAGCAAGTATCAGGAACAGCAGTGGCTCTATCTGGCGCAAACACTGCGACAGCAAGCTTTGATGCAGCAGAAGTGACTGCAGAAGAACAGCTAACGTTCAAGCTAACCGTGACAGACAATGACGGCGCAAGCGCTTCTGATCTTGTTGTGGTAACGGTTAAGCCTGCTGGCGTGATTGATCCACCAAATACAGCACCTGTTGCGCAAGTCTCTGCACCTGCAAGTGCGAAAGCTGGTGACATGGTTGTAATTGACGCTTCCGCTTCTAGCGATGCTGACAACGACACACTCACGTTCGATTGGACGCTACCTCAAGGTCTAAACGCAACAGTTAACGGTGCGAAAGTGACGTTCACAGCAGCAGAATACCCGCAAGACACTAGCCTAAGCTTCACTGTAAGCGTAAGCGATGGCCAAGCAGCATCTTCAGCAAGTGCAACCGTTGTTGTATCTAAGCACAGCACAGGTGGTGGCACTTGTACTAACGCATGGGATGCAACAGCTGTTTACACTGGCGGTGACCAAGTGACTTACGCAGGTAAGACTTGGGAAGCGAAGTGGTGGACACAAGGACAAGATCCTAGTAAGTCTGGCGAATGGGGTGTTTGGAAAGAAGTTGGTCCAGCTAACTGTAACTAAGCACTGATAAAAGCGTTGTGATTCAACATCACTCGCTTTCAATAGAGTTATAAAAGAAAAGGACAGCTTCGGCTGTCCTTTGTTGTTCTAACAGAATCTATTAAGTGCTTTTCAATAATCAGCTAGCTTCAATTAAACGGTCGAAACTCTGGAACACCTCTTCACACTTCATCACGCGACCGTGACCTTGGCCTTGAGTCGTCACTAATTCAACCCGTGCCATCTCACTCGCTGCTTGCGCAGAGACACTGTGCTTAGTGAACTTGTCTTGCTCATCATGAACAATGATGGTTTTTGCTTCGCGCTCTGCTAGACGCTTTTCTGGGTCAATCGACTGCAGTGGATAGCCAAACTGGTCCTCAACCTCAGACACCACCGCTTTGAATAACTTCATGGAGTATCCTGAGCGTGCAATGCTACCAAACAGGTTTTCTACATAATTCAGAACCGGAGCTATCAACAATAGAGGTTTGTTCTCTAGTTTACTGTGGCGACATTCCAGCGCCGACGCAGTGCCCATGCTGTGCCCAACTAAACCTGCTACGTCTTCCACCGAATCCAATACATCCTCTAGGCCACGAACAAACGCAGGGATGTGTCCGTACTGACCATCACTCTCACCATGTGCAGGATGGTCGTATGCTAATGCGGTGTAACCAGATGCCGCAATGTGCTCCATCAACGGATAGAACTGACTGGCAGTTCCAGACCAACCGTGAGTAAGAATCCATACCGGACCGCTTCCAAGCTGATAGATTTTAATTGCCCCAGCATGACCTTGGATTTCACTTTTGATCAGTCCCTGTGGCTCAGCGTTTTTTGGCTGAGTACGCGCAGGAGTAAGCAGCAATTTACGCGCGGTATTTTTTGCGTGTGAGGGTGCGAGCGTATAGTGCAAACGCGTACTGATGTTGATCAGACTACGCTTAACACTGAATTTCTGCGAAGTATTGAAGTAAATTTTCTCACTCATGATCGTTTCCTTAACTATCAGCCTTGCACAAAATAGAACGGTCGTGCTTTTTATGCTGATAAGAAAGAGCGCTCTGTGTCGCTCTTTCTTATGAATCTCTTACTACGCCCGTTACCGCGGGGCTAGCGCTTCCACCGAATAAACAAGTTATCGATGCCTTGCCAGAACAGTCTCTGGCTCTCTTCTTCCCCTTTGATCGAGTAAAATACGTGTGCACTTAAGTACTGCCCGTATAGATCAAAGGTCGCTTGTCGCGTATCTAAGTCCGCTACAAACTCTTGGTTTTCTTTGCCTTTCTTGATCTGAATTTCTAGGTAATTCAACCAAGTATCAATTGATTTACGCAATGCTGCTTGCAATGCACAACCTTCTTCTGCGGTGTCGTTCCAAGCATCAAGGAACATGCAACTGCCTTGAAAAGAGTGGTTCCACGTCATCCAAGTGTCTAGTAAGCCACGTACTTTACGTTCAATATTGCTGTCACCTAACTCACGTGCAGGCGCAATCACACGCTCAGCAAATACTAGATTGGCGTGTTCCAATACTGACAGCTGAAGATTTAACTTCGAGTTAAAGTGAGCAAATAAACCACTTTTCGACATCCCGCACTGCTTCGCTAAATCACCAATGGTAAGACTTTCCAATCCATTTTCGCTCGCCAGTTGGAATGCACGTTGCAGAATAAGTTCTTTGGTTACTTTTCCTTTTGTCATAACTGCATTTTTAGCACGACCGTACTTTTTTGCAATATTAAGTTTACTGGTCAAACCAACCATCATGATCAGACACAGCCTCGATCTCAATACATTGAAAGAAGTAATGAATCTTGATTTTAGAAATTAGAGATGGGTCTGAATTTCGCAAACTGGTTGCCGTCAATTGCACATGAGTTGATTTTTTACCGCGAGAACTGAATCGTTAACTGCTAATTTCGCAGCGATTTTTCACTTTTTTAGGTAAGCACTTATGGCAACAACAAAGAAAATTGCCAGTTTAGAATTTGCCCGCATCATCGCAATGTTTGCGATCATTGGGCTTCACTGTCAGATGGCTCTCACGTATTGGCAATGGGATGAAGTACCTTGGGTTGGGTACATGCTTAACCAATTGGCTCGCTTTGCTGTACCACTGTTTTTTCTCATCTCCGGATATCTAATCCAGCCTAAACTCAGCACAAATCCCGTTGAGACACTGAAAAACTACGCCAAGCCTCTGCTCAAAATATGGCTGATTTGGAGCCTGATTTGTCTGTTAATGCCGTTTCGCTGGCAAGTAGTTGCAGAAGCAGGTTACCTCGTCGAGCGACAGGGTTATTGGGGTTACCTGATGTCGAACCCAGTGAACTCGCTCTTAGAAGGTGGCTTGGTGCATTTGTGGTTCATTCCTGCACTTGTCATCGCCGTGGCTATTATTGCGTTGCTGGTTCGCATTAACATGGTACAACTGTTGCTTCCTGCGGCGGTATTACTTTACGTCTACGGTGTGTTTGCAGGCAGCTACGTCACACTCACTGAACTACCAACGCCCTTCTTTACACGTAATGGTCCGTTCTTCAGTACTTTATTGGTGGTGCTTGGTTACTTAGCAAGACAACATCAGTGGCAATGGTCGCGCAATAACACCATTCGCTTAATACTGATCGGTATGGCACTGCATTTTGGCGAAGCCTATTACCTTATGAATTATGAAATCGCATTTAACTCACACGACTTCTTGTTTGGTACCGTAATTTGGTCGTTGGGTGCATTCATGTGGCTTCTTGCTCACCCAAACTTCGGCAATATGCCATGGATATTTAAATGGTCACCGAGCATTCTAGGCATCTACGTGAGCCACCTATTGGTGATCATCATCATGATGAACATCGCAGGTATGTTGGGGCTAGAAAACCTAGCTAAAGACGCCTTTATTTATCCAGCAACGATTGTGGTCACTCTGCTGCTTGTGAAAGGCATCGAAGCCACTCCACTGAAAAAACTATTGCTGCGCTAAATCCATTCAGCACTATGTATGGCTTGCTCTAACACTTTGGGGTTAAAGCAAGCCTCTCAAAAATGAGAGCTCTCTCTCACTCGCCAACATTATCACTTCTAATGCTACGTAATTTGCTTTCACTCACAAAAAACATTGTTCATTTACTTTAGATTTATTCGACATCAACAAAATGCTCATTAAACGGGGGCGGTATGTGGGCAAGTCAAGGACTCGTTCCTTTTTTAGAAATTAGCCATTGGCTAACTTACGGTTTATACGCTGCAGTATTCCTATTTGGCGCTGCAAGTATTGCGTCACTCAGAAAGTAGTGGCGCAAGCTACATCAATTCAAAACTCCTACCGTTAATTCGAGCTTTCTCACACTTAACTTATTAATTTGTGGCTAAAATTTCTCCAGTCAGACAAGGAGAAATGTCTATGTCAATCTATCCAATTGTCGCTTTCTGCTGCTTACTCTTTTCAAGCCCCAGTTTTGCAGCGTCCACCAGTGACCTCAACCTCGTCAATTCTGCCGTCGGCTATGCCGCACTGATTCTCTTCACCATTGCTTACATTCTGGTGATGCTGGAAGAATACCTGCATATGCGAAAATCCAAACCAGTACTGCTCGCCGCAGGATTAATCTGGATTTTGATTGGGTACACCTTTGCCCAACACAACCAAGCTGACGTCGCTAAAGCCGCACTGGAACACAACCTTCTGGAATACGCCGAACTTTTATTGTTCCTACTAGTAGCGATGACGTACATCAATGCAATGGAAGAGCGGAGGCTGTTTGATGCTCTGCAAGCATGGATGGTCGGTAAAGGTTTCGATTTCAAACAGCTATTTTGGCTTACAGGCGGTTTGGCATTTGTCATTTCACCTATCGCGGATAACTTAACCACGGCCCTGTTAATGTGTGCGGTGGTGATGAAAGTTTCTGGCGATAATCCAAGGTTTGTGAACCTTGCCTGTATTAACATCGTCATTGCGGCGAACGCTGGCGGCGCATTCAGTCCATTTGGTGATATAACGACCCTGATGGTTTGGCAGGCAGGACACGTCAGTTTTGCTGAATTTATGCCGTTGTTTGTTCCGTCATTGATCAACTACGTCATTCCTGCGTTCATCATGTCGTTGTTTGTACCAAACACTAAGCCAGATACGGTCCATGAACATATTGAATTGAAACGTGGAGCAAGACGAATTGTAGGCTTGTTTATCCTCACTATCGCAACGGCGGTATCTTTCCACGCGGTACTGCACTTCCCGCCAGTAATCGGAATGATGATGGGCTTGGCGTACCTGCAGTTTTTCGGTTATTTCCTGCGTCGAACACTAAAACATTCACTTGCCAAAAAAGCGGCCGAAGCGATTGCCAATGGCGATGATTATGCCTTAAAGCGTTTAGGTTCAGTGGTGCCGTTTGATGTATTCCACCGTGTATCACGTGCAGAGTGGGATACTTTACTGTTCTTCTATGGTGTCGTCATGTGTGTCGGCGGTTTGAGTTTGCTCGGTTATCTTGGGTTAGTTTCCAACGTGATGTACACCGAATGGAGCCCAATCTGGGCTAACGTCATGGTGGGGATTCTCTCTGCTATCGTGGATAACATTCCAGTGATGTTTGCTGTATTAACGATGGAGCCAACCATGTCGATGGGGAACTGGCTGTTAGTCACGCTGACTGCAGGCGTGGGTGGTAGCTTGCTTTCGATTGGTTCAGCGGCTGGCGTGGCATTAATGGGGGCAGCAAGGGGACAATACACCTTCTTTGGCCATTTAAAATGGGCACCGGTGATTGCGCTAGGTTATGCCGCAAGTATTGCGGCGCACCTTTGGATGAATGGCAGTTTGTTCACTTAACCTACCTTGATCAATATTGAATATTCTTACCGGTCTGATGGGTGGTTCACGCCATCCATCACCTCAATATCTCCCAGCTCATAAGGATTTACATCTTCTAAGCAACCAACGTTATAACCGTATTCACTCGGGTCAGAACGGCGCTGATGATGCGTGTAGATACCGCATTCACCACAGAAAAAATGCTTAGCCGTGCTGGTATTAAACTGATACAGCTTGAGTGCCTCCTCACCTTGGATGATGCGAATCCCATTCAAAGGTACTGATGCCACAATCGCGCCACGACGTCGGCACATAGAACAATCACAACGTCTAGGCTTCTCGATTCCATTTGGTAATGACAGTTCGATTTGTACTTTTCCGCAATGACAAGAGAGCTTATGCAAAGGCTGAATTGTGGTACTACCCACTTGTTTAATCATGACTTTTCCTTGTTGCTTCAGTGTTCATCTAGCTTAATGTGTAAAGTCTGTTAAACAGTTAACATCCGCGCAATCTAGGTCAAAAACTCGACATCAATCACTTTTCACGACATTTTATTCATCGATTTATCACTATTTGGTTGGCGTTTTGCCAACCGCATCCGTTTTGGTTGTGCGCTTGCAGTTAAAACGGTTTTAAAACCAAGGAAAATACTTTTATGGATAAAGATCATAGCCTTAGAGAGAACCTCTTGGCTCTGACGCTCGGTAGTGCGTTGGTGTCACTTGGGGTTATCTTTTTTAGCAAAGTGGGACTGCTGACAGGTGGCACTGCTGGTCTTGCTATCTTCCTCACTAAAGTGAGTGATTTTAGCTTTGGTCAGATCTTCTTTGCACTGAACCTACCTTTCTACATTTTGTCTGTGATGCGCATGGGTTGGCGTTTTACCATCAACACTTTTATTGCGGTTTCGATCGTGTCCTTTGCGGTAGACCACCTGCACCATGTGATTGAAATTTCTCGTATTGAACCCGTTTACGCCGCCCTCCTCGGTGGAGGCCTGATTGGTATGGGAATGCTGGTAATTTTCCGCCACAAGATGAGCTTGGGCGGTTTCAACATATTGGCACTTTACCTTCAGGAACGCTTTGGCATTCGTGCAGGCAAAGTTCAAATGGCGCTCGACTGCACCATCGTGGTGATGTCTCTATTTATCGTCGATATTCACTTGATCGCCCTATCTATACTTGGCGCGGTGGCGACCAACTTAATCTTGGCAATGAACCACAAACCAGGGCGATATCAACCAACGCCACAATCGGCATAATCTTCTAACACATGACAAAAACCAAAGCCCCGAGACAAATTCTCGGGGCTTTTCCTTGTCCGCTACATAAGACTACACTAGAGGCGAGTTCTCACAGTATTGTTGGTCCCCTTCAGCCAGCTTGAGCTTGTTTTGTTGGCTTAAGTGATAATGCACCAGCATCAATAAATCATTCGCGTAGAAGAGCTCAAAAGCATCTTCTCCATTTTGTCGACAGATTGCCTCACAGCGATCAGCGTGCACTTTGGCTTGGAGTGGGTTTCCTGCTTTAAGTAGGCTCATGGCTAAACGATATTCTGCGCGCTCTTCTTGCATCCAACCACCAGCAACCTTCCAATTCTCAAGCGCCAATGTTGCAGCCTCTAGCATTCGCTCTACCTGGGCTTCAGAGCGCGTTTCAAGCTCTTCATATTGGCAGGCAAGGTTGTTGCCCGTAATGGCAATTGAACGTGCCAACGGCTCGGCAGTTTGGTCTGAATCTATCCCGTTGGCTGCTTTTGCTAACCATGTGCTAGCTTGCTCTAGCTCGTTCATCGCAGATAGCTCGTTGGCAATCTGAGCAAAAACGCGGCGCTGATCGACATCTTCCAAGTCAACGATATGGTCCGTCGTTTGATCCACAAAGTACTGCGCGACAATTTTGGCTCTCTGACGCACCATACACTGACTCGCTACGCCATTTTCGAGCTTATCTAAACTGGTGAGAAACTGCTTCGGGTCGTGCAGATGACCGATGGAAGTGTGCAGCATCAAGGGTAAGATGCGCTCAGCATGGTTAGTGTCTTCCACCTCACTAAGCGCTTGTTCTAATTGAGTGTATGTTTGTTGTGGCTGCGCTTCATGCTGCTGCCAACTTTGGTTTATGAATGCATCAAAATCCGTTTTGAAAGACATATCCTTATTTTCCTTTTTCATTGCTCTGGATTGCTCTTTAGCTCAACAACCCTACACAAAATCGAAGCAAATAAGGTAAACCTTGCCGGATTCTGAGAATGGCCTCACTTAAAGTGGCGAGCCCTTCTCCAAAGCCAATAATCGCTGTTTGCGCTCTACCCCGCCCGCATAACCAGTGAGCTTGCCACTTTTTCCAATCACACGATGGCACGGCACCACAATCGAAATAGGATTCTTACCATTCGCCAGTCCCACCGCTCGTACCGCCTTCGGATTGCCGATGGCATTCGCCAAGTCTTGGTAGCTCCATGTTTCACCATAAGGAATGGTCGTTAGCGCATGCCAAACTTGAGTTTGGAAATCAGTGCCTGTCGCTGCAAGTGGCAAGTCAAATTCGTTACGCAGCCCAGCAAAGTATTCTTCCAATTGAGTAACAGTCTGACTGAGCACTGCATGTTGATCATCACGCTCACCCAAATCATCTGGTTTGGTGGTACACGTTTCAAACCAAATTCCGAGCAAACCTTGATCGTTAGCTTGAATGGTCACAGCGCCTAACGGACTTGGCATTACCGTATAAAGTGATTTCATGATTGATTCCATAAGTGAAAAGTCGCGTAACTGCCCCAAGGCGATGCAGTATGAGCATTCAATGACGGATAGTTTGGCATGGTTTTCTTCACCACCAAGTCTTTATCTAAAAAACAATCGGGCTGAGATTGGCCACGCAATTGCGCATAGCTCACCGTCCACGGACCAATGCCTTTTAATTCCAGCCATTGCTGCGGATCGGCTTCTGGGTTTTGCTGCATGTACTGAGCAAATCGCACGAGCGTGTCTTTACGGCTTTGCGGCATACGCAAGAAGCTAACATCGGCATTAGCAATCGCTTCTGGCGTTGGAAAGTGGCGCGCATGCTGATCGCTGCTGAGTGTTTCCACTAACAAGTTAAGTTGCCCAATTGCGGCTTTGACCGACACTTGTTGACCCAACACGGCACGTACACCGGCTTCCCACGCACTCCAGACGCCCGGAATCCGAATCCCGTGGGTTTTCACCAATCCAGGCGCAATGTATTCCAGGTGCTGCTCGACGGTGCAAATATCCGCATCGAGATCGAACATTCGACGCACGCCAGACACAAGGTTTTGCAGCTTAGTAACATCTTCAATATCAAACTCTATCTCAAGGTAGCCCTCCCCTTGAGTAGCCTTGAATCGTGCATGGCAATCATCCAGCACAACATTGCGCTGGTAGGTGTTTTGCTTAACTTGCTCCATCCCCTCAATCGCACGCAGACGATAAAAATCGAGCATGTGTTGCCAGTTCAACGCGCCCCGATAAGGGAGCACGATTCGATTCGTCCCTACGCCATCAAATTCCTTTCTGCGCACTTGGGAAGGTGTCAGTTGGAGGAACTTTTGAAACGCATCGTTGAATCGTCGAGTGCTGTTAAATCCTGCGGCAAAGCCAACTTCAGTGACTGACATCGAACTCGAATGCAAGAGCTGCTTAGCAAACATCAACTGCTGATACTGCGCATATTGCTTAGGTGACATCCCCAAATATTGCTCGAACAGCATGCGCAAATAACGATCTGAGATCCCGAGACGATCGGAGAGATCCGCGAGGGACCTATGGTGCAACTCACCACGATCGATCATTTTGATCGCACGTTGAAATGTAGTTTCAACCCCTTTCCAAGCCCATGATCCTGGCGCACTGTCTGGGCGGCAACGTAAGCAAGGGCGGTATCCGGCCTTCAGTGCCTGCGTCTTGTCAGTGAAGTACTCAACGTTTTCCTCTTTGGGCAGATTGGCTGGACAAATTGGTCGACAAAAAATCCCAGTGGTTTTGACTGCAACGTAGAAACGACCGTCAAAACGGCTGTCACGTGCCATGCGCGCTTTTTGGCACTGCTCGAACGTCAACAATGTATGGGGATGGATAAGCATGATGCTGTCCTTGCTTTCGCATTGGGTGCTCTATAGAGCCGCATATTCGGTTACAACTCAAACGGTATAACTTCATTGTAGAACGAAGGGTTACTGTAAATTAGCCATTTTCGGAACTCAATATTGAGAATTTTTGGCATTAGTAAATTTGTGCACTAGAGTTAAATCAGAACAACACAACAACGTCGGCTAAAGGGAATTGGCATGGACTTACATACGTGCGTGATTGTACTTAGAAATCACAAGGTTATTACCAGTAAATCAGTCGAGCACTCTATAGGGATTATTGAGCGCGACTCTGATAACGAGATTTCAGAAATTCAAATCAATGCGTCGGATGGTGTGAGTATACGCACCTACCACTACCATAGCGTAGAGGACTCGCTTGAAAGCTTAATGAATCTTTAAACACTCCTTTCTCCCTTGTTAATCGTAAAAACAAAAGAGCACAGAAATGTGCTCTTTTTTTTGCTCAGTATTTACGACATTCTTATTTCAAAATACAAAACACGATTGGAAAGTTATTCGAAATGTTGCGACTTCCATAAACAAAAACACCATAGTAACGAACAATAAAAAGATCCTAAAATTAGCCTAAAACCCTGTATTTGTTACGTTAAAAATGTTCCATCAAATTTCTCGAACGAGAGCATCAAATTGTCCCGATTTTTTCTTCTGAACCCACTACCTAAACTTGCTCCAACAACAAAGAGGCGATCACCCCAAATAAGTAGAATTTCCGAGGAAGGATAAAATCATGAAAGCACTGCTACACAAAATCACGACTTCAAATGCAGGTTACAGCGCACTCACCCTTCGCATTCCGGTTGGCATTATCTTTATGGCGCACGGTGCACAAAAACTTTTCGGCTGGTTTGGCGGATACGGCCTTGAAGCAACAGGTCAGTGGATGGCATCGGTCGGTTTAGGCCCAGGCATGTTGATGGCACTCCTTGCGGGCAGCGCAGAATTCTTTGGCGGCTTATTCATCTTGCTTGGTCTTCTAACTCGACCAGCGGCTGTGGCTCTAGCATTCACCATGGTGATTGCGATTTTCTCGGTTCATTTCGAGAATGGTTTGTTCATGTCGAACAACGGTTACGAATTTGGTCTCGCATTACTGGCAGCTTGTGTTTCTCTCGCATTTTCTGGCGCAGGCAAAGCGGCACTGGATGGCACACTTCATCAAAAACTGGCGTAAAGCAGGTTCGTCATGGGCCTAAATTCTGCCATGACTCTCGCTTCAAGCATCACGCTGAATTTATAAACATCTGTGAATTTACGCAAACCAATACAGAAAGCCCCTTGGTTTATACCAAAGGGCTTTCGTTTAAATTTGCACTGGATCGCAAAAGAAGAAATTACTCGTCTGCCGGAATGTCCGCAATTTGCTGCAAGCTGTACGCCGTTAACGGGTCAATCTCTTTCACGATTTCTTCAACCTGCTTAATCGCTTCTACAGACGTGCTGGCTTTGCGATAGCTCAAATAGATAGGACGGTACCAATCTTCTACGCCAGATACCTTGTGAAGCTGCCCGCTTGCAATGAACGGCTCAACCAGAGACACCGGTAGGTAAGCACTGCCGCCCTTCTCCAAAACGAAGTCTAACGCGATACGCGCGGTAGAAGTGCGAAGGTAAGGCGCAGGGATTTTAGGGTGGCGTTCTGCATGCTCAGACGCAAAGCGTGTGCCCCAATCTACGTAAACGTATTTCTGCTCAAATACGGTTTCTAAACAATCTGGCTTAGTTGAAACCAACACAAGCACCACATCAGCGACTTTTTTACAGTTCAGCTCATCCGCTTTGATTTGGTCGAAAGCAAACGCCATATCTAGCGTGCGCTCAAGCAGGCTGCGGCTTAGCATCTCACGGCCCATGACTTCCGCCATAAAGCCATAACCGCCGAAAGAGTCAGTAACAACACTTAGACAGTTTTGTAAGTAAGCATCCCAAATGTTTGGCGTTCCCCCCATGGTCAGCTGTAACGCTTTACCATCTTCGAGGGATAATTCGAGCTTGGCTTGCTGCAAAGTGGTAACCATCACCTCTGCATAGCCTATTAAACGCTCACCTGCAGAGGTCAACTTTATGTTATTTCGATCACGAATAAACAACTGCGTATCGAAATAACTTTCCAATTGTTTGATGCGTGCGCTCACCGCAGCTTGTGTAATATACAAGTTCTCAGCAGCTCGTCCGAAGTGACGAACCTTTGCCAGCTCTAAAAATGTTCGAAAGACCTTTACATCCATAAACCATCTCCTGGTCAATATAAAACCAGATTAACAACTAATTAAAATTTTGACGACAAAAAAGTTTTGTTTTTCTTTTGTTAGCTTTGCGCCTAATTTTCGCCGTAATTCATCACATTCATCAATAACGGTTACAGAGGCTGTTGATATGTCTGACACTGAATTTCGTCATGGCAAAAAACGTTTTTACGACAACGTAAAATTCCCACGCGGCTTTGCAAAGTCTGGCGATTTTACTCTTTCAGAAGAGGAAATCCTAACAATTTATGGGGATACTATGCTTGGCTTAGAGTCAGGCGAGTTGACACCTGAGAACAGCGAAGAAAAACACTTCGTAAAAGTTCTCGAAAACCCAGGCAAAGCGAAAACTAAGATCGAGCGCACTTGGCTAAAATACGTACAGCTAGCTCGTGGTCGCAAGCGCTTCCACACGCTAAATGGACGTAACAAACAAGAAGCGACAGATGATTATGCGGAAGAGAGCCTAGCAGAAGACGATTAATCGAATAGCCGAGCTATAATGCTTGGCTAAGCCGCCAAAAAATACAACTTGGTGGTGTTGCAAAACCATTTCTTTTCCAAAAGCCCGAAGGTGACATTCCTAAGGGCTTTTCATTTTTTCCGAACAACTATTTGGCGAGTGATTATTTCGCTAACATGGCTACCTTCTTCAAGAAGCTGTCTTTCAGATGCTCTTGGTCATATTCCAAATGATAGGTGTTGTGGAACCCCACCGTAAGCTCCACACCATTGCCTCTCAGAAACACGTTATAGCCATCGTAATCAGAATAGGCCTCTATCCCTTCATACATCTTGCCAAACTCAGTAGGCGTGCCGTTGTTCATCACACATTCGTATGCTTGGAGCACTTTGGTTGCGTCTAATTCGTTTTTCATTGCGATTCCCTCAGCAATAAACACACTTAAAGTATGGATAAGGAAGAAACGCCGTGCCACACCATAGATTGCGTGAGATCATAACTTCAGCATTTTTCTTCCCTTTCTCCTACGCAACTCCATTCAATTCGGCTCGCTCGTTCAGCCAAAAAACTTAATTTCAGTCATAAATTTTACATGCTAATCAACTAGGCTTGCTTCACGGCTTTGCATAGATTCAACTCGAAGCAAACGTAAAAACCGCCCAGAAAAGCAACATTGGTTAAAGAAAAAGCAAATTTTTGACCTAAAACAATAGCAGTTCAACATTACTTATTTTATAATGCGAATTAATGTTTCAGAACATCTTAAATTCCAATAACTAGGGGCACAAAATGAGACTTATCCCGTTAGCTCAAGCAGCACAAGTAGGCAAGTGGGCAGCAGCACACATCGCTAAGCGCATCAACGACTTCAAACCAACTGCTGAGCGTCCGTTCGTTCTGGGTCTACCTACAGGTGGCACTCCTCTAGCAACTTACAAAGCATTGATCGAACTTTACCAAGCTGGTGAAGTGAGCTTCGAACACGTTGTAACTTTCAACATGGACGAATACATCGGTATCCCTGCGGATCACCCAGAATCATACCGTTCATTCATGTACACCAACTTCTTCAACCACGTAAACATCCAAGAAGCGAACATCAACCTTCTTAACGGTAACGCGGAAGATCACGAAGCGGAATGCCAACGCTACGAAGACAAAATCAAGTCTTACGGCAAGATCAACCTATTCATGGGCGGCGTAGGTAACGACGGCCACATCGCATTCAACGAGCCAGCATCTTCTCTGTCTTCTCGCACTCGCATCAAGACACTAACTGAAGACACTCGTATCGCGAACTCTCGTTTCTTCGATGGCGACATCAACCAAGTTCCTAAATACGCACTAACTATCGGTGTTGGTACGCTACTAGACGCTCAAGAAGTGATGATCCTAGTAACTGGTCACAACAAAGCACTTGCTCTACAAGCAGCAGTAGAAGGCAGCGTAAACCACCTATGGACGGTTTCTGCACTTCAACTACACCCTAAAGCAGTGATCGTTTGTGATGAGCCTTCACAACAAGAGCTTAAAGTGAAGACAGTTAAGTACTTCTCTGAGCTAGAAGCGGAAAACATCAAAGGTTTCTAATCCTTCGGATAACAACCAAAGATAAACGCTGAAGACACAAAACCCGTGAGTCATCACGGGTTTTTTCGTTTTTAAAGACTGGCAGGTTTGAAGGTGTAGGAATTTAAACAACCGCTAGCGAGGCGTTTAATAAGCTTGAATACCAAACTGGCGCAGACGTTTCGGCAATACCTCATCGAGCTTATCTAACTCACTCGGTTCGACCTCAATGAGGTTGAAGTTATGCTGCTCGTAAACCGCACGAATCTTCTCTCGCTCCGCTTCTAACATCTCACCGGTGTCGCTGCCCCAAAACTGCAAATAGACTTTGCCACCCGGTAGGTAGAAATCGCTTGTCACGTCTTGGTCGATCGGCAGTTGGCGCTCGTAAGCATGCACCACACCAGCCAAATACAGCCAGTTATCGATCAGCAGTTCTCCTTTAGAACGAACATAATGCCCGTCTAAAGTACGGTGCTTAGCTTCAAACTTCTGGCGAAAACTAGAAAACGACTTATCTGTGGAATGGGACTCGGCATCTTGACCTAAAAACTCAATCACAGACTGCTTGAGTCGCTTGTTACGCAGCACTACATCGTGCCACACCACAAAGGTGTTCTGCGACTCTTTATCGGCTCTCTGTTGACCACCTGCGCGGATTCCGGCTTCGGTTAAACTCCAACCTTCTTCGGATTTGCTGATCCAGCCTAATTCACTTAACAGCTGGTTCATGCGCTTGGCATTGAGCTTCAGCTTCTCGCCCAACTGGGTTGCGCTGTAGGTTTTGCCAGACGTTGCAGCAAGCTCGATGTGCAAGTTGGTCGGCCAAACAATAAATTGCCCGAATTTAGGGTGATCGACATACTCACCGCCGAACTTGGCGCCCTCTTCGGTCAAAATCCATTTCTCGTCTTGACGAACGATGTAACCAGCGCGTTTGAGATCCGCAAACAGCAGCTTGGCTTCTATCTGACGCATTTTTGCCAGCGCCGACGTCGATATTTTTTCAGACACGATTCATGCCTCCTGCTACTGTTTGAAATAAGATGATGACTTGGATATTAACGCATTGATTTCATTGCTTGAAGTAAGAATAGTTGGGATTTCCTATCCACAACAAAAAAGGAGCGCTTTGGCTCCTTTCTCTACATCGAATTGAATCGGCTTAATTATTCGCGAGTTTGGCAAATTTGCTGTAGGTGCTGATTTTGCCATTGATGTACTCGATACCACTGTGCACATTGTTTTCTGTATGACCAACAATTTGGTATTCGACGATGAATTCACCGCTGATGACTTTGATGAACAAGAAGCCGTCGCTGACCTTCCATAAGCCCTGTAAACCACGCTCACTGAACAAGTCTTTTTCCATCAGCGTACCATTTGGTTTGAGCTCTAAAATCGATGAGAAACCGTCGACGTTCACTTTTACCCAAGGCTGTTGATGCACTTCGTAGCTGAGGATTTTGCGGCGTGTTTTCGCCCACTCACGCAGTTCTTGCTCTTGCGCTGGGGTAAGAATTGGCAGGTCTTCCATCTCCAATAGGGTGTGATGTTTTTCGTACCAGAAAAGTTGCAGATGGAGTAATTTCATTCAGATTAACGGGGTTTCATAACGACAAAGCGCAACTTTGCGCCAACCCTGATGGTAAGTCAACCAATGAAACGAAAGAGTGCAGTTTTCACGAGGGTTAAAAACTGCACGTTCCCACGATGGGAAAACGGTGCCCAATAACGAGCACCGGAGCATGTAAGTGTCTATACGACCCAGAAAGAATTATGCGGCAAACAACCTTGGTAATTCCGCATGATCACACGCTTGATTTAAGCGCTGCTGGGCAGTTTGAATGTGCGCACGCCAATGTTCATCTTGCGCCCACATCTCAATCACCAATGGCACGACGCAGTCTGTCTCTTTGAGTGTGCGGAAGATGGCATCGAAGTTCACTTCACCATCGCCAATCACCAGATCGCGGAACTGACCTTTGTATTCTGGCGTCACGCGATACGTGTCTTTAAGGTGGATTTGGGTAATGTGTGGCTTACTCAATTTCAGCTCAGTACACACGTCATAGTTCCAACCAGAGATATTGCCCACGTCTGGATAAGCAGTAAAATACGGCGAGTTCACTTCGCGATTGAGCACCTCAAACTTACTCAATGAATTGAGGTAATCGGTGTCCATGATTTCGACAGCAAGCATCACACCTGCGCGCTCTGCCAGTTTCGCCGCTTCCTTCATACCTTCAATAAAACGCAAGTGGGTAGCACGGTTTGCTGGCTCGTAATACACATCGTAGCCAGCTAATTGAATGGTACGGACGCCAAGTTTGTACGCCAATGCGATCGCCTTTTCCATGTGCAGCACGGCTTGTTCGCGAATCTTCGGATCAGCCGAGCCAAACGGGAACTTGCGGTGCGCGCTCAAACACATTGACTGCAATGGCATGCCGTAGCGTTCACACTGGTGACGCAGGGCATAAATCGTCTCGTCATCCCAATCTAAGCGGCTGCGGCGCTCGTCTGATTCGTCCACCGAGATCTCAAGAAAGTCGAAGCCTAATTCTTTGGTCACGCTGAGCTTTTCTTCCCAGCTCAACTCGTTCGGCAACGCTTTCTCATACAAGCCAACACGATGACGTTGTAGGTTCTGATACATGTCGCCCCCTAGTTCCAGTAACGGTCGATTTGCGCTTTTAATGCTTCTGCGGTTTCTTGCCCTTTGTCGCCCGCCAATGCACGACCTGCGATAAAGGTTTTCGCTTTGATGCCTTCGAACAGGTAGATGTCTTCTGGCACGATACCGCCCGTGATAGAGAGCTCGATACCTAGCTCAGAGAGTTGACGCATCTTGTTGATGTCAGCATCTGTCCAGCCAATCCCTGCCAACTCTGCATCGCGAGAACGGTGGTAAATCGCTTGAGTGATACCGAGATCCACCCACGCTTGCGCATCTTCCATCGTCCAGTTGCCGTAGATTTCGATTTGGATTTCGCCGCTAAACTCATCCGCGACTTTCTTACACGCTTCGATGGTCGCAATATGCGCTGCGGCTGAAACCGTAATCCAGTCAGCGCCTGCTTCAAACGCCATGCGAGACAAAATCGCGCCGCCATCAGTGGTCTTCATATCGCACACTAGAATGTGGTCTGGGTGGTTCTTACGTAGCGTCGAGACCGCATTCATCCCTTCTGCAAACGCGAGAATGGTGCCCACTTCAATCACATCGACATAGCTGTGCACATTGCTTGCAACCGCCACGGCGTCAGTTAGGTTAGTTTGGTCTAAAGCGATTTGAATCATTGGTTTGGTCATGATGCTTATCCTTGAATTTTTTCACGTATCAGACGAGCTAAGCCGTCGTTATTGTTATCGGTTTCGCACACCAAACGGGCGCTTGAGCGTACCGTATCGTCTGCGTTATTCATGGCAACGCCTAATCCGGCGTAACGGAGCATGGAAATATCATTGTGGTTATCGCCTACGGCAATGACATGATTCGGGTGATAACCCAACTCAGAAACGTATTCCGCCAGTCTTAAACCTTTGCTGTTGCCTTTTGCTGCGAAGTCGATGCGATTCGACCACGAGCGTTCGCCGTTGAATTTCTCTTTCACCCATGGGTTTTCAATCAAGCGTTCTACCGAGCTTGGTAAGCCTTCCACCACGAATTTCCACACGAACTCGGTATTGCGCACTTCTTCACTGAACGAGTCGACTTTGTAGATCTTCGGTTGAAGGTGCTCAGGCGCGGTTTTCGCCCACTTTTCCAGCGCTTCCATGTAATGAATTGGGTTGTAGTTTGAGTACGTCATGGCATCGGTTACGTACATCACCATCTTGACCTGAAACTCCTTCGCCAAGGCGATGAACGTCAGCGCGTCTTCCTTATCGATGGAGTTGTGCTTGAGCACTCGGTCATTGTGGTAGTCATAAACATAAGTGCCGTTGCAGCAGATGATAGGCGTGGTAAGACCCAACTCATCGTAATACGGACGTGCCGCAGTGTGATGGCGTCCGGTGACAATCACCACGTGACACTTCTGCTGCGCTTCTTGAATCGCTTTTTTCACCTCTGGGTGAATGCTGTGGTCATCGGTGAGGACGGTTCCGTCTAAATCTAAAGCAAGCACTTTGTACATGTCGTTACCTCTGCCCGTAGTAGGCGTTTTCACCGTGCTTACGCAGGTAGTGTTTGTCTGAAAGCTCAGGCTGGATCTTGATGCCGCTGTTGAGTGAACGCGTTGCTAATGCCATGGCAGAAATCTCTTCCAATACCACTGCGTTGTGCACGGCATCGTCAGCGTTGGTTCCCCAAGAGAAAGGCGCATGCCCTGCTACAATCACGCTTGGCACTGCCATTGGATCGATGCGGCGTTGACGAAACTCTTCCACTATCACTAAGCCAGTGTTCTTCTCGTACTCTTCGGCAATTTCGCGTTGTGAGAGCTTGCGAGTACATGGAATGTCGCCGTAGAAGTAGTCGGCATGAGTCGTGCCCAGCGCAGGAATATCAATCCCTGCTTGCGCCCAAATCGTTGCGCTGCGTGAGTGGGTGTGCACCACGCCGCACACTTGTGGGAACGCTTTGTAGATCTCGATGTGGGTCGCGGTATCGCTGGATGGATTCATGTTGCCTTCCACCACATTGCCGTCTAAATCGACCACCACAATGTGCTCAGCGCGCATGCCATCGTATTCCACCCCCGACGGTTTAATCGCAATCACGCCGCGCTCGCGGTCAATCTCAGACACGTTGCCCCAAGTGAAGGTCACCAAACCGTATTTCGGTAGTTTGAGGTTGGCTTCGAGCACACGTTGTTTCAGTTCGCTGTACATGATTCCTCCTTAAGCAGTAACAGCCAGAGCTTCATCAATCACGTTGAATACATCGGTTTTGCTGCGGCAACGGCGAAGCTTGTCCAAATCCACGCCCGTTTCGCTGTCTTCATCATCCAACACTTGGGTCACTTCCATCAGACCTTCCATGTGCTCATCGGAAGAGCTGCCCGCTAGCGTGATTAGCACATCAACTGGCTCGTCTTCGCCTTCAAAGTAGATTGGCTCTTCTAGCGTAACCAGTGCGAAAGCAGTACGAATTACGCCGTTTTCTGGGCGTGCGTGTGGCAGTGCCAAGTTAGGCGCGATGCAGATGTAAGGACCTAACTCTTCCACGCTGCTGATGATGGCGTCGTGGTAAGAAGGCTGAATCGCACCAGAGGCAATCAACATGTCCGTACCAATCTTGATGGCTTCACGCCAGTTAGAGGCTTTTGCTTGCAGTTTGATTGAGTTGTTGTCGATCAGTGATTGTTTTAATCCCATTGTTCTATCTCCAGTTTGGGTGCCGTGACTTTGGCTTTCCGAAGCCCGGCACCACTGTTGTCATCCGCTGTTTGTTATTGGTTTCTTATCTCTTCATTGAGAGATATTTGGTCATGCTGTTTTATTTTGCTGGTACAAAGTTTTTATTGATGATGTCGAGTAGCTCGTCACCGAAGGAGTTAGGGTTAAGCATGTTTTGCACCCCGAGTACAAACTTGCCTTCACCTGGCTCCATCTCTGCAGACAGGTGCTTCGACGATACGATGATGTCCGTGCTCGCAAGCTTCGACTTGTAGTCCGACACTGCGCATGAGTCCATCACGTGAGGAATGCCTTTCTTCTCTAGGTATTTGCCGATCTTCATTTTCATCATCATCGATGAGCCTTGACCGTTACCACATACTGCTAGGATGCTGACTGGGCGCAGACCGTCGCTCGCTTTGATTGCTTGCTCTACCGCTTCAATCACTTCTGGCTCTTCACTGATTTCTACTGTGCCTTGCGCGTCTTCTTCAGCACGTAGCGTGCGAGAGGCGAAGAACATGTAAACCAGAGACAGACCAACAAGAACGAAGAAGAACATTTTCGATGCAGACAGACCTTGCATGATTGGTGGGAATACAAGCGCCCAGTCCGCCATGCCCATCCAGCCGTTGAATTCTGTGCCGTGTTGGCTAAATAGGTGGATAGCCCAAGCAGAACCTAGCACCTCGATGATGCCCATCACGAAACAGATCTTCATCACCGCTTTCCAACCACCGAAATGGTTAGCAAATACGCCGATGGTCGCGTTAGAGAAGAACATTGGAATGAAGCCAGGGATGATCATGATTGGCGCATCGAATGCCAACATCGCCAGTACTGCAGCGAACTGACCCAGCGCACCCCACATGAAACCAAATACCATTGCGTTTGGAGAGAATGCGTAGATAGCCGCACAGTCAATCGCCAATACCGCATTTGGAATCACACGCTCAGAGATGCCTTTGAACGCTTCAGACAGCTCAGCAACGAACATACGAACACCGGCAACAATCACCTGAATCGCAACAGCGAATTTCAGACCCGTTTCTAGGATGTAGATAGTCCAGTGTGTAGTGCCTGCCATTTCTTGAAGGTTATCAAGACCGAATGAAAGCAGAATAATGCCGAAAAACACCGTCATCACGATCGCCGTTGCTGCGATGCTGTCGTGGAAGATATGTAGCCATTTAGGCAGTTCTAGGTGGTCAACGCTGTCGTTCTTATCACCCAGTTTTGGCGCGACTTTTGTTGCAATCCAAGACGCGACCTGTTGTTGGTGACCAATAGAGAAACCCGCCCCGCCGGTGACTTCTTCAGTTGGCTTGAACATGATGTTGGAGGAGATACCCCAGTACAGCGCCATTAACACCGCAGAGTAAATGATGGTTTCCCACATGCTTGCGCCAAGCACAAAGTAGAACACGGCAATCAGACCTGCTTGCTGGAACATGATGTGACCAGTCAGCATGATGGTGCGGATACCCGTGTAGCGGCGGAACAGTACCAAGAGGATGTTGATACCTAATGCTAATAGAACGGCGTAACCCACCCAAGAGTAGTTGTCGCCCATCGCTTCCATGGTAGACATCATGGAGGTGTAAGGGTCAATGACCGAGCCGGTTAGCCCGTGGTATTCGGAAAGTTTGGAGATCACAGGTTTGAAGCCAGCAACTAGGGTGCCCGCACCCACTTGAACCAGCATGAAACCCACGATCGTTTTGATGGAACCTTTAATGATGGTGGTGGCGTCTCTTCTCAGCAACCAATAGCCAATGCATGTTACCAAACCCAGCAGTAGTGGGGCTTTGGTCATAACTTGGCTGTAAAAAATATAGAAGATGTCGTACAAGAACTCCATATCTTTACCCCTAGAGTGTTTTTTATTTGTAATCGTATGTAGGTCAAAGTGATTCCATCTGATGTCGCAGAATCTACTCAGTTTTTGCTCACGAAATAAACTCTAACAATCAAAAGTAATCACGCAATGCTCATTTGTGATTATTTTGATATTTATCAATTTTGCCCTCCAAAAAACCACACAAATGGTAAGTGGATCACACATGAAAATTAAATCACCAATAAATACAACGACTTATAAATTCTTGTGATGAGGTTCAGATTTTCATCAGTCTTGAATTTGACAATCAAGAGCGTGATTAATAGAATCAAAACAAATCACAAGTAATCACCAAATAATCACTAGATACACATTTCGGTGAATTTGAATCAAATAGGGTGATGGGTATGAATGAAGTACAAAGACACAATGGCATTCTGTCTTTACTAGAAGAAAATCAGACGATTAACGTCTCACACATTATTGAGAGCTTTAACGTCTCTCCAGCTACGGCTCGCCGTGATATATCTAAGCTGGATGAGCTAGGCAAACTACGCAAAGTACGCAACGGCGCAGAACGCGTCGAAGCAGAAAAGAAAAAATGGTCACCGCTGAACATCAACAGCACTGAGTATTACGAAGAAAAATCCTTGATTGCGATGCAAGCCGCTGAGCTTTGTCAGCCTGGCGACAGCGTGGTCATTAACTGCGGTTCGACCGCTTTCCTACTTGGGCAGAAGTTGTGTGGGCAAGACGTGCAGATCGTCACCAACTACTTCCCATTGGCAAGCTACCTGATCAATGAAGACCATGACGATGTGATCATCATTGGCGGTCAATACAACCGTTCACAAAAACTGTTCTTAAATCCGGCGCCCAACTCGCTTGGCAGTTACGCAGGCAATTGGATGTTCACCTCGGGTAAAGGGTTAACCGAAGCCGGACTCTACAAAGCCGACATGTTAACCGCGGTGGCTGAGCAGCAAATGCTTGAGCAAATCGACAAGCTCGTCGTCGTCGTAGACAGCTCCAAAGTGGGTCACAGAACGGGCATGTTGTTCTGTCCTACTGAGAAAATCGACATTCTGATCACTGGCAAAAACGCCAACCCAGAAGTCATCAAAGCGATAGAAGCAAAAGGGACACAGGTCATTCTGGTCTAACGCGCCCTAGCCTCTTTCTCAAATAAATAAAAATAATTCAGCTCAGTGCCTTAACCACAAATTAAGGCGCTCGGCTCCCTACATCCCAAATTTAATAAAAATTGTGAAACAAAAAGGTGTTGCTATGAGTAAAGTAAATGAAATCACTCGTGAATCTTGGATCCTAAATACATTCCCTGAGTGGGGTACCTGGTTAAACGAAGAGATCGAAAATACGGTGGTAGAACCAAATACATTCTCGATGTGGTGGCTAGGTTGTACAGGTATCTGGTTGAAGAGTGAGGGCAACACCAACATCTCTATCGACTTCTGGTGTGGTACGGGCAAAAAGACGCAAAAGAACGCTTTCATGAAGAACCAGCACCAAATGATGCGTATGGGCGGTGTCGAAGCGCTGCAACCAAATCTACGTACTGCTATCTTCCCACTTGACCCATTTGCTATCCAAGAGATCGACGCAGTAATGGCATCCCATGACCACGCTGACCATATCGACGTTAACGTTGCGGCAGCGGTACTGCAAAACTGTGGTGACCACGTGAAGTTCATCGGTCCACAAGCATGTGTCGATTTATGGATGGGCTGGGGCGTGCCAGAAGAGCGTTGTGTGGTCGCGAAAGTGGGCGATGTGCTTGAAGTCGGCGACATGAAGATCCGCGTACTGGATTCATTCGATCGCACTGCACTTGTCACGCTACCAGAGGGCACTTCTTCTTACGATAAAGAAATCCTCGACGGCATGGACAAACGCGCGGTGAACTACCTGATTGAAACCTCAGGCGGCTCGGTTTACCACTCTGGTGACTCACACTACTCGAACTACTACGCCGCACACGGCAACGAATACCAAATCGACGTGGCACTGTTGTCATTCGGTGAAAACCCACGTGGCGTGACTGACAAGATGACGTCTTCTGACATCCTACGCGCAGCAGAATCGTTGAATTGTGATGTCGTGATGCCATTCCACCACGATATTTGGGCTAACTTCCAAAACGACCCACGCGAAATCGAAGTGTTGTGGAACATGAAGAAAGACCGTCTGCAATACAAGTTCGCACCGTTCTTTTGGCAAGTTGGGGGCAAATACACCTTCCCAACCGATAAAGGTCGCATGCACTACCAACACTTCCGTGGCTTTAGCGATATCTTCAAAAACGAACCAGAGTTGCCATACAAAGCGTTCTTGTAATTCCGTCGCAACGTCAGACAGCGAAAACCAAAAGGGCTCTCAATTGAGTCCTTTTTTATTGCAGAAACTTCAGATTATACAGAGCGCATTTTATGCGACGATTAACATTCGCTATCTATAAGTAGGAGAGCTTTCAGAGAGACTAACGCTCTCAAAAACCCCAGACGCTAGCGTACATCTACAAGCATTCTAATAAATGCCAACTTCGCTCTAACTTACGCTCAATATCCACAATATCCATCTAAAACCTCGAAGATAAACCACTTAAAATTTAGCTACTTAGACATCTTTAATCGACAAAAATCATTTGATGTACTGCTTACAAGTCCAATGTTAAATTGGTTTCGGTTAGTACATCCGAGTGCAATGTGTGACTGCGTTCGATGTCGCTTAAGTGTCAAATCTCCAAGGATGGAGTACCCATCAGACACTTGAGTTCCACTTGATGTATGCTCTTATTTTTAATATCAAAAAGGACTCACTAAGAGTCCTTTTTTCGTTTAGACAACCGTTAATCTCAGATAGCACGCAAACCGCGTCAAACTTCGGTTCGTCATTAATGGGTTAGTTGATAATGAGTCGAGCGTTAATCGGCTGGATAGGGCGATTGTTCTTGCCCATGATGTCCATAAACGCTTTCACTTGCGCTGCAGATACCGTTTGAACCTCTTTTAGTACCAACCAACGAACACCTTCAGAACACGGAGGTGTCGTTAACGAACCATTGAATCGGTAGTAGCTGTGCTTAGAAGGAACAAGAGACTTGATGCTCACAGGTTCAAAGCTGGTTGTTTTGCCTTTTTTAAAGTCATGGTTTAGCAACTTCTCCAGTGTTGGGTTTTCATCTCCTAGCTTATAGAAGACTGCCACAACCGCTAGATTGCCATCCTTATCGGCATGAACAAAGTGCGCCTCTAGCGGGTACTCTTCTCCGTTGATGTGGTTTTCAGATGGCGTATGGAAGTGAAATTGAGAAAGCGTGTACTTTTTATCGTCAACCAGTAGCGTATTATTGCCCTCAACACTGGCTTGCAGAGTATGACCATTATCAATAGCTGAAACGGCATGACCTAAATAGTTGATGTGTATTTCATCCATAATACCCAACACGGTTGATTGGATATTAACAGGACTTTGGTTCTTACCTTGCTGACAATCTTCAGAGAATTTACCCCAAAACTCAGGCCCATTCTCGCCTTCGTATCCCCAATGCTCAGCATGTGCTGCAGAACTTAATAAAAGGCCAATCGCTAACAGTGATTTCTTCATCTTATCCTCATTTAATAAATTATTAAAAATCAGATAATTAGTAAAACCTCAAAGTCATTGCAATGTCAGATAAATGCAAGCACACCCATATTCAACATTTATAAAAACAAATTAAACAAATATTTAAATCACTTTGGGACAGAACTAATAGTGAGATTTGTATTTCACCATCAGACTAGATTATTTCAACATACAAGAATCACAGCAAAACTGCTTGAAGCCTTATTCTTATACTTTAATAATCCAAACGCAAAACGAACATCGTCTAAAACGACATCAATTTACCTCGTCATAAAAAACCAAACTCTAATTCAGGGTTTATTGCCAACTAAAACTATCATTTAAAAGGACATACGATTATGAGTGAATATATCTACGTTTATGATGAAAAAATCTTGGATGAATACCTAGATAAAGTGAATGCTCGTAAAGATATGGTTAATCGATCGACATTAAGATTACTTGCCAATGAGCTTAAAATTGAACTTTCAGTCGGTAGGCTTAAAGCAAAAGAGTTTTATGACTATATAAGAAGGCCCAAGAACATCATTAGGCTATTGAAGTAGGGACTATTTAATAATCTGCTCCAGATATTTAGATTTAGCTTCAACCACAGCTGAACACATTGAAACAGAACGTGAGTCATATACTATAGCTTTCATCAAACGTTACTACACAATTGTTTGGTTTCACTTTGTTTCCGTAGATGTAATCATCTACTTTTCCTGCTATTGATTCTTTGCAGCTTTAATCATTTAAAGCTGCTTTTTTTCAGTATCGACTTATTGTGAGTATTAGGCATAGAAACGACTGCGAATAAACATAATTTTTCATGCATCATGATACGCAGCAGTTTCTTTGGCGTACTTCGATGCTATCTCTTTTCAAGCATACCTTTATCGACAATGAAGTCTATGATTTCCTGCAGCCCCTTACCTTCTTTTAGGTTGGTAAACACATAAGGTTTTTCTGGACGCATTCGAGCGGTATCCGCTTCCATGACCTCTAATGATGCTCCAACATAAGGCGCAAGGTCTATTTTGTTGATAACAAGCAAATCAGAGCGTGTAATGCCAGGTCCGCCTTTGCGTGGAATTTTCTCCCCTTCCGATACATCAATCACATAGATCATCAAGTCAGCCAGTTCAGGGCTAAACGTGGCACTGAGATTGTCACCACCACTTTCGATAAATACCACGTCTAGGTTTTTGTGCCGCATAGAGAGTTCCTCCACTGCAGCGAGGTTCATCGAGGCGTCTTCTCTAATCGCGGTATGCGGGCAACCACCAGTCTCGACCCCAATAATACGCTCTGCATCTAAGGCTTCTGCCTGAGTGAGTATCTTTGCATCTTCTTGCGTATAGATATCGTTAGTGACGACAGCGATCTGATAAAGATCTCGGAGAGTTTTGCACAGAACCTCTAGCAATGCCGTTTTACCAGACCCAACAGGTCCACCAACGCCAATTCGCAAAGGTTGTTTGTAGTTTTCTTGCATAAGAGTTGTCCAAATTATGGATGGAGTTAAAATTCGATGTGTAATTATTTAATGGCTAATAATGAAAAAGCCGAACGTTATTGAAAGTCACCAATTAAGAGGATGATTTTGAATGGCAGTCATCAAGGAACAGATGATGTTTTTTTAGTGAGTATTGGAGTATTAAATAAGGCACTGAGTTGTGAATGGTTTGAGAGTGATTAGGCAAACTCATTGGCGAAGTTTTTGACTAACTAACCCGTAAATATTGATAACGAAGGTTTGCAATTTTTATCATCAACAATGTCTACATGATTCGACTGGTAGGTTATGTCTCCTAACCACTCTCGAAGCAAAATATACAATAAAAGCCTCACCATTCCATTCCGATATCAGCCCATAAAATTTAGAATTAGAATTCAGGCTAAATTATCTGAACATTGTGACTTCATATCTACATCCTAAGATGTTCAAAATACTTCAAGCACCATCTCTGCATAAAGAACACTATTACTAGGTGTGCTATTGATCCTCAATTCAGCTATCTGACTCGTAATCTTAATTTTCATGATTGATAACAACAAAAACATTATTCATTACTTTCAATAAGTTAAATAAAAAATCAATAGCGCCTATTTAGATTTGAGCTCAAATTACTGAGATAAGACACTTTCTTTGATGAATTTATGAAAAGAACAAAGGAGTAGCGTTATACTGTGCGTTGTACTGTCGCATGGATGCTTTTCTTTTAGCCCAACTTACTGCCTGTAGTAAGCCCAATTATGAGATAAGCAATAGTGGAATATAGATATATTGAAATGTTCAAACCAGTGAAGCTTGAGGAGTTTTACGTAGAGTATCACTACATTGTCAACATCGCCTTCGCAAAAGGCACCGTTTACATCAATGAACAACAAATCACCATCGATGGCCCGTCAACCTTAATCATCCCTCAATTTACCTGTTTGTCGTGTAATTTGACTCAGAAATCGTCGTTCTCACCATTACAGATTCAATTGTTAATCGTGACCGATGACATGTTAGAAGGCTTGCTACTTCAACTTCCTCAAAAGCGTAGGTTCATCAAAAATACCGTAGCTCATCAACTCCCAACACCAGTGGATGTGGACAATAACTTTCAACTACTCAAAGAAGTGTATGACTCATTAAGTAGAGATGCTTTGAAAATCATGCTTTTAGAACAAACGCTATATTTTATACTGCTCTCTCTTTGCGAATCTGGTATCGATGTTTTCAATGTCTTTCAGTTCAATTACGAAGAAAGCAAACGTGAAGTCATCGCACGAATGATCACAAAGGAACCACAAAGAAAGTGGCAAATTCAAGATGTCGCCAAGCAGCTGTTTACCTCTACCTCAACATTAAGAAGGCATTTGCAGAAAGAGAACCTGTCGTTTAGCCAGCTATTGGTAGATGTAAGAATGGGGCTTGCATTGAACATGCTAACGTTCACTTCCTACAACGTTTCACAGATCAGCAACCGCTGTGGATTTGGTAGCGCCGCTTATTTTTGTGATGCCTTCAAGAGAAAATATCACTTAACGCCATCACAGTTCCGAGCTCAGTCTAAGAAGACCAGTGATGCGTCACTTGTCTCCACAAGAAGTGACGATGTGAGCTAACAACGCTCTAGTGGATGACGGATCGAGCGTAAAGCCTTGCGCTTTCTGCTCACTCTATTTTGCTTTTCATTTAAATCACCAATCATTGCGTCCAGGTAACGTTTTCTCTCGTCCTTCAGGAGTATGGTGTTTCGCTTTATGCACTAGAAAACTTCACGATATACCCAAGCCATCTCAAAGGCTGGGTCATAAAAATTAGATTTAGGGAAATATTATGTCTAATTCGATCACCGTTACATCTGATGACTACAACAACATCTGTCGATTACTGGATAACATTCCGAATTTCACCGACGAGCTGCTTAAATTAGAAGATGAAATTGACCGCGCATTGATTGTCGATGCACACGAGATCGACAACAATATTGTCACGATGAACTCTAAGGTGACGTTCAAATTCCTTGGTGAGGAAGAGCATATTCAGAAAGAGCTCGTTTACCCAAACCAAGTGAAAGATAACTCTCACATCTCCATACTCGCGCCGATTGGCATGGCACTTATCGGGCTGTCTGTCGGTCAACGCATCGATTGGATACTGCCAAATGGCAACAAGAAAACCATTGAGATCTTGGATGTCGTTTTTCAACCAGAAAGAAATATAGAGTAGAGATAATCCAACGAGTAATTTCAATCATTAGCCATCACTCCTTACCAGAGTGATGGCTTTGTGTTTGATTACACTTGTGGTTTTGTGCCTTCCGCATTAGAAAGCACACAATCCATTTGAACTTTGGCACCTAGCGCGATGTTAGACACAGCAATCACGGTTCTTGCTGGCAAATCGCCATCAAAGAAAGTGGCGTACACCTCGTTGATTGCATCAATATCAGCGATGTCAGTCACTTGAATATTGACCTTAACCGCGTCATTCATCACGTGACCGATGCTCTCAACGATCGCTTTAATGTTTTTCAAACATTGCTCAGCTTGCTCTTTAGCCCCACCTTGAACCAGTTCATAACTCAGAGCATCCATCGGTAGTTGCGCAGAAATGTGGTTATAGTGAGAAAACGCCACAGTTTGCGTTGCAAGCGCATCAAGAGGTGCATTCAGCGTGTTGTTTGCCTTAATCACAATGCCATGGCGATCTTCAACTTCTTGAGGCGGCGTGCCATCACCATGAGAAATCACGGCATCAATTTGTACTGCAGCGCCCATTGGCAGCGCTGAAGCTTGAATAACCGAGCGAGCAGGCATGTAAGCCACGGCTCTTGCGATCGCCGAATCTGGGAAGAAAGTACGGTACACTTCGTTCACTGATTCAATATCTGCTAGATCTTGCAGGTAAACGGTCGTTTTTACGATGTCATCTAGCGGAACATCAATGCTCTCTAGAATGTTCTTGATGTTTTGCAGACATTGATGAGTTTGTTCTTTTACGTCACCTTCGACCAAGTCTCCTGTCGCTGCATCTACCGGCAACTGTGCGGAGATGTTGTTGTAGTGCGAGAATGCGACCGTTTGTGTAGAAATCGGATTGGTCGGTGCTAGATCAGTATCACGCGACACCTTGATCAAGTCACATGGCTTTTGGGGTGTTGTCCCCTCTCCATTAGAAATAAGCGCATCCATTTGTAGTAACGCTCCTTCAAAAGGCACCGCCTCAATCGCCAGCACTGTGCGTGTTGGTAGAAGGTTAGTAAAGAAAGTCGCATACACCTTGTTTACTTCTTCAACGTCATGAATGTTGGTCAAGTAGACATTTATCTTAACGACATCATCCATTACATGATCAATGCTCTCTACAATTCTTTTAATGTTCAAAAGACATTGTTTGGCTTGCTCCTGAATACCACCGTCAACAAGCTGGTTGGTTTGAGGATCAATCGGAAGTTGAGCGGAGATATTGTTGTAGTGAGAAAACGCAACACTTTGCGTTGAATGGCTGTTAAGTGGTGCAGTTTCTGTGTTTCTAGAGCATTTAATAATGGTGCCAGTCATTTAATGTTACCTTTAATTAATGATAAAAGTATTTAACTTACGTGAACATCATTGAGGCTAGAAAGGAGAGCTATCAGCTATATTTCATTGCAATTTAATATAGAATAATAATAGAGTTAACCGCTTCTGTTATATCCATCTTTTAAACCATAGATAAATAGAGCTAAGATCAACAAAGAAGCGGTGATAATCAGAATCGTTCCTAATATATCGATTTTATTTAAAGAGAAAGTAATCATTCCGGATAGGACCCCAACAAGGATGACTAAATCAATTAATATGCCTTTAAATATTTTCATACCTCTCCTTTCACAAACAATCACATCGTAAGTAAAACTATAAGATTATGCTGATTATTTAGACGCAATTCATTACAACATGCGCGCATTATGTTTAATTTTTACACGCTTTACATTTCAAGTTTCCCATTGCCTTGATGCAGCTTTTCCTACTCAAAATTTCATCTCTAATATCATTAATAAAATGAAACCAAGAAGAACAGAAAAAGGCTTGCATTTGATTTTATAAATTAAACAATTAAGTCATAATGTTTTGAAATAATAAGAAATATTTCACACCCACTTGTCGATATAAACTCCTATTTGATAGAGTCCACTCGCTCATATGAATTGAGTAACCTACTCACAAATAACTTTATTCCGCTCTTGCACAACTTAGCCCTATCCAATTTTGGTTAGGGCTTTTTTTGAGGTAGAAAATGAACTTAGAAAGGATTGACTATTCATCGATTGAGGACTTTGAGATTAGGTTAAAGCCCTTCAATGCCACATACTGGAACAAGATATTAAGTTTTCTCAATTCTATTGATGATGTCACCTCCTTTTCTTGCGATTCAGAAGACAACGTCTTTGTCGAATTAGACTCAAGCTTACTCTTCTACAACTGTGAAAATTCAAATAAATACAAGTTTAATTTCGATAACGTTTTTATTTGTCAGTTTAAGTCTATCGCCAGTGATGGGTATAACATCCGCTTATATTCGAATGGTGTTAATTTTTTATCTATTTAACGGATAGTAAGCCAAAAAAAATATGTACGAGAAAACAGATAAGTTATGTCCAAATTGCTTTCGTTGGCTACTAAGAAATACAGCCAAAGGTGAGATATATTGCCCCGACACTATCTCATGCAGAGTGAAGGGGTCACTGAACGTCCCTCCATTAGAAGTCACTAAAGCGAGGCTAAGGAAAACCTTAGTTAACGAAATTAGAAAAGACAGACAGCACCAGAACCTAACGGTGATCAACCGAATTAATAAGCTCTTGAGCTAGAAAATAACAAAAGAAGTGCTTTCACTTTGAAGCACTCACTAAAACTTGGATAAAGCGAGCAATCTCGCCCAAACCAATACTGATGAACACGACCACCACCGAGTATGCACATGCTCGGTGGTGCTACTTTATTTAAGCCCTAACAACGTAGAAAACAAAAGGACAAACAACAGATGAAAACTGTTATTCATGAAACCCTACTACGCTTATCTTCAGCCCCACAAGAGTCTCATGTTCAAATTAGGCAGGAGCTTTACAACACTCTAAAACTGCCATTCGAGAAGCAGTTAGCACTATATACCCATGTTCTTGGTCCAGTAAGTTCCGGTCAACTGTCCAGCAACCAAAGCTTAACCAGAGCGGTAGGCGATGCGGAAAGAATCATCCTAAGCAACAAATAATCGATAACGAGGAATAAGCTTTCTCACGCCCTTAACCAAAAAAGTCGGCCTCACCACTTTAAACGGTGAGGCCGACTTATATAGCAGAGTTATCTCCATGACCTTGGGATTCTATCTCGCCTTATTTCTTTCTAAGTACGAAAAACAGAATAAACATAGATCCAATTGCTGAAGTCATCAGACCTATGGGTAACTCCTGACCGGGGATCAGCACTCGGCTCATTAAGTCACTGGCTGAGAGCAGCATCGCGCCAATAAAAGCACATAAAGGCAATAGATAACGATGACTTGGTCCGGAAAATGGTTTCGCAAGATGCGGCACGATGAGTCCAACAAAGCCAATCACGCCGCTTAAAGAGACAAAGATCGCTGTAGAGAGTGCCGATAAGATAAACACGGTCACGCGGAGGAATTTTACGCTTACACCCAGTGAGTTACTGGTGTCCTCATCCACCAACATGGCATCAAGCGAACGCCAGCGCAACATGGTAAACAGTGCGAGCAAAATAACCCCAACAGAGGCAAACGGCAGATTTTCCCATTTTGCCAGCCCTAAGCCTCCCATCGACCAAAAGAGAATATTACTCGCCGAACGTTGATCGCCGGTATAAATCAAATATCCAGTAATGGCACTGAACAGGAACGAAACCGCCAATCCAGATAAAATCAGGCGCTCAACTCCTTGAGACTTTTGCAGAAAGAACACTAGGATGACCGAAGCCGCCGATAAGGTTGCCCCAGCAAATGCTGCCACAGGTAAAGACCATTGACCTAACGCCAAATCGAAATGGCTAATAACCGCAACAACGCCAGCCGATGCACCTGCAGATAACCCGAACAAGAATGGATCAGCCAAGTCGTTCTTAGTCACGGTCTGCAATAGCGCCCCCACCATAGCAAGCCCAGCACCAACTAAAATCGCAAGCAGAAATCTAGGAATTCGAATCTCACTCAAAATAACGTTGGTCATTGCAGGTAGCGAGGCGTGGTCAAAGGTAAAAAACTGATAAACCGAGGAAAAGGGTATGTTTATTGTTCCGTAAGAGAGCGAAAGGAACAGTATGACCGATAGCAACATCAGGCTTGCCACGATAGCAAGCCAAAACTTTACATTCGAATTACTCATTAATCACGATACCAGCCTCGGGATGGAGCTTGGCTGCAATCTTCTTGATAGCAACCACATTGTTGGGACCTGGCGTCAGCTCACTGTACTTCAACCGCAAAAATTGACCATTTTTCACCGCATTCGTTTGGCGCATTAGAGGGTTATCACTCAGAGCTTTTATCGAGCTGTTGATCGCTGCATCATCTGAGCTGCCATAATCCACCAAAATAATCATATCGGGATTATGAATGGCGACTTTTTCCCATGGCGCGGTGCCCCAACTAAAGTTTTCGTTGCCCATCACGTTGACGCCACCAGCCGCTTTGATCAGCGCATGAGGCATGGCAAAGCGCCCACTGGTAAAGGGCTGATCAATGCCTGAATCGTAGAGGAACACTTTCTTGGTTGGATAAGCGGCTACCTTTGACTCTATGTCTTTGAGGTCTTTCTTCCAGCCCTCGACTAAGCTCTGTGCTTTATCACTCTTATCAAAGACTTTGCCCAGCTTAAGGACATCGCCGTAAAGCAGTTCCATAGAAGCTTCTTGTTTCTTCTTAGTGATGTGAGCGCAGCTTTCGCTGAGGACCAGCGTCTTTACAGCAAAGTGCGCCAAGTTTTGTGGCGTCAGATCCGAGCCAAATTTAAGACCGTAGTTCCAACCAGCAAACAGGAAGTCTGGATTCTTTTCTAGTAAAGGTTCTAGCGTTAAGTAACGCCCAGAGATTTCGGGAATATCACCTAAGTCTGCCTTGAACTGATCGGATACTTGATACCAACCTGTAATACCATTTACCGCCACCATGTTAGGTTGTAGCCCCAATGCGAACGCCATTTCCGTCATATTGAGGTCTTGGAATACCGCGCGTTTTGGTGCTTGTTCAAACGTCAACACGTCCCCGCAGCTTTCAACACTGACTGGGTAATGTGGTTCCGTCGGTGCATTGGTGTTTGCGTAAACAGAGACAGATAAAAACAACGGCATCAAGCATATTTTTTTCACGGTAACTCCTTAATCTATTTCAAAAAAACGGATCGCTTTTCCTGTTGTAGGATGTAAGAAATGAAGGGTATTCAAATCAAAAGTATCTTTTATCCAGTGAGCGTTGAGCGTGTTTTCGACCGTATCGCACACCTGCATTTTGCCTCGATTAATGATCATCACTTGGTCGGCAAAGTATTCGGCAAGGTTTAAATCATGTAACACGGCAATCGTTGTAATCTGCTTATCCTTAACGATTTTGAGGAGCTCTATTCTCGCTTTAGGGTCTAAGTGATTCGTCGGCTCATCTAAAAGCAGCAACTTGGGCTCTTGCACCAACACTCGCGCTAAGTTGACGCGCTGAAACTCTCCACCAGAAAGCTGCCCAACTTTTTGCTCTCTTAACGTCTCCAGTCCAAGCTCAGCGATCACACGGGTAATGCATTCGTTGTCGTATTGGCGTGTGGAATAGTGAAAATGAGGAAATCGCCCCAGAGAAATATAATCAAGCACTCTCATTTGTGGGTCGACGGTATTATTCTGCCCCATAAATGCAATATATCTTGAACGCATTTTATGGTTATAACTCGAAAGTGGTTTTCCCAGAAAAATCAATTCACCAGAGAATATATTCACCGTTCCCATAATGGTACGAATAAAGGTCGATTTTCCGCACCCATTAGGACCAACAACCGCTAAGAACTCTTTCTCTTTTAGACTAAAGCTAATATCCCTAACTAACTCCGTTTTAATGCCCAGTGACAATCCCTTAATGGTTAACACTTCTTTCACATTAATAAGCCTTGCTAGTTAATATTTAGCCATTATCAAATAAAAAAAACCTTAGTCAATAAAAACAGAAAATAAAAAATATGTTTTTAATTATGATTTAGAAATATATTCATTTTACTTAGAAATAGAGCCCTATCCTTTATTCATGTGAAACGAATAGCAAAGTTAATTGAAAAACTACTATATCAAATAGCTAAATTTTCAATCGTGATAATAGATATGAAGTATAGAAAAGTAATTGACTGTAAAACGATAACGCTCAGAGAGTTTTATGTGGAACATCATTACATAATATATCTCTCTGAAGCCAAAGGACTTGTGTCCATCAATGACAGTAAGATCGCCATTACCTCCCCAACTATCTTGATGATTCCTCAATACAGCCGAGTTTGGTGTGACTTACGCAGCGAGAGCCCGACACAGTGCATTGAGGTTCAAATACTGACTGTATCAAACCATACGATCGACTCTCTGATTGCTAAAGTTCCACAGCGGGCATTTGGTGCCAATAAGATCTCTTACACTATCAGTGACAACTTCGAGATAAAGGACAGATTCAAAATATTAAAAGAGGGGCATGACACCTTAAGTAACCACGTTTTAAAGACGTTACTGGTTGAGGAGACTCTGTTTTTTATATTCTTAACAATGAGTTACTATGAAATGGATATTGTTCGAATGTTCAAATCCGATCATTACCAATCAAAGCGAGAAGTCATCACTCGGATGATAAGCCAAGATCCGACTCATAAGTGGCAAATTGAGGAAGTCGCCAGCAAGCTGTTCATCTCCTCTTCCACGCTAAGAAGACACTTGAATAAAGAAGACGTCTCTTTCAGCCAATTGCTGTTAGACGTAAGAATGGGCATTGCACTCAATATGCTGACGTTCACTTCCTACAATGTCAGTGAGATCAGCCATCGTTGCGGCTTTGGTAGCTCGGCTTATTTCTGTGATGCATTCAAACGAAAGTACAATCTTACGCCCTCAAAGTTCAGACAATATTCTAGAGAAAACAACGGTTCATCACTGCTGACACTCAAGTACTAATCACTCCCTCATAGCCAAACAAACACAATCGAAGCTCATAATCCACAAAACCTAAAAAAGCCCAATATTGGCGTTAATATTGGGCTTTCTATTATGTTTATAAGAACTGAAGCTTAGCCTTCCACTTTCGCTGGCTCGCCTTTGAACTTGTTTAGCACGGCAGTATGCAGACCATTCTGATATGCCACCGCAACGAGTACAATCACCACACCGATTGACTGCAATAGCGTCACCGACTCACCGCTTGTAAATGGTGCAACAAGAACGGTAGTAATTGGGCTTAATAGCAATAGACCTGCAACAACGGTTGGGTCCAAGTTTACCGAACCAATTTGTACAAATACCCAAGCAACCGCATGACCAACAACACCTAAGATCACAATCCAGATCCAGTTGCTCATATTAATCGCATCACCCGCAATCGAACCATCAGCCGCTGATAGTGGCAGTTTGCCGTCGACAAGAACACCCGTGGTAATGTTGAAACCGTGCGTCGTCGCCATAACAATCGCAGCAGGGATAAGCTGAGCAAGGAATACCCACATCAGTGGCTGGAAGTAGCGACCTGCGTTCAGTGTGCCCGACTTACGGCTAGTGTAGAGGTATAGCGCGTAACAAATACCCGATTTAATACCCAGAATCGTACCCACTAGCGCAATTGGATAGCCCCACATGGTGCTTGGACCTTCGGATGGACCGCCTTCTAGAACACCACCCGCTAGAACAATACCGAACAACATAATCGGTACTAGGAACCAGAAGCTTTTCTCCGGCTTAAACTTATCAAACGTCATGGCAAGCAATGGCATGATGATGATCTGTAGGTTAAGCAAGATAGATGAGATGCCCGCACCAATAAAGAAGATCGCAAAGTTCCAAGAGGTCATATCAAGACCAAGGAAAATACCAGCGACGATAGCGAGTGCAAAACCTGATTTGTTAATTAAGCCTTTCTTTTTAATTTCAGAGACAGCAAAAGGAATTAAAACTAAGAAACCTACTAAACAACGTAAAAACGCGTTGGTTGCTGGTTCAAAGTTGGCCTCTTTTACCATGATGGCAGAAAATGCTAACGCAATAATACCAATCATAATAAACATATAAGCAAGTGGTTTGCTCATTTTATTTTCTGGTCCAGATGTGGACGCGGTTCTAACTTCAGACATAAATAGCCCCAGAATGTAAATAAAAGTAATATTGGATTTTTTAATTAACGCACATTGTTATTTAGCAAAATAAAAATATGCATTAATAAGCCATACCAGTACTCAATGACTGGTATGGCTTAATTAATACAGAGTTAAATAATTTTCGTAGGGAGACGCTAGGGTAAATATCGTTTTTATATTAAAAGAAGATTGATGCTATCTACGGTCAGGCAGCATGCCTTCTTTCAAAATAAAGCGAATAATATCTTCTAAACCAACACCGTCATGTAAGTTCGCGAAAATAAATGGACGATCGCCACGCATCTTCTTCGCATCACGGTCCATAATATCGAGAGACGCGTGTACATATTCAGCAATGTCGATTTTATTAATGATCAATAGATCTGACTTAGTGATACCCGGACCACCTTTACGTGGGATCTTGTCGCCTGCAGACACATCAATAACGTAAATCGTTAGGTCAGACAGCTCTGGGCTGAATGTCGCAGCCAAGTTATCACCACCAGATTCGATCATCACTAGCTCAAGGTCTGGATGACGCGATTGTAAGTCGTTCACCGCCGCTAGGTTCATCGAAGCGTCTTCACGGATAGCAGTATGTGGACAGCCGCCTGTTTCTACGCCAAGAATACGATCCGATGGCAGCGCGTCATGCTTGAGCAAAAAGTCCGCATCTTCACGGGTGTAAATATCGTTCGTTACAACCGCGATGTTGTAATGATCTTTAAGTGCTTTACACAATTTACGTAGCAGCGCTGTTTTACCAGAACCAACAGGACCGCCTACACCAACACGTAAACACTGTGTCATATTAATTTTCCTTTTGTTCTTTAAAGCAAATTAGCTTCGAAATAGTCTTGAATATTGCGTTTCATGTTTTGCACTTCCTAGCGCTAAGCCAGGAAGCGTTGGACCTAGCTCCCAATCCTCTAAACTGAGGGCAGATTCGACCGCTTCAACAAGCTTAGGTTGCAGTCGAATGCACAGACGCTGCGCTGCAGTATGCCCCAGCGGTAGTGCTTTACATGCCACCGCCAATTGGTTTTCTAACCATCCCCATGCAAAGCCAAGCAGGCTCTGCCGAACAGGAATATGGTTAAGCTGCGTAACCCAAGCAAACATGGTCACGTATCCAGGTTCTTGAAGCTGTTTTGCCCCTTCAACATGCAGCTGAGGGTGCATTTCAAGATTGGTCAGTAAGTCTATTAATGCTTGACCAAGACGAATGTCTTCTTCACATAACTCAGAGGTTTCGCGATTCGCTAACAGCCAATCGTTCCAAAACGTCACTTCTTGGCAATCACGATTCGCCCACGAGTGATACAAGCGCGCTAGCACAGGTAATTCGCAACGCGCTAAACCGTCATCAAGCACGCCTTCTAGCCACGCACCAAGCTCTTCTTCGTTTTTCACCCAACCAAGCTCAAAAGCGCTTTCTAGCCCTTGCGACCAAGCAAACGCACCAATAGGAAGTGCTGGGCTAATAAATTGCATCAAACCAAGTAGTGCTAGATCACCGACTTCACGATCAGAAGTATTAGTGTTCATGCTGATGCCCGTGGTGATGGTGACCATGAGAATGATCATGAGATTGCTCACGACCAACATGTGCGTACGCACCGGATTCTGGGTCAAAAGGCGCTTGATGGTGCGTCAATGTTGCGCCAAGCAGCAGTGCCAATTCTTCAAGCACATGGTCCGGCGTCATTCGTACCCAACAACGTCCGTCTTCATCCTGACCAACCGCGAGCAATGTGTGGCGGTTGCCTAGGTGATAACAAAGGCGAGCGAGAGGAAGCGTACCGTTGATGTAAGCCGTCGTGACAGGTTCGTTCGCAGCATGGACACGAATCACTTCACCCGTTTTCGCTTCTAGCAGGTCGCCATCACGTAATACTGGTCCACGATCGAGAAACAAACCGACATCATGTCCCTTTTCCGTCACTCCTTTAAGGCGTCCTCGGATACGCAGCTCATAAGGAAGAATAAGACTATCGAATACCTCACATTCCGTATTGGCATCTAATCGTTTTGTTAGTTCAAGCATTGCAAGCCCTTACTGTTAATTAGAACAAATGGTAGCGTTGAGCCAACGGAACTTCTGTTGCTGGTTCACACGTCAATAGAACGCCGTCTGCACTTACTTCATAAGTTTGTGGATCAACGGTCAGTTCAGGACACACATCGTTGTGCTTCATGTCTTGTTTGGTCTTGTTACGAACGTCTTTACACGCAACAAGCGGGCTGTTCAGACCCAGCTTTTCTTCTAGACCTGTGTTCATCGCAGCTTGGCTAACAAACGTCATGCGCGTCGCTGACACTGCGCGACCTAGTGAGCCAAACATGTTGCGGTAGTGAACTGGCTGAGGCGTTGAGATCGCCGCGTTTGGATCGCCCATCGCAGCGCCTGCGATCATGCCACCTTTCAAGATGATGGATGGCTTAACGCCGAAGAATGCTGGTTTCCAAAGCACCAAGTCAGCGAATTTACCTACTTCAATCGAGCCCACTTCGTGTGCGATACCGTGAGTGATGGCTGGGTTAATGGTGTATTTCGCGATGTAGCGCTTCGCACGGAAGTTATCTGCGCCAAGATCTTGGTCTTCAGGAAGTAGACCGCGCTGGACTCGCATCTTGTTTGCCGTCTGCCAAGTACGACATACCACTTCACCCACACGTCCCATTGCTTGTGAGTCTGATGACATCATCGAGATCACGCCCATATCGTGAAGAATGTCTTCTGCGGCGATACTTTCACGACGAATACGAGAGTCTGCAAACGCAACATCTTCAGGGATGTTTGGATCTAGGTGGTGACACTCCATCAACATATCCAAGTGCTCATCAACGGTGTTGATGGTGTAAGGGCGCGTTGGGTTTGTTGAAGAAGGCAGTACATTTGGCAGTGCACACGCTGCAATGATATCCGGAGCGTGACCACCACCCGCACCTTCAGTGTGGTAGGTATGGATACAACGATCTTTGAATGCAGCCAGCGTATCTTGTAGGAAGCCAGATTCGTTCAAGCTATCTGAGTGAAGCGCAACCTGAACATCGTAGCGATCTGCAACATTCAAGGCGTTGTGAATACATGCAGCAGTCGCACCAAAGTCTTCGTGGATCTTCAGGCTCATCGCGCCAGCTTTTACTTGCAGCTCAAGCGCTTCAGGCGTACTTGCACTGCCTTTGCCCAGTAGACCAATGTTCATTGGTAGATCATCGACCGCTTGCATCATCTTGCCAATGTGCCAAGGACCCGATGTGCTGGTTGTCGCTAGACTGCCTGTTGCAGGACCCGTACCGCCGCCAATCATGGTCGTTACACCGCTCATCAGCGCTTCATCAATCTGTTGCGGACAGATAAAGTGGATGTGTGTATCGATACCACCTGCGGTTAGAATTTGGTTCTCACCTGCGATAATTTCAGTACCAGGACCAATGATGATATCAACATTCGGCTGTACGTCTGGGTTGCCCGCTTTACCGATAGCTGCGATACGACTTTGCTTAAGGCCAACGTCAGCTTTAACGATGCCCCAGTAATCCATGATGATAACGTTAGTAATAACCGTATCCATTACTGCGTCATCACAACGCTGGCTCTGACCCATACCGTCACGGATTACTTTACCGCCACCAAATACGACTTCTTCACCGTAGTGCGTGTGGTCTTTTTCAATCTCAATCCATAGCTCTGTATCACCCAGACGGACTTTGTCGCCCGTCGTAGGACCGTACATGTCTACATACGCTTGTCTAGAAATCTTCATTACTGTTACCTTTACTTAGAATTGTTATCTAGTGAGCCCATCACGTCGCCACGGAAGCCGTAAACTTGACGTAAGCCAGCGAACGGAATCAGCTCCACTTCGCGGGATTGACCTGGTTCGAATCGGATTGACATGCCAGCGGCGATCGCTAGGCGGTGACCGTAAGCAAGCTCTCGGTCAAAAGATAAAGCGCGGTTCGCTTCAGCAAAGTGGTAGTGCGAGCCAACCTGAACAGGGCGGTCACCCGTATTAGAAACTTTCACTGGGATCGTTGTGCGGTCAGTACACAGCTCAATGTCATCCGCTTTTAGTTGGTATTCACCTGCAAACATGGTGGTCTCCTTAAATAATCGGGTTATGCACAGTCACTAGCTTTGTGCCGTCAGGGAAAGTTGCTTCTACTTGTACTGTTTCAATCATTTCAGCAATGCCAGGCTGAACATCAGCACGAGTTAAAATTTCACGACCTGCACTCATCATTTCTGCAACGGTGCGCCCTTCACGTGCACCTTCCATGATTGCGCAGCTGATCAGCGCAACAGATTCTGGGTAGTTCAGCTTGATGCCTTTTTCTTTGCGTCTTTCAGCAAGCAGACCTGCAGTGAACAAAAGTAATTTGTCTTTATCTCTAGGTGTTAATTCCATCGTTTACTCCGTTTCATGATTTTCAATATAAAATCGCGTTATTAGGTGTTTAATAAGGCGTTATAATTCGATTTTGATTAAGTCAGCCAGATTCTTGGTATCACCGGTTCCATGCCAATAAGCATCGGACGCAACACCTCTCTCGCTTGTTGGAATAAGTCCCAAACTTCGTTTCTTTCGGTACCGAGATAACGAATGACCAACACACCACGTCGCTCACTTACCGCCCAACGATCGGATGCTGGCATGTGCTCTCGAAGCGCTAAAATGGCTTGTTTTGGATCGTCTAGACCCACCGCCCACATATTGGCGTGAACCGTTGAACCACCTTGTCCCCACTTACCAGTAAAACGCGGATGAGTCGGGTCGACCGTTTGTCTTTCAAGCCACAGCGGTTTGCCATTTTGGTAGAGGTTAAATTGTTGAGTGATGCACCCACTTTCGAATGGCAGCTCACTGGCAGGTCGCCCAAGAACGGTAATTTCCCAGCCAAGACACTTGGCATTTGTACCCAAGTTGATCGTGCAAGTTTGGTCACCAATAGAACCATCAAAAGCAATCGACTCTTGAGGAAGCCACTCTAAAATGGCGTTATCCTCAACATCCAAGTTGGTGTGTTGTTTCCACGGCACCAAGTTGCGGTCGGCTTTGTACAGCTTGTTTGCGGCAGGGGTTGTCACTAAAGCGTGAGCGTCACTTTGTACACCAATGTTGAAGTTCAGCTCGTCGCCACTCACCAAGCCACCAGGCGGGTGCAGAATGTAGACATGGCAACAGCCGTCTTTGCCCTCAGGATAGAAAGGTCTTTGGACAATCAAGGGACCAAAGTGTCGTAGGGTATTTAATCGCGTGATACTGGAATTACCTTCAGCATGCACACCAAATTTTAATGTCAAAGACGCTAACCACTGACGATTGAGACCAAAACCTTGTTCAACACGAGGTGTATGGGTTTTGTCAGTCGTTGTCGTTTGGAAATCTGTCATATGAACATACCTTTCTACCTACCTTTAAATAAAAAATTAGGATTAAAATGCTTATTACTGTTTCACTGGTAACGAGTGAAATAGGTCAAACTTCAACGAATAACGCTGAATAGGAATAGAAATCACGAGTAATAAATAACACCTAGTGAAAAAAAAGAGGCTTAATAATTCTCTTCTTTAATTTCACCCATAGCGTCACTATTAATAAAATTACACAATTACATGGATTTCTATATCGATGCTGTAACGAATGGACACAATATACAGGAATCAAGCGGAGTCTAAATTAGACATTTTGCCCAAAAGATTACAATATAAATGTCAGTATCACTTCATTATTAATGGAATGTTTAAAACTATTTCTGCGTTACTAAATAAAAAATATAAACAGTGAATTTACTCACAATTTCTATCATTGCTAAACGATGAGATAAGAGTGAATTACCGGAAACCAATAAACTTAAATAATGGATTTTCTGAAGCGGCTTCTGAACTGCTGAGGTGTGGTAAGTTTATTTTTTTTAAACACAGTGCAGAAATAGGCGGAGCTCTTAAATCCACTCAGGTTGCTTATCTTCAATATGCTGAAGTTACTAAACTTCAGATACCGAATCGCGACATTGAGCCTCACCTCGTTGAGGATGCAAGAGAAAGACTTCTGCTCTGCTGATAATCCTCTCCTCAAGGTAGAAATGCTGGTCGCCATAGACAAAGCCGCCGCCTCAAGCGTCCAATGCTTCCTCGGTTCACGCATAAGCAGATTGGACAATCTCTCAGAAACCGACAGATCAGTTTTCATGTTTAAGACGATATTGATGTCTTTGTTTTCCAGATGTAGGTGAATCAGAAGGTCAACCACACTCTGTCTAAGCAGCGCTTTGTTCAACCGCCCCATACAACGGTGCCCATCAACGACCCGATTCATTAAAAAGACATCACAAAAATCTTTGTTATGAGCTTTTAAGAAATTTCCGCCATCACTCGAACGACACAATTTTCGATTCCTCTTATCAAAGATAAACTTGTTTAACTCGTAAAGGTCTCGCTTAATAAAGCCAATATCAAAATCATTTAAGCTAATGAAGTCTAATTCAGACTGCTCAGTTAACTTTGATATATTAACGTGAATAAACGAGTTTTTTGGAATGATAATTAAGCTATTGTTAAACTCCTGAATGGGAGAACCATTAATAGTAATGTCTCCTTGATAACCTGAGACTCTGACAAATATGGTCTTTTTAGTTCTGTAATTGTGTAGTCTAAAATTGCTGGCATTAATACTATGAAAAAACATTGCTATCAAATAATTAACATCTATATACTGTCAAGCATACTAGCAAGATAGTCGATTCTTTGTGCGACATGTATAGGTAATCAATCCATAAGTGAAGTTATATGACTTCAAATCTAAATCACTCCCCTACCCTTATAGAAAACTGGTCGCAGTGCCATCGTGAAGATGGCGTGATTTGATAGGAAAAGATGACCGCTCCGCTAAAAGCACGAAACTCAACTAGCATAGCAAGTACTTCTTGGTGTTAGCCTCAGTTAGGCTTTTGACCACCCCTTCTTCTTCAAGCAGAGTGAGCGCTTTTTCAATAGGCAGTCTTAACAACCCTAGCTTTATCATTAACGTATCGACCGATACCGAAGTGTCGCCGATGGATGACAAGCACTGAACAATGCAATTTCTGGTCTTACGCTTTGACTCGTAGTTGCTGATAAATCGCCTTTTGACGGCAACCTCCTCTTGCTTGCTCTTACATTGATTACCCAAATCCATACGAAACCAATTTAAGTCTTCCAATAACACGTTATATGGGTCGCCCAAGTTATCAATGACAACGAACTGATCATCCGTTGAGTTGATCACGGTGTAATCCACACCTTCCGATATTCTTGTCTCGCTCGGTGTTTTAATACTCGAGTAAAAGCGAATGGTGTCACCAAGCAAGCTATCACTCTCTTTCTCCAACTTTCCCGTAGCGACAGCCAAGCCAGCATCAATCAACTTATAGAACTCACGCACGATTTTGTGTTTTGGCTGATAGGCACAGTCCAAGTTCAGCTCGCAGGTTGCACAGTGATAATGACATTTACATTGGACGTAGGATTGGTTGGAACCATCATAGACCCAGTTATTGCGATAATTAATGTAATACATACTGCCCAGAGCCGTGTGGATCACATTCACCTTGTTATTTTTTACCAACCGACTCATGGTGGTAACGAGCATCTCTTGGTCATAAACACCCTTGATATAGAGGTTTTGAGAAAGCTCTTTTAGGCTCACCTTCTGCTCAGAGTTAAATAAATAACCAATAACTTGGTTCTCTAAAGCATCAAAGGCATCGTTTTCTTTTTCCTCGAATTCTTTTTTGAACTTTCGGACTAAGATTTTCAGTTTATCTTTAGCAAGACGTATCACTTGAGCCTTGGAGATATCATGTGTTGGTTCTAACAAGGAATAGAGCTCAAACCCCGCGCCTTCAAACTGTAGGGTGCGACATAAGCCTTGCCTTAACGTTCTAATTTCTTTCTTTTTTCTCCCATCCACAGCATGAATACGCAAGATAAAGTGATGAATCTCTTTCGCAAAAAATACCAATTTCATAATCATAATTTAAAAATAAAGACCTGAAGAGCTCACTAGCATTTAAAGTGAGTGTTAGAAAAATCGGCGAGGTTAAATACGCCAGAAACAAGGAGACAAAACGACCACAATGGTTAGGATCTCCAAGCGTCCCATCAGCATTCCGAGGCTCAAAATCCACTTTGCTGCATCTGGTAGTGTCGAGAAATTGCCAGTAGGACCAATAATGGAACCTAGACCAGGACCGACATTCGCCACCGAAGTAATGGCACCGGACAAGCTCGTGACAGGGTCTAAGCCTATGATTGCCAATAACATTGCGATAAAAATAATGGTTAATGCATAAACAAAAGCGAATGCCGTTACACCTTGCACAATACTGTCTGACAAACGTGCTTTGTTGTAACGCAAGGTAAAGACACCAGAAGGGTGTACCAGTTGGAAAACCTGCTTTTTAAGGAGTGAGGTCGCTATCTGAATTCGGAAGATTTTGAAGCCCCCTGACGTTGAGCCAGAGCACGCACCCATCAACAGAACGAAGCAAAACAAAATGGTTGGTAAACTCCCCCAACTGGAGAAATCGTCTAATGCAAAACCCGTGGTGGTCATCACCGTAACGATATTAAAGGTCGCAATACGAATCGCGTCGATAAACGGGTAATCGAGCTTCAATGCCAACCAGCAAGCAACAACCAAACTCAACGCAACCACCAACTTAAAATAGGCTCTGATTTGCGCGTCTTTCACTAAACACGACAGACTCTTTTGGTTGATTGCTGCCACAAACTGAATGAATGGCATACCACCCGCAAACATAAAGATGATCGCCACCCAATGAGCCATTGGCGAGAAGCCGTTCATGGAGGCATCGGTCGTTGAATACCCTCCGGTAGATACAGTGGTCAGTGCGTGGTTTATCGCATCAAATACAGTCATGCCAGATAGCAAGTAGCTCATCACACAAAGAAAAGTCAGCAGCAGATAAACAGACAGAATACTCTTGGCAACACTCTTCATTCGAGGTGCACTTTTTGTTGACCAATCAGAGGATTCGGTTTGGAAGAGTCGCATCCCACCAACATTGATCATGGGTAGAATAGCGATAGCCATCACGATGAACCCTACGCCACCAAACCACTGAAGCAGCGAACGCCAAAGCAATATGCTGGGAGCCATGTTATCAAGACCAGCAAGAACCGTAGACCCAGTCGTGGTGATACCAGACATGGTTTCAAAATAAGCGTTGGTGAAGCTGATTTCATTGATGAACACAAAGGGAAGTGACGCAAACGCGCTGCCTAGAACCCAGACTAGCGTGGTGATCAAAAATGCATCTTTTACCTTGAGAGCGATTGATGTTTTCCCGCCAATCGCCACGCACACTAATCCACCGATATGGGTAATGATTGCTGATAAACCAAAATCTAACGCCCCTTGAGTCCCTGTCACTACAGCCATCAAAAATGGGATATACATAAACAATGCGAGTTTAGATAACAGGAATCCCAAAACGAGAAACACTGGTTTATAGCTAATCATTAAAAATCAGTTCATTTATTCTTACCAACAACTTTATTATTTATTCAATTTTCCCAATTAAATTCAATTGATATATAAGGTTAAATCAATGACCGATATAATATGAGCAAAAATATAAATAATGCTATTTATTAGGGAGAAACATCAAAACACAATAGGCAGATCGCGCAATGACTTATTCTTATCGTTTCGTTACATTGAGATAAACAACTGACTAAAAACAATCTGACTTAATATTTATAACTTTATGTTTCTGCCTAAAAAGATCCCTCTATTACCGAGTTATTCGATGTCGAGTAACTGCTATATAAACACAGACTTTTCATCCCCCTTGAGCAATTGCAGTGAAAAAATTAAAATTACATCATGTTTAACAACGGTTTATGTCAAGTTATACAAAACCACCACTGATTTATATCTCTCGAAGTTTTGTTTGCCATTAAGCTCCATCATGAGCAATGGACTCATCAATTCACTCGACATTCTGCTCAAGAAAAATGACGATACTCTATCTTCCATGGATAAAGATTTACTAACCCATGCCATCTACTTTTTTAGGTCTCAGTTCTCAAACTAACGCTGAGCTACCATATAACCATCATCTTTAGACATTGTTTTCTTTGGAGTTTTTTCTGAACTCCTGAGGCGTTACACCATACTTCTTCTTAAAGATCGTACAAAAGTACGCCGAGCTATTGAAACCACTGAGTTCACTGATTTTTAAAACGTTGTATGAAGTGAACGTTAAGTAGTTGATGGAGATACCTAACCTTACATCATTGAGAATGTGCGAGAAGGCTCCTCCTTCCTTAGAGAGGTTTCTACGTAACGTAGAAGGGCTGGTAAACATACAACTCGCCGCCAAGTCTAACGTCCACTTCTTCGTTGGTTCAGACATAAACAGCTTGGCTAAACGAGAAGACAACGATATGTGATAATCACTGTTAAACAATATGCTGACATCCACACCTTTTTTATACAGCAGTAATACCAAGTGAAAGATACTCTGCTTCAATGCGATATTTTTAATGCTTTTCAGCTTTTGGCAATTATTAAGTTGTCTATTTGAGTAAAAAATTTCGCACAGTTCTTTACTCTTATACAGAATAAATGACTCATTCTTGTTTTTGTTTAAGATGAGGTCATTAAGCTTTTCGAGCTTCACCTTCATCTTTTTGATGTCAGTCTTGTTGAGAGTCACTACCTCAAATGAGTTCTCATCCCCCTGCCTAAGCAGATCGCACTCCACCATCGCCCCTTCTGGGATAACCAGTAAGCTATTGTTAAACAATGGCACTTCGTTTCCGTTGATGGCGATGAACCCTTGGTAATTGGAGATCCGAACGAGTAAGCTCCTTTTCGAACGGTAGGGCTTCAATGTGACTTTCTTTGATTGAACTTGATGGAAAAACATATGCGAATAACCTGATGCTTTTTTCTGAGAGTATCACTCCTCCTACTGAAAACATCGTGAGCCATAATCAATGAGATATTTTCAAAATAATATGATGGTATTTCTACATTTCGTATTTATTGGTGTATTTTCTGGTAAAAAAATGCAGTTAACATGATAAGCGGCTGTTTATTATAGAAAACAGACAGAAAATCCTGCCCTTGTTATTTAATAACTTATAATAACAACCACTTAGTTATTCGCTTATTCGATATAACACAGCTAGGTTGGTACACTATCTGGGTTTCTGTTTATATTTTTTAAATCATCTGATGACATACCACATTTATCGAAGGAATTATGGAGCGAATTATTCGATTTTTTACTTTCGGACTTTGGGGAACGAAGGAAGAGCGACACCTTTCAAGAAAGATCAATCATTCTTACACATCATTAAAAGTCGTTGGCAGGGGGACCGTGTTTATATCTGCCAAAGAGGTTCATCAAGACCTAATGACGAACAATATTTATGAAAGAGCTCGGTTACTCGTTGAGGAGAAATAGTTGTTTTTGTTGCTAATCTTACCAATCTTGGTAAGTGGTTTTTTGGTTTGTCATATCCATCCGTTCTATCGATACAAGGTACACCGTTATGAAGGGCAGTACCTGTATTTAAAAAGCGCAAACTTAGGCATGATGTGTTTGTTTATCGCCTTAGGCTTAGTCTTGATCGTTAATCGCCACGCGTATTTTTTCACAGCCATCACACATGTCGCTCCGATAAAATGGTTGCCTGACGCATTATTTGCACAGACGCCTTATGAGTTCACATCGAACCTACTCTATGAACTGGATGCCTTTACCAATCAAGAGGTAATCAATCTCACCTGGGTAACCATGATTACGTTTTCGATGTTGCTTGTGCCTGTGTTCTGGTCTCTACTCGCCTACATCAAATATTGCGTTCGCTACATGACGTTAAGCCCAAAAGAACGGCTTAATGCGAGAGTCTTTTCCGACAGCTCACTGGATGACTTTCTCTTTAAGTCTGCGTTAGAAAAAGGGGACAAAATGGTCATGCTGACACTGTCGGATAGAAGGTTATATGTGGGGAAAGTACTCAGCTTAGGCGAGCCCAACGAAGCGGAAGGACTCAACCAAGAGATATCGATAAAGCCGGTAATGAGTGGGTATCGAGACAAGGGTACGCTAGAAGTCCATTTTACTAAGCACTACGCCAACACTGATGCCAATGCCGTCACCATCATAAAGCAAGATCTGATCTCCTCAGCTTGCGCTTTTAGCTTTGCAACCTATGAGAAATTGCATCGAAAAGGCTAAAACTTGTGAAAGCGTATCACCACACCTTTGGTTGATACGCTTATCATGCATCTACGCCAGCTTTACGTTTAAAAGAAATTGCTCTAGTGAACCGATTCCCGCCAGCTCAAAAATCTGATTAAGCACGTTCTGATGGTAATTGTGCATATCAAGGATTTCCTCAATCACCTCTCGATCCAAACTCCCCAGAAAAATGCCCGCTAATATCGTGTCAAACCAGCGGAAAGTACACCGAGCGACGACGTTTTTTACGTTAAGTTCATTTGCCCTAATCGTAATGTCTAGCAGCAGTTGGTACTTATAAAAATACAGCTCACTGCCATATTCCTCCGTAATAGGGAACGCCTCCGCTTCCTCGCCAAATATCAACAAGCAATCTTCTATCATTTCTTGATGCTTGGTTTGCACATTGCGTTTGAAATTACTGACTTCCACACCCAACCATGAACCGACCAGCAAGATGTAGCTGTCCATACCTTGGAGGCTCTCAAGTGCTTCCTGCTGCTTTTCACAGATGGCCTTTCTCACCGCTGGCACTTTAGCCTTCGGGCATAAACCACGCCAAGCAAGGTCCAATAAAGTCACAAGCTCATTGGGATCTTCCTGATCCGAGTAATAAAAAGTAGAACGGTTGATGAAGCGATCTGCCAAACGTTGATGTTTATCCCTGTAGAGGTGAATCAGACAAGCATCCGTCGTTTTACAATAAGCTTCACAAGGTATAGAAACATAGTGTGATTGGACACGGTTGACTTGGTAATGCGTGTTCTCGCACGAGTGTCCCAAAATACGTTTTAAGAGGCCCATAAATCTCCTAAAGACCTACAAGAGGTTGATATCCTTAACAAACAAACTTAATGGTGACTCTGCACCCTAGCACGTTCGTTTTTTATTTGGGTCTCATACCGGAAGTTGACGGTTTTTCACTGTAACTTGCTTGAGAATCTAAAGGAGAGAAGCCTTGCACCACAACTCATTCAAGAGAAGAAGTACGTCAGATCAAAAAAGCCAGTCTCTCGGGACTGGCTTTGTTTTGTGGAGCACGGCTGGTTACTTAATAAATGAAATACAGCCTTGCAGAATCACTAGGTTAACGATGTCGATAAAGAATGCGCCAACGATAGGCACCACCATAAAGGCTTGTGGTGATGGACCGAAGCGATTAACGATGGAGCCCATGTTCATGACTGCGGTTGGGGTTGCGCCCAGACCAAAGCCACAGTGACCACTTGCGATGACTGCTGCATCGTAGTTGCTGCCCATCACACGGAACGTTACGTAGTAAGCGAAGACCGCCAGAATCACCGATTGCACTGCCAAAATGATGAGGAACGGGATTGCCAAATCAAAGATGTTCCACAGTTTTAGGCTCATTAGCGCCATCGCTAGGAACAAAGACAGCGAAACCGTACCAAGAATATCAACCGTCTCGACATCCACTTTGCGAAGTTTGGTCACTTCCATGATGTTGGTGATCACCACACCAATAAACAGCGCGTAAACAAAGTCCGGAATCATCAACCATTTGATGCCAAAGCTGCTCACCCAACCTTCTAAGTAGCCAGCACCAGTGACACACAGCAGGATGATCGACAAGCTCTCGACCACTTTCTTCGCCGTCACGCGGTCTTCTTCGTGCTCGTTGTAAGTCACCAATTCAGGGAAACGCTCGTGAGTCTGGTTGGTGCGCCCGTATTCAGATTCAAGGTTGTGCTTATCAATTAAGCGCTGCGCTACTGGGCTGCCGATGATGCCACCAATCACCAAACCAAAGGTAGCGGATGCCATTGCCACTTCTAAAACGTTGTGCAAGCCGTACATGTCTTGGAAGGTTTGCGACCATGCTGCGCCCGTACCGTGACCGCCCGATAGTGTTATAGAACCGGCAATCAAGCCCATTAGCGGGTCTAAGCCGAGCGCGGTTGCCAAAGAGACACCGACCGCGTTTTGGATAAGAATGTACACCGATGCCACGGCTAAGAAGATAAACACCTTAGCGCCGCCTTTGATCAACTGGGAGTAGTTCGCCGCTAAGCCAACGGTGGCGAAAAACATCAACATGAAAGTGTTTTGCAGCGGTAAATCGAAAACTAAATCCACGCCATTGAAGTGCATCGCGGTGATCGCACATGCGACAATCAAACCACCCACGATTGGCTCGGGAATATTGAATTTCTTTAAGATCGGTAATTTAGCGTTAACGAATTGTCCCAAGAACAACACACAAATAGCGACGAGAAACGACTCTTGTGGACCGACAGAAATGACCTGATTCATAAAACCTCTTTGCCTCCTTTTTTCTCATCCTTTGAGTAACAACTCGCCGGCTGAGCGGTATTTAGGCAGGTCAGAGTGCCTACTGAACGTGTGGTTTTCTAGGGTCCAAACCCACTAAATTCTCATTAAATAAGAAAGCAACAACTCGAATATTCCCCCAATTCTCACTCAGTGAAAAAACACACTTTTTCACCAAGTTTTGTAGCGCAATTTTCTCGTTTTTTTGGCACTTCTCAACTTATGAGAAGTGAACAATTTTTTACCGGTTTTTGAAGGCAAAAACGTATGCGATTGCGTGCAAATTTTGCGTGAAACTCTGGTGTAAACTTTGTCGAATTTTCATCAACAAAAGTGATTGAGAAAACAGCGCAAGAAGATTGGCGCTTTCTATCCCACCGTCAAGGTGTTATACATATATATAACACCAACTCAGCCAAGGAAACCAATCATGACGCATTGGCATGATCGCCAACCGATTTTCCGTCAGTTGGCTGACCAGATCACCCAGCAAATTTTGCAAGGCATCTGGCAAGAGGGCGAAGCTTTGCCTTCGGTACGCAGTGTCTCTGCGGATATGAAGATCAACCACCTGACGGTCATGAAAGGCTATCAGTTATTGGTTGATGAAGGATTGGTTGAGAAGAAACGTGGGCAAGGCATGTTTGTCGCCCAAGGAGCAAAAAAACAGCTGCTTGCTGATGAAAAAGCCCGTTTCCTTGAACAACAAATTCCGCAGATCGCCGACACACTACAACGTCTGGATATGTCTCTTGATGAATTTATCCAACAAATCCAAACACATATTGAAGGTGACCAATGAGCGCATTAGTCAGTGTAAAACACGTCTCCAAGCAATATCGTCAGCAGGGTGAAGCGCTGCATGACGTGAGCTTTGATCTACAAGCGGGTCAGGTGCTTGGCTTGTTAGGTCATAACGGTGCGGGTAAATCGACTCTCATTAACGCCCTACTCGGTGCACACGAATATCAGGGCACCATTCGCATCAACGGCTTTGAGCCAATCATGCAACGCGACAAAATCATGCAGAGCTTGTCTTACATCTCGGATGTGAACGTTCTGCCAAACTGGATGACGGTTGCTCAGCTGCTCGATTACACCGAGGGCGTACACCCAGGCTTCAATCGCAGCAAAGCCGATGCCATGCTTCGTCAAACCGACATCAAGCCGCGCGCACGCATCAAATCCCTATCCAAAGGCATGAAGGTGCAATTGCACTTGGCCGTTGTCATCGCGACCAATACACAGATTCTGATTCTGGACGAGCCAACGCTTGGCTTAGATTTGGTTTATCGCGATACCTTCTACCGTCATTTGCTGGAATGGTTCCACGATGGCGAGCGTGTGCTGATCATAGCGAGCCATGAAGTATCGGAAATCGAACACCTACTGACGGACGTGCTAATTCTTAAACACGGTCGACCTGTTCTGCAAACCTCAATGGACAGCATCAGCGAAGATTACTTCATACTCGATGCCAGTGATGAGCATCGCGCACAAATCGAATCGCTGAAACCACTGTCATCGCAAAAGGGCTTAGGCACGACTAAATGGTTGTTGTCATCACAATACGCAGAACAAGTTGCAGGTCTGGGTAATGTGTATGGCGTCAAGCTTGCGGATCTGTTCTTGGCATTGCAGAAGGAGGCAGCATAATGAAATCGATTATCGCGATGTTGCGTAAAGAATGGCTAGAGAACCCATTGGTTACACGCGTGCCGTTATTTATGTTTGCCTGTGGCGTGCTGCTGTTTGTCAGCTTGATGAGTAGCTCGACACTGCAACACAATATGTTCTTCCAAATGAGCTTTGGCGGTGATGTCAGTGACATCCACAAAGAACTCGGCGATGAAGTCAACATGCTGATCACCGGCGGAATTGGTTTGTTGTCTATCCTGCTTGGCACTCAATACTTCCCGAGAACGCTGCGTAAAGAGCGCTCAGAGGGCAGTATCATGTTTTGGCGCAGTATGCCTGTCAGTGACGTAAAAACCCATCTGGTGAAGCTGGTGTTTGGTTTATTGGTGATTCCATTGGTGTGCTCGGTATTGGTTTTCGCTGCCGACTTTATGCTGTGGATGTTGAATGTTTCAACTGACCACCAGTTGGCGTTGTTGTATCGCCAAGCATCATTGGGTTTCGTGCTGCTGAACTGGATTGAATTTTTGCTTCGAATGGTAGTGGCTGGCGTGTTGTTATTGCCGCTCGCACTAACCGCAATGGCAATCTCACAGAAAGTGAACTCACCCCTGTTGGTGATCTTGATTGGTATTTACGCACTTCGTTGGATGCCGATTGCGATGTTCAACTTCTATGGTCTGGATGACTTCTTCTCTGCTATTTTCTATCTACCATTGCACGCGATTCTTGCACCGAATCCGTTCAGCGCAATTCCAGATGCAGGTTGGATGAATGTCGGTATTTATGCGTTCATCGGTGTGCTTGCTTGGACAGCGAGCATCAAATTCAGCCGCACCGTGAACTAGCAAACACAGGCAAAATAAACCCATCAAAAGCGAGGTACTGTCCTCGCTTTTTTATTTCCGCGCCCATTTTATTTACGCACCCTAGCAGCATTTGCGCTAAACCACTTTGACTAAGCTAGGCAGCAGAGCGTCGATGTTTTTCACTTCATCGAACTGAGCCAACTTTCGCTGTATCCGCTCTGCTGGCAGCGCTTGTACTCTTGCGATATAGCGGTTTTTCAACAGGCACGCCACTTGATCCCACTGTTGTATATGCGCATGGGCCATCAGCAGGTATTGTGAAATGACGTCTTGCTGCGCGTGACTTCCCCCCAGCTTGCTGTGCACATCTCTCACCTGGTTAATCAACTCAATGCAATGACGGTAGTTCGAACTGTGGTACGCCTTGATGGCCTGCATCAACTTGCTGCCTGTCATAAACTCCACTTCCTGAGTTTGTAGTGGCGAACTGATAATTTGCGTTATATTGGCATCTAACTGGTCATGATGATCGGTTTTCGCTAACACCATGGCATTGTGAATTTCAGTAAACATGATAGTGCTGTCGGCAGAAATCTCTAGTGCTCCGGCACTCAATCGATGCCAACGCTCTCCAACATCAGCTCCCATGAACTCCAAGCGAGCCAATAACGAAGCTGCGTTTTGGATATCAAGGTATATCGAAGACTCTGCAGGGTAGATGTACTGATCAAACAAAACCAAGGCGCCATCAATATTGCCTTGCTCAAGATGGAACAACGCAAGGTGCCACCAAAGATGGCCGCGAAACGCATTGTGATTTGAAAACGTATTCGTATGACCTTGTAAGAACTCAATGCCCTCTTTCGCCTCGCCTTGCATCTCAAAAATATGAGCCATCGTATGCTTGGCGATTAGGTCTTGGTGGTTCAACCCTAACGTCTGGCGCGCAAACGCCTCTGCCAATTCATATTCCCCCGCCTCTTCGAGTGCAAAGGCATGAGCGGCGGCAAACATCCAATATCCTGGCGTCTGCTCATCCCAATAGGGTAAGACTTGCAAAGAAACGTGCAGTGCCCGTTGCTTTTGGCCAAACCAAAATGTTTGCCCCGTAAATTGGCGATAGGCAATGATATCCAAAGGCCAAAGACTCAGAATATGTTGCCATGTATCCAGAGCCCCCTTCAGATTGCTTTGGCTCCATTGTTTCAACGCATGCATGTGCAGCGCTTCACGCTTGGTGGCCGATTGCGCGAACTGATCCAACTGCGTAACCATTTTAGCCACGATGGGTAAAGTAGAACGACGCCCATCACTCGCATGGCTGTACGCCTTAAAAATCCATCCCATCATAAAGTCCGGATAGAGCAGTAGCAGTTGATCGAGATCGCTCATTGCACTGGGAAGAAAGGTCAACGTATCTTCGAGAATCCGTTCAAATTGTTCTGCGCCTGCAGCATCAATGCCGTTCATCTCTAGCGTTCTTTTGTCTTTAACCATTACATACCTACTAGTAGATAGCCATTAAATTTAAAATAATACCCGCACTTATCGCGGGCAGTATTATGAATAATATTAGCGTTTAAGGAGTGCGAGACAACTCGCCTTCACGCTGCGAATGTAATCGGCATCTTTAAACTGAGAAAGTAACATACTGCCTTCCAGCGCAACAAAGATTAGCCTTGCAACTTGGGCTGATTCCACTCGTAAGTCGAACTCTCCGTTCTCTACACCCTGATCAATGATTTTTTGTAGCCATTGCTCATTCGTTTGCACAAAACGCGACAGCAGCCCTTCTAGGCCATCTGCCAAAGAGTAAAAGTCAGAAGCGTACATACCACACAAACACAGCTTATCTTGCTCGCGTACGCCAATAAAAATATCAGCCAGCGCTTCAATTTTTTCCTCAGCACTGCTTGGTTGGCCCTCGATCTGAATTAACGCCGCTTCGTAATTTGCGAGATAGCGTTCAAACACCGCTTCAGCCAAGTCTTGCTTGGTTTTAAAATGGTAATGAATACTCGCGGTCTTAATACCCAGCTCATTTTGGATGTCGCGAAAGCTAAAACCATTAAAACCTCGGCTTTGTATGTAGCTTTCAGCAAGGTCGGCAATCTTTGCAGCCGTCGGGCTAAGTTCTTTCATGTGGCTTCCACCTTAAACATTTTTGCAAAAGATAGCATGCCCTCACGAACCTGTCTACCTACTGGTAGGTATTGTTTATTTTTCAAAAAAGGCTTAACCTACCTATCAGTAGATAATTAGCATTAAAGGCAAACAATGAAATACGATTTTATTATTATCGGAGGCGGTTTGAGCGGTCTCTACACCGCAGCGTACCTAGAAAAAGCGGGGTATAACTACTTGCTACTTGAGGCGAGAAGCAGACTCGGCGGTCGAATTCTTTCTTCTGCGAGCTTGGCAGCAAACAGTCAACACGACCAATTTGACCTCGGCCCATCTTGGTTTTGGCCCAAGATGAATCATCGCGTCATGAGGCTTGTCGACAACTTATCGCTTCCCATCGTAGAACAGTATGAAACTGGCGATATGTTAATCGAACAAGCCGGGCAGGCTGGTATTCGTCAAGTATCGAATCAATTCTTTTCTTCTCCTCAATCCATGCGAGTATCGGGTGGCATGGCGCAATTGGTAGCAGGAGTAGCAAAGTTACTCAACCCAGAAAACATCAAATATGAGCATCAAGTGCACGCAGTGAGTCATACTGAAAGCCAAGGATATAGCGTCGATGTTATCCACCAAGCAGAGCGGCTGACCTTAGAGAGTGAGAACATCATCTTCGCTCTCCCTCATCGTTTGATTGCCAATAACATCCGCTTGACGCCCCCCCTTCCAACAACGGCGTTAAATGCGCTGGAAAAAACGCCCACATGGATGGCCGCTCACGCGAAATTCTTCGCCATTTATGACCGACCTTTCTGGCGTGCAAACGGATTGTCCGGTTACGCAAACAGCCAAGTTGGCCCATTAGTGGAAATTCATGACGCCAGTGCTGAAAATGGTCATGCCGCCCTGTTCGGTTTTATCGGTTACGATGCTCAAGATCGCGCACAGCTAGGCGCCACTGAATTGAAAACCATGGCAGTTGAGCAACTAGCGAGACTCTTTGGCCCCGAGGCGTATAACGTCACTGAAGTAAAACTGCTCGACTGGTCGAAAGAGGCATACACGGCGGTTGAAAAGGATCACACCATGCCAACTCATCACCCGCGTTATGGACTCAACGCATCACTGGAGCAATTAAGCCAACAGGGCATGTACTTTGCGGGAACAGAATCAGCACAAGAGTTCGGTGGATTTATTGAGGGCGCATTAGAAGCAGCAGAGAGTGTTATCGAAAAGCTTGCCGCTCGTTAAATTGCTCTATCCATTCATTTATGGGGAGGTTGTTGCTCCCCGTAACCCACTCGTCCCTTAGTTCTACTTCTACTTCTACTTCTACTTCTACTTCTACTTCTACTTCTACTTCTACTTCTAAAAAATATTGTGATAGTACTTCTGGCGGGTTAAGTCCATAATCCCACGATCAACGAGCATCAAGCTCTTATCTTGAAACCATTAAGTAGAACAACAGTAATGACAGCACAGTCAACGGTCATTCTTGGACTGTATAACCCGAAAGATCCAACCAATGTGGGAGCGGTAATGCGCGCAGCAGGTTGTTATGACGCCACACAAGTTCGTTATAACGGTACTCGCTATAATCGTGCGGTAAAATTCCGAACCGACACGAAGAACATGCACGAACGTATCAATTTGATCGAAATGGACGATCTCACCGCTCACCTTGCTGAAGACGTGAAAGTGGTGTGTGTTGAGTTGGCAGTTGGCGCTACGGCGTTGCCTCTTTTTACTCACCCAGAAAACGCGGTGTATGTCTTTGGCCCAGAAGATGGCTCACTGCCGCAAGAGGTTATCGATAAGGCTGACCACGTAGTGTATGTTCCCACCAATGGCTGCATGAACTTGGCGGCAACGGTCAATGTTGTCTTGTATGATCGTTTGGCGAAAAATCTGGGCACGATTGACGACCATCAACAAGTGATTACCAACCGAGACAACAAAAATCGATTGAAGGTCAAAGACTGCGTATCAGCGCAATAATTTGTACTCGGTACTGCTTAATAAAAAAGAGCCTATATCGAAATATAGGCTCAAAGCAGTGAAAAAGTGTGCGTGATTTTGATTAATATTTTAGTTATGCAACGATGGCTGAAACTTTGACCGCATCGCTAATGGTGCGATAGTTTGGAGAGAACTGCTGTACGCTCGCAATGACTTCGTCATAATCAGCCTGAGTCCCCTCACCTTTTACTTCAAATTGAAATTGGATTTCATCAAAGCCAACTGGCGCTTCTTCACTCACATTTAGGAAGCCACGTAAATCCAGAGCGCCCTTGATGGTTAACTTCACAGCGTCTAGCTTGATACCACGAGCACTTGCGCCCGCAACAAAACCCACCATCATGCAACCAGCCATGCCGCCCAATAGGTAATCTTGAGGTGTTGGGTATGCATTGTTGCCCAATAGCTCTTCTGGCTCACCAACTTCAAAGCTGAAGTCTTTGACGATTTCTTTTCCGCCAACCTTTTGATTCAAAGTACGGATTTCACTGTGAACGCCGCCTTTCCATTCAGCAACAATGCCGTATTCAGAGATCGCCTGCGTTGCGTCTTCAGTGATCACTTGAGTGTAAGCCGCTAGGTCATCGAGTTTAATGCCGTTTAGTGGTGAGTTATCCATGATATGTCCTTGTTATTATTTGATGTCGTGTTTACTACTGAATTTTTAATTGGGGCCTTTAGGGATGGAGTGAAAGGCCCCAATTCGCACGTTTAGTGATGTTAGTTACGGCCAGCCATTACACCGCCGTCGACATTAAGCACTGTGCCAGTTACCCAAGACGATTTGTCTGACAGTAAGTACTCAATCGCGTCTGCCACATCTTCTGTTGAACCGATACGGCCAATCGGGTGGAAATCATTGAAGCCTTGCAGTGCTGATTCGATTTCTTCTTCCGCGATAAATGACTTGTAAATCGTCGACATCACAACAGCTGGTGCTACAGCATTTACGCGTACGCCGTGATCACCAAGTTCAATTGCTAGGTTTTTCGTCAGAGCATGAAGACCCGCTTTTTGCATTGAGTACGCTGATGATGGCGTTGCTTTAATTGCTTGGTGAGCCCACATAGAACCGATATTTACGATCGCACCGCTGCCGTGCTCTTTCATGTTTTTCGCCACAGCCTGAGTGATGAAGAAAAACGCGCGGTTCATGTCTAGTTGTAGGTCGTAATCACGCTCTGAGTGGTCAAGGAAATCAACCGGTTTGAAGAAGCCAGCAGCATTAACCAAGTAACCAATATGACGTTTTTCAGCATTCAATTGTTCGATAAAGCTTTTCACTGCACTTGGGTCATACAGATCAACTTGAGCGGTTTCTACCTGGCCTTTGGTCACACTTTCTAAATCCTGCTTTGCTTCAGCAAGGTTGTTTTTATCGTGCGAAAGAATCATGACGGATACACCAGCTTTAAGAAGTCGCTCTGCTGTCGCTTTACCCATACCTGATGAGCCGCCTACGATAAGTGCAATTGAAGATGTGTTGAACATAATACGTTTCCTTTCTCTCATTAACCTACCTACTAGTAAGTAGGTGGTGTTTTTATTAAAAAAGGAGGTGGTTTGGGAACCAGCTCCTCGTCAGTGGTTGTTACTCTAAGATCATATTATTTTCACGTCAATAACTTTATCTACCTACCAATAGGTATATTTGGTTATTTCCTTATTATTCAAGCACTTATTTGTAATACTTTTTATTCTACCCGTTCACATCATCAATAAATAAAAAAAAAAGCCACAGATAAACTGTGGCCTCTATAAGTATTTTTTATCAATCTAGCCAAGGAACGAAATGTAGCCTTGCAGAATGATCAAGTTAACGATGTCGATGAAGAAGGCACCAACAATCGGTACAACCATGAAAGCTTGTGGCGACGGACCAAAGCGGTTAACGATAGAACCCATGTTCATTACCGCTGTTGGGGTTGCCCCCAAACCAAAACCACAGTGACCACCAGAGATAACCGCTGCATCATAGTTACTACCCATCACCTTGAACGTTACGTAGTAGGTAAAGATAGCCAGAATCACCGACTGCACGCCCAGAATCACCAAGAATGGGATCGCTAGGTCGAAAATGTTCCACAGTTTCAGGCTCATCAATGCCATTGCCAAGAACAGAGACAACGATACCGTACCTAGCATATCGACCGTTTCTGTATCTAACTTACGGACTTTAGTTACTTCCAAGAAGTTAGTGATGATCACACCAATGAACAATGCGTAGACGAAGTCTGGAATCATCAGCCATTGAATATCGTAAGTGCTCACCCATTGCTCTACGTACTTAGCGCCTGTCACACAGATCAATAGGAAGAATAATTTCTCAACCACTTTTTTCGCGGTTACTTTGTCTTCTTCGTATTCGTTGTACGTCACCAATTCTGGGAATTTTTCGTGGGTTTTGGCATCTCTGCCCCCAGGACCATACTCAGATTCGATCTTGTTCTTTTCGATCAATCGCTGAGCAACCGGACTACCGATGATACCACCGATGATCAAACCGAATGTTGCTGACGCCATCGCGATTTCCAACACGTTATTTAATCCATACACGTCTTGGAACGTTTGTGACCATGCCGCTCCTGTGCCGTGGCCACCTGAAAGAGTAATCGAACCTGCGATAAGCCCCATCAGCGGATCTAAACCCAATGCCGCCGCTAATGAAACACCGACACCGTTTTGTATGATGATGTAGAACGACGCGACCGCTAAGAAGATAAAGACCTTCGCGCCCCCTTTCATCAACTGAGTGTAGTTTGCTGCTAAACCAACAGTAGCAAAGAACATCAGCATAAATGTGTTCTGCAACGGCAAATCGAATTCCAGATCGATACCGTTGAAATGAAGAGCAGTAATGGCGCAGGCGACTATCAAGCCCCCTACAATCGGCTCAGGTATGTTGAATTTCTTTAAGATCGGTAGCTTAGCATTAATGAAATGCCCCAAAAAAAGCACACTGATCGCAACCAAAAAGGACTCCAGTGCACCTACAGATATCAAATGATTCATATCGCCTCTTATTATTGTTCTCTTCATCCTCCGTAATGATTGAGTGTTAGTTTAACCTTCGCTCAATAGCAAATTTTCTCGCTATATTTTTTCGAAAATACTCAAAAGGTTGTGTTAAATGCGCCTTAGGCTAGTTTAAGGGACGGTCGTTAAGCGATGTTCTGATTTATGCGCTATTCGCAAGCCCTAAAATGTAAAAGGAGCCGATTAAGCTCCTTCTTATCCGGTTCACATTCAAAGCAAAAATGACTGCTTGATGTGGATGGACATATAGTGTTGTGAGTATTGTCCGAGAGAGACTTTCTGAACCGCTATCGGGCTCCCTTACTTAAACAGAAAGTCATCCTCACTATTGGGCAAAGTTCCTTCCCGTTATAACGAATAGAGCGCCGTGGTGGCGCTCTAACATCTGGGTTTGCTTGTATCCTATCGTAGTTCAATAACTCTGACTCATGATGATTAAAACGAGCCGAATCCAAGGAAATTCTCAAGCTTGCAACAAGTGTTCTCGTTACAACGGAGCGAGATTATAACATATCGCTGAAAATTTTCCTCATTTCAGTGCTATTCGCCACTTTTATACTTTTCTTCTGCAATGATTAACTGTTCTATATCATTGTTGCAGACGAAAGAGCGAAGCGCCTCAAACTTATCTTCATCCCACGTGTAGATTTGCAGCGCGAGCAGCTTATCGATGGTGTCTTGCTCAAAGCGAAGCTTGATGGGTTTTGCGGGCGATCCTGCCACCACGGTATAAGGCGGGATATCTCTAGTCACCACACTGTTTGCCGCGATCACTGCGCCTTCCCCAATGGTGACGCCGGGCATGATCATCGCGCGCATACCAATCCAAGCCGCGTCACCAATAACGGTATCGCCTTTGCCTTGGTAAGATTGCTCAATGTCATCAAGAAACGGATACAGACAGAACCAGTCCGTCCTGTGATTATGGTTGCCGCCCATCAAAATCACCGCTTCAGCCGCGATACAAACGTAATCACCGATGTAGAGCTGATCGACTTCCCACCTCGGCTGCCACGCTTTACTGACTTCATCGCCATGCAGATAACGCACGACCGAATCTTCAAAGCCGTTATCCCAACAATCGCTGTAATAACTGTGGGTGCCTTTGATGTGGATGTTTTGGTTTTGCACCACTTGGTGCAGGTACTGAAATTTGGACCAATGTTTTTTCATGACAATTACCTCAATAGAGTAAATGTATGCCACGGAACGATTTCTCGTGGCGTTGTTGCTGCGTTCTCAGTCAACGACGCCTATTGGATGCGGGGTTGCAGTAGCAATGGATTATTCATGAATGTGCCCTCCAGCGCGCACACTATAAAAAGCATGTATAATTTTCAAGCAAACCAAACAAATAACAAGATTCCGAAAATGAAAAGTCACTCTGCCTTTGCCTCTCTGCTGCTGTTTGCTGCCACAGCGTCTGCGAGCGAAAACATTAAAATCGAATACCTCCCAGCGGAAACTGCCGATGATCGCTTTGCTGCGCAAGTGATTGAAAGCAGTGAAGTGAACGGCATCTTTGTCCAGCTTTCTGATGATTACTTCCCGTTTGATAACCCACTAACACTGAACTACGGTGGCGAAGACGGTCCGCTTTACGATCCAGAAACCCACATCATCCATATTCCCTACACCTTCTATCTGGAGTCATTTAACTACTTCACCAACAACAAATACCAAGAACGTTACGGTAAATCACCGAAAACGGGCGCGCTCGATACTTTGCTGCACACGCTATTGCACGAAGCCGGACACGCTTACATTGCCGATCAAAACATTCCGGTACTGGGTAAAGAGGAAGATGCGGTCGATAACTTCGCTACCATTTTGTTGATTGACTACGTTGATGAAGGTGCCGATGTGGCGATCAGTGCTGCAGACATGTTCGCATTCGAATCCGACGACAGACCGGACTACTACGATTTTGGCGAGTACATTGACGAGCACAGTTTCGATCTGCAGCGCTACTTCTCTACCCTGTGTCTGGTTTACGGCAGCAATCCAGAGCGATATAAAGCCTTGTTAGATGAGGTAGAAAAAGATTACTTACGCGATCGTAAAGAGTTCTGCCAATTCAATTACGGCAACATCCGTGATAATTGGCTGCATTACTTGCAAGACAATGAACTAAAAGAAAAATAATCGCGTAAAAGGGATAAGAACAGCCAATAATGAGCTCAATCATGACCAAACTGACCGTATTTTACGATGGCACTTGTCCCTTGTGCGCCAAAGAGATGAAGGCGCTAAAACAACGCGATGCCAAGCAGCAGATTAAAACCGTCGATATCTACAGCGAAGCGTTCGCCGCTTATCCGCAGATCGATCCGGAACAAGCCAACACCATTTTGCACGCCCTCAACGATAAGGGTGAGCTGCTGCTTGGGCTGGACGTGACTCATCGTGCATGGCAACTGGTCGGTCGCGGTTGGTTGTATGCACCGCTGCGTTGGCGCGCTGTCAAACCTGTTGCGGATTGGCTTTACCTCAAATTTGCCAAAAACCGCTACCGCGTCTCCTACTGGTTAACGGGCACTTCTCGCTGCAATAACGGTTCGTGTTCACGTTAATTGTGATCCTGCTTAAAAATGCTACGACCTTAGTCTAAATTTATAAACTTCCTGTACTTCTGATTGATTAACTCGGTTAATCTCTAAGCATTACAACAATAAGTATTAATAATTTTATCAGGCAAGCTTATTCAGCTTGTCACTTGTAACGCTGCGCCGAGAGAAGGACGTCTCTATGAATCTGACGATCAGAAAACGACTATATATCCTTTCAATAATTCCAATTCTAACCATGGCAATAGGCATGATGTGGTTCACCTATCTACAAACCACAGCCTACAACGAACACGAGATTGAACAGACTCGAAGTCAAATGATGGAGATGAAAAAAGCCGAGCTCAAAAACTACGTCCAAATGGCGCGCTCCGCCGTCGAGCCACTACTCGCTCAAAATGCCTCGCTTGAAGAAGCACTGCCTATCTTGAAACAGTTGGAGTTTGGCCAATCCGGCTACATCTTCGGTTACGATTCAAAAGGCGTGCGTGTCGTGGTGGGTAAAAACACCAAAGGCATAGGAGAGAACTTCTATAACTTGCAGGACAAGAAAGGCAACTACTTGATTCAGGATTTGATCAAAAATTCCAAAACTGGTGAGTTCACGACTTATTACTTCCCGAAACTCGGTCAGAGCGAAGCGCTACCGAAACTGAGCTACTCAGTCTTTATTCCTGAATGGGATTTGATGTTGGGAACGGGTTTCTACACTGACGATATCGACGCCATTGTGGCAAACATGGAAGAAGCCGCGCATCAGGCCCTCAACACCACACTGACGGCAATTGCTCTGTTCTGTGTCTCGATTGCTGCGATCGTCGCAGTCTTCGCGGTGTTTGTTAACCGCAGCATCATGAAGCCTATTGAGCAGTTTGATGCCTCAATTCACTCTTTCGCGCAAGGCGATGCAGACTTAACCGCGCGGATGGCAGAATCAAGCGTGCCGGAGTTCACTCAGTTGAGCCGTAACTTCAATATCTTCGTTGAAAGCCTGCAAGGCATCATCAAGAGCGTTAGCCATGTCGGGCAAGAAGTGGTTTCAGAGACCAACGACATGTCACAGCGAGCATCGCAAGTGGACGAATTGGCTTCAGGTCAGCGTGAAGAAACCGAACAGGTCGCTGCGGCAATGACCGAGATGACAGCAACGGCGCACGAGATTTCCAGCAACGCTAACCAAGCGGCGCAATCCGCCAAAGACGCCGATGAAAATTCACAGCAAGCGAAACACATTGTTGATTCCGCAGCAAACTCTGTCGAAGCGCTCGCGCTAGAGGTGTCGGAAGCCAGCACGGTGATTTCTCGCTTAGAAAGCGATGTACAAAACATTTCTTCTTCGCTAGAAGTGATTCAAGACATCGCCGAGCAAACCAACCTATTGGCACTGAACGCAGCCATTGAAGCAGCCCGTGCAGGCGAACAAGGCCGCGGCTTCGCAGTCGTTGCCGATGAGGTTCGTAAACTGGCGAGTCGCACTCAAGACAGCACAGGCGAAATTCACCAAATGATTGAGCAGTTGAAGTCTGGCTCGGATGCAGCAGTGAAAGCCATGGGTTCAAGCCAAGCGCGCGGTGAAGCAACGGTTGAGGAAGCACGAGCTGCCTCTGCCGCACTGCAAGAAATCCAAGCCGCAATTGCTAACATCATGGACATGAACACCCTGATCGCAACGGCAACCGAAGAGCAAAGCCAAGTTGGGCAAGAGATTTCACAACGTATTGAAGTGATCTCTCAACAAAGCAGCCAATCGGCGCACCTTGCAAATCAAAACCGCGCAGGCAGTGGCAACCTCAACCACAAAGCTAACGAGCTGTATGACTTAGTCGGTCGCTTTACGGTTTAAAGCTTTCCTCACCCTTCCACTATGCAAACAGCGACGCCAAAACGTCGCTGTTTTTATTTCTGCTATCCTCAGAAGTCTTAGCTATAATGCCGCCAACTAAGCACCCACAAGGGCAAACCAGATGATTATTATGACCACCAATTTCGGTGACATCGAGATTGAACTGAACCTAGAACGAGCGCCGGTTAGCTCAAAGAACTTCAAAAAATACTGTGAAGATGGCTTCTACAACGGCACCATTTTTCACCGCGTTATCGACGGCTTTATGATCCAAGGTGGCGGTCACACCGAAGACATGGCAGAAAAGCCAACGCGCGCGCCGATCGCGAACGAAGCAAACCGTGGTCTTAAGAACCTTGTTGGCACTATCGCAATGGCGCGTACCGATGCACCGCACTCTGCAACGGCACAGTTCTTCATTAACTTGGAAGACAATGATTTCCTAGACCACACCGCAACTACCAACCTAGGCTGGGGCTACGCCGTGTTTGGTAAAGTGACCGCGGGTATGGATGTCGTAAATCGCATCGCGAAAGTAAAAACGACCTCTAAGCTTGGTCACGATGATGTGCCATGCGATCCAATCATTATTGAGAAAGTGACAATCAGCGAATAAGCACATTCGCCTCTTCGGAGAAATCGTCGCTATAAAACGACAAAAGCGCCTAATGTCTGATGACTTAGGCGCTTTTTGTTTTTATGACTGGCTTATGCCGGAATTATTGATAGAAAAGCGCGGCTTTTGCTCCAACTAAATCAAGCTCAGAGCCTTGAAAGTCCACCAGATATTCAGCGACAAGGTTGTACCCAACCCAATACCCCATGTATTTCGGCCAGCGGCTTTCATCACTGCCAAGAAAGTAAGCGTCGAAGTTGTAATCTAAGCTGGTCAGCTTGTCTTTCATCTCAGCATAGAAAGGGCGCCAATCTTGATCTTTGATTTGCTCAAACAAGCTCGGAGTGGTGCCTCCATTCACCTTACGTTCGAAATGACAAGCTAACCCTTCCATAATCAGCACATCACCAAGCGCAACGCCATTCTCTCCCGATCGCATACGGAACAGGTGATGCAACTCATGCGCTAACACCGCAGCTAGTTCTTTCTCAATAATGTTTTTAATATCAGCACGTTGAGTATCAAGCAGAATCTCTACACGATAGGCACTTAAGCAATATCCACCAATCCCCGTCTGCGGTACGTCATTGCGATCAAACGGGCTAACGGTCAGGTCAACGTTACTTAAATCGTTGTTACTCAAATCAAAGTAACTAGAAAGTTGTGAGCTCAGATCATCAAGTTTCTGATGCAAATACTCAGAGATTGGAGACAACTCTCCTGTCGCATTTAACAGGGTTACGCGATAACTCATTTATCTTCCTTGATAATTTGGGTTAAGAGTAGCGAGTTTACAGTGTAAAGAGTGAGCAGTTCTAGCGATTACATCCCTTTGAACAAACTTTGAGATGCACGGCTCACAGCGAGCTTAGTTTCTCCAACGTGAACAAACATTCTTCCAGCAAAGTCTTTGTTTACTTTGCTAATTTTGCACACTTGCACAACGCTTGAACGGTGTACTTGCCAGAACTGTTCTGGGTTAAGCTGCACTATCAACTCTTTCAACGATGTGCGAATCAAATACTCCTGCACTTTGCCCTGTCCTTGTTGGGCATACACAGAAACGTATTTTTCTTCCGCTTTGAAATACAACACATCAGACGTGGCGATCAGATGAATGTCTTCCCCTTGCGTCGCTTTGATCCACTGAAGATATTGCGGCGTTTGTGGCGCGGATAATTGCTGCAGTTGCTCTAATAGGCTGCTCATCTGCACATTACTGCTTTCTTGCTCTCGCTTGGCAAGGCGTGCTTTCACTCTTTCACACGTCGTCAGGAGGCGCTCATCTGAAATAGGCTTGAGCAAATAATCGGCGGCATTTTGTTCAAAGGCTTTGATGGCGTAATCATCGTACGCGGTGACAAACACAATCAAAGGTGGATTGGCGAGTTGATTGAGTTTTTGCGCTAGTGTCATGCCATCCAGAACTGGCATACGAATATCGAGAAACGCAATGTCAGGTTGGCTGTGTTCAATGGCTTGTAACGCTTGTTCACCATCTGCGACTTTGGCAATTACCTCTAGCTCTGGCCACACTTCAGCTAGGCTTTTATCAAGATGACGCCTCAATAGCGGTTCATCATCAGCAATAATGGCAGTAAACCCTGTATTCATTCCTTTCTTCCTTGATTACGATTCCATTGGCCAGCTCAAGCGAACACAAACACCACCCTGAGCAGACTCACTGATAGAAACCTCTCCTTGCCCGGCGAACAAAGCTTCAACTCGCTGCTTGAGATTACTTAAACCCACGCCAGAGCCCATGTGCCCACTCACGTGATTTAAGCCAACACCCGTGTCTCTGACTTCAATCTTCAAGTTCTGTTGTTCACGCTTGATGAGCAAACTGATTTCGCCGCCTTCTCGCTTCGGCTCAATACCATGGATGATGGCGTTTTCGATTAAAGGTTGGAGCATCATCGGCGGTAATTCGGTTCTGCCTAGCCCTTCTTCCACCTCAATCTTGTAACTGAGTCGGTCACCCAAACGAGTTTGTTGGATGCCTAAGTAAGCCTCAAGTAACGCCGTTTCATTGTCTATGGTGGTGTGTTCTTCGCGTGAGCTTTTAAGCGTTGCACGCAGTAGCGCGGTTAACTGTTCTAGCATGAGCTTGGCTTTATCGACATCTTGCGACATGAGCGCACTGATATTTGCCAAAGTATTGAATAAGAAATGCGGTTCAATCTGACTTTGCATCTGCTTAAGCTGGCTCAGCAACAGCGCACGATCTTGCTCTGCTTTCTCGCGTTTGATGGCTTCCAACTCTCGTTGAGCGATTGCATGTTGCTCGCGTGAGTAGAAATAGAAAAAGCACATGGCACTGAATAACAACCCCATGAGACCAACCGACAGCATACTTGAAATACCGAAGTATTCCCCAAGCCAAAGCTGGGCGTTCACCACACCAAACAATAGGCAAGCCGTCAGCGAGATAGCCACTTCCGCCAAACGAGGAATGGTAGGAAACAGGCGGTCGACAAGCCATGAGAAGAAGATAGCCGAATAGCCAAATCCAAAGCTAACCGCTACATGAATGTAAAATGGACCGCCCCAAACAGAAAGCGTCATTGCTGCGATAAAGAGACAAAATGCCGTGGTCACTAATAAGCTACGCGGCCATCCACTTTTCACCACTGATTTTGCTGAACACATTTAGAATTTCCCTTTGATGTTAAATACAATCATATGCTTATCATTGATTTGTGCGTAAGCAGATTGGTCGTCTCCGGTTAAAAAGCGTGCGGCAACTTCCACTTCTACACTTTGATCGCCAGTATCAATCCATTGGTAGTTAAGCCACTGCGTGACAATCACACCACCATCTTGGGGCGACAACATCACATCCAACGTGGGGGTTACATCACTTAGCCAGCCCATATCCGCTTTACCGTTCCATGCAGCCCACGCTTCCACATCCCAACTCCAGTGCAGCATTACGTTATGCTGAACGATATTAGCGTGCTGAAACCCTTGGGCGTAGCTTGTCGCAAGTAGAGCGCTGCTAGCCAACAGAGAGTTGTTAGGATCAGGGTTCTGAGAGAGTAATTCTCCACGCTCTATTGCTTGTTGCCATTCGTTTTTCGACCATGCTCGGCTGTCGTACCAATATTCAGCAATCACGTTGTGTCCGGCTTGGTTTGCCCAGTTCAATCCAATTAAGGCTTGGAATGCGCTGCCCTGCTCCTCAACCGAAACGGGTTGGTAAAGATCATCCTGCTGAAACTGATACCCAACACTTTGCTTTTGCCACAGCATGGAACCGTGCATGGCGATGGATTCATCCCACACCGCAATGGCACTGGCTCCGAGTAAACCTCGGCGCACATCATCGTAATAACCAATAAGTTGATACTCGGTGTCCCCCACCAGCGCGTATCGACGAATACCAACACCTTGCTGCTCTGCGGCTTGATCCAGTGCACTTTGGTCTTGTTGCCCCCAACTTGAATCCGTTGCAATCACCGTCCACTCGCCTGCCATATCGTAGTGTGAGAGTGAAAACACACCCGCACCTTCTTCTGCTACTAAGCCAACAGGATTTTGTCGATAAGGCTTAAACAGATCCAAAGGTCGGTAGCCATAACCCACGCCCCAATCTACGCGCAACTTACCCAAACTCACATCAAGAGTGGTGTCACCGACTTGCCACTCTCCTAGCCAAGCAAGCTCTCGAATCAACAGTTGGTTATCAGCGTCACTCCACCAATCACTCTTTCCTTGTTGATTGAGGTACAAACCTTGGCTATACAGAGCGAACAAACCACTGAAGTTCTGATAATTCACCTGCACATCCAACAGTGCATTAAGTGAATCACGAGAACTGCCCTGCGCCTGCATAAATGCGCTGTCACGTTGCTTGGCCGTTTCGTAACTGACAGCCCAATCCCACTCAAAACTCAGTTCATCATTGGCAAAAACTGGGGCTGATGCGCCCACACACAATGAGGCAGCAATCAACAAACTGGTGCTTTTGTTAAGGTTAGGCTGTTGCGATTTCATGTGACTTCCTTGCTCGTTTTCATGGTTTTATTTACTAAGCTCAGACTAAAGCTGAGTCGTGTTGGCTTTAGGCAAATAGCTTGGGTTGTAGAACTTATTGTCCAGTTGCCAAGGCACGATTTCTTGGTACTCGATAACGGTTTTTTTGCTCGGCTGAATGCTATCAAGCAAGGTCATCTCACTGACGTAGTCTTCGCCGTTGTCGGTTGCACGTCCATATTGCGCTTGCTTGGCGAGTTTGCCAGAGCGCAAGTAAAGATCAGCTTTGATTGGAAACGCATCTTGCTCAGACAACCACAAGTCGATCTTCTGATAGCTCGCCCCTTTGGTTTTCGCGGTTAAGGCAAGGTGATAAGCCGCAACACTTTCTCCATTAACCGAAACAGTTTCTGTCGCTTTCCATTCACCTTGATAATCTTGGCTCCACGTCAGGGTTGAGATGTCGCCGATAGACGCTTCACCAAGCAGCTTTTGCATCGGCGTAATGCGAATCGGACGGCGGCTCTTTGGCATTTGCAGCCAGTAGTTGTCGCCCATCATCAGCATCTTTTGCCCGGCTTCAACTGCCGATTTGAACACCACCAGCGATTCACGATTTGGACGCGTGTACACGTGGTAAAGGCGAGTTTTATCTAACTCTTGGTCTTGATATAAGCGCACCAGAGACACCACTTTGGAGGAATCATCTTGCAAGCGGTAGCTGTCGGCTTTTTCAATCAATTGCGCGACTTGTTTTGCATCTAACGCTGTTTCATTCGCACTGGCATTCATGCTTGTCATGCCGCTTACCGTCAGCAGTGCAATTGGTAATAGTGATTTGAAATTAAACATAAATCAGTGCCTCCGTAATTGGCTTGTTCACCCCTTTGCGCGCCGAGAAAAACGCCGCAACCAAACAAATCATCAATACTGCGAATCCTGCGACAGCCACCAGCTCCCAAGAGAAGTAAATCGTCAATGGGTAACCTTCCGTGCGTCCTGGCGGTGGCGGCATTTGCACATCCACGACCATCAGTAAGACGGTGACTAACGCAGTAAACAAAGCGCCGATTAAGCTGCCAATCACCGCAAGTAACCCTGCTTCGCGCAAGAACCCAGCAATGATTTCGCGAGGGTAGCTACCAAGTGCTGACAAGGTGCCGATTTCACGAGTACGCTCGGTGACCGACATGGTCATGGTGTTGAACAGGGCGACAAAGACTACCAACGCCATTACTGCGCCCATGATGCCGAAGATGCGGTCATACAAATCTTTCACTTTGAGATAGAAGAACGCACGCTCTTGCCAAGGCGTAATCTCAATATCTTGGTCACCAAAGTTCTGCTTTTGCTTACTCAAAACCGAAGCCACTTGTTGCTCGACTTGGCTCGTTAAACTGGTATCGAACAGGAAGACCGATAACGCACTGACTTTGTCTGAACCGAGCAGCGATTGCGCGCTGTTGATGTGCACGTAAAGCTGGCGTTTATCAAGCTCTGGTACGCCTGTTGAATAGATGCCACGAACTTTGAAGTCATACGCGTTCAATGCGCCGTCGGTAGTGGTCGCCAGCAAGGTAATCCAATCGCCAACGAGCACGCTTAAGTTGTTCGCCAAATCAACGCCGAGCATCACTTCTGGCTCTGCTGGGTCATAACGCGATGCATGAATGTTGGAAAGTGTTTGCCCTTCGCGCACATCCAAAAACGGTCCTTTCATATCGAATTCGCGCTCGTTCACGCCAATGCCGATAAAGATCGAGGACTTGTTGCCGTTGGAAATCAAACCGCTGAACTCAACTCGTGGCTGCACGCCTCGCACTTCATTCAACCCAATCAATTGCTTGGTGATGTCGTCCGCATGAGTTAACCCATTACTCAGCGGCATCTCTTCTTCTTTGGCGAAGTAACCCGGTGTGGTTAACGTCAGATGCCCCGTGTCACGTGCTGTCGATTCTTTCAAACTGTCGTAGGTATACAGACCAAAACCACCCGCACTGGTTAATGCAAACACGGCAATGGCAATGATCAGCATCGACAATAAACTGCGACGGCGATTGCGTTGCAGATTCAACCAAGCAAGGCGAACCGAAACAGGAATTAGCTTGCCCATGAAACCTCCTCCACACTCGCGTGCGTTTGGGTGATTTTGCCATCCACCAACTCAATGGTTCGATCGCAGCGAGATGCCATACGAGGGTCGTGTGTTGCGACGATAAAAGTAGTGCCAAGCTCGTGTCCGAGCCATTTCATAATGTCGATGACCTTGTTGGCAGTTTGGCTATCAAGGCTTGCGGTTGGCTCATCAGCAATCACCAACGCCGGTTTGTGTACTAACGCACGAGCAATTGCCACACGTTGTTGCTGACCACCTGATAGGTTATCGGGCATATGATGAATAAACTCGCCCAAGCCAACGTGTTCTAGCATTTGTGTGGCGAGCTCGGTTTGTTCCGCTTTTGAAAAACCGTTGAGATGCAGCGGATACGCCACGTTCTCCAACGCTGTCATCACGGGGACAAGATTGAATTTTTGGAACACAAAACCAAGCTTTTCACGACGCATTTTCGCCGCCTGCATTTGTCCGGTTGGGTATGGGCTGCCTGCAAATGTCACCTGACCTTGGTATTGAGTATCCAGCATGCCAAGCACATTAAGTAAGGTGCTTTTGCCTGAACCAGACGGCCCGCACAGAGCCACCATTTCGCCGGAAAACACTTCACCAGAAACGTCTCGCAATGCACGCACGGTTTGGCTACCAAGGGCGTAATCGCGGCTAAGTTGATTAAAAACGATCATGACGCCTCCCTAATACTTGGCTAGCAGCGCTTTCGCGGTTTGCGTTTCTAGATTGCTTTCACCCAACTGCTCCATTTGCGCTAACCATGTTTTGGCTTGTTGAACATCTTCAGCTCGTAGTGCTGCTTCAATGGCGTAGCGATAAATCCAAGACATTGCGGCGAAAGGTTGCTGACTAAAACTCGGTTCATCGAGCAGAGAAAGGTACAGCTCGTAGCCACGCTCAAAGTGATTGAACATGTCTGGCAGAGAGGTAAACGTAGTAGCTGCCATGGCGGTAGCTAGCTGGTATTCCGGCAAACCTTGTAAGCGTTGTTGCTCTTGCAGTGGTACTGGCTGATTCGCCATTAGATCCAAACCTTTTTGGATTGTCGCAAGACCGCGCTCGGTGAACTTCATCTTGTTCCAAGGCATAAACGCCTCACGACCTTGCAACGTCTCCGCACTGCCCAAGTAAACCAAGGTCACCGGCGTTGCGCCCTGCTCTTCGAGTTGTTTGGATAGTTCGCCATAAACAGTATCAACTAAGCCAGAGTCACCCTGTGCTGCTTGGTTGAATTGACTGAGTGTGCGCTCGCTTGGGTTAGCCAGAGCCAGATTGCTGCTGAGTGCAAATGCGGCGATAAACGTACTTGCCAGTTTAAGAGCTTTGATTGAGCGAGATTGAGAAACCATCATGTACTGTCCTTAGTTGAACGTGATTGGATGGTTTCAGATTAAGGGAGAAGATCGCACGCTGCTTTTGCATGCGACCAATGGCAGTTATGCGGAGTGAATGGTATTGAGAGAGGATGAATGGTTTCGCTCCTCTGAAGCCTGCAAAATCGCTTCGACCATTAAGGTCAGCGCTTTAGGCTGATAGTTACGCTGACGATAAACCAAATAGGCTTCGCGATCCCCGCGGCTATAGGATGGTGCGACGCGCACGAGATTCAATTCAGGCTTAACGTGGCGTAATGGGATCGACGCAATTCCCAAACCGTTTTCCACGGCTTTGATCACCGCGGTGATGTCATTGACCACTAAGCGCGGCTTGCAGTTGAGCATGTCAACCAGCTTGTCTTGCTGATAGATAGGCACTTGTGTGGTGTGTGTGCTGGCTACCCAGTCTTGCTTGGCTAAATCTTGTAAGGTTTCAATATTGCCGCCCGCTTGTGCTAGATATTCAGGGCTAACAAAGAAAGCATGCTCTACTTTAAACAACGGGCGCGCGATCATATCGTCCAAACCATCCAAATCGAACGTCACCACTAGATCGCGATCGGTTTCTGGAATCGAATTCACTTGGCTAAGCAGAAGATCAATGGTCACTTTTGGGTAGGTTTTGATGTAATCCTCAACCACCTTGTCGACTAAGTCATTGTAAAAGCGGCTTGGCATCACCAATCGGATTCGCCCCTCCACTTCTTGGCTTTGCTGATTGAGCTGCAAGATGCCGGATTCAATCTGCGCCATCGCACTGCTGAGCTGATCAAACGCCTGTAAGCCTGTCTCGGTTGCCACCAACTCACGGCCTTTCTTCTCCAACAATCTGAGCCCTAGACGCGCTTCCAGCGCCGATAAACGACGAGACATAGTAGAGACCGGCAGTTCGAGCTTTTTCGCCGCCGCGAGCAGAGAACCTTGCTCAACCACAGAGCAAAACAGGTACAAATCATCAATATTTCCAAATATGGAATTCATACTTCTTCCATTGGTTATTTTTTCCAATTTTAGATGAGTATAACCTAGCCCACGTAGAAAAGAGACCCGAATATGCCGTGAACGCGGCGCTTAATAACGAATGAATACTAGGTACAGACGTGAAAGAAAATTTTTATAAATACGCGATATACACTGTTTTTTCAGCGGCAGCTTTGTTCTCCGCTTTTTTAGTCACCTCAGATAATGTGTCCCCTTTCACCACCCAAGCGACACTGCATCGTAATGTCGCAACCATTGCGCCGGAGGTATCTGGCGTGATCACAGATGTGATGGTGAATAACGGTGAATTGGTTGAAAAAGGTCAGCCACTTTTTGCTATCGATGCCAGCAGTTACCAATTGAAAGTGGCACAAGCGAAAGCCGAACTGCGCCAAGCACGTGAATCCGATTCCGCGAAATGGCAACAATTGGCAGCAGCGAAACAAACCCAAAGCCAACGCGAATTCGAATATCACAACGCGAAGCAAAAACTGGCGCGTAACCAAAAACTGCGCAACAAAGGGCTGGCAACTGAGCAAGAACTTGATGACGCTATCACCAATACACAAGTCGCCAGTAGCGCGGTGGAAGCGGCGAACGCGGAAGTGAAACGCATTGAGGCAGAGCTTTCTACGCAAGACCGCACAGCGGCTATTGAACTAGCAGAAGCAAAACTTGCCAGTGCGGAGCTCGACCTAAGCCACACCAAAATCGTGGCGCAAACCGAAGGCGTGGTAACGAACTTGCAACTGCAATCAGGCAGCTACATCACACAAGGCACAGCGTCTTTGATGCTGGTGGACGAAGCTCATGCGTGGATCAGTGCTGACTTCAACGAAAAAGGCATTAATAAGCTAACTAATGGTCGCGAAGTGTTGGTGTCCTTCGATGCGCTACCGGGCAAAGTATTTACTGGTGAAGTCAGCAGCCAAGAGCGTGCGATTTACGATACCAACAATGCTAATGGCCAGCTTTCTAGCGTAACCAATGATACTCGTTGGATCCGTGAGCAACAGAAAGTGCGTACTCGCATTACAGTTAACGAGTTAGATCCTTCAATGATTTCTGGTTCACGAGCGAGTGTGATCATTGAAAGCGGCAATCCTGTTATGGATGTCATTGGCTCGGCTTGGATTTACTTAGTGGCGATGTTCCGCTACATCTACTAAGGGGTGAGCCATGTGGACCTTCGAAAGCCTGTTTCAAAGTCGTTCTGAGCGCAATGAAGCACTGCGTGTCGCCCTTACTGTGACAATTTGTATGGTGCTGGGCAAACTGCTGAATCTTGATTCTCCAGTTTATCTGGCGCTGTACCCAACCATCATCATGACCAAGAACAAAGACTATTCTTGGCTTGGTTTGCTTCGCACCTTGCTACCTACGTTATTAGCAGCAAGCGCAGCATTGGTGGTGACCGAAGTGTTTTCACAGCATCCCTTTGTGATGTGGACCATTAGTTTGTTCTTCTTCGATTTTATGCGCCGCAGAGCGACCACACCGCCGAAGAAAGGTCAGATGCTAATGCCAACCTTCAACTGGATTCTTATTGTGGTGTTTGCTCAACACACCACCATGGACATGCCAATGCGCATTCATGAAATCTTGCTATCGATGCTGATTACCATGATCGTCGCAAAAATCATGGTGACTCTGTTCCCTGTTGAACGTGGCGGCAAACCACCAGCATTTGAAGAAGAACCTGTTACGTTTGAGAACCGAGCGATTTCACTCGCATTGATTGGTCTTGGTGTGGCGTTCTTGATGATTGTCGACATCATTTCAGCAACGTTTTGTTTGGTGCCTGTGATTGCCGCAGCAACACAAACCACACACAAAAGCTTTATCGACGTGGTTGACCGTCGTTTTCAAACTCAGGTGGGCGGCTGCGCATTAGCTGTAGTGTTCACCTTACTGATGGCTGGGCATCAGTCCACGTTCGGTTACTACACCATCGTATTAGGTCTGCTTGCCTTTATGATCACCGCATCAATGGCAAAAGCGAAAGGTTCAGCCAAAGACGTTCATGCTGATGCATTGTTGGCGACCATGCTGCCGATTCAGCTTTACATGACCAGCAGCGAACTGGGCTTGGAAAGCACCTTCCTTCGAGCTTGGGAGCTCACCGTGACTTTGTTTGTGCTGTGGGCGTTATACCATTTCACGCACAAACCAGAAAAAGCCCAAGCCTAATCATGCCATCGTCTTAAGTACTCAATACTTAAGGCGCCCCTTGTTCTTATCGCGCTCATTTCATTGCGCTGTCTGTACCAATTTCTATTTCAACCTTATAAAAAGTGTGGCGCAAAACCTCAGCCTGGTGTATTTATCCATCCCACGACTTTCCAAGTCAGCTTACCCATAACAGGCGGCGTCGCACACTCCTCTCTTGCACACCTTTGCGTGGTGTCTGTTATTTCCAAATTGGATTCTTAGCATCGGAATGTTTGAGCTCGCAGAGTTCTGGTTGTTTTCGCCCCGCATTGGGGCGTTTTTAGGTTGTAGAAGATGAACAAGCGTTTCTTCCCTAGGATTGATTTGCCATTGCTGATGGCGATCATTCCGATCATGCTATTGAGTTCGCTCACTCTCTGGAGTGCCAGTGGATTCAATGAAGCTATGCTCTTTAAACACCTCGCTCGATGCGGTTTGACGCTGGTGTGTATTTTGGTCATGTCGTCGATTCCAGCGTCCAGCTATCAACGTGCAGCGCCTTATTTGTATCTGGTTGCGGTTTCGCTCTTGGCGGCAGTTGCCCTATTTGGCGATAGCACCAATGGCTCGCAGCGTTGGCTCGACATCGGCTTCTTCCGCTTCCAGCCTTCGGAACTTATCAAGCTTTCAATCCCCATTATGATCGCGTGGATGCTGCATCTAGAAGGTGGCCGACCAGACATTCGCAAAATTGCTTTCTGTTTGCTGATCACCTTTGTGCCTGCTGGCTTGATTGCCTTACAACCAGACTTGGACGGCGCTATCTTCACCGTGATTTACGCGTTGTTTGTGCTGTTCTTTGCTGGCATGAGCTGGAAGATAATTGGCGGCTTTTTGGTGAGTATTCTAACGCTGGCACCAATACTTTGGTTCTTTGTGATGGAAGCGTATCAAAAAAGCCGTGTAACGCAGTTCTTGCACCCTGAATCGGATCCATTGGGTTCGGGCTACCAAATCATCCAATCATTGATTGCGATTGGTTCTGGCGGCATGAAAGGTAAAGGCTGGATGAATGCCACTCAAGGTACACTAGGCTTTATCCCTGAAAGCCATACTGACTTTATCTTCTCGACCTACGCAGAAGAATGGGGCTTTATTGGTTGTGTGGTGTTGTTAGCGCTGTATTTGTTCATTACGGCACGTGTGATGCTGCTGGCGTGCCAATCTGAGCATTTCTTCAGTCGCTTAGTGAGCGGCGCATTGGCGATGAGCTTCTTCCTCTATGCCTTCATCAACACAGGTATGGTCAGTGGTTTATTGCCAGTAATGGGGAGTCCTCTGCCGTTCTTTAGCTACGGTGGTACGGCGATGCTGACTCAAGGCATCTGTTTTGGCGTGATCATGTCGCTGTGTTATTCCAAGTACCGAAACACCTAAACGCTAGTCACAATAGAAAAGACAAACAACACGATCAAAAAAGGCTTCCCTCGGGGAAGCCTTTTTTACAACTGGAGAACCGAATTATAGTTCGCCGTTGTGGTATACCTGTTGAACGTCGTCACAGTCATCTAGAAGGTCTAGGAACTTCTGGAATTTCTCTGCATCTTCACCCGCTACTGGCGTGTGAGTTTGCGGAACGAATGTGATTTCTTCAACGTCGATCACGAGATCTGGGAATGCTGCGTTAAGTGCAGTTTTCGTTTTGAAGAACTCTGTATGAGGAGCAAATACAGTGATCACGCCGTCTTCTAGTTCAACGTCAGTAACATCAACGTCGTCCATCATTAGCGTTTCAAGAATGACTTCATCATCTTCGCCTTTGAACTGGAATACTGCTTGGTGATCGAACATGTGAGAAACTGAACCTTCAACACCGATCTTCGCGCCTGTTTTAACGAAACATTGGCGAACGTCTTGGAAAGTACGGTTACCGTTGTCTGTTAGACAGTCAACAATCACACTTGTGCCGCCAGGGCCAAAACCTTCGTAACGTGCTGGTGCGTAATCTTCACCGCCACCGCCGTTCGCTTTATCGATCGCTTTATCGATAACGTGTGCAGGTACTTGGTCTCTTTTCGCTTTACTGATCAGGTGCTTCAGAGACAAGTTCATGTCTGGATCACCGCCACCGTTTTTAGCGCACATGTAAATTTCTTTACCGTATTTGGAATAAACTTTAATTTTTGCGCCTGCAGTTTTCGCCATAGAGGCTTTGCGCACTTCAAAACTTCTTCCCATCGGGATGTCTCTCTAAATTCAAATTTAATGCGAAGGATTTTAGCAAAAAGCGAAACTTTTTCCATTTCGCCCTGCAAAGGAATGGGGAGGTCACCTCTTCCGCCGCGGTAATTTCATTTACCGCCACGATTCGCTTTACGCGACACCCATTACTCGTTTGTACTTATCGACTGCCTGTTGAAAAAACACTTTTTCGCCAGCGTCGTTAATCTTAGACAATTGTTCTTCTATCGCCTCAGGACCAGATTTGGCCTCTTTGAGTTTCCAAACTAAAAACGACGCTTGTTTATCAAGTTCGATTTTATTTTTCTCGTCAGGCGGTAACAAGGATAGATTGAACGACATTCACAGCCTCAAGGTACTTTAAATACTAGCCGCGCACTATAACATACAGAATTACCATTTAAGAATAGAAACGCGCTTATCTTGATCAATTTCAAGTTGCTTCTTTAGGTTTATCCCGAGTTTGCAGCTCTTGTGGTAAGTGCTGCTCAAAAATTTGCTGCAACCGCTCCTTCGTCACAGGCTTAGAGACAAATTCATTCATTCCGACATCAAAACAACGTTTTTGGTCTTCTTTGATGACATTCGCACTCAAAGCAATGATTGGCACTTGTTTGCCCCATTCGCTCATCTGTCTAATATTTTCTGTGGCAATAAAGCCATCCATGACGGGCATCTGACAGTCCATGAGAATGAGATCAAAATGGTTTGCTTCGCATAGTTCTAACGCTTCTTCACCGTGCTCAGCCACACTGACTTGCATACCCAATTTTTCCAACATGATGCGTACAACTTTCTGATTCACAGCCGTATCTTCGACCACTAGTATCCAAGGTTTACTTTCATCTCTTGGGGAGGAAGGCACGCTCTGCGTTTTACTTTCTCCGTTCGGAAAATCGAGAATATTGGGAGTGTTGGGCGTGCTCGGAGAGATAGGCTTATCACTGACGACAATCAAAGGAATGGTGAACTCAAAACAACTACCAAGTCCGGGCTCACTCGTGAGACGAATTTGCCCTCCCATCACTTCAACTAACTTCGCACAAATGGCTAATCCTAATCCAGTGCCGCCATATTTACGTGTGGTGCTGCCATCTGCTTGCTGAAACTTCTCAAACACCGCTTGCTGGTTTTCTTTGGCGATACCGATCCCAGAGTCCACAACTCGAAAGTGCACTTGTGCGAGCTTATCTTCTTTGCTCACAAGGGAAACCATTAGTTTCACGTGGCCTCGTTCTGTAAATTTCACGGCGTTGCTGAGTAAGTTACTCAAGACTTGCTTCAGTCGGCCAACGTCCCCTTCCACCTCAGACGGCAGTTGCGGATCAATATCGCACACTAACTGTAAATGTTTTTGCTGTGCTTTTACTGTGTGCAAGCTGCCTACTTCATTAAGCAACTGCAGCAGATTGTAGGTCGCCGCTTCGAGTTCGATCTTACCCGCTTCAATCTTGGAGAAATCAAGAATATCATCGATGATCACCATTAGTGAGCCGGATGAACTGTTGATGATGTCGACATATTCGTGCTGCTGATCATCTAACTTAGTATCACCGAGTAATGATGCAACTCCAATGATACCGTTCATCGGCGTACGTATTTCGTGACTCATTGTGGCAAGGAATTCACTCTTCTTGCGATTGGCCACTTCGGCTTTTTCACGTGCGTCTTCAATTTCACTTTGGTGTTCACGAACTCGTTCAACGCTTCGATTATATTTGTGTTCTAGTAACCCTACTTCATCAAAGAACCAACGCTGAGGCAGTTGCAATTTGCTTGGCACATGCCCGCCACTGAAATCGCTCACCGCTCCAGAGAGTAATTGCAATGGTTTCACCATCAAACGAAAGGTAACCCAAAGCACCCCAAGAATGAGCAAGAAGATCTTGATCGCCTCGGCGATCACAAGGAAAAAGAAAGTTTGCCATAATCCTTGGTAGATCGGACTCAGATCCGATTGCACCGTAACCTCTGCAAGATCATAAGTTTTGACGCCCATGTCATACTGTAATGGCCACTGGCGCTTGATACTGTCGGATCCTAATGGCGATCCTAATTCCACGATCACTTCATCCGGCGTAGCAATGAGTAAATAGTCGACCGAAGGTAAACGCATCGCCCCTTCAGCCTGTGTCAATAATAGCTCTCGATCTTCCACCCATAAGCTGGCAGAAAAACCAGACAAGTAGCTGGTTTCAACCTGCTTCAACTCCATATCTAAACGAGCAAGGTCATCATTGAAATCACGATACAAACTCAAAGAAGAGATAATCACGGTAAAGATAAAACTCAACGCAAAAATCGCCAACATAAGCTGGTTGCCGATGCTAAACCGACGTTGAGTTCGCTCTTTTTTTTCCATATGAAATCACTCCCTTAATCTTGCGCTACTATAAATATAGTCTGGTCACGACAATAATCGAGGTTAGGATGAAAGGACTCTTACGGACATTGGGCTTTAGTTTCATAGCCCTAAGCACGCACAGTATGGCAAGTGAAGTGAACTACTACGTGATTTCTGAACAAGCCAGACCATTTCAAATAGAACAACAGGGTGAACAGCATTCCGGAATTGTGACGGATATCGTCAGTGAAATTTTTGCCGAGTCCAATTATGAAGTGAAATACCATACTTATCCGTTTAAACGCATGATCTCCGTTTTGGAAGCGGGCGGAGAAGAGAATTGGGTGACTTACGGCAGCCCAAACTGGGGCAAGGTACAATCAGAAAATTTGTCAGAGCAACCTATTTACACTGTAAAACATGTATTGGTTTCCAGCAGTAAAGCACCATTTAAATTCAGCGATATGGAGCACATGCAAGGCCGCTCAATCGTACTTCTACTCGGCTTTGATTACCCAAACCTCAGCCCGTTTTTTGATAACGGCACCGTGAATGAAATGCGCGTCAAAGATTACGATGCAGCGTATCGAGTTCTGCAAAGAACCCCTGGCGATACCGCATTTGTTGAAATGGAATCGCGGGTGGTATACAACATCAAACGTTTAGAGCTTCCGATGAGCGATTTCCAGATCCAATCTTTTAGTAATGTGATCCCAGATTACTCTATCTATCTAGCCTTCTCTCCGAACATGAAGCCGGAAGTACAGAGCTTCATCAATAAGCGCCTAGCAGAGCTCAAAAGTTCGGGGCAAATCGACAACATCATCAAAAAATACATCTAACCACTCATACCTAACCAATCATGAAAAAACCGCCAGCTTCGATAAGCTGGCGGTTTCATTTTTATATCTTCTCTGTGATTAATCTTGTTCGAGCGCTTAATCTTGTTCGACAAATTTGGGATCGAACATGTGGCCGAGCTTATTGGCTTTGGTTTGTAAGTAGTGTTGGTTGTTTGGGTTATTGCCCTCTTGCAGTGGCACTCTTTCTATCACGTTGATGTTCACCTTCATCAGCGCTGCAAGCTTACGTGGATTGTTGGTCATCAAACGTACTTCATCGATTCCAAGATGCTCCAGCATCCCTTTGCAAAACGCGTAGTCACGCATATCTGCGGCAAAGCCAAGACGCTCATTGGCTTCGACCGTGTCTGCGCCTTCGTCTTGCAAGTGATACGCACGAATCTTGTTGATTAAGCCAATCCCCCTACCCTCTTGGCGCAGATAAAGCAGCACACCGCAGCCTTCTTCGACAATGTTTTGCAATGCACGGTTAAGCTGGAAGCCGCAATCACAACGCGTACTAAAGAGTGCATCACCAGTTAAACATTCAGAATGAAGGCGAATCAGCGGGGCTTTACTGTTGGCCGGATCACCATAAACCAATGCTAAGTGCTCTTTGCCTGTGGCGCTCTCGATAAAACCGTACATTACAAACGTGCCCCACTGAGTCGGTAATTTGGCTCTATCAATAAACCTCACCAAGCTGCTGGGCTCGATATGTTTTAATTCAGCACGCACGTTCATCAGAATCTCCCCTAAATGATTTTGACCAGAGCCATCTCCCCCATCTCCCCAAAAACCATCTTTGTGTGAGTGCTCTGTTAGACAGGCATTACCCGTTTTCATCAGTTGCTTGGCTAATTGAGGGTTTTGCAAAAACTTCTCACGCACAACAAACGCCATCACTGAGAGTTTGTCGTCATCCCAGTCTTCACGCACGAAGTGTTGATATTGACGACTGAGGGCGAAAGCTTCATCAGGCGTCTTCGCTGATTGGATTTTACTTTGCAGTTTGAGGTCGTTGAACTTTTGGGCTTGGTAATAGTGTTCGCTGGTGGGCCAAGATTGAGCTGAGACTTGAATCGGGGCATGACAGAAATTAGAAAGAAAGCCGTGAGATTCATCGGGCTCATAGAAAAGGATCTGATCAACCATAATCGTACTCCTGACGTTGCTGTTTTAATAGTCAACACAAAGCATATTGCTATTGATATAATCTTTAGTAACGCTGTAGGAGAAAGTCAAACAATTGGTTGTAAAACAAAAAATGAAAAGGGCAGTCTTATGACTACCCCATGATTGGTATTACCGTAGTGCGAGAATTAGTGAATCAAGCCAAGTTCCCTTGCTTCTTCGATGCTCAAACCGCTTTCACGGATTTCACGAAGTGCTTCAATGCGTCGTCTTGCTTCTGCTGACTTCACGATTTTCTCAGGTCTCACAACGGATTCTTCTTCTGGGAGTTCCCATTTGTGAGCGATGTTGCTCATCTCTTCATGGTCGATAGAATTAATGGACATATTTCCTCCGAACACACCATGTTTTCGATGGGTAATCTATAGCAAACCCCCAATGCAGAGGTAAGAAAAACAGTGGGGAAATGTGACCCCTCCCGACCTTTCATCAACTCGTTAATAGATTCATCATTTAGTTTTTGCAAACCACAGTATTAGCGATTAAATTTGAAGAATTCCCCCTACGAAAAGTGAGCTGATCCAGCTCTCATTTTTCCCGTGATTCTTCACACTTCTATAACCGAAAAAATTCTTTTTATTACACTCAACTTTCGAGTCACTTCACTTATTAGACGGTTCTGTCTTTCGTAAAACTCGCACACCTGATAATGATAATAATTATCTTTTGTATTGGTAAGGTGTTTTTATGAGTGACATAAACCTGATTCAGGCATACCACTCTGATCCGGTCATCCAGATCAGAGACTTATGTGTGGACTACATCACCGATCACGGCGACTTTAACGCAGTGAAATCGGTAAGCTTCGATATTGGCAAAGGCGAGATATTTGGCCTCGCTGGTGAGTCTGGCTGTGGTAAAAGTACCATTGCTTTCTCTATCAACCGTTTACACAAGCCGCCAGCGTTTATCTCAGGAGGCCAAATTCTATTTGAAGGCAAAGATATTCTGAGTCTATCCGACAGTGAGTTAAACACACTGCGTTGGAGCGAGATTGCGATGGTGTTCCAAAGTGCCATGAACTCCCTCAATCCAGTATTAACCATTCAGGAGCAATTTGCCGACGTACTGCGCCATCACAAAGGCATGACCAATGAACAAGCCAAGGACCGCGCAGAAAAGTTGCTCGACTTGGTCAACATTCCCCGCGATCGACTTGGCGAGTACCCACACCAGTTCTCCGGGGGCATGCGCCAACGTTTGGTGATTGCCATCGCCCTTTCTCTCAACCCAAAGATGATCATCATGGATGAGCCAACCACAGCGCTTGATGTCGTGGTACAGCGTGAAATCTTACAGCAAATCTATCAACTGCGTGATGAGTTCGGTTTCTCTGTGCTGTTTATCACTCACGATTTGGCACTCATGAGCCAGTTGTGCGATCGCATAGCCATCATGCGTCACGGTAAGATTGTCGAAGTAAACAGTTCATACGAAATTCGCAATAACCCTCAGCATTCTTACACTCAAAAACTATGGGCTTCATTCCCGAATATCCACGACGTGCATAAAGAGTCAGCCACTGAAGGAGCGTTATCATGAGCGAACCAATCATCCAAATGAAAAACGTGATCAAAGAATTTAAAGTCGGTGGTGGTTTCGCGAAAGAAGAAACCTTCCGTGCGCTTCAAGGCGTGAGCTTTGACCTTTATGCAGGCAAAACTCTCGCGCTGGTTGGCGAATCAGGTTGCGGTAAAAGCACCTGTGCGCGATTAATTACCAAGGTGTATCCGGCCAGCGATGGTGAAATCCTTTTTAATGGAAAAAACATCAACGATATTACCGCTCGCGCAGAAATTCAGGACTATCGCAGCAAGGTACAAATGGTGTTCCAGGACCCATTTGGCTCTTTGAACCCAACCCACACGATTCGTCATCACCTGACTCGCCCACTTAAGATTCATAAGCAAGTTAAAAACGATAAAGAGATCCCGGGCAAACTACTCGAACTCTTGGATCTAGTGGAGCTACCAGAAGAAACATTAAATAAGTTCCCACATGAACTGAGTGGTGGACAACGTCAGCGCGTTAACTTGGCTCGCGCATTGGCAGTAGGCTCCCAAATCATTCTTGCCGATGAACCAACATCAATGTTGGATGTTTCAATTCGTCTGGGCGTATTAAACCTGATGCAGCGCATGAAACAAGACTTGGGCATCGGTTTCTTGTACATCACCCACGATCTGGCAACCGCTCATTACATCGCCGAAGAAACCGCCGTGATGTATAAGGGCCAGATTGTTGAGTGGGGTGACACGCAAGCAATCTTGAAAAACCCGCAGCATCCATACACTAAGTTATTGATCTCTGCGGTACCAGATCCTGATCTACCATTTGGCAACCTCGTGGAAAGTGAACCAAACTATTCAGTAGATGCAGATGAGATCCGAAACCGCAGCAGTATTGTGGTAGAAGACTTTGATCAAATTGGACCAAACCACTTCGTAAAACAATGGACTAAGGCAGCTTAATGGACTTGAATACTTGGCAAGATCTTATTTCGGATTGGTACGAAAACCGGAAGCATGATCAAGTTGAAAGATTGGAAGCGATCCTGTATCAGGCACCGGAATCAGTGTTTGGTCCTGAATTGACTGACGAGCAGAGCAAAGCGATCGCTTGTTGGCTCGATGGCTGCTTAAGAGTATTTCAATATGCCAGGTATCAAAACCATCAAAAAGCCTATCAGACCTTGCAATACACGAGTGCTAAGCTCGAACAAGCTGCATGTCAACCAATGACAGACATTCTGATTAAAGATTGGAGCTTAAAACGCTTACAACATTTAACGGTATTAGCGTTGGAATTTTGCAATCAGCAACAAGATCAAAGCGAATGGCAACAACAAGCGAATTGCTTGATAGAGTCGCATGTAGCGTTGATGCGATCGTTGAATTGGAATGAATCAAGGAAGCATGATCAAGGCTTACGTCATTAATTCGGAAGAATGATCAAGGCGTTGATGACTATAAATTAGGTTTTGAGCGGAATTTTAGATAAAAAAAAGCGAGTTTCTTGAGGAGAAACTCGCGAAGTCTATTCAGAATGAATGTAACAATATGAGCCAATCTATTAATCATCAGAAAGGACAAAAGGTTGTCTATTCGGGATAAATCTTAGTCTGCCATCCGATCATCAATGTCAGTGATTTGTAAGAGTTAAGTCTGATTTCCATCAGTGCAATTCATTGTTACATTCTGAATCAATTGGTCATGCTTATTACTTAAAAAGCATCGACCCTACATATGTTAAATGGCCATTTCATCAAGTGCTCTGAATACCATCTCGTCCATGTGCCCATCAAAAATCTGACGACATACCTTCCGACGAACGGCCAAGCCCGCAATCAAACGTTCAATGGTCAAATGCTTTACATCATTTTGGCTGTTGAACAGCTCCACCGTCTTACTCAGTGTCTCGTATGGCAGAGGAGCATCCCCTACTCTCAAGAAATCAAGCTTCTCAATGAAGTCAGAACACTCTTCTTTGATTGAGGCATACGAATGCCCTGTCATCGCTGACAAAGCCGTTACACTGCGTTCTAGAGCCTCTGGAGAGGTATATTTGGATAGAGTAATGGTGATCTCGTCAGCATTGATCTCAACCAAGTGCTTTTTCTGCTTCACTCTGCGGCCTAAATTGCCACGAGGGGACGGTGCTTTACGCTGAATAGGCTCAAATTCGCCGTCTATGATGCCTGAGAGCTCGTCTAGCTGCTGCCTTGTCACCATCTCATTGCGAAGTGGATTTGGCAGTGTAGGCGCCATATTGCGCTTACCAGCGTTGGTTGTACGTGCTCGTGAGTAACGCAAGACCTCTTCGACATCACATTTGATGTCGATTTGGTAATCCATCACCTTACCGTTCTCGATCATCGTTTCGATCGTTAGGTGATAGCCCCAAAGATTGACAACAAAAAGATCTTCCGTCCCCTTGCCGTCTGACAAACGCTTCAACTCGCGGATCAAATCCATTGAGAATCGGCGCCATTCGATATTACGTGCCAATTTCTGGTTTAACTCGCTCAACAGCATGCAATCAGTATGCTTGCGTACTAGGCGACTACGGAAGAATGAGTACATCTGGAATACCAGCGTATGCTGCTTCAGAATTTCTGGCGGGAATAGGAAGAAGTAATCACGAGTGAGCAATTCTTCGTAGAACGAAGGCTCCCAAACCAAGATGTAAAGATTAGGTTTGATTCGAATCTCACCATCCAGACCTTCTGTAGGCGCTTCTTCAGAGGCAGTAATGGTTCGAGCGATAAACCGGAAACGATCACTCTTAAAACCTTCAGGCATGTTCTCACTCAGCCAACGGCCAGTCAGTTCATGCAACTGGAAATCGGTAAATTCAATACGATCGATACTGTCACGAATAGAATCTCGAGCAGGCCCACTGTCTTTTTTGCCACGCAAAGACAGAATATCGGTAATGTACAACGGCGTCTTGTTAGGGACATGCGCTGCATCCATGTGGTACTGATCTTTGTGATGATCATGGTATTGAACTGTAAGCGTAAACAACGCAAACAACGTCATCAGATCATCAACGGTCATGATGTTTTTAGAAGATCGCGTTTCAATCACAGCTTTGGTGCCAGAGATCGATACCATCGATTTCTGATAACTCTTACGAGTACGAGGTGGTGCGAGGGCTTGGTCAATGATCCCTGCCCAATTGGTCGGTGATACGATGAATTGATCCGCTTCATCTTTCATCATTGGAGGTGTGTTAAGACCGTGCTCATTGAGCAAGCGTTTGTTCACTTGTGTTTGTGCTAACGCTTTGGAACGCTTTTGCTTCTCGCTTTGACGAACCTTTTCTGTCACCAGGCTGGTGGCTCCCAATGCCGAAATTAATTGGTTCGGGTTTACGAACTTATGCAGCATGGTTTTACCAGCAAGGCCTTCTTCAAAACGGACTGGTGTTTGCGTAAATAAACCAATATTCACCGCTGCTCGTAAACGTTGCTGTAATGCAGCACGCGTAAGTTGACCGTCGGTAGCACCAACAATTTCTGTTGTTGAAACTAATCCATCTTTGCTGCTGAATCCACGCAGTGAAATAAGATTAAGCAGTTCTAAGATGCTTTTGGTTACCCCTTTGAAATGTTGGTATTGTTCTACCCAATCTGCAGAAGATTCGTGTACCTCAAAAAGGTGCCCATCCTTATGGCTTCTTGGCGCTTTAATCAGAATTTTTTCATCAGCCGTCATTTTAGATCCAGATCACACTAGCCGTAGTTTCGCTATGGTTCCGAAGAATAAAGAAAAACAGATCATAAATAAAGAAAAAATCTTTGTTTTTTAAATAACTGATCTTTTTGATTAATCTGATCTTAATTGATTATATGATCTAATGATCTGGACATTTTTAGCGTCGTAAGTAGCTGTTTAACTTAGATATTTTCAATCGCCATTTCGGAACTATGATCATGTAACCATCGAAAGTATGATCATCGAAAGCCAGAAAGCATGATCACAACTCTCCGTAAGCATGATCATTAAGTTTATGAAAAGATGATCAAAATAGGGCTGAAACGATGATCATGATGTTTATACAACTTATCCACAGAAGCTAGGGCTTCACTTGGAAAACTCATCGTGTGTTATTGCTTACTTGTCTTCATATTAACGTCGGATCGATGATCAAGAGAGAAGATTTTCATCGTTCTGCTCTTAATATCGCGCGGAAATTATTCAATTGATGAAAACTCCACCATTTTGGTTGAATCTCGCTACTTAACAGGGCTTAAGATGAAATCAACGGAAGCATGATCATGATTGTCTTGTCTACATTTTACATGATGCTTTAATTCATCGTTCCGGCTTTTACGCTCTGGTTTTCTCTCTATCCCCCAGTCTATCTACATTCTTCCGTAAATTAGAGGGAAAAATACATGCTTCCGTGTTAAAAACGTTCTTGATCATTTTTCCGATAAATTGATCTGATTGAAAAATTAGCCCGATATGTAAATAGAAGCATGGTTTCCTTGATCATGCTTTCAGTTTTGATGCTTACCTCGGAAGAATGATCATGTACAGTCCTTGATCATTCTTCCAATAGAAACCTCATTCCCTACAAAAAATAGCACTGGACGCATGATCAAGGGTTAGTTGGGAAGAACTCTTTTGACTTAAAGCCACATAAACACTCCAATACCTGATTGATCTCACAGTGCCCGTAATTTAGGGCTGTTTTATAATCGTTCCGAGATAAATGCTAGATTTACATTGTAAATACGTGACGATGTAACATTTTTAATTTCATCGAGTTTGAATCTCTTTATTGGCAAGTATTTGATTAAATTTTGTGATGTTTTCATGGGAGAATCATAAAAGTGGCGTTTGTGAGTGTTTTTTTATGTGATGGTTATTCAAAATGTTTGTTCACCTTTTTGTTGTTTTAGAATGCTAGTGCTGTACAATTAAAATCAGATATCCTTCCAACGGAATTTGGCATGAAAAGAGAAAAAACGATTGAAAATCTCCAGGAGTTAGCGGAACTGACGCAGCAGGTTCAAGCTGACCGTATTGAGATTGTTTTGGAAGAGCGAAGTGACAATTACTTCCCACCAATGTCTAAAGCGATGATGGAAACCCGCTCTGGTTTAACTCGTCGTAAGCTGGATGAAGCTATTGGTAAAATGGAGGCAGACGGCCATCAATTTACTAAGAATAATGCTAACCATTATTCAATCACTTTAGATGAAGCGCACATGCTAATGGACGCGGCAGAAGTGCCAAAATTCCATGAGCGTAAAAAGAATTCAGAAAATAAACCGTGGATTATCAACGTACAGAACCAAAAGGGTGGTACGGGTAAATCAATGACTGCGGTTCATTTGGCTGCATGCCTAGCACTAAACTTAGATAATCGTTACCGCATTTGTTTGATTGACCTTGACCCTCAAGGTTCATTACGTTTGTTCTTAAATCCACAAATCAGTGTGGCAGAACATGACAACATTTACTCTGCGGTTGATATCATGCTTGGTAACGTGCCAGATGGTGTGGAAATCGATCGAGAATTCCTACATAAGAACGTACTGCTACCGACGCAATACCCGAACTTGAAGTCGATTTCTGCTTTCCCAGAAGACGCAATGTTCAACGCAGAAGCATGGCAAACACTCTCTGAAGACCCATCGCTAGACATCGTTCGTCTGTTGAAAGAGCAGTTGATTGACAAGATTGCGAATGACTTCGACGTGATTATGATTGATACCGGTCCACACGTTGACCCGCTAGTATGGAACGCAATGTACGCATCAAATGCGCTATTGATTCCTTGTGCAGCGAAGCGTCTTGACTGGGCTTCAACAGTAAACTTCTTCCAACACCTTCCAACGGTTTATGAGATGTTCCCAGAAGATTGGAACGGTCTTGAGTTTGTTCGTCTGATGCCAACCATGTTCGAAGACGACAACAAGAAGCAAGTTTCTGTTCTAACTGAAATGAACTATCTTCTAGGTGACCAAGTTATGATGGCCACTATTCCTCGTAGTCGTGCATTCGAAACGTGTGCTGACACCTACAGCACAGTGTTTGATTTGACCGTAGGCGACTTCGAAGGTGGTAAGAAAACGCTCGCTACTGCACAAGATGCGGTACATAAGAGTGCACTAGAACTAGAGCGCGTACTGCACTCTAACTGGCCGTCATTGAATCAGGGGTAATGAATAAATGGCATTGAAAACGTCTGAATTAAACGCGAAATTATTTGGTAAAACCAATAAGCGTCGTGTTGCGACACCTCAAGAAGCGCAAACGGCGGCAAAAGACAAAGCACAAACTATCGAACTTGCTGTCGCAGGCGAGAACACCGTTCAGTTTGAATTGGTCCGCATTCCTGCGGATAAAGTGGCGACAGACACTAGCGTATTTGCAGAAAACGCTCGTGAGCAATCTTTCCTAAACGAACACGCTTTATCGGATGTGTTGGTGACGTTGAAAGAACGTGGTCAACAATATCCAGCGGTTGGTCGTCGCACTGAAGATGGCAAGATTGAAGTATTGGACGGTAGCCGCCGTCGTATGTCTTGTATCTTAGCAGGACAGGATTTCTTGGTTTACGTTGGTGACGGCATCAACACGGACCACGCGAAATTCCTTTCTGATGTTGCAAACGCGCACAAGCCACTGTCTCTATACGAAAAAGGTAAAGAGATGCAGGCGAAGCTTGAAAGTGGCGAAGCTGAAGACCAAAAAGCACTAGCAAAAATGTTCCAGTGCAGTGAAGCATTGGTGAGTGGCGCATTAAAAGCTGCGGCACTTCCGCTTGAACTTCTGCAAGCTTACCCGAATGTTGGTGATTTAGGTCGTCCAACGATTGTTAAGCTGCATAAGCAGTTCTCGACATTGAACGGCGAACAACAACAAAACTTGTTGGATAAGTGTCGTACGTCGGAAGGTTATTTGTGGCAGCGCAGTACAGCTCAAGGTGTGGCTCGTCTTACTAAAGAAGTGACAGAAAGCATCGAAAGCTGGATTGCAGAATTAGCGCCTGTGAAGCCGGCTAAGAAAGCAGAAAAAGTCGATTTAGTTAGAGGTCGTGCAAGCTACAGCCGTAAAGGTAACAACCTTGCTCTTAACTTGAAGAAAGTTGACGACAGCTTGATGGAAGAAATTCTTGCTTTCGTTGAGAGCAAAATGAAGTAAAACTCTCCTTGTTTGAAACCGCCTTCGGGCGGTTTTTTTATGTCTGTAATTTGGCAAAGTCTCCATGAATCGAGATGTGATAACATGGTGTCAGTTTAATGATCGGACATACGTAATGCTCGCACAATCTGAATTCCTCTCTCAGCTTCAACGCCAATCTTACAATGCCTTTCAACGCAACGGCGTAGTGATTTATGGTGATGCCGATTGGCAAAACACCTTGATTGCCGACTTTCATCAAAAGCAACAAAATCAAACGTGGTTCTGTGTTGGGGATTGGCAACTAGAAAATGCCCTCTGCATAAATTCAAAGCAAGGCAATATGTTGCTCGGTCGTGAATGTGACGTGCTGCTGTTTGACGCGAGAAAAGAGTTTGACGCAAACAGTTTTACCTCGGCTCTTGGTGCGCTCGTCGGCGGTGGTCTATTGATTGTGGTTGCCAATAAAGACCAAGATGCGGATGAAGCGGAACTGTGGCTGCAAACGCAATGGCAACAACTCACCGTTATTGAGGAGAATTCACCATTACCTCAATTACCAGGTTTCATCCAAGCGGAAAAAGCACAACAGTATAGTGAGCAAGCTGAAGCGGTTTCTTTTATCGAAAAAGTGGTGACAGGGCATCGCAAACGTCCTTTAGTATTAACCGCCGATCGTGGTCGAGGAAAAACCAGTGCGTTAGGCATTGCGTGCGCGCAGATTCTAGAGCAAAAGCCATTACGAATTCTCGTCACAGCGCCAAGCATCAAAGCTGTTGAACCTGTTTATCAGCACTCGCTCAGATTGCTATCAACAGCAGAGCGCGTTAAGAAAGACCGATTAGAAGCGGGGCAGGGCTACATTCAGTTCATCGCACCGGATGAATTACTCTCTACTTTACCTGAGTGTGATTTGTTGTTGGTTGATGAAGCTGCTGCGATTCCGGTTCCTATGCTTAAGCAGATTACTGAGCAATATCATCGTCTCGTGTTCTCAACCACCATTCATGGTTATGAAGGTTGTGGCCGTGGCTTCACGCTTAAGTTTGTCGATTGGCTACAAAAGCAAAGACCTGGAATGAAGCTTTGTCATCTTCAACAACCTATTCGATGGGCAGTAAATGACAACTTGGAATCTTGGTTGTATCAAGCATTTTTACTGGATGCAGAACTCACTCCGAGTCAACCTGCCGAGCTTGGCGATATTTCATTAATCAACCTCCGTAAGTCAGCGTTGATTTCTAATCCTTCCGTATTGAAAACGTGCTTTGCGTTACTTGTGAATGCGCATTATCAAACCTCTCCAAATGATTTGCTGCATCTTCTGCAAGATGAACATTGCCAGATCTACGTAGCCCAGAATAACAATGAAGTCGTCGGGGTGATGTTAACTGTGGAGGAGGGCAACCTCGATTCGAATCTCGTTAAAGATATTCAGCTTGGAAAACGTCGTCCGAAAGGGCACCTGACGCCAGTGACTATTATCAATCAACTTGGTTACGCTGATGTGGGTGCGCTTTCTACTTTGCGAGTCATGCGAATTGCGGTTCATCCAGATTTGCAAGGGCAGGGTATTGGCCAACAAATGTTAAAGCAGTTGGAACAAACTACGCCGCCTCATATCTCTTATTTGTCCACCAGCTTTGGTGCAACAAAAGAACTGATTACGTTTTGGAACCAATCTGGTTTTGAATCCATTCGTCTTGGAAGTATGCGAGATGCGGCAAGTGGGTGTTACTCATTGTTGATGGTTCGTCAGTGTGGCTCACAACAAGCTTGGATAAACGAAGCCAAATCGCTATTCGAAGAACTGTTGCCATTTAGTGCGGCGTCTACTTATCCTAAGTTAGAGCCAAGTTTGCTTCGTGCGCTATTGCCAGCCTCGGTATCTACTTGTCAGTCCCATTTAACGAAGCGCACTTTAATCGAGTGTTATGCTCAAGGTGGGAACAACTTTGAATCGGTCTCTGTTTGGATTCAGCAATGGTTATTGCAATGTGGTTTGGCTGACGTGTCTGACTTGATGATCAGTAAATTATTCTTAAACAAAGACTGGAGTGCGTGCGCTAAGCAATATGGCTTGCCAGGACGTAAGCAAGTTGAAGCACAGATAAGAAACGAGCTGCAAGTTTTGATAGCTAAATTTACAGTGTAAAACGATACACGGTTTTGTAATTTACACTGTAAAGTGGAACGGATAAGAATCTAGATAGGGGAGAGAGTTTACACTGTAAATTCTCTCCTTTGTTTTTCAAGTTGGCTAGAACGAAAAATTGATTGGGAGAGTTAGTGTCAAGCGAGCGCCTTTGACACTTGAAGGTGGTTTTACTAACGGCTGCGCTCGTCCGACAAGCTCAATCGCTTCTCTATCTAATGACGCTGTTCCTGAGCTTTTTACGAGCTCCACGTCGAGAACACTTCCCTCTCTGTCCATGGTAAAGCGAATAACAGGCATCCCTTTCTTCTTTAGTCGACGTGCTTGTCTTGGATAGCGTTTCTCTCGTTCTAGGTGCGCATGTAACGCTTGTTGCCAGCTAACCTTTGCCGCTCTTCCTGCTTCGGATTGTTGACCCTGCCTTAATGCGCTGATTTGCTTGGATTCACGTTTCGTTTCCAAGCTAGGTTTTGAACTCGCGGCTTGATTGATTTCAGGTCGTTTCTCCTTTGACAGCTTTTTTATTTCCGGTTCAGGTTTTGTTCTGTCCGGCTTTGGTTTCTCGGTTTTTATTGGCTTTTCAGGTTTTGCAGCAATCGTGCTAGGTTGTTTAGATTCGATTAAAGCTGGAGACTGCTCTTGTTTGGGCTCCTGCTTTACGGGTTGTTCTTGGCGAGCTTGTTGAACTAGCTCTTCTTGTTGCTCTGTACTTTCAACTGCTTTGATCGTGTTTTGGGGTGCCGCCATTGGTGCGACGATGCTCACTGTAATCGGTATAGCTTGTGGTGGAGAGGAAAAGTCATACTCAGGTGTCCACATGTAAGCGATGGCTATTAAGGTGTGAAGAGAGGCGCTCAGTAATATAGCCGTAAAAACAAAACGTTTTTTTCTATGGCTATGACGAAAAGATGGTCCCGCTAGCGCGCTCATTGTGTAGCTCCTGACACCTGCTCTACACCAACCAATGCGATTTGGTTGTAGCCGCTAGCAACCATTGCATTCATCACTTTCATTAGATCTTGATAACTCAGAGATTTGTCAGCTCGGAGAAATATCCGAGTACCTGTTTCGACCTCGGCTTGTATCAAGGTTTGTTCTAAATCGGCAAGTGAAGTCTCGTGCTTTTCTCCCACCACTAGGGTTAGGTCTTTTTGAATCGTGAGGTAAACCGGTTTATCTGGTTGAGGTAGGGGCTCTGCAGATGACGTCGGCAAATCGACTGCAACGTTGACTGTTGCTAAAGGGGCGGCAACCATCACAATGATTAAGAGCACCAACATAACGTCAACCAGAGGCGTAACGTTGATCTCATGATTTTCAACCATATCGTCGCTGTCTGAGGCTGGCTTAAATCCCATGGCTTAACCCACCTTCTTTAGCACTGTGTCGTTGTGTTCTTGGTGAGATTGCATTCGCTTTTGATCCAAATCTCGGCTAACCAAGATCATCAATGCTACGGAGACATCGGCGAGTTGCGCTTTGTAGCCAGAAATTTTACGTGTGAAGTAGTTATAGATGACCACTGCTGGAATTGCTGCCACTAAACCAATTGCCGTGGCAAGGAGGGCTTCTGCGATCCCCGGAGCGACCACCACTAGCGTCGTGTTCTGAGATTTTGCGATTCCGATGAAAGCATTCATGATGCCCCAAACTGTGCCGAACAATCCAACGAAAGGACCGACGGAGCCGATGGTTGCGAGGATGCCGGTCAATGAAGTCATGCTTCTCCCTAATTCAGCTTGCACTCTTTCTAAGCGCAGTTGTACGCGTTCTTTAATGCCATTTTCTGAAGCAGAGCCTAGAGAAGAGAGTTGCAATTCATGCTGCGTTGCTGAAATTAGTGAGGATTCTACGCCTTTAAAAGGCTGAGTGGTCTGTTTGGCATTTTCCAATGACTCTGCATCAACAAGCTCAGTAAGTAGTTTTTGTGTGCGTCGTGTTGCTTTCATCAGTTGTACTTGTTTAAAAAGAAAAACTGCCCAAGTCAAAATGGATGCGGCAAGCAGTGAGAGCATCACTCCCTTTACCACCCAATCAGCAGCGTGGTACATACCCATTGGGGATAAATCGTGGGTGATGAGCGGGTTAGAAGGTGGTGCTATTTGTGTTTCAGTGACTGAGTTATTTATAGAAGTACCAGTTGACTCAGTTGCAGAAGAAGAAAGGGGAAGAAGTGCCAGACTAAAAGATGCCGACACTAGGAGAAAAAAACGCTTATTCATTATCCATTGCTCGTTGTGAAAATGACTGATGGCGCAAAAAACCTTTTCGCGCCTGCTCTATCCACTACACCGAATGAAGTAACGAAATCCGTAAAATAAATTTAAATATTTGGACCAATTTACACTGTAAAGCATGTTTGCCGTGATTTTAGAGTCAAAAACGCTTTTCAAATTTTACGCTCACCTCATTCTGCTGATAGGTGTAAAGCCAATCAACGTTGCTGTTTACCCGTTTATGAGTCCACTCTAGAATGGGTGTCAACGTCCAAAAAACCAACTTTGGAGAGGAAAATGTGACAGTACAGTTTTGCTCTGTGTCTCTTCTCTTTGCATCGAGTAGGGCGTTATATCCCTCGTATTGCCTTTCTCGCAGTGATGCAAACAGGTTAGCGTCAAGCCAACCTTCGACGCTTTTCACGACTCCGATTCGACCACCATAGAGCTGGTAAGCATGTACATCTTGATCATTTTGTTTATGCGTCCAGTCTATGCCACCGAATGCGAGCCATTGTTGTGGCAACTGGTGCCAATAGTTGATGCTTGCATTCCATTGCCAATCTGATTGATAGTCGAGCTTTGTTGGACGGTAATCTTGGTATTCGCCTTTTAGTTCCCATCTCAATGCGCTTTTCGAGTCTAAGCTATGGAATCCATTCAACTTTAGACCTGTTGACCAATACAAACTCTTATCCGCGTATGTGCTGTACTCGATCAACGGCGCAACCAAGATACTATGACGCTGGTCTTGAAAGCTGTAACCCAAGCTAACATTCGCTGTTTGCTCGTTGTATTCACTGTGATTGTTGTAACGAGAACCATACGTCAGCGCTTGCAAACTCATACCATGATGACCTTTGAAGCTAATGCGCTTATTCGCACTTGCGTTAAAAGTTAACCCTGCTGCTCTCTGTTTTTCCGGTGTGACTCGATCAAATAAACACTTTCCTGTCTCATGACGGACTAAGCAAGTATAGGTTTCTGAGCTGCTATTGAGATTGTCATTGAAAGTTGGACCAAAACTGATAGCACCTTGCCATGCATCTCTGTGTTCTAGTGCTGATATAAAAGCATCGAGAGTACGTCTGACACCATCAGCCCTTGGGTTATCAGTAGGGAGAGTGGATTTGATTTGTGAGAAAAGGGTGTGTGCGTCTTGGTTTTTCTTACGCTCAAACAAAACGCGAGCAAGCTCTAACTGAGCGGGAAGAAAATTCGGATTTAACGATAAAAGCGATCGGAATTCTGCCTCTGCATCACTTAAACGACCTAAATAGCGTGATAGACCGCCTTGGGCATAATGGATAAGTAAAGGATCTGCATAGGGTGAAGATTGATACTGGTTCAATAGTACTTCTACTTGTGACCATTGCTTTCCTTTAACTGCTAGGTAAAGCGCTTGCCCTAAGTTGTCGTTGCTTTGATCTGACGAGCTTTGTTCCTGAGCTTGCTTAGACCTCTGTAATTCGAGTTCTTTTTCTTCTTGCAGGAGACGCTTTTCTTTTTCTTGTGCTGATAGCGCATCTCTTTGCTGAATGCGAAGATTCGTATCTTGGTCATTGGCTACAACAGGAAAAGAAAACAACGGCACTAACAGGGATGTCAGAGCGATGGTGTAAGAGGTTCTAACCGCCATAAATATTCCATATAAAAAGAAGCAGCACGGGCTGCTTCTTGGTTATCACTCATTGAATCGAGAGTTATTTTTTCTCGCCGCCAAAAGCAGTGTCTAGATCGCTATTGTTGGTAAAGGTGGCGATACCAGCCAAGCCAGCAGCATTCGCACCAAAGAAGTGACCTTGAGAAGCGCCATTCGTGGTTGTGCCATTCTGTACAGCTTGAGCAGTGCCATTAAATGCTGCGGTTGCTGCATTAATCGTTGCGTCTACACTTACCGTTAGGTTGCTATTGTTGATTGAACCGTCTAGCGTTTTGGCTCCGAAGTCAGCGTTAAACGTACCTGAAAGTTTGTTTGCGCCAGAGAACTTGTTAATACCAGTAATGTTGTAGGTCGCCTTGCCGCTGGTTGGTACAGTCGTTCCTGCATCATTACCGACGTAGTAAACGGTACGGTTGTTAAACTCAGAATCTTTCTTACCTTCGTACCATTCTCCAAACCACACATCTTGATTCGCTACTTGGACAAAACTGTAAAAATTGTCTTGAAAATGTTTGCTGCCTGATGTGTGAACACCATTTCGCTCGTCATCAAAAATACCACCAGCTAGACCTTCAAAGTCCACTCGTTTGCCACCTGTTTTACCGATGCCTGCATTGCCTTTAGAGTGAATAAATGGGACCCAAACTTCTGATTCTCCTACTTGGCGAAGCGAATCATCACTGATCGCGCCATCAAATCCTGCATGAACAAGTGGGCTTAGACCAATCATTGCTGCTGCAATCCATGAAAGTTGAAGTGGTTTCATTGTCTCTTCCTTTTGTTGATTGAAATAGTTAAAGAAAGAGACCATGCCAGTGCATCCGGTGCGCGCGACAGATGACTAACGCGGTCTCATTTAGTACACCGAAATAGGAGACAAAACCCGTAAATAAGTTTGTGATTTTTTTAATTGTTGTCGAATAAAAAACAAAACGCCCACAGCTGTGGGCGTTTTTGATAGCTGCTTGTGTTTTAACGGCTGGTAAATTCAATCGTTGTGGAAATTCTTTCAACCATACTAAAGTCATTAGGACCGTTAAGACTCCAGCTGAAGCCCATTGAGGCTTTTGCCACTTTGCCGTTGGTCGGTGGACTTTGTAGTTGGAAGGTTAAGCTGTCACCAGCGGGGATAACAATAATGACATCGTTATCTTGAAGGTCTTTACTAAAGTAGCTTTGAGAGCCAACTAATATCCTTGGTGTTACATCGTCGCTGCTACTACTAAGCGTATACTTTCCGAGAGTAATGGTGATTGGCTTTCCTACTGCTTCAAAAGTATAGCTATCGAGAGTGTAATAGTTAGGAATAGGACCCGTATCGGATGTTTTATCGATGACGTCATTTTGCTTGTGAGGCAGTCGCAAAGGAGTGGTATCTGAGCCGCGTGTGAGTTTGGTGTGCGGTTGGGATTCAGAAATCGCTCTTACTCTAACTCCCACAGAATGGCTATCTGAAAACTCGCCATCATTTACGGTTAAACTGACGACGTAATCCCCGGAGATATCTGGCGAAAATGAAGTTAGTACAGCATAAGGATCATCGATGACGGCGGATGAGCCGTTTGGTTTTTTAGTGAAGTGCCATTCATAAGTGAGTACATCGCCGTTGGCATCACCACTGGGTGTGCCATTCAATGGGACACTCATGTTATCAAGAACCCAAAACATTGAACCATCTACCTCCGCATGTGGAGGGACATTTTTATAAAAAAAGGAAGCGGTGGTCGTAGCGGAAGCTTCAGAAAAGCCATCGAATGCAGTCACTTTAACCACATAATTGCCCTCCGTATCAGCTTTGATTGAGTTGAAATCATACACAGTCGATTTCGCTATAGAGTAATTGCTGCCTTGTGGGTGGGACAACACTTCCCATGTAAACGACAATTTATCGCCATCAATATCTTGAGGTCTTGTGTTTAGGTTAATTTGCTGAGTTAGGTTACCGGTGTACTTATCTTTGGTAAATTTAATCGTTGGTGGTGTATTTTCGTCTTCCCTGATGACTTCTATCTTTACTTGGTTAGGGCGGCTGTCTGTTTTGCCATCGTTCACCACCAATTCTACAAGGTAAGTGCCCAATAAGTCTGGTTCAAAGCGCGGAGTTCTGGATTCTGGATTAATGAGCTCCGCCTTACTCTTGAAGGGTTTCGATACCATTTTCCAAGAGAAGGCTATTGAGTCTTGATCGTAGTCGACGCTACCCGTGCCATCGAGATGCACCACTTTTTCACTCAGCTTTACATGTTGATTGATCCCAGCTATCGCAATAGGGGGGTGATTGTTAGGCGTTTGGGGTTCAGAGGCATCATTCCCACCGCCACCATTACAACCATTAAGAAGTAATAATAGCAATGGTGTGAGAGTATATTTCGAGCTTAAACTCATCTTAGTTCATCCTAATTGATTAGAAGCGCGGTCCATAACGCGGCGCGGTAAAAGAAAGGCTTTATCTGATACACCGAATGAGATTTGAATATCCGTAAAAAAGCGCGGAGAGACCGCGCTTTTTTATGTGTCGTTGTCGTGCAGGACGATCAGTTTGTTTGGAAGTGGTAGCCAAGACCTGCATAAAAGTCTGTTTGATCTTTGATCATAAAACCGTAAGACAATGTAACAGTATTTCCTTGCGTTGGCGCCGACCAAAGCTTAACAACTATTTCATCGCCGACAGGTAGCACGCTACCATCTTCAATGCCGCTTAATTTAACGTCGTGAGTGAGGCTGACTGCGTCCATTGCAAAGATCTGCTGAACCTCATAATCGTGTCCAACGGCTTGAAGAGTTAATGACCCTAGGAGTACGTATTTGGGCGCTTCACCTTTAATTTCTTCATTCAGAGTAACCTCCTCTGCGAACGGCCATTGTTTTTTCTCACCGTTGAAGTGCAATACGAGGTCGCTTGTTCCTGCTTTCGATGCCGTTACTCGAACAAAATCTTTTTCACTGCTTAGAGCACCATCACTTACGGTTAGAGCAAGCGCATAATCACCCTCGACATCGGGGGTGAATGTTGGTTTTGCTGACGTAGCATCCGACAATTCTGCAGTACTTGCCGAAGGCTTGGACACAAATTCCCACTGGTACGTGATACCTGAATCATTGCCATCAATGCTTGCGCTAGCGTCTAAGGTTGCGGTTCCACCCAATTCGAATGTGGTATCTCGTCCCGCCATGGCAACCGGTGCGACGTTATCGGCAGAGTAGTTGATGGTGATCTCTTTAGTTGTCTCTTCTTTACCGTCTGAGACGGTTAGAGTTAGTTTGTATTCACCCGCAACGTTTGCTTTTAGCGCTGCTTGTTTGGTGCTTGCGTTGCTCAACGACATCGTGGTGTTTTTTGGTGCTGAGTTAAGAGTCCATTGGTAGCTGAGCATATCATTATCAGCGTCGTAAGCTTTCGCGTCTAATTTCAGGGTTTGATCAAGCGCTGCCGTGTAGGTTTCCGATGCATAAATAACGGGCGCCACGTTGGTATTTACTTCTGTCGCGGTGATAGTCAGCGATTGTGCGCTACTGTCTTTTTTGCCATCGTTTGTTACTAACTGAACGGTGTAGTCTCCTGCCACGTCTGGTGTGAAGTATGGAGAGACCGCATTTACGTTATTTAACTTGACGTTACTGCCTTGTGGTTTTTTGCTGATAGACCAAGTGTACGTTGCGATACTGGCATCTACACCGTAGCTACCCAGTCCATCTACACGAATTCTGTTTCCGACTTTTGCTGTTTCGTAACCAGATACAACGGATACAGGCGCTTTATGTGAATCTGCAGTGTTTGAGTCTGAACCACCACCACAAGCGATAAGCGAAGGAATGGTGATAGCAAGAAGCGTCCATTTCATGTTGGGTTTCATTAAATCATCCTAAATATACGGTTCTATAGGCTTGGTGGTGTTTGGGACACCAAGCCTATATTGGGCTTTATGAAGTTTCATCCACTACACCGAATAGCAATTGGAAATCCGTAAAAATAAAATGAAAAAAGAAAACGCCTCGGATGAGGCGTTTTCTTTTTAAGGGGCGTTCATAAGGTTTAGAAGCGTCCGTTTAACTTGAGTCCTATCGTTCTTCCTGGTGCAGGCATCCCAGATACCGATCCAGCTTCAAGATAATAAACATCGGTGATGTTGCTTCCGATAAGCTCTGCAGATAGGTGTTCGTTAAATGCATATTTAATGTAAGCATCAAATGTTGTTACATCGGTTCGTTTAATTTGTTCATCTTCGTGGCTGCCAGAAACATAGTTGGTGCGTAACCCGCTTTCTAATGCTTGATTAAAGAACCTTGCTCCGACTAATAAGCTACCCGAATACTCTGGTGCCGCTTGTGCTGCCAGATAGCTTGCTGCTGTGAAGCCACCGCGAACACACGTTTCTGTTGATGGTGTGGTTTTATCGACAAGAGCTGGGACGAAGCCTTGAGCAGCAGAGTTTTTGTCACACACCTCATTGCGGAAGTTATAAGCCAATGACGCATCGGCAAAGTACAGTTGGTTATCGAACATACCGTTGATTTCAATACCACTGGTGCGTTGGCTATCCAGATTGGCAAATGAAAAACTGGATCGATCGCGATCCATTACATCATCAATCGTTTGATCAAAGTAAGTGAGCTTTGCACTTGCGTTCTCAAAGTAGTGAATGTACGCGACCTCGAAGAGTTTCGCTCGCTCTGGTTCAAGGGGTACTGATGCTGATGGGTTACCAGAAAATCCACTGGTACTCTCAAATAAGCTTGGGAATCGCAGTGTCTCTGCATATCGAGCATACGCACGGCTGTTTTCGTTGATTAGCCATGTAGTGGTAAGAGAGGGCATCCAACCACTGCCGCTGTTCTTGTAGCTGAGGTTACGGTTGTCCTTGCCATCAATTTGTCCTTTGGTTTTACAACTGCCTTCAACAAAGTTGTCTTTCTTTTGGGCAATCAAACAAGGGTTGTTAGCAAGATCCAGTTCGTTTTTACTGTTGGTTCGCCATTCAACTACGTGATCCTCAACGAAACTGGTTTTGTTTTTGGCTTCCGTTGTTTTCTCTTCTACCTTTGCAGTTAACAGTGAATCAAAGTTATTGATCTCATTTTGACGCAGTTTTAACTCTTCACGGTAAGTATCAGCTTGGGTGGGATCGGAGGTGATCAAATGTTGCAAGCGATTGATTTCTCGGTTTATGTTCTTTTTTGTGAACGTTGCGCGAACTTCATGCTCAGCATTCGCGACGTTTTGTGCGATTTCTTCTGGGGCGTAAGTTTCAATGGTTTGAAATGCGAGACGATAACCATCTTTCTTGTATTCTTTAAGACCAACATCGTCGCTATTGCCCGTTTTGATGCGATTCTCGATGTAAAAGTCGGTGGCTTCATAACTGATATAGCGCACGCCTGCGTTGATAATAAAGGCATCTAGTGGACGCCATTCGATGACCGCGGCTCCGTTATATTCTTCTCTTTCTCCCGAGCGCACAGGACCACCGTACAAATCAATGAGGTATTCCAAACCTTCTTTTGGGGTCAATTCATGCTTCATGTAGCTGCCGGAAAGCGTGACATCCAAGTTATCGAGCAATAGCATTTTGTTCTTAAAATCAAAGCCAAAACGGTTTTCATCACGATTGACGGTCGAGGTGTTGATGATGATATCTGGTGTCTCGCTACGAAAGTTCACAAAATTGGGAAAGCCATAGCCAGTATTGCTTCTGGAATCCGTTAACGTTGTCCATAGGTTAGTACTGAGGTCAATGTAGCGGCTTTCTGGGTTTGCTCGAAACTTGATGCTGTAAGCTTGCATCTTGGCATTCGCTAGCGGCCATTGAGGCAGACCGTCACTGTTTCGATAATCTGAACGACTCGCGAGGATTTCCCCGTGAGTACTCTCTGTATAGCGCGCATTCAGCTGTAACTTATAGTAATCGCTAAAATTAATGGTTGTTTTTAATAGGAACGATTCCATCTCAGAGGATGTATTTGGTACTTCGTGCCCAGGGATATGGCTCAATGCAATGTGTTCCGGGTTCAAATATGGGTTTCTGCCCGCAACGATCTCGCTACCGCTACCATCTCTTGATTTGGAGTAGAAACCCGTTTTATTTGTGCCTGAGTAGTAGTTACCACGATTACGATATGCATACGCGCCAAGCCATTCAATTTTTGGTTTTACGCCCGCAATAGCTAATCGATAAGCTGTATCCTCACCGTTTAGCGGATTGTCATCTTTATCATCTCTAGTTTGAAAGCGTACTTCTGGGTCGTCATATAATGGTACGCCGCCTAACTCATTGTATACTGGGACATCTTGCCATCGTTTACCTGTATGCAAGCGAGCTTTATTGGGCTTTACTGAGTTGCTGCTGCTTTCCGCCACGAACTCCATACCGAAATTATCACCCTCAGGCACAATGTCTTGTGGCTCCAATGTCGTGACTTGTACTGCGCCCCCTACAGAGGTATTCACGTCCGAACTGATCTGTGCGCCTTTGTAAACTTTCAGGCCACCAATCAAGTTTGGATCAATGTAGTTTCGGTTTGAAGCGCCTCGGTAACCGTTATAAACGGAAATGCCTTGTTCTGTGCCATCTATGACGACAGGGACTCGTCCAAAACCTTGTACACCACGAACATTAGGATCAATGCTTCCACCGCCATTACGAGCCTCACCACTAAAGGTATTTGCCATTCCGGTAAACAGATCGGCGGCGCTTGCGCCTTTGAAGCGTTCTATTTCTTCTTTGCCCATGTAGGCACTGGCAACATCGGCGTCATAGATCGCCATCTCACCATCACTATCGCGATAATAAGCATCTTCAAAACTCGTTCTTACCTGAATTGCGTCGAGTGTCATTTCAGAGGAAGGAGAAAGTTGATAAACGCCATCAGCCTGCTTCTCCGCATTCAATCCCGTGTTTGCCAGCAGCAATGTCAATGCATGTTCGGGGTCATAGTTACCTGTTAATCCAGGACTTTGCAGGTTTTCTGAAAGTGAAGCATTGAGATAAAACTCAACACCAGACTCCACCGCAAACTGGTTTAACACATGGTCAAGATTACCTGCCGGAATATCGTAATTTACTGACTGTTCTGCCCATGCGGCAAAAGGTGTGATGAGAGAGGCTAATCCTAGATTGGCTTGAATCATAACCGCCAATATCTGGCGTCGTTGAGGGAGCGGCACCTTGCTTTCCTTAATCGGTCTACTAACTGCTCTTTACACCGAATGAGATGTTTAAATCCGTAAATCTTTTTATGGTTTTGCTTTTACACTGACCCACATTGGTGTCCGGTAACGGATTTCGATTGGTAATATTTGGCTGATGTTAAAAAGCGTTTTGTCGACGTTTTTTGTCGAGAACACTCCGGTGATCTTCAAAGAGGACAATTGTGGATCGACGGAGAGAATACCGCGACGGTATCGACTTAGCTCCGCAATAAACTCTGTGAGTGGCATCCCCTGCGCCATGATTTTTTGTTCTAACCATAGGGCGTCGTCACTCAGATTCTTTTGTATATTCGAGGCTTCACGCTGCGTAAAGTGGGCGTTTTCACCAGCAAGTAAGTGCTGCGCTCCCATACCAAGTAAAGGGTAGAGCGCTACTTCGCCTTCATAAACGGAAACTAGCGTATCGTCGTCTCGTTTTTGTACGGTGAAACGGGTACCTATTGGAGCAACTCGACCCTGAGGAGTGGTGACATGAAAAGGGGTGAGATGGTGAGAGCTAGTGACCATAATCTCACCTTCAAGCAGATGTAGACGTCGTTCTTGCTGGTTAAAGTCGACAAATACGCGGGTGGCGGTGTTCATTGCCATTTGAGTGCCATCTGAAAGTAATATGTCTTTCACTTCACCCGTAGCGGTAGTGTACTCCGCACCATTGGGAAGAGAGGTATGAGTAGACATCATCAAACTTAACGTGCCAAGAGAAAGACCACCAAGCATCAGTACTTGTCGGCGGTTCAAACCACGCTGTTTTGGAGCAAGTACTTTGCGGCTGATCGGGGAGTTTGGAATACCAGTGAACTTTCTTTGCAGCTCTTCTAGTTGCTGCCACGCATAAGCGTTATCAGGGTGGGCGCTTCTCCAGTTATCAAAGGCATCTCTATCTTGTTGTGTTACATCATCGGCCCACAAGCGTGCCATCCACAGAGAGGCTTGCTCGATGGATTCACGAGAAACTTGCTCCATGTTACTCGTTCTCACTCAGCATGGTCATCATGCAACCTTGTAGGGCTTTTGCTACGTATTTCTCGACAGAAGAGACTGACACGTCGAGTGCGAGTGCGATTTCTTTGTAGCTCTTGCCTTCCAACTGGCGCATCAAAAGTGCTTGGCGTGCTTTAAGAGGTAAACTATGCAGAAGGGCATCGATTTCGACCAGAGCTTGAACAACCACAGCTTGGTCTTCTGGAGAGCCTGCGACTTCTACAGGTTCTTGTTCGATGAGTTCAAGGTAAGCGGCTTCGATGCGGCGACGTCGGTAAAGATCAATAACCAAACCTTTTGCGATATGAGTAAGGTATCGTCTTGAATCTTTCGCTTCAGGTAACTTGCCTCGGGTAAGGAGTCTTAAATAGGTATCTTGAACTAAATCGGCAGTAGCTTCAGGACACCCCAAACGACGTTTAATAAACACAGATAACCAACTGTGGTGCTCTTGGTACATGTTACCGATACGAGCTGCGCTTGCTGAACTGATAGCCGCCATGATGTGATACTCCTTCCCTAACCAATAGTAATGATAATAATTATCATTACGACAGTTGGCGGAATATAACAGAAAAATAAATAGGTTCCAGAGGAAAAATTTATAAAAATTATTAATGATAAGACTATCGTCACTAAATCAATGACTTTAAAAGTAAAAAAAGAGGTGAACAAAGTAAGGTGTTGCTAGTGCGATAGGTAGAGGAAAACGACCGTACACAAGATTTTTTGAGCTATATAAGAAACATTCTATTGTCGAAGTTGGTTCAGCATTGATAAAACTCTTGCCATTATTTTCTTTGTTTGAAGATGACACAAGGTCAATCAATTTTACGACCCTTTCTAAACCAAATTGCATTTTGTCTAAGATGGTTTTGTTGAAACGATTTTTATGTTCAATGCTTTATATAGCTAAGTTTTGAGCCTGTTAATGCTTTAGTGATGTGAGCCTGATTCTGAGAATTGAGAGGTTTGTTCAGAAAATGATTTTGGTTAGACTGAATTGGGTGATGGGTAGCAGATGGATTGGTTATGTGGAAGATATGCCTTGAATGGTCGGAAGACAAAACGAGGATTTTTGCCCGCCTACCGGGAGATATTGAACTCGGAGGTGAGCTAAATCAAAAGGAGTTGCCTGAACAGCTTCAAGCAATGAATGCCAGTCAGGCGTTTGTTGATGACGCTGAAGTGGTTCGATTCATTAACTGTGCTCGTGAGCGTAAAGCTGAAGCATACGAAGGCATCGTCGTCGCACAGATTAAGAATGCTCAGGTAGAAGTTGAACTGTCGAACAACGACATGCTCGCTAGCATGAACATTGTAGGTGCTTATGGGGGCCGAGGTTTGCGTGGCCCTGAAATCGTTCAAGCACTGGCTCATGCGAGAGTGTCGAAAGGCATCAATAAGTTGGCCCTTAAAAAAGTTATGGTCGTCAGCAATCAACTCAAACCCGGAGAAACCTTCACTCAACCTGTCGCCGTTGGCAAACAACCCGTCAAAGGTAAAGACGCTATCTTTACGCCCCTCGTCAAAGACATCACCAAACGTATCCTAAAGCCGAAAGAAGGCCAATCGACCAGCGACAAGATTGATTTACGCAACTTGGGTGAAACCATTGCCGTTGATATTGGCGACGAGGTCATGCGTCGAACGCCTGCAACCAAAGGTATTCCTGGTTTTACTGTGCAAGGTCGCGTGATTCCTCCTCAAGCAGGCAAAGACAGCCCTATCAAACCGGGCAAAGGAACGGAAATCAGCAAAGCCGATCCTAATCTTCTACTCGCTTCTGTATCTGGGACACCTCTCATCAAAGACAAAACCATCGAGGTCGATAATGCACTGTGCCTGAATAGTGTGGGCGTAAATACCGGACACGTTAAGTTTAAAGGCAATGTCATCATAGGCGGCAACATTGAATCTGGCATGATCGTCAAAGCGACAGGCTCTATTACCGTTGGTGGGTTTATTGAGTCTGCGGATGTGCAAGCTGAGGGTGATATCCAAGTGGCGAAAGGTATTATTGGCCACACTGTCAGTGATGGTCAGCCGAAAAGCTGCCACGTTCGAACCAAAACATCGATTCGTGCCAGTTACGCCCAGTATTGTGAATTGCAGTCTGGTGAGGATATAGAGCTCGCTGTGCACAGCATGAATAATGACATTGTGTGTGGACGCAATCTGACGATACTTGATGCCAGCGGCAAAAACGGCACTTTAAGCGGTGGTGATGCCAAAGTCGGAAGCAAGGTGCTTTGTTCGCAACTTGGTGTAGAAGGCGATACCGCCACGAAAGTCGAGGCTTTTGCTCGCTACGCCTTGTACAAAGAGCGCATTGCCAGCTTAAAAGAAGAATACAAATCGGCCCAAGAAGGCACGATGGATGTGATTCGTAAGGAACTTGAATTTAAGAAGCGTCCTAAAGCAGAGCGTACTGATGAAGAACAAGCTCAAATCGAAGTAATGAAAGCGCAAAACAATGCTCGCCTTGAAGAAGTTAAACAGAAGCTAGAACACACTGAACAAGAGTTTGAAGTCTCGCTAGAAGAGAATATCGTTGAAGCCAAAGATCGCGTATTTACGCGCGTTACAGTGCAATTTGTAGACGAACAGGTGACAACCAAACGCACCCATGGCGGTTGTGTGTTTAGCTTTAACCAATACGAAATCAAAGTGGCGGCAAATTTAGAGGAAGAAGACGTCGTCGCGATTTAACTCTTTCATCGGAAGAATGAAAAAGCCCGTGTATTGAGAGGTACACGGGCTTTTGTTTTTAAACATCAGGCGATGTGTTCTTGGTAGTAAGCACCAAGGGCACGTACATCACGGCTGCACATGATCTTCATTGCTTGTTTAATATGGTTAATGGGCCAATCCCACCATTTGATTTCTGACAACATGGCGACACATTCGTCGTCAAAGCGTTGGCGAACAATATGATTGTGACCAACAACAATCGAGTAGGGCGGGACATCTTTAGTGACGACTGATCGCGCACCAATCACGGCACCATCTCCAATCTTCACGCCCGGCATGATCATCGCTTCGCTACCAATCCACACGTCATTACCTACTACGGTATCACCTGCGCGTTCAAAGCCGCTTTGTACATCTTCTCCAAACTCTTCAGGAGAAAATGGAAAGGTAGAAACCCAATCTACCCGATGGCCTTGATTGCCAGCCATCATAAAGGTCGCGCCAGAAGCGATTGAACAGAACTTGCCAATGATCAGTTTGTCCACTTTTCCATAAGCACCATCTTGCCACTCTTGTTGGGTAACGCTGTCGCCCATCAAATAACGAACTGATTGATCTTCAAATGTTTTACCGTGATAAAACCCCGAGTAATAACTGTAATCTCCCACCTCGATATTCGGGTTAGTGACATGGTCTTTGATCACTTGCCCTTTTAACCAAGTATCGAATGCGTTCATTCGTGATTCTCCGTTCCAATTTTAAGTTGTAAGCAGTGTAGAGCCTTTCTATTATTTCAAGTAGATTGTTTTTAGAGATTCATAATTACCATATGGAAATAAAGTGGCTAAGCTACGTGCCGATGTACATCGCTCTATGTGAAGAGAAGAGTATTGCTGGTGCGGCGAAAAAACTGCGTTGTTCAAACGCGCACGCGAGCCGTCAATTAAGGCAGTTGGAAGAGATTCTGTCAGTACAGTTGATTCAACGTACAACAAGGCAGTTTAATCTTACTTACGATGGGTTGCGCTTTTATCAGCAAGTAAAGGGCTTGATGGAAGGAGCGGAGCAGATTAATGAACAAGTGATGGAAAGTGACCGAGTCGCTGGGCATTTGCGCATCGCGGCGTCGGCATCATTTGGTGCGGCGTTATTGAACCGAGCATTGATCGAGTTTCGCCAGTTATATCCGAAAGTGATGTTTGAAGTGATCTTTTCTGAAACGCCTTTGGATCTTATTGAGTCTGGCTTTGATGTGGCGTTTTTCTTCACGAACAATCCACCCGAGGGTTATATCGGTCACCATTTGCGCTCTTTACACTGTAAACCGTTCGCACATAAAGCGTACTTGTCCAACAAACCAAAAATAGCAATGCCAGAAGATCTTCATCTGCTTGACCATATTGTGTATCGCAATGAAGTGTTAAACCTCGATACGTGGCACTTTCATCATATCGAAACCAAGCAGAAAGTTTCAGTGGTTTTGCAAAGTGTACTCAGCTTTAATTTGGTTCAATCCATGCTTGAAGCCACTCTTGCGGGATGCGGCGTTGCAATGTTGGATGAATTCGCATTGGAGAAACTTAGCGGTGAAGAGCGATCGCAACTCGTGCCGTTACTCCCTGAATGGAAAACGGATGCGATCCTACCGCTCTATATTCTTTATCCTAAACGTGAGCATTTACCAAAGCGAACGCAGGCGTTTATTGAGCATTTCAAACAGCAATCATTTTAAGCTGTAATCATTTTAAACTGACAGGTTGTCTTGAGCATGTAGGTCTTTAATCTCTGCTGTGCCTTGAAAGTGTTGATTACAAGTGCGGCAGTAGAATTGAGGCGTTAACTCGTGATAGTGGTTACCGGTAAAACAGCGTGATACCAACACCATTAAACGGGCTGTTTTGCCGTTGATGTTTTCTGGTGGAGTATTGATGCGTTTCATCACGCGTTTGTGTTCAGTAGGTTTGTTGCAGTGTGAGCAGAATTTTACAGGCATAAGGCTCTCATATTGATTAAGCGTTTATTAATTGACGAGAGAGTACTTTGCTTAATGATGAAAAAGTAAACATGCATGTAATGATAATTGACAGCAATGCCTACTGGGGATTTCATAAAATGGCTAGTCATTGAAAAGAAGGAAGATTTCACTCCTCGACATTTTAAAGGCAGGAAAAATATCGAGGAGGAAATCTTAGCTAACTAAAACGAGTATATGGACATTTACAGCTCGTAACGTAGCCCGAAGTGGTAGTAGCTTTCATCTGCATGTGCACCACCAAACGAGACTTCTTGTGCGTTGTCGTAACCGCGCGAGCCATTACGGTCAACGTAACTGGTGTAGATAGAAGAGCGAGGGGTCAGTTTGTATTGCACTTCAACGGTTGTGTCTTTCAGCTCAAGCTCGTCGCCGTCGCTGTTTTCTAGAGAGCGGTAACCTGCACGTAGCGCCCATTTGTCATTTACACTGTAAACTGCGGTCAGCTCCATGACTTTATCGGTACTGGTTTCAGAGAAGTAACCTTCTAGCTCATCTTCTGAGTAAAGCGCACCTAACATCAAATCACCCAAGTAGTAACGCGTACCTGCACCCCAGAAGGTGTAATCGGTATCGTTATTTTCACGCGCATCGCCTTTACTTTTTTGCATTGCGACTACTGGGGCTAATGTACCCAAATCGCCCATTTCAAGGGTGTAACGTAATGCGGCGTTGTAGCCGTAATCGAGTTCAGACGTGTTGTTACCTAGGATGTAAGCCACAGATGCATCAAAGTTGCCAATACGGTTCTGGTATTGCAGCGTACCGTCTTGACGGAAAACTTGTGTCGCGGTTTTATCCACTTTATTTGCTTGGCGCGCCATAGAAACGTCTGATGACGCGAACACATCACCAATGTCGGTGAACATGATCAATCCTGATGCAACACGGCCACCTGTGATTCGACCGTAATCTTGCGCATCAATACCGGCCCAAACGTAACGCGCTGTCAGAGAAGGCTTGTCGTTCACTTGGTTGGCGTATTCTGCTGCGCCTACTTGGTATTGCGCTTGGCCAATCACAGAAGCATGTTCGTTGATGGTTTGTGAGCCATTTAAACCAATACGACCATCAAACTCGCCGTTTGTGTCGCCATGCTCGTCATTCTTATTGGTGACGTTAAAGCCAAGACGTGAGTAAAGGTTTAAAACTGAACCGTCTTCTGCTTGATAAAGTTGAGCGGCCATCGCTGCGTTCGATGCCATTAAAGTAGGGAGAAGTAGAGTTAAAATGTGCTTTTTCATGTGAACGACCTTTTCGTTTCTATTGTTTTTAAGCACGACAAAGCCCCTTCCGAATAACGGAATAAAATCAATGTCGTGAGAAGTAGAGAGAGGGTGCGCCCTTGAAAGCTCAAGGACGCGAGCTAGTCCATTCCTATAGGGGTTAGAATGATTTAGCTTAAATCAACGTCTTTGCAGCCAAAGAAATAGGTAGCTAGGAAGCCGACAATGTAAGAGATAAGCAGTCCAACGATGAACACCATCATGCCAGCAAAGATGCCACTGTCTGATGTCATCAGAGGAATCGCAACGATACCTGATGGACCGAATACGGTATTAAGGCCAACAGGTAAACCAAGGTAAGAGACTAAGCCGATAAAGAAACCACCTGCAGCACCACCAATACAAGCGGTTACGAACGGTTTAACACGCGGTAGCGTCACGCCGTAAATCAGTGGCTCACCGATGCCAAGTAGACCTGGAATGATGGCACCTTTTACTTGTGTGCGTAGCAGCGCGTCTTTTTTAGCTTTGAAGTACAGCGCCATAGATGCACCCACTTGACCGCCACCCGCCATTGCTAGGATAGGAAACAGCGAGTTAAAGCCTTGTGCTTCCATCAGGGCAAAGTACACTGGCACAAAGCCTTGGTGGATACCAAATACCACGGAAATCAAGAATAAACCTGCCAGAATCGCTGCGCCTAATGGGTTGTCATTCAAGTTTAGGAACAACCAAGACATTCCTTTGAATAGCTCACCACCGATTGGCATGATGATCAAGAAGGTGACCGCGCCCATGATCAAAAGAGTAACAACAGAAGTTAAGATCATGTCCAGTTCGTCAGGCATATACTGACGCACTTTTTTCTCGACCTGAGCACCAACGATCGCTGCCATCAACACGCCAATAATGTTGCCCCGAGGATCAATCGCAAAGCCAAAGAACTCGTTCATTCCGGCGTAAATACCTGAGGTTGCATCGGGGTTGTAACCCAAAACAAATAGGGAGGCGAGTATGGCACCATTGACGCCGGAGCCACCAAACGCTTGCTGTGCGTTATAGCCAATCAAAATACTTAAGAAAGCGAACAGACCTTTGCCAAAGACCTTCATGTAGGCAATCAAATCCAACATAAACTGGCTTGGCGTTTGGTCGAGCACGAAGATTTGTTCCAATAATGTGGCAAAGCCGAGTAGCAAACCCGCAGCAATAAAGCCGGGAATCAGTGGTGTAAATATGGTGGCAAACTTACTCAGAAAACGCTGAACCGCACTGGTTTGCTTACTCTTCATCTGTTTTTTCTGCTCTGCAGCGACAGCAGAAAGATCCTGTTGTGGTGCGTCAGGCTCTTCGCTGTCACCAGAGATTAAGCTGTCGATCAACTTATTCATCATATCGGCAGCTTGCTGAGCTTTACCGGGACCAAGAATGATCTGGAATTGCTCGTCGCTTTCTACCACCCCCATTACGCCGGGAATTTGTTTAATGACGGATTGGTCCGCCAAGCTGTTATTCGCGAGAGATAAACGCAAACGTGTCATACAATTACCGCATTTACTTACGTTGTTACTGCCACCCACTGCGGCGAGCAATTGCGATACTGTGTTAGAGGTAATTTTGGCCATAGGGACTATCCTTCAGGACTAGGGCTATTTAGTTATTATTTAGTGCTGCACGAATAAAACCGTTGTGCTCGGTGAGGCGAGATTTAGCTTGCTGTGCATCCAAATCAGCCAGAATCATTAAAATTGCGGTCTTACAGTGACGTTCACACGCTTCAAGGGCTTTTTCTGCTTCTTCTTTTGGTGCACCGGTTGCTTCAACTACGATGTTGGTTTGACGCTGAATCAGCTTGGCGTTGGTGGCTTCTACATCCACCATTAAATTGCCAAACACTTTACCGCTTCGAATCATTGCGCCAGAAGTCAGCATGTTCAGCACCAATTTTTGTGCTGTGCCCGCTTTCATGCGTGAAGAGCCGGTGACTACTTCTGCGCCCACTACCGGAAGAATCGCGATGTCTGCAGCTTCTGCCATTGCGCATGCTGGGTTACAAGCGATTGATGCTGTTGTAGCACCGACAGATTTTGCGTAATCCAAACCACCTAAAACATAAGGCGTACGGCCGCTGGCGGCGATGCCAACCACAACATCATACTGAGTCAGATTCAGCGTCTTTAAATCGTCTTGGCCCATTTGAGCGTTGTCTTCTGCGTTTTCTACCGCTTTCAAAATCGCTTGATGACCACCAGCAATTAAACCGATAACCATATCTGGGTGTGTGCCATAGGTTGGAGGACATTCACTCGCATCAAGAATACCAAGGCGGCCAGATGTACCTGCGCCCATGTAAATCAGACGGCCACCATTGGCGAACGCTGCAGTAATGGCATCGACGGTTTGCGCGATTTGTGGCAATACTGCTTGTACTGCTATAGCGACTTTCTGATCCTCTTGGTTGATGACTTGCAGCATCTCGATGGTAGAAAGCGTATCGATCTCTGCGCTCGCTTGATTGCGGCTTTCTGTCACCAATCGGCTTAAATCAATTTTCATGTTCTGTACTCTTGTAAATGTTCAATCTGAGGGCGATTCTATGGAATAAAATATTCAATTTAGGTGATAAAAATCACACTTGAGGTTATTCTTTGTTCAGTGAAAGTTTGGAATAATGGCTGGAAATACTGACGCAATATCTTACGTAGATATAAGGGTTGTTAAGTTAATCAGTCAGTTAAAGAAAAGTGCGATTATTTCTGTTTTGGAATAATTTATTTAAAGTTTTTGGAATTTTGTCGTGTCCGTTATCAATAAAATCGTCGCAAGACGTACTCAGCTCTCTCACAGTGGTCGTCTGGTTGGCGATTGGATTGTCGAAAATGCAGAAAAAGCCGCGCAATTGACCAGTCAAGAGCTTGCTGAACAAGTGCAAGTGAGCCAGTCGAGCATTGTTAAATTCACCCAGAGGATTGGCTATAAAGGCTATAGCGAGTTCAAACTGGCGTTGAACGAAGATATTGGCCGCAAACAAGCGATGCAATCTACGCCACTCCACAGTGATATTTTGGCGGATGATCCGATTGCGGTGATTTCGCAAAAACTGGTTAAAGCGAAAACCGACGCTATGTTCCAAACGACCAATGCGCTCTCTTATGAGGCGTGTCATCAAGCGGTGAAGTGGTTAAGTGAAGCACGCCGTGTGCAAGTGGTGGGCATTGGCGGCTCTGCGCTTACTGCAAAAGATTTGAGTTTTAAGCTGCTTAAGCTTGGGATTACCGCGCTATCTGAGCAAGACAGTCACGTACAAATTGCGGTTGCGCGTACGCTCTCTTCGCAAGATGTGCAGATCGCGATTTCTTTTTCAGGAGAACGAAAAGAGATTCTAGTGGCTGCAGAAGCAGCGAAAGAGCAGGGAGCAAAGGTGATTGCTTTGTCAGCTCCGGGGAGAAGCCGCTTGAGAGACATTGCCGATATCACGTTTGATACCATCGCCAATGAAACAGAGCATCGCAGCTCTTCCATTGCTTCGCGCACAGCACAAAACGTGATTACGGATCTGTTGTTTATTATTTTGGTACAACAAAGAGACGAAAGCGCGCGTCAGTTGATCAGTGATATCAGTACCGATATCAAGCAGATCCTTACTTGATCGCTTCGTATAGCTAGAAATTAAAGAGCTGGATCGTGCTGCAACAAAGCAATAAACGCATCGAGATGCTTTTCGATCGTGAGATCCGCAGAGATCGGGGGCAATTCCACCGTAATACAAGGCAACTGGCGTTCATTACACCAAGTTCCGAAAGATCCTGGCGTTTCGTAATCAACATCGTCAACGATGGGTAGCTTGAATTGCTTGCCGAGCCATTTGGCCAAATCAGAATGAGCGGGGTCGTCGACAAACGCTAATGGTTCATGAAACGAGACCACAAATTTTGGTCTGCGCAGTTCAATCAAACTAATTAGTGCGTCAACTTCTGGCTCTAGCTGTTCTTTGCTGCCTGTTTTTACTTTCACGTCTCGAACAGACGTATGCGAGCTCCAACGATAGACTGTGCCGTGCTCTGTCCAATTCTGCGTAGGAAACGCACGGTTTAGATCGACTTGATTGGCGTTGGCTCGTGTACCCAGTTGGTTTGCGTCTGGGTTCATCGATAAAATCACATCGTGGTTCAGACAGTCCACTGGCAAGCTTCTTAACGCGCACGACAATCCGGCGATTGAGGCTGTCTCATCACCGTGTGTACCAGCGAGAATAAGGCCTCGCGAGTCATTTTCTACTTGTGCTGGGAAGTACAACAACGGCGCACCTAGTACCGATCTTCCATATGATGTTGGCGTAATTAAAAATGCCGCTCTTTCCGTTCTTGGAATTAGACTCACCGTAATCTCCTGATTGTTCCAGTAGTATCTATATATAACTCATGTTACAGCAGTTGAACTTAGCATCTTGAGATTACTCGGATATAAACTGAACACTTAAAGTTCGTCAATGCTTGTATGATTATTTGTGGTACTTGCTTCAAAAGACGTGTTAGGAGAACAAAAATCGATATGGAATTTAAAAAACACTCAACAGCCTTACTAATATCCTCTCTATTGACCCCATTTATATCCGCTTCTGCTTTAGCTGACTCTTTACCTGATGGTGTGCAACTCGCGCCGGAACAACATCTAGTGCGAGCAAACGACGCCGAAGCGGCAACGCTAGACCCTGCAAAAGCCGAAGGCTTACCAGAGATGCACGTGATTCGTGATTTGTTTGAGGGATTAGTCATTCAAGACCGAGATGGCAATATCGTTCCTGGCGTTGCGGAATCTTGGCAAACCGAAGACAACCAAACCTTTGTGTTCCAGCTGCGTAAAGACGCCAAATGGTCGAACGGCGATCCTGTAACAGCGAATGATTTTGTCTATTCACTGCGTCGTGCGGTGGATCCGAAAACCGCTTCTCCCAATGTTTGGTATCTCAAACTCACTAAGATCAAAAACATCGCCGACGTAGCAGAAGGTAAAAAGCCACTGGATGATCTTGGTATCACCGCCGTCGATAAACATACTCTGCGCTTCGAACTTGATAGTAAGGTGCCGTACTTTGTCGCAATGACAGGCCACACTTCGATGATGCCGGTACACAAAGCAACGGTTGAGAACAGCGAAAAGCCGTGGAGTGACCCACAGCAGTTTGTTGGCAACGGTGCATTTGTTCTGGATAAATGGGTGGTGAATGAACGCATTGAACTGAAAAAGAACCCAAATTACTGGGATAGCGCGGATACTCATCTCACTGAAGTGACATACATTCCGTTTGAGAATCAAAACGCATCAATTAATCGTTATGCGGTGGGCGAAGTGGACATCACCTCAGATGTACCAACCCACATGGCGCAAAAGCTGAAGAAGGATTACGAGCAAGCGTATACCGCGGTTCCGCTACTTTGTACCTACTACTACGCGTTTAACACCACGCGTCCTCCGTTCGATGATGAGCGAGTTCGTAAAGCTGTGTCTTATTCGATGATGCGTGATGTGATCACGAATGGTGTCACGCAAGTAGGTAATCTGCCTGCTTATACGTTCGCACACCAGTACACGGTTGGCTTTGATGCGACTCAGCCAGAATACAGCACATGGACGCAAAAACAGCGTGATGAAAAGGCGCGTGAACTGCTTAAAGAAGCAGGCTACAGCGACGGCAAATCTTTAGATTTCAAATTGCTGTACAACACCAGTGAATCGAACAAAGCCATTGCTGTGGCCATTGCCTCCATGTTGAAGAAGAACTTAGGTGCGAAGGTCGAGTTAGAAAACCAAGAATGGAAATCTTATCTCGTTTCGCGCAGACAAGGTGATTTCGATGTCATGCGTGCCTCTTGGTGTGGCGATTACAACGAAGCGTCTACCTTCTTGAGTCTGTTACGTTCTGGTTCGTCAGGTAACTTTGCTCGTTACAGCAGTGAAGCCTACGACAATGCGATGAACGGTGCATTGGCGGCAACCGATGAGAAAGCGCGTCAAGGTTTTTATGATGAAGCCGAGCAATTGTTGGCGGCGGATATGCCAATCGCACCGATTTACTACTACATGCAAGCGCGTTTGGTTCGCCCTACGGTTGGCGGTTTTGCCAAAAACAACGTAGAGGGTCGTATTTACTCGAAAGACCTCTACATCAAGAAGTCGCACTCAAACAAACGATAAATATGAAGCCCCGTAGATATGTCTTACGGGGCTTCTTTATTGCTAGCGAGTGGAGAGCTTATTCACGAGCATCGCGACTCGTTTGCCAAGATACTCCGCTGTTGCAACGTCTGAGGCATGCAACTGGCCGTCTTCACCACCTTGTGCAACAATGCCACTTTGCACGCCGTAGCGATTCAGATTTAGCTCGCCAGAATTGCTGATCTTATCTAATCCGACCCATATCATGCCGTGCTGGTTAGTGAGTGTTTGTAGATACTGCAACGTCATTGACTGATCGCCATTCATTGCCCCACCACTAGTAAAGCCAGCCGCGATTTTGCCCGCCCATTTTTGGTAATACCAAGATTCACTGCTTGCATCTGCAAATGCTTTAAACTGTGCTGCTACGCCGCCCATATAGGTCGGTGAGCCAAAGATAATCGCATCGCACTCAGCAAGTTCATCCATTAGGTTAGGGTTCACAAAACGTCCCTCAATGATCTCACTGCCTTCAATTCGGTGAGAGAGGATTTCATATTCACCTTGCTGCACAACCCCTTGTTGTTCAATGCCTGCGGCCATCGCGCGAGCAAGCTGACCAGTAACGTCGGTTTTAGAGAAATAAATAATCGCAATTTTGGACACAATGGTTCCTTTTTCATTGTTGATGTTGAATCGTGCGAATAAGGCTAAAACCTCAAGCTTAGTTGAGGTCAAGAGATGTTTTGAAATGAGTGAACTAAATGTTTGCTGATTGATTTAAGCGTTATGAATGACATTCTTTCACATTATTAGTTAGTGGTGTTTTTATTCTTGTTAGTGATTGGTTATTATTACTCATGACCAATTTAACGCATTTTAAGAGGCTTAGTTTGAGAAAGATTATTTTATTACTATGTATTTTTACATTACCTGCGTTCGCGGCTTCTGGACCCAATTATTTGAGTGGCAAGATAAAAAATCTAACAGCTATCCAGGATGGAATATTAATTATGATGGACAGCGGGACCCCTGATAATTGTGAGGGGTCCTCTTCAGGTTGGATGCTTATCAGACAAGAAAATACTGCAATGATATCAGTAGTTCTTGCTGTATGGGCTGCAAATAAAAAGTCAGGTACAGTATACACTTCAGGAAGGCATAATGGTGTTGGATACTGTATTGTTAACCAATTTGATCCAATAGATTAAGAAAATATATTAGATTATTTTTATTTTTAAACAGGTTAAAAATTATGAAAAATATATTAATTTCTATAGGTTTAGCATTTACGTCATTTTATGCATTATCATCGGCAGGAGTTGTATCAAAAGTAGTCCCTAAAAATCTTCATGTATATAACTTCGCTGGTAATACTTATGTAGATCTAAAATCACATGGATGCTCTGGTTCAAGGTATTATTTAAGCCCAAGTCACCCTAAATATGATGCTATATTTTCTGTTCTTTTGGCTGCACAATTAGCGCAAAAAACTGTTTCAGTTCGATATGACGGTTGTATAAATGGAAGTAATGCTCAGGGAAACATAGTCGGCGTATACCTAGATTAGATAGGGATTATTAAGCCACTTCTAATTAATAACAAGTAATATTAATTAGAAGTGGTAATTAACTTTTTAAATCGCAGGGTTATGTACCATAAAGTATCTTGGAGGTGGAGAGTCTGCATAGGTCGGTAGGGTGTTACATGTAACGCCATTATTGGCATTGTACATAATAGTTACATTAAGGTTATCTTTCACTGCATTGGCCGCATAGGATGCCCAGAGTGAGCATACAACAGTGTCATCATTGGTATTACAAAGCCTTGTCCAATGTTCTCTCCATGCACCCATAATGTTCACATTACCATTTTCTTCTACGTAAACGTTTTTTATCTTTCCTTTATAATATATATTCCCAGCATGGGATAAAGTTGGTAAAAAAAGTATAACAAATAGTAAATTTTTCATAAATAACCTGAAACGATTTCGTTCTGATACTCTAATTTAGTACCCATAAATCACTGATGACTGGTGTAAGACCACCGCTGGTTCCCCAAAATGGAATAATTTCACAACCGGAAGCGTGCAAACCTATTCTTTTTCCTGTTGCAAAGGCCATTAAGGCTGCGGATACCATGTTGTCATGGCCTTTCAAATCACCCTTTAAGTGTACTCGGCTTGTAACAGTGCAGTTATCAAGATTAACTATTGAACCGGAAATATATAATGTTAAACCTCCATTTGCATGATTATGAATTCTAGTAATTTCGACACCTTCAGAGTTTAAAGCAGTGAAATATTTTGCATTGGACGTTAATGGGGATATAGAAAATAGCATTAATATCGCTAACTTTAATAATCTCATTTTTCACCTTATTTCTTTGTAAGTTGAACTGTACCAATGGTTTCACCATCTCCCCATCTTTCACATGAGGATTTTCCTGTGATAACTACTTTTGAATCTGACATGTATGCAGATAACAATAAGCTGAATTGAGATTTACCATACACACTGTGCTCATCTTTTATCATCCAGTAATTGTTCTTAGCACACTGTGGTTTCTCAGTTCTTTCTCCTTCAATATAAAACCAATGTAATCCATCATCTCGAACTAAAATATGTGTAACTTTTCCCGTTTGATTGCTTGAAAAGGCAAAGAAGCTCGCTGAGATAAGAAAGATAAACGTAATTATTCGCATTGAAATTTCTCAATATTATTCGTCAGCATAAATCATTATGTAATTTAGTGTCTCAATATCAGCCGCATTACAAACCCCTGTGGTCATGATTGTAATACTTTTATCAGCCATTAGTGCTGCTAGAGCTGTACTCTGTTGAGCATTGTTTACTATGGTAAAACGGTTGTTTTGGTTGCTGTTTTAATAACATCTCGGTCTAAATATAGTGTATTGTAAGGGCCGCCTATCCCTTCAGACTGAATTCTAAGGATTTCTCCTGAATATGAATCTTTTGCCAACGCAAAGTTTATAGGGAAAATTGACAATATTAATAACAAATTAAATAAATTTCGCATAATGTTTTCAATTCTCAAGCTTAGGACCAAAGTAACAACCAGTTAGCCATTTCCATGGCTGATGGCTTGATTCAGAGCAATCTTTAGAATCGTTAAACCAAAGTGTCACCTCTTTATTTGTTGTTTGTGCAGTTAACAATGTTGAGTAAATCGTGCGACATGCTTCTGCACTAATATTGTCGTGCTCATTGTCAACTTTACATAATCGAGGCCAAGATAAAGGACCGATTCTTTCAACTAAGACATCTCCTGATTTTGCATCGAGGCTAACCCCAATAACTTTTCCTGAACACGTATATCTTGAGGCATGAACATTAAACGATAATAATACTAAGCATACAGCGATTAATTTATTCATAGTCGTACCTATTTCTATTTAGTCATTCTTACGATTTTTCTATATACGTTTGGACTTGAATCCCAAGGCTCACAGCCTCCGGAATTAAGATATGAAACGGTTATGTCGGTATCTGATGCTTCGGATGCTAACAACATTGAAAACATCCTATTTCTGGCTTCTGGTACTAAGTCCTTGCTGATCGCAAAAATGGTTTTGTTCGAACATTCTTCAACTTCTTGCCCTGACGATGTAAGTGTCACTAAAACAGTGTTTGTTTTTGAATAGGTTACGATGCTTTCAACTTTGCCAGAAGTACTAAGCCAAGCTGCCTGTGAAAAGCCTGAGAATAACATTAGCAATATAATGTATTTAAACGAATAAATACTTCGACTAATAATTGACATATCGAATAAATACCTCTTGCCATGATTTAAACGAACTGCAACTTTCTGGTACATTGTCGCCATCAAAATGCACACGGGTTATTGTTTCCCCTGTAGAGCGAGCGCTTAGAAAAATTGAAAAGACAGCTTTGCAGGTGTCTGGGCTCATTACACGGTTTGGCTCACCAGCTACTTTCCAGTCGGAGCCGGGATTACAAAAGAAAACTGGTGTATTCATGGAGCTCAGTTTTACCATTAATCTATTGTTTCCATGGTAAGCGACTTGATCTACTTTTCCTGAACAAATCAAAGATCCTGCGGTAACTGTCGTTGGAAAAAGTAAAAATAGCGACATTAATAATTTATTTTTCATAATCTATTCTGCTAGCCAAATACGATCAAACTTCAAATAACCATTGAGCGTGTCACGCATTTGAATTGTTACTTTTCTTTTGGATGCCTGTGCAGCTAATGCTGTTGAGTAGAACAAACGAGCAAACTCAGGGTTATCATTAACTCTATATATTGCAGCACTTGTTTCTGTAATTGATAAACCAGCTTTAGATGGTTCTGAGAGGTTAATTGGCTCATCAAAATAAATTAAAATGAGATTTCCACTATTAATGTAGATCCGGTCTACCGTTCCAGTGTAACTGCAGTATCCATTGTAATTTGGCGAACAAGTAGGTTTTGCAGCCAAGGATGGGAAAGATATTGCGCATATTATTGATAATAGCGAGAGTACTTTCTTCATTTCACTATCCTTGTGTGAGGAGGTATTAGTTATTCATTTCTTATCATTAGATAGTTAGGTTGCTGGGAACTAGAGTAACCCAAAACTTCACTGCAAGAAGTCACGTTGAAGTATTGTATCGTCGTTGGTTTCTTGCTTGTTAATGCCGATAGAGCAATGGAAACCCATGTTTTACAAGTGTCCGGTTCTATGTTGTTATGTTTCGTCGAAACCTTACATAATCCAATTGGTTTAGTTGCCCAAGTTGCTGATATAAGCAATAGTCCACTAGAGTCTACCCAAGTGTTATTAATATCTCCTTTGCAGTGGATTGAAGAGCTAGAGTAAGAAAATGCAGAATAAAATAGAGTAAGTAAAATAGCGATAGTTCTCATAGTAATCCTTAGTTAACATATATAGTCATATTTTCAAGTTTGTATGCTTTATTAAATGGATAACCGGATTGACATTCCCCACTACCATTTACCCAAACTGATTTTCCTGACATCTGTGAAGAGAGAAGCATTGAAAGAAGTGCTCGGTTATAGTCTGTATCTGGCTTAAAGTAATATCTATTTGAACAGCTATTTGCGCTTCCATCCAGTAATTGAACGATTATGTAGCCACTAGATGCTGATAACTTAACTTTTCCACTGGCTTCTTTACTTGAAGAGAAAGCAAAGCTTGAAAAGAAAAGAGGGATAATCATGGATATTAAAAAAATTCGTTTCAAAATAGTTCTCCTTAAGGTGAGCTGGGGGTAATTTTTACTTTCTGGAAGTTTTATTTACTTTGCATCCAACGAAGATCCTCAATGGTCGTATTCAAGGTACAAATGCCTTCGCCTGACAATGTTACCTCTACACCACTCCTTTGGGCTGCTAATAAAGGGCTAAAAACGAGTTTTCCAGCCTCGGTTGAAGCGTCAAAAGCGTAATCGAAGCCGTTTCGGTTGGTTGCACATTCTGTATTTGTTTCCCCTTCTATATCGACAAACACTAGACCTCTGTAAACAGGGCCATATTCCATTTTTGTTACCAAGCCAGTAGAAACCTCTGCTCGAGAATCTAGTGGAATTACCATTACCAGCACGGCTAGAAGAAAATAAGCTCGAGTTTTCATTTCGTTGGCCAAATTTACTTTGTTATCAAGGCGCAAGCGTACAGGCACTTTGTTTCTAAGCAAAAAGTCAAATATTAAAAATGTGACTGGGTTATATAAAACGAACTTGATATTCATAAAATCATTCAATGTTGTTCATGTTTTTGTGAATGTGTATTGAAATGTAACCATTGAGTTATTTATGATTTTCATACATTTGCGTGATCAATGGCTTGAGTGAGAAGAAGCTTTGCTTTTTGGGTTCACGTTACAAACCATAGTTTTTACCGGTTCAGGATCGTTATGCTTTTGCGAACTTCAGTTTTAATACTTGCTTGTACTTTAAGTATCAGCTTGCCCGTTGCTGCATCTGAGCTTGAGGGCTCCTCTCTTAGCTCAATTGATAGATTGATTGCATACTCAAGGTTTGGAAATGGGGATGTTTTTATCTCACTAGATAACAACGGTCAGCAGTGTGCTAACGGTTATTACATTGATAAAGGAAGCGCAGGTTACGAGAGTATTCTTAGTATGTTAGTTGCTGCTTATCAAGCTAAAACTCCAATCGTTTTACATGGCACGACATCAAAACAATGGTCTGGCAGTAGTAAACCAGTTTGCGAGATATACAGTGTTTCATATCAATAGCTGGAGTAAGGCGCTTTTATATCTGTTTTAGTTGCAAATGTATTGTTGGAAGTATTACAGCCTTGAACCATCACTATCGGTATTGAAGTGCGTCGTTCATGGTTGCCTATTCTAGGGACTAGGAGGAAAAACCTTGGAAATTACTAACGAAGGCATACATGAAACTGAAAAAAAAAGTTTCATAAAACGAGCTTTGTTTTTAGCTGTGTTATTCGTTGCTGCGATCTTGACTTTGAATATTTATCTTTGGAAGGGCGAAAAAGAACAAAGGCAATTAGAGGCTCAAATGCTAGCTGATGAGTCTTTATTTGAACCGGTTTATGAAGATGACTTTTCGGTTGATAAGCTGAACTCACAAGTGAGTGTTAAACAGCTTCGAAAAGCACTTTGGAATGACGAATTACCTCTGGTTTCTTCCGATTCTGAGCAAATCTCTAGTCGAGAATTAGAGGCAAGTATCACCCATCTTTATAACGAAATTGAACAACTAGAAAAATAATCCAGATTATATTTAAAAAGGAAAATAAAATGTCTCGTTTATCGATGCTGTTCCTTAGCGTTTTTGCCTTTTCAATTCAAGCAGTAGAAGTTGGAACCTTACCAGGTGAACTGGTTGTTCAATCAGGCACTGCCCAATATCAGCTTCCAATCTCCGTACCTAAAGGGCGTGGTGGAAATTCTCCACAACTTTCTCTCGTTTATTCTAGTGGTGGAACTCCAAGTGGTGTAATTGGTTCTGGCTTTTCACTTACAGGGATGCCAACCATTTCTCGTTGTGGCTCTCAGCAAACCATTGATAGTCAGGTTAGAGCCGTTCAATACGATGAGTTAGATAATTTCTGTTTAGATGGAAGTCGCCTGATTGTTACGGAAGGTGCAAATGCCAAAAAAGGTTCAGTTTATCGACCTTATATGGAAGATTACTCCAAGGTTGTACTGCGCAAGGATGCATCTTTAGCAGATAGTTCATTTACCGCTTATACAAAAGCTGGTGATATTCTTACATTCGGTAAAAAGCTTGATAACGCTACTTGGTTATTAACGAGAGTTGATGATAGAACCGGAAAAAATCCAATCCACTATCACTACAATGAGATTGGTCAGATTCAAAATATAACCTACGATATCTTTAATATTGTCTTTGTCTATATTGAAGCAGATAAAGTGCAGTCCAGAGATACCACACAAACATATTTTAATAAAGTCAATGGCGTAGTAAGAAAGGGAAATAAGCAATTAAGCAAGATAGAAATAAAAGCTAATAATCAATTGAAAAACTACTATGAACTAAGGCGTCGAGGAGTCTCTCAAGATGACAGTAATTCTGTCTTAGCTCAACAGATTCTGGGTATTAGTTATTGTCATAGTACTGGAAAATGTTTGCCAGAAACTACATTTGAATGGTACCAAAATAAACCAGAAAATTTTCAATTTGAAAAGAGCATTAATCACTGGGGAGGAGCAACCGACGGTGAAACTGAATGGTTTTTTGATGTAAATGCTGATCAAAAACATGATTATTGCAGACCTCGATATTCATCAAACATTTTCGTTAAAAATTTAATCTGCCAATTTGATGTAAAGTCAAAGAGTAGTTCAGATGTCACTTATGCGTTACATCCTGTTCTTTTTATGGATAAGTGGAAGCAATGGGTAGACTTCAATGGTAATGGAGTTCCTAGCCTATGCGGGGTGTTTGAAGATCAGATACATTGTTCTGAGTTTCTTCCGAGTGGAGATATTGAGAAATACTCAATCCCAATCACCAATTCTGGTATGGGTAAAGATTGGACTTGGGCGTTCGACTTTACTGGAAATGGTCGTCCAGACTTCTGTCGGAGAGGAAATAAGAACGAGTTGATCTGTAGTGAAAATAACGGATTAAACACTTTTACGAATACTCATACTATTACTGACATTGCATGGGGGAAATCGGAAGAAACTTGGTGGGCTGATATTGATGGGAACGGTTTCCAAGATCTTTGTTCTGCGACCAAAACAGGAAAAGATGCAGAGCTAACCTGTACTCGATTCAATGCAGGTAAGATAATCGCTAAAAATCAAAAACTAGCCCTGAATGATTTAGGCTTTTCCGATCGTCGATGGTGGGTGGATGTTAATGGTGATGGCGCAGATGATTATTGTAGGGCTACAGGGAAGTCTTCTGGTAACGGTAGCAATCTGACGTGCTCTTTGGGGTCGTTAGGTCATATTAACAAGTTTGATAATGACATTAACCTTGAAGGGGATATTGATGGTGATTGGAACGGTAATTGGGGAGTGGAGAATCGTCGTTGGTGGTTAGATCTCAACCAAGATGGTCGTTCCGATTATTGCCGTATGAGCAAGTCGTCGAAAGCTCTCCGTTGTACGAACATTTTTGCTGAGAACAACCTTTCATTCTTTTCCGGAAGTGATACAACGAATCACCGCTTTTGGATATTGGACTTCAATCAAAATGGTTATCTCGATTTTTGTCGGCAAGTAGGAGCATCCTCCGGAAGTGGGAGCTTCTTGCAATGTGACGAGTTCGATCAGCGGACCACAGCACAGCCGAGACTTAAGTCTGTAACCAACGGTTTAGGTTTTAAATCTAGTGTTGAGTACGCACGCCATCAGGATGTGGGATCCGCAACGTGGCCGACAAAGCTAACCTATCCTTATGTACCATCAAACCCGAATGCTCCTGTCGTCTCAACATTGTCTGCCGACGATGGGATTGGCGGAAAAGTTCATACACAATTTCGTTACGGGCCGGGGCGCTTTCACCTTCAGGGAGAAGGCCATAGTGGCTTTTCTTGGATAAAACAAGTTCAGTATCGAACAGATGATCCTTATGCTAAGGGACGTGAGGTAATATACCGTACTGACTTCCCTTATACCCAATCGGTCTCTGAGGCTAAAGAGTTTATCTTACCTACTCTCTCAACCAATGGATTGAATTGGAATTTCTCTGAATCTGGGACTTTATTGAATTACTCAAAGACCGAATATGCTCATAAAAATTCGGGCAAGAGCGGGCAAATCGTTCGCGTTGAAGCTGCTCAAGGTGGTGCGTACTTACCCAATAATGAGTTTGGTTACTACGAACAATATAGTTACCAAGGGAAAACATACTTAAAAGTTCCAGATACATTTGTCCCAATTGCGGGTGAGATATTGGTGCCGATTATTTTACCTTCTAATGATGTTTATGTTTTGGAAGACAAGGCATCATCAGAAGTCATCGATGGTTCATACACAATATATGATGCGAAATTGGTCAAGCTTAGCCAAAGTCAAGTCGCTCATATCCTGCCACACTTAAGCCACTTGTCCTCAAAATGGTATGTTAATGATTCCAATCATGATGGTTCTCTCGATCTCGCCAATCATGCGCAGTTGAGCAAAAAACGTCTCACGGTTTATCAAACCAAAGAAACGTCAAGCAGTTACGATCTTGGTGGTCGTTTACTTTCTAAAGTTGAGACCACTCAAGATCGTTTAGATGAGTATGGTAACGTTGGTCTGCTAGAAGTAAAAACGACGGCAACGAATCCTGTAACTCAAAAAGAAGAGACGTTCACCCAGCGAACTGAGAGTATTTATAGTAACAATCCTAACTCTTGGATATTAGGACGACTTAGCCAATCAACCGTCACCCACATCGCGCCGAATGGCGATCAAGAAAAGCGCACTTCAAAGTTTGGTTACGATACATCCACAGGTTATTTAACGAAAGAAATTATCGAACCAGGGGACAAGCTTTCCGTTACCAAAAATTATGCGCTTAACTCGGAAGGTGAAGTTGAGACGACAAGTATTAGTGCATGGTCAGGAGATAAAAAAGGTACAGAAATTCGTTCAGGAAGTTCTGTTATTAATTATAACGGCCTAAATGTAGAAGTTGTTTCTACCAATGCAAAAGGTTTTGTGACTCGCTCCAATAAAAACCGTTTAACGGGCTATACAACAGCGTTCGATATAAATGGACTTGAGTCTCGGGTGTTTGTTGATGGATTTGGAAGAACAGTTCAAACACGCACAAAGAGTAAGGGTGGGTTTAACGATACATATACTAAATATTACCCGGTCTCTGATACTCAATGTAGAGCTAGCGGTACAGTACCATCGCAGGCTGTTTATTGTGTCGTAACACAAGCTGATGGGCTTGGTACCAGTATCATTTACTTGGATGTGTTTGAGCGAGAAGTCAGAAAAGCCTCTCTAGGCCTTAACAATAAGTGGGTTATTAAAGACTCCTTTTACAATTCAAAAGGGCAACTCTATAAAGTCACAAGACCTTATTTCGCTGGGGAAACTCCGCAGTATTCAATTACTCATTATGACAAACTAGGCAGAGTTCATTCGATCTCAGAGCCTGGTCCTGCAGGAGAGAAACCTTCATGGATTAAGTTCTCGTACGGGCCATTAACTGTAACAGAAACCGACGCTTTAGCTCGTTCAAAGACCACTTACAGTAATGCAATGGGATGGGAGATCAAGTTTGCTCAGCCTGAAGGTGCCACGGTTGAAAAAACTTACTCTCCTATTGGTAAATTGTTAACAGCGACGGGAGCAGATGGTGCGACGATCGTCAATCGCTACGATAAACTTGGTAACAAATTCTATACCGATGATCCTGATCTAGGAAATTGGACCTACAAGCATAATGGCTTTGGTGAGTTAATTTCCCAAACGGATGCTAAAGGTCAAACGACTACAATGGATTACGATGTACTTGGTCGTATGACATCCAGAACGACTCAAACTATCACCGAGGTTAGCGGTAAAAAGAAGACTGAAGTAGAAACATCGAGTTGGATCTACGATACGTATGGTAAACATTCATGGAAGGGCGCCCTTTTAAGGGAAACTAAACCGGGTTATACCAAAAACCTTACTTATACATCGTTAGGCCAAGTTGACACTGAGCAAGTGATTACCGCTTCACATACGTTTTCTCGTAGTTTTGAGTACAACAACTTAGGTCAGTTAGAGAAGGAAATACGCCCTAACCAATTTAGCTTGCATTACGATTTCGACTCTAAGACTGGGATAAATACTGGAGTTTGGGGAGACAAGTCTCAAGTTAAATTGACATTTAGTGACGCTGAATACCGACAAGTGATTCAGCCTCTGATCAATGAAGCGATGTCGAAATCACGCTCGTATCTATTGAAAGCGGACGAGTTGGTTAAGCAAGTCTACGTTTACGAGGCTAGAGTTTCTGAGTATGAGCTTTTACGTGATAAAATTCAGCACGTTGCTGGCGGTACGAGTGAAATCTACGACCATGTTTATGGTAAGGCGCTTGATGTATTTGTTGCTGCCAATGGGGCGCAATACCTGCAAGTTCCTGACAACTTTGTCCTTATCGCACAGGATATAGCGATCCCGCTTTACGCGCCGCCTGCTTTCCATCTAAAACTGGAAGGTAACTCAATTTCGAAAGTAAGCCTTGATGAATGGCGAGCGATTGAATCGACGCTGACGGCAAGTAACACGACGGTTTTCTATGGTGATTTTGATGGCTCTGGGCAAGTGGGTATTACTGAGGTTCCTGTTGGCCGAGATCATCCACTGTATGACAGCGAGATTAGGCAGCAATTTAATCGCCTACACAATTTAGCTGCAGAAATTCAACGTCTTGAATATGTGCGCAATGACCTGCACCAAAAAGCGACCAATTATGTTTCTGCAGCGCAGCAACTTGTTTCTCTGGCCAAGCAGACAGAATTGATAGCGACTCGTTATCAAACCATGTCTACGGATAGCGAGTTAGAGTCTGAGGCTCTCGAAGGGCTAAAGAGCGAGCACCTGAACAAAGGTCGTGTTTACTACTGGACCCTCAACGGCCTAGATGCTGAAGGTCGAGTACGAGCTGAGTTATACGGGAATGGGTTGGCTAACCTTTATGACTACCATGAAGGTACGGGGCAACTTCTCAATATAACCACCCAAGATGGCACGAAATCTATACGTGCTCTGCATTATGTGTACGACCGAATGGATAACGTTAAACGTCGTACAGATTTAATCAACAATATCGATGAATACTACGATTACGATAACCTTGATCGTCTTGAATCTAATGTTCTCAATGGTTTAAATGGGAAGCACCGTCAAAATGCTCAGTTCTACAAGACTTATTCTGTTAGCTATAACCGCGCAGGTAACATTGACTACAAATCAGATGTCGGACATTACAAATATGATGATCTCGACCATGTTCACGCTGTAACTAAAGCAGGAAACAAGCAATATACCTATGATGCCAATGGCAATATGCTCTCGGGAGACAACCGATCCTTTATTTGGACTGGTTTCAATAAGCCAAGCAAGATAACAAGAGGTAGCCAATGGGTAAGCTTTAGCTACGATAATAATCGTCAGCGATATTTCAAGCAGAATCAAGATGGCGACAAAACGTGGTATCTCGGTAAAGCTTATGAGCGTATTGAAAGAGCGAATGGTGAGGTTGAACATAAACAATTCATTAGTGGTGGTGGCAAACTGGTTGCCGTCAATATTGATCGTAAAAAGTCTAACGCCTCCGGACAAACGGCTTCATTTGATCGCCAAGTTCGCTACTTACACAGTGACGCTTTAGGTTCAAACGATCTGATCACCGATCTATGGGGCAATGTCGTCGATCGCAAGAATTACGATGCTTGGGGTAAAGAGCGTTATTTTGAGTGGGATAAAGAAGCGAACTATCTAGAACAAGATCCAATGGTAAATCGTGGTTATACCGGGCATGAGCAAGTCGATGAAATCGGTCTTACTCATATGAATGCTCGTATGTACGACGCGACGTTGGGGCGTTTTATCAGTGCTGATAGCTTTATTCAAGCCCCTAGCAATAGTCAGTCGTTCAACCGTTATAGTTACGTTCAGAATAACCCGATGAAATATACGGACCCTTCTGGTCATTTCTTTAAGAAGATTTTTAAAGAGATAAAACGGGCGTTCAAAAAAGTTGGCAAATTTATTAAGAAGAATTGGCGTATGCTTGCTGCCGTAGCAGTTGCGGTTGTTGCCCCTTATGCTGCCGCAATTGTTTTTGAAGTAACCGCTATCGCTAGCTTAACTGCAGGGCAACTTGTTGTTACGGGGTTTGTTGCCGGAGCAGTGTCTGGGGCTATAACCGGAAGATCATTTAAGTCCGCTCTGATTGGAGGAATGTCGGGTGCTATGTTTGCCACACTTCACAATTTTATTCCTTCCGGCGCGTATGAGGCTGCGGGTAAAATGGTTGCTCATGGTATGGCTGGCGGGATGTCATCTGTGATGCAAGGTGGTTCTTTTGGTGATGGCTTTATTTCAGCGGCCGTGATGCAGGGAATTAGCTTAAGCCCACTTGGAGGAGCAATGGATACGTTCAGTAGTGTAGAGTTAAATAACCAAATATATAATGCTGCAATGAGTGCAGCTATTGGAGGCACCGTTTCAGTCCTTACTGGAGGAAAATTCCAAAATGGTGCAGTAAGTGGTGCATTTTCTAGGATGCTAAATGATCTCCTTGTGCCCAAGTTTAATCAAGTTACTCAGTCTCAAATGGAAGCCGATAATCTTTTGAGTAACGCTAATGCTATAGCGGAAAGGCAGACTTATACAGCTATGAGGGAGGCAGATCATTTAGGTATTGGGCTTGATGTTTTAGGGGTCGCTGGTGGAGCTACTGATTGTGTACTCGCGACTCGTGTGGGCTGTGCTGTAGCTGCAAATAGTGCAGCTAGTATACGTGCGAGGCTCTATGACGAGGAGCACATAGTGCACCAAGGAGCGAAGTCAACAGCAATTGCGCTTGGTGTAGAGGCTCAAACTGCAAATAAAGTCGGGATTTGGACAAGTGCTGCTACAAATGTTGCTCTATCTGCCAAAGGCTTTTCTGGTTATATGAAGGCAGAGTATAATGCTAGTAATATCGTGGACACCACTGGTGTTATTAAGACAGTTGTTATCGATACACCACTTGCTTTAGATAATGGTAATTAAGTATGTTCATTCGCATTTTGTTACTATCGCTCACGTTAGTCGTAAGCCTAGTCTGGTGGTTTTATTTACCACCAGAACTCAGACCTGTGAAGTTTGAAAGGTTTATTGCTACAAATATTTCATGCGAAAAGTATTACAGCGGGCGGTCATATACATATGGATTTACCATTTACTCTGATGGTAGAGAGTTTTACTTTGATGAAATGTCTTCTTTTAAGTGTTCGCTTTTATTAAAGCAAGTGAATATAACAGATAAAATAGAACTAGCCTTTGACAAAAGAAGTAAAAGTAGTGAGCGCATTCCAATATATAAATTATTAGTTAATGGAGAACTTCTGTTAACTAGCAATTATAGAGATGGTTCCATATGTGAATTTTTCCCTGCAAGGAACTGTCTTAAAATAAGTAATTTAACAGACTGAACCTATTAACTTATTCATGTGATTAATATAAGTAAAGCCGATGTAGATACATCGGCTTTTTAGTGGGCTATTTCTTTCTGCGGGTATAAATACGTGAGGTGGTTTTTGGCTCCTCAGGCTTGGGTTTTTCTTTTGCCAGTTTTAAGACCGCTTTTTGTAGCATCAAGTTGTTCGGGTAAGTGATCAGGTTGCCGTTGTCGTGCTTGATCAACACATGGAACATACGAATTTCCTGAATCTCACCACTGATGTCTTCGTCTTTATCTACCACTTTAATTCGGTCACCGACACGGTATGGGAAGACAAAGAAAATCAGAAAGCTTGCTGTAATGTTACTAAGAATCGACCATTGCGCGATGAAAGCCACACCTAATACTGCGAAAATCGATGATAGGAACAGCGACACATCGCCATAGCCAATACCAGTAACGATCGCGAAAATCGACACAAACACGAACAAAAAAGCGACGTTGAAGCAACGCTGTATAAAGCTCAGGCGTGCTTTTTTAACCCCTTTGGATTCTGCTAAATTCAGAATGGCACGGTTAGCGATTTTCTTCAGTACACGATAAGCAATCAGAATGATGACGCCCATCAACACTTTATAGCCAATAGAGCCAGCCGTGAAATACTGGCTGATTTGCTCTAGATGCATCCAATGATTCATTTCTTCAACTCGAGAATATTAAGAAGGCGCGTGTTATAGCCGATTTTGTCTCTCAAGTAATTATAAATTTCGTTTCCGCATGAGATTTGTTTTGAACAAATTTTGAGCTATATCTCAGTTCCGAATTGAGAATAGACGAACTCTAATATCTGGTGTGTTGGCTGCTGCTAATCTAGAAACGGAGCTTACGATCGTTATGGAAAATGGTAGGGATGCGATGGAAGAAGATGAAAGGGCAATCATGGGATTAGTGGTTATTGTTGGTTTTGTGCTGCTTTGGATATTCCTTGAAGAGTTTGGATACTTTGGATTACTGACTATCAATAAATAAGCCTCGCGAAACGCTGTGTTCAACGGGGCTTTGATTTTCTGTTTGTGCGGTTTTAGCTCACGGCACGAACTTTACCTTGCTTCAAGTCGTTCAGTACTTGCGCTTTCGGACCATCAGCAATCACGCTGCCTTTTTCCATCACTATTACGCGATCAACAATATCGAGCATTGAAGTTTTGTGAGTAATCAAAATCAGCGTTTCGCTCGGTTTTAGCTGTGCTAACTGATGTTTGATGTGCATTTCTGAACGGTTATCCATTGCACTGGTTGGTTCATCCATTAAGAGCACTGGAGGACGCCCCAAGAAAGCTCGTGCAATTGTCACAGCTTGACGTTGACCACCAGATAACATGCCGCCACCTTCGCCCACTTGACGCTCTAGACCCGCGGGATCTGATTGAGTAAAGGCGGTGACACCTGCACGGTTTGCGGCGTCTAATACGTCGCGGTCATCGGTGAGCGGACGACCTAGGGTAATATTGTCGCGAATAGAACCGAAGAACAGATTCGAATCTTGCGGTACACAGCCAATATTGCGTCGTACGTCCACATGGTGAAGCTGTTCGATGTCTGTGTCATCAATACGCACGTGACCCTCTGTCGGCTTGTACAGGCCCATTATCAGGCGTTCTAACGTGGTTTTACCTGAACCAATACGACCGATGATTGCGACTTTTTCACCTGGATTAATCGTTAGGCTTAAATCACGAATCGATGCCACTGGCGCATCTGGGTAATGGAAGGTCACTCGGTCAATCTCAATCTTACCTTGAACGATAGGACGATGAATGTAGCGTTTACCTTCTTCTTGCTCGTCTGGCATTTCCATCACTTGATTAATGATGGTCATCGAAGACTTCGCTTGGTTGTAGCGTGTAGACAACAATGAAAGCTGAACCATTGGACCAATTGCACGACCACTTAGCATGGTTGCTGCAATCAAGCCACCCATCGTCAAATCGCCGTTTGAGATGAGATAAACACCCAGAATGATCATGCCGACGTTACTACTTTGTTGAACAAAGCCCGCTGCGTTTTGAATGCTGTCGGTAATACGACGGCTCTTGATGTTCCAGTTTGCCATGTGTGCAACGGCTTCTTCCCAACGGTATTGGAATTGGCTTTGTGCACTCAGCATTTTCACGGTTTCTAGGCCGGAAAGGCTTTCAATCAGGTTGGCGTATTTCTGCGAAGCAAGGCGAGAACCTTCTTCAATTGAGCGGCGCAGTGGACCTTGAATCAACGCCGAGTGAATCATCAGAATCACCACACCAATCATTGGCACGTAAACTAGATCGCCCGCCATCAGCCAGATGATGACTAGGAACAAAATCGCGAAAGGTAAGTCGATCAGAGCACTCACGGTTGCAGAGGTGAAGAACTCACGAATCGATTCGAACTCTTGTAAGTGGCGAGCAAACGCACCCACTGAAGGTGGTTTGGACTCCATTCGGATGCCCATCACTTTGCTGAAAAGCTTTGAAGAAATCAGGATGTCGGATTTCTTACCCGCAACATCAATAAAGTAGTTACGCAGTGATTTGAGCAAGAAATCGAACAAGAACACTACGAAGATACCACTTGCCAGCACCCATAGAGTTTCAAATGCGAGGTTAGGGACTACTTTGTCGTACACCAAGCGAGTGAACATTGGTGCGGCAATGGCGAAGATGTTGATGAGGATAGAAGCGATAAGTACATCGCGGTAGATGCGTTTAGACTGCCATAAGGTTGACCAGAACCAGTGGCCTTCTTTGGTTTTGAGCACTTCGGGAGAGCGCTCATCATATCGAAATTGTTTTTTAACTAAAAAGTAGCGACCAGTGTACTGCTCAAGTAGTTCTTCTAGAGGGATGGAGATGGGCACCAAACCGCTTTCTAGGGTGGTGATCTCTGCTTCTTGTGTCTCCAAATTAATACTATTGAGAACGCAAGAGTCGCCACCTTTAAGAAGTAAGATAGCCGGCAGAATTAGGCTTGAGATTTTGTCTAATTCTGCACGGTTTTCCTTGGCAACCAATCCGGCCCTTTCCGCCGCTCTCGGTAGCAGAAACGGTGTGAGCTTACCCTCAGAGAGTGGAAGCCCATTAATTAGCGCTTCCGGAGAGTTGGCTAAACCGTAATAACGGCTAACGTAAATCAGCGAGTTCAGTAAAGGGTCTTTCATCCTTGGTATACCTTTTCTTTATTCCTTGTCGACGATGAAACCTTGGAAGACCTCGACGAAGTGCTCGGTGAGGAAGTCCAACTGAATCTGCGTTTCTACACGTGATGCAATCGTCGTGATACCCAAGTTGTGAGCGGTTCGCGAGATCGAAGTCAGCGTGAATTTCTGTTTTTCGTCATGCAAGTTGTGCGTGAACAGGTAATCCAGTTTTACGTAATTCGGGCGGAACTCCTGAATGTACTCAAGTGACTGGAAGTTACGACCATAGTTATCAACACCGAATTCTGCACCTGACTGACGAATGGCATTACACAGTAGTGCTGTATGGTGTGGATGATCGATGAAACACGCTTCTGGAACCTCAAAGTGCAGCATTGGCGCAACTTTCGAGTGCTTCTCTAGCATGCTGGTGGTCCAGCGAATGAACGAAGGTTGCGACAGACTGCTTTGTGCAATGTTGATGGCAACAGGTTCGTTCAACTCACCGCTTTCTAGCATTTTAATCATCGACTCAATGACGTATTGGTCGAAAATGTTGGTGGCATCAAGCTGCTCTAAAGCAAACAGGTATTGGTTGGCACGGAAGGTCTCGCCATCTTTTTCGATACTAGAGAACACCTCGTTGTGGAATACCTTGCCCCATGTGTTTTTCGCAGATTGAAAACGGAATTTAATCCAATCACCGTGAATCGCTTCTTCAACCAGCGCTTTCCATTGCTGCTTACCCATTAGGTTAGAAGAGTTTTCACCACCCACGAAGCCGTAAGCTCTGTCTGGTTGCGCTTTTGCTTTCGATAGTGCGTTATCCACCATGGAAAGCACTTCTGAGCGTGTTTTCTGATCTTTACTGTGTGCCACTCCGAGCGAAGCTTTTGGTTTAGCAAGACCTGTTGGGTCTGTGTTCAGACCATTCACACAGTTGACGATGCTATCCGCTAGGATGCGCAGTTCGCTTTCATCCATGTGTGGGAATAACAGACCGAATTCGTCGCTTGATAGACGAGCAATGGTTGCTCCTGGTACATCGATGGTGTTTTTAAGACGTTGAGACAACTCTTTCACGTGGGCATCAGCGCGTTGGTAGTCTTTCGTTTCGTAGATGTCACCAATGTACTCTGCATGGAGTAGCGCGATACCCCCTTGCGTTTGTTCTGCCAACCATTGGTCAACTTGGTTGATGTAGAACGAGCGGTTACCCAGTTTGGAGATCGGATCTAGGTAAGCTTGTGCGCGTAGACGCTGCGCTTCTTTCGCTTGTTCTTTGAATGACAGTTCAATCTGAGCCGACATCATATTGATACCGTCTACGACTGCAATGAGGTCTTTGGTCTTTGGACGAGCAAGCGGGTCACCAAATTGGTTGTTGGCGATTTCGTGCATTTTCTTCACGATGGCTGCTAAAGGTTTGAGTGAGCGACGTAGGATGTAAGAAATCGCGACTAAACCCGCTAGGAAGATAACGCCAAATGCCGATAGCAGGCGAATAAAGCCTTGCCACAACTGTTCGTAAGCAGCACCCGGGTGGCTGATGATTTCTACTTCAGCCAGCTGCATCCAACCACTGGTTACGACGCGTTTATCGTGAATCGCTTTAAATAGATTCAGGTCGATAAACCACTGCGGGACATGGCTTGGTTTTACTGGGTACGAGCGCACGATCTGGTAATCCGAATCTAACGCGGTGAGACGTACGACAGAATAAGTACTGCCGTCAAACAACGCATTAATCACGGACTCGACTGCCACCTTATCTTTATCTTTTAGATACGGTGCCAATGCTAAACCAACGGTGTTAATGGTGTTGTTGACCTCTGAACGTTGCTGCTGCTCTAAGCTGTCTCGAGTAGTGTTGAATTGGATTACGAATACTGATGCCATCAAAAGTAAAAAGACCGTAACCATTCCCACTACAAGCTTCTTATATAGGGTCATGTTTTTCACTCGTCATAGTTAATTTTAGGTTTCTTTAACTGCAACTTACGTTCGCGCGAGCGTAAGTCATTCCAAAGACTCAAACGTGAGGCTTTTCCTGCTAACTCTCCAGTGCCAGCAGAAGACTTCATTAGCCATAGGTTTGAACCATTAAAACTGTAAATCGGTAGCAAGTCGCTACGTTTGGAGGCTCGAACAATGTCTGGGTTGATATTGTCGAGAATGAGCGGCTCAGAGCTTGGGGTCGGGTAGTAGGCCAATACCATGTGGAATTGATCCAGTTCGATGGCTTTAACATAGATCAAGCGCATCTTAGAATCGGGTATGCCTAGCTCCAGCAGTGAGAAGTACTTAGCAATAGTGAAATCTTCACAATCGCCCGCATTACTGCCCAAAAATTCGAGCGGTGTTGCCCAGTAGTCTTTCTTTCCCCAAAGTTTGATGTCGTCAACGAAGTAAAGTTGGTTGAAAAAGTCGTTAACGCCTGCAAGCTTCTCATGAGTCTCCAGTGTTTTAAAAAAGTCGATGTTTTCCCGCCATGTTTTCACGCGCATTCCTGCCCGCTCACCATAAACTGAAGTGACCGTATCGACCCATCGCTGTTCCTTGTTGTTGAGCGCCCCAATTTGGAACGAAAAACAACTGATGCTGATTAATAATGTAACTTTACGCTTCAATTTGGGTGGCATATTCGACTCACATCACAAGTGTACCTTTGAAATGCGTTCGTGGGTGAGAAAAGTGCTTTTTATTTAACCACTTGTCGTCACTTAAGAATACATTATTTGTACCTTGCAGATACTTACTCCTTCAGTGCGTTGGTTTTGGCGCTCAAAATCGGTTTAAGCAAGTATTCCAAAACGGTTCGTTTCCCTGTGATGATATCGACCGATGCTGTCATACCGGGAATGATTGGTAAGTCAGCATCCTGTCCAAAATTGGTTTTATCGGTACGGACTCGAACAATGTAGAAGCTGTTGCCTTCTTCATCTTGTGTGGTATCCGCACTGATGTGTTCTAGTTCACCTTCTAGACCGCCATATTTGGTGAAATCATACGCGGTAAACTTCACGATGGCGTGAAGGTCTGGACGCAAGAAAGCGATGTCTTTTGGGGCTATCTTTGCTTCGACCAATAAAGTGTCTTCGGTTGGAACGATTTCAACAATGTCCATACCTGGCTGAATAACACCACCAACGGTGTTCACGTTGAGAGTTTTGATGGTGCCGGTTACTGGAGAAACCACCACAGTGCGGTTTACTCGGTCTTCTAGGCCTACCGCGGATTCTACGAGTGCGGACAGTTGGTCTTGAGTGCTATTGAGCTTTTCTTGTTGTTCAGAGCGGAATTTCAATGCCACATCAATACGGTTAAGCATGGATTCTCGTATCGCAGAACGAAGCACTGGAATTTTCAGTTCGCTAGAGGTCATCTCACGGCGAGTATCGTTTACTTGGCGTTGAAGTTTGAGTAGCTCAATACGAGGTACGACACCTTCGTCTGCCAGTGGCTTCGTGATGTCTAGCTCTTTCTTCGCGAATCGGTAGCTTTGGCGCAAGTTGTTAACTCGCGCCCTAATTTCAACCAAATCTTGTTGTTTCTGCTTAACTTGCTGATCGATAACTGACAGCTGGTTGCGTAAGTTGTCGAGATCTTCGCGGTACTCTGCTTTTTGGCGTTGGGTGAGGCGAGGTTGGTTCTCTTCAAGTGTCGGTGGGAACGTCAATTTACCGTAATCGAGTAAGACACTTTGTTCCCAGTCTTTGTCTTCAAAATCACGGTTCACTTCTACACTGCTGATGGAGGCTGAAAGCTGCAACACCGAAGCCGTTAAGTTCGCTACTTGTTGTTCACGTTCTCGAAAGTCTGAGCGAAATCGCGTGTCGTCAATCAGCAACAGCTGCTGGCCTTTCTCTACTTGTTCGCCTTCTTTTACTAAGATCTCTTTGACCAAGCCGCCTTCAAGGTTTTGTACCACTTGGATTTGAGAAGAAGGAATGACTTTGCCTTGACCAACCGTCACCTTGTCGATTTGCGCCCAAGATGCCCAGCCAATAGCAGCAACAAAAAACAACACCATAACCCACAACATAAGGCGGGCACTACTCGGCGTGTTCAGGAGCAAAGCAGCGGTTTTATCGTCAACAAAATCCAACTCGTCGTTGCTTAGCTTGTTGTAGTTGTCTCGGCTCATCACATTCCTTGTTTTATAAAGACGGTTTATCTTTTTGATCTTATTATTATTAACCGACCATGTCAGCATGCTCGGTTAATAAAAATGTGTGAAAGGGGTAGATGGTCCCTCTTTTACAGTGCCTTGAACTTTGTTTTATCCAACTGATGTCGTTTTAGTTTGTCATACAACGTTTTTCGCGACACCTGTAATTCTAGTTGAACCTCTTTGAGTCTGCCTCTATGTCGTTGTAGTGCATCGAACAATAAGCAATATTCAAAGTGTTCTGTGCGTTGAGTCATACTTTGGATTTCAATGCTCTTTTCACTGTTCCAGTCTTCCATGCGAAACGCATCTGGTTTGAGGGCGCGCAATTCCGCAAACTGCCTCAATTGTTTGATGTTTTCTGGCCAAGTCAGTTCTGTTATTCGTTTTACTTCTGCCAAACTGATTTGTGGTGGTTGCAACTGATAACGACTGGCAGCATGGCGAACAAAATGTTTATACAGCGGGCCTATGTCTTCTTTGCGCTCGTCCAAGCTCGGCATACGAATCAACTTAGCCAATGTCTCGACTCCTTGCACTACTTTGTTTGCGGCCCCAAACACGCGTTGTAAGCTTGGGTGCTTAAACAGGCATTGCCATTGTGGTAATGAGATGTGTTCGGCACTGTGAAGATACAAACTGCAATGTGGCCTCCCTTGTGACAAATGATAAATCGCTTTGTCGAACGCATCCGAGCTTAATTCATACAAATCTTCACCAGACGCGACGATCATTTCACTGTCTGACGTGGCATGAATATCGTGGGCAAATTGCGCAGCGAGCCTTCGTCCTGTGCCATCTTCGCCAAAAAAGATCAGTGGCTGGTGGAGTGAGGCGCTGATTAAGGTTCGGCGAATATCGACCATAACTTGGCTATGACCAATCATTTTTGGCCCCACGTGCGTTTGCATATCGAGCTCTTTTTTCAACCAGACGTTTTCTTGCAATAGAGTCAGTTTGTCACTGGCGTTATTCAGTGATTTTAACAGTTGCTCTGTCGAGAATGGCTTTTCGAGAAAGTCATATGCGCCACTTTTCATCGCCTCTACCGCTGTTTTTACATCACCGTGGCCAGTGAGGACAATAAACTGAAAGTGATTGTTTTTGCTCAGCAGCGTGCTCATAAACTCTAAGCCGTTCATCACTGGCATATGGATATCGGTAATGATCAAGGCTGGTGTGTGCGGGTCGATAACGCGTAGTGCTTCGACTGCATTGGGAAAACAGGTTACTTCGATATCTTCAATTAAAAGCGCTTGTGATACAGCATCACGAATATGTGGTTCATCATCGACAAAGAAAACGGGATTATGCATAGGTGTTTTCCCCTAAGGAAGGTGTTGTAGCGAGTGGAACCGTGATAACAAAAGTCATGCCGTTTACTTTTTGTGTTTGAGCGTCTAGATGTTGGTAAGCGCTCAAAGCACCTTGATAGCTCTCTAAAATACGTTTTGAAATGGTTAATCCTAAGCCCAATCCCTCGGGCTTGGTAGTGAAGAATGGGTCGAAGACTTTTGCTAAGGCACTCTCGAACATGCCTGGGCCGTTGTCGGAAACTAAAATATCGCAGTGAGTTTCTTCGCATTGCACGGCAATCGAAATTTGTGGATCAATGCAGTAGCTATCCATGGCTTGCGCCGCATTATGAAATAGGTTAATCAGCACTTGCTCAAGCTCAACGCTGTGAATCGCTAACCTCACGTTATATTCGATAGTTGGCACTTTTAATGTTACGCCTTGCTTGATCAGCTGGTTACTCAAAATTCGCGTGGCGTTGTGTACAGCATCATGCAGGATGGCGACTTCGCTGTGTTGGTTGCTGTCGGTTTTGCGTGTAAAGACTTTTAAACGAGCAATGACTTCGGCAATCGTGTCGTTGAGTGACAGCATCTTATCCAAATTGCTTGCCACCATAGGGTAACGCTCCTTTGCCATCAAACGTTGTGAGTTTTCGGTGTAGGTTCGCAGCGCGGCAAGTGGCTGGTTAATTTCGTGATTGATGCTGGCGGACAGCTCCCCAAGCAGTGCGAGTTTGGCGGCTTGCGTCAACTCTTGTTGAGTTTGCTTGAGTTCTTGCTGACTCTTCTCATATTGATGCACGGTTTGCTGCAATTTGTGGTTGGCTTGGCTGAGGACCAAAGTTCTTTCCGAGACTTTTTCTTCCAAGTTCGCGTTCACATTCGCGAGGCGTGCTTTGTTGACCAGCATTTGGAACCAAGCCAAAGCAATTAAACCAACCAAGGCATACAACAGCAGATAAATGACATCGGCTTGAAGAACGGCGGTGAGTACTTCTTGCTGGCTGATCAGTGCTACAACACGAAAGCCTTTTTCAAACAACTGGGTCGCGTATGCTAGATAGTTTGGAGAGAGTAGAAGTTGATTGTTTTTAAACTGCGTCGCACCACTTTTTCCGGTTAACTCACCACGATATTCTGGTAGGGAGTGGCCGTATTGTTGGGTTTGACTGAGTTCATGTTTTGCTGCTTCGGAAAGTGGAAACAATGCGCGATAACGCCAATCCGGTAGATTACTCATGAAAACGACGTCATGCACGCCTGTGACGAGTAAATCTCCATCGTCTTGAACCAACCTTTGTTCAAGTTGTTCTAAGTTGACTTTAACCGTAATCACTCCCGCGACTTTGTCATCAACCCAAAGCGGAGATGAGAAGAAATAGCCCCGCTTATTAGAGCGAACGCCTAATCCAACGTATTGGGCTTTCTCACCATTGAGCGCGTTCTGAAAATAAGGGCGAAAGGCAAAGTTAGAGCCCACAAAACTGTCGTCTTGCTGGTAATTACTTGATGCGATTACTAAGCCCGTTTTGTCGTGGACATAGATGGTATCGGCCAAGCTTTGTGTGAGCCATTCCGCCAACAAACGGTTAAGTGCATCAGACGGTTTTCCGATTTTTATAGCGTCGAGCAATCTTGGATCGTGGCTGAGTAGATTGGGGATTTGTTCAAACTTAGCCAACTCATAATCGATCTCCTGAGCAACTTGCGTGGCTTGGGTTTGAAGTTTTTTTTGCCATTGATCATGTTGATGCTGGGTTGCGTACTTATGAGTCGATATTAGCCCGACCATACCGATGGCGAGCAACACCAGCAAAAAATGGCGCAGAGCTTTGGGGTTGAGTAGGTTCACGGTTGGCTCACTCGTTTTTAACGCCATGTTATCAAAAGGCATTTAACGATGCTGTGAGCCGCAGCGACAACGTGACACAACACAAATCGCAATCAGAGTTATCGTTTGCTGTCCTTGAAATTGAGTATCATCGGGCGCACAATCGGAAAAAACGAGTGAAGGAGTGAAGATGGAACTTGCTGATATTCGTCGTGAGTACACAAAAGGTGGCCTGCGTCGTAAAGATTTAAAAGCAGATCCTGTCGATCAATTTAATTTGTGGTTGGCGCAAGCGGTAGAAGCTGGCTTGACAGACCCTACTGCAATGACCGTTGCCACGGTTGATGAGAATGGCATGCCATTTCAACGTATCGTACTACTGAAAAGTGTCGATAAAGACGGTTTTGTGTTTTACACCAATTTAGGCAGCCGCAAAGCACAGCAGCTTGGGCACAATAGCAATATCAGCCTACATTTCCCTTGGCATCCGCTTGAGCGTCAGGTCCATATTACGGGCGTTGCAGAGAAGCTGTCACCGATGGAGAACATGAAATATTTCACTTCTCGCCCGAAAGAGAGCCAACTTGCTGCGATCGCCAGTAAACAGAGTAGCCGTATTTCCGCTCGAGGCGTGTTGGAAGGCAAATTCCTAGAGCTGAAACAGAAATTCGCCAAAGGGGAAATCCCAATGCCAACCTTCTGGGGTGGCTTCCGTGTGAAACCGCAAAGTATCGAGTTTTGGCAAGGTGGCGAGCACCGCTTGCATGACCGTTTCTTATTTTCTAATCAAGAAGGGACGTGGGATATTGATCGTCTTGCGCCATAATCACGCGAAAACAAAGAATAGAAAAACACCGCCCAATTTGGCGGTGTTTTTGTTTATTAAGAATCAGCGTTCGCCGTTAAGCACCACAGAGAGCTGATGTTTAAGTAGGGTCTTTGGCACAATGGAGCCGTAACCAGCTTCCATCGCTTTGTCGATCAACTCATTCTTGCTGTTGGCTTCAAACTTCGTACGTAGACGAGCAACATGCCCCTCTACTGTTTTAGTGGAAATACCCATGACCTGAGAGATGAATTGCGGTTTTTTTCCATACAGCAATAGGAATAAGGTTTCTTGTTCGCGGCAGGTTAGCTTTTCGGGTTCGGGTTTCAGGTTAGAGAAGCGGAAGATTGATTTTTTGCTCGGGTTTCCACCAATGGCTCGACAAACCCAGTAGCCAACTTCAATGACCGCGGTGTCGGTCAGTTCACGCCCATAAAAGATGGTGCCAATGATGTTGCCATCGTCATCTCGCCACGGCGTTTTAGTAAAGATATGCGCTCGCCAATGACCATCAGGATAGGGGTGGATATCGAGGATCTTCAGTGACTCGCCAGTCTCAATAACATGCTTATCTTGCTCTTGAAACTCTTTTGCACACTCAATGGTTGGGCTCGCCATTTCAAAGTCTGTCTTTCCAATACAGGCTTCAGGTGAATCGTAGCCTATCAATTCTGCGTATTCCTGATTCACATATCGGAATACTGACGCTTTATCTTTGCATCCCCAACAACCCGGTAGCTGTCGGAGGAGCGACTGTTCTATGGTATTGACTGGAATATTCACAAGAGGGCTCACTACTGCTACGTATCGCCTGCTTTATTGCAGGTCAGTGTTCTCACTTCGATTATCCTGAAATTTCTCTTACGAAATCGTTCCTTGATCATGCTTTCAGGAATTGCGCCAGACAAACTGGAAAAGAGAGAAGATAGATCAAGTTAGCTCAGCGTGATGATTAAGCTCAGGATACGGTGAGGTGGCCCATATAATATCAGCTTATGCCATTGTTTTCATTGGCGTAGAGCAAAAAAAAGGCCAGCCTGAAGACGGGCTGGCAACACAAGATATAATCTTGTCGACGTGTAGAAGAGGTTCTAAATTACATAGCGAGGGTCTGCTAAGTAAGTTAGAGGTATCAAGTAGATACCGGTGAACTCAGGGTCGTATGCATCCTAGAGCTCGAGGTCTAATGTATTGAATTGAGCGTATATTGGTAAGGGGGGAATTCCCTCTATGTTGCTGTTTTCTGGTTAATTCATGCGCTTTTGATCGTAATTTTGACCTCTTGACTTACATTGGTGTGCACTTAAACCGCAAAGATCTTTTGAGTCGAGCTGTCTCAACTTTAGTAATTTTGACTATCTATCCGTTTTTGTTAAAAAAATTGGTTGCACATTGACCGTAAGTTACTCTTACATGATCATCGTTCCGGAACTATGATCATGTAGAGTGCCTTGATCGTGTTGGTTTGATCTTGTGCGATTGAGTTGGGGAAGATTTGCAACCCCACCGAGAAGGTATATGATGCCAAGGTGTAAGCCGACCGTGAAAGACGACTGTTTTAAATGAGTGATTCAAATAACCCGAAAGCCCCGCTGTATAAAGAGATCGCGCTGCCTAAACCAGCAGAGTTGATCACGCTTCCGTCTTATATGGATTGCCATGATCATGCTTACACGCAGATCGTGATCGGTTTGAAAGGCCAAGCGGAATTTGAAGTTCGTGGACAGGGTAATTTAGTTGGTCCGGGACAAGGCTGCATCGTAACGGCGTCTTCTGATCATGCTTTCGGCGGCGTGATTCATCAATCAGACATTTTGGTACTCAACATGCCAAAGCCTGCCAACGATGATCCCGAGATGCTACAGAAAATCAACAATCTAGAGCGCTCTCATCTTTACTTCCAACTGGATGGTCAAATCCAAAAGCTGATTCAGATGTTGGTACAGGAGATGCGTAATCATCCTGATGATTTGCTGCTTAGTCGCGCTTGTAACGATACTGTGATTGCGTTGATGCAACGCCATATCTCCTCATTTGAAACATCAAAAAAAGATTCACGATTCGATTTGGATGCGATAGATCGTTACATCGAGCAGCATTTGAGCCATAAAATCAGTGTTGCGCAGTTGGCAGGTAGTGTGTTCTTGGGCGAAAGCCAGTTCCATAGCTTATTTAAAGAGCAAATGGGTATAACGCCGCATCAGTATGTGCTAGGTAAACGTATTGATATGGCGCGTGATTTGATTGAGCAAGGCCACCTTACGTTCGGCCAGATAGCCGAATTTACAGGTTTTTCTAGCCAAAGTACTTTCACGCATACTTTTACTCGTTTACAAGGTTTGTCACCTTCGCAGTATAAGAAACAGAGTTAATAAAATATCTTTCTTTTTGTTCGTCTTGTTGCTTATTGATAGAACGCCGCGCATTGGTCGCGGCTTTTTTACGTCTGTATTTTGCACAGGAAAGTCGAACTTTTTTGCGTAATTCCCCTTTAAATTTTCAGTGTTTTTGCCCGTTCCTCACAAAATCACAATCTAAATCCTTCTTATTCAAATAAAAATTGCCCAAAACCTCTCTACTTTTGTTGTAAATGACATGCAAAAATTAATTTTTACAACACAATATATTATCTAATTGCGTGTGACTATGTAGATGTTTTGTTATAAAAGCGAGTTTTTAGCAAAAAGCTCGGAGTTTTTGACAAGTATTCTTCTCGGGCTCAAAATACACTGCCAGCCATTGATGATCCTCGAAGCGGTTTTCGAGGAGAGAGATTGAGGAAAACGCATGTTTACTGCAACAAACGTGTTAACACCGGAATTTATCGAGCAACCGCTTGATAAGTTGTGGTCACTGATCTCGCCATTGTACATGGTGGACGAGTCTCAATGGCTAGAGCAATTATTGCCACTAGCAACGCCGACAGCGGAAGAAAAGTCGGCAATCACGACCCAAACAACTCAGCTTATCGAAGCCATTCGTGCCGATAAGAAGTCAATTCAGATGATTGATGCGCTGTTGTTGGAATACAGCCTAGATACTCAAGAAGGCATCTTGTTGATGTGTCTTGCAGAAGCGTTGATGCGTATTCCGGATTCAGCGACGGCCGATGCACTGATTAAAGACAAGTTAAGTGTTGCGGATTGGAAATCTCACCTTAAGAGTTCAGATTCTGTCTTCGTTAACGCTTCAACTTGGGGGTTGATGCTGACAGGTAAAGTGATTGGCATTGGTGACCAAGAAACCCAGAGCCCAAGTCAGGCTGTAAACCGTCTGGTGAACAAATTCTCTGAACCTGTGATTCGTAAAGCCATGTATCAGGCAATGAAGATCATGGGTCACCAGTTTGTACGTGGTCGTACGATTGAAGAAGCACAAAAGAACGGTCGGCCAATGCGCGACAAAGGTTTCACTTACTCATTCGATATGTTGGGTGAAGCGGCGCTAACCACGGCAGACGCAAGTAAGTACTTCAAAGACTACCTAATGGCGATTGAAGCCGTAGGTCGAGAAACGTATGGCAGTGACACGAGTCCTGCGCCTTCTGTTTCTATCAAGCTTTCAGCACTTCACCCACGTTACGAAGTAGCGAATGAAGAACGCGTGATGACTGAGCTTTACGATACGCTGACGCAACTGCTTAAGCGCGCTATCGAAGTGGATGTTGCCATCACGATTGATGCAGAAGAAGCAGACCGCCTTGAGCTGTCACTGAAGCTGTTCGAAAAACTGTACCGTAGCGATCTACTCAAAGGCTGGGGCAAGTTTGGTCTTGTGGTTCAAGCCTACTCGAAACGTGCGCTGCCAGTATTGGCATGGTTGAACGGTTTAGCGAAAGAGCAGGGCGATCTTATCCCACTGCGTCTCGTGAAAGGCGCGTACTGGGACAGCGAAATTAAGTGGTCGCAACAAGCGGGTTACGAGAATTACCCTGTTTACACGCGCAAAGAAGCGACGGATGTTGCTTACCTCGCGTGTGCACGCTTCTTACTAAGTGAAGGCGTGCGCGGTAATATCTTCCCGCAGTTTGCTAGTCACAACGCGCACACTGTTACTGCAATTGCTGTGATGGCAGAGCACAAAGATTACGAATTCCAGCGTCTGCATGGTATGGGCGATTCGCTTTATAACCATGTGATGGACACTTATGGTCAGCCAGTGCGTATTTACGCGCCAGTCGGTAGCCATGCGGACCTACTGCCTTACTTGGTTCGTCGCTTACTAGAAAACGGCGCGAACAGTTCATTTGTGCACCGTTTAGTGGACGCGCGTTGTCCAATTTCAGAGCTGACGCATCACCCTGTTGATGTGCTGACCTCTTTTGATACCTTGCACAACGGTCAAATTCCAATGCCAACTGGCATTTTCCCTGAGCGCAAAAACTCATACGGTGTGAACGTTGATATTGATAGCGAAGCGAAGCCGTTTGAAGCGCAGGTTGAAATTTTCCTGAATCAGAAGTGGACTGCGGGTCCGATCATCAGTGGCGTGAAACATGCCGAAAGCATGATCAAGGAAAACTCCGCAGAGATCATTACTGCCCCTTACGATCGTCGTATTGAAGTGGGTCAGGTGGCTTTCGCAAGCCTTGATCATGTTTCCGCGGCAATCGAAGCGGCTGATGCTGCATTCCCAGAGTGGAAAGGCACCGCAATTGAACAAAAAGCGGCGTGCCTAGATAAGCTTGCGGATCTGATGGAAGAAAACTTGGCTGAGCTGGTGGCGATTTGTCACCAAGAAGCGGGTAAGACGATTCACGATAGTATTGATGAAGTGCGTGAAGCGGTCGACTTCTGTCGTTACTACGCGAAGCAAGCGCAAAACCTCCAGCCGTTCGAGTTGGAAGGTTTTGATGGCGTGAAACGCATGTCTAGCCGCGAAGGTTTGGGCGTATTCGTTTGTATCAGCCCATGGAACTTCCCATTAGCGATTTTCCTTGGTCAAATCACCGCGGCATTGGTTGCAGGTAACACAGTTGTGGCTAAGCCCGCTGAGCAAACTAGCTTAGTTGCGGCGCGTGCGATCGAATTGATGTTAGAAGCCGGCTTCCCAGCGGGCGTGATTCAGCTATTGCCGGGTCGTGGTGGTGAAATTGGTCATGCACTAACGTCTCATGATGCGATTGCAGGTGTAGCATTTACTGGTTCGACGGCAACGGCGCAGCGCATCAACGTGACGCTTGCCGAGCGCAGCGCGAAGCCAGTCCCGTTTATCGCTGAAACTGGCGGTCAAAACGCCATGATTGTGGATAGTACGGCACTACCAGAACAAGTTGTGCGTGACGTGATTCGTTCCGCTTTCGCTTCTGCAGGCCAACGTTGTTCTGCTCTGCGTGTTCTGTTCGTTCAAGAAGACGTTGCGGATCGCATCATCAACCTTATCCAAGGTGCAATGAATGAGCTGCATGTTGGTATTCCTTACCTACACAAAACGGATGTAGGGCCGGTTATCGACAGCAATGCAAAAAATAAACTCCTTGCTCACCTAGAGCACATGACAAGCACACAAACCAAAGTTGCTCAATTGCAATTGGATGAAACGTGCCAGCACGGTGATTTTGTGTCGCCAAGTGCGTTCGAAATCTCGGGCATTGATGTTCTGAAAGAAGAGCAATTCGGCCCTATCTTGCACATTGTTCGCTTTAAAGCGTCTGAGTTGCCAAACGTAGTTGAGCAAATCAACCAAACCGGTTTTGGCCTCACAATGGGCATCCACAGCCGTAATGAAACCACTTACCGTTGGATTGAAAAACACGCTCGCGTGGGTAACTGCTACATCAATCGCGATCAGGTTGGTGCGGTCGTTGGCGTTCAGCCATTTGGTGGTCAAGGTTTGTCTGGTACAGGTCCGAAGGCGGGTGGTCCTCACTACCTATACCGCTTCACTAAACAACATCTTGTTCAAGCAGAGAAGGCGTAAGGAGTCGCATTATGGTTCATCAGATCACGTATTTTAAAGATGCATTCTCTGCTTGGGAGCAGTGGAATCTGACCGATTTTGATTACAAATGTGAGCATTTGCTGGCATTTAAATCTGCGATAGAAGAGCAGCATAGCGTGGCTGGCAAAGTGGTGTCTTACCACTTGCAACAAGCGTCAGCTCTGTTAGCAGAAACTCATCAGTTAGTTGGCCCTACGGGCGAAACTAACGAGCTGTACGCGGCGGGGCGTGGTGTGGCTTTGGTCGTTTGTGAAAACAACCTAGCGAATACTGAGAACGCACTGTACAGCACTTTTGCAATGATCACCTGTGCCCTGATTGCGGGCAACAGCGTGGTGATTTGTAGTGACAATACAGAACTTAATCAGATGGTTAAGCAGGCTGTAACGTCAGCAAACTTCCCATCTAACTTAATCCAAGTGGTTGCGTACGACGCGTCTTCCCCGCTGTTAGACAGCGACGTACGTAGTGTTGGTTATGTTGGGCATTCACAGGTTGAGCATGCGCTTAACCTGCAACTGGCTAAGCGTGACGGTGCCATCGTCGGTTTAGTTTCTGAAACGGATTTAGAGTCACCGACATTGACTCATGATCCTCATCTGTCGTTGCGCTTCATTACTGAGCGTACTCGAACGATAAATATTACAGCAGTGGGCGGTAACGCGACTCTACTCGAGTTGGGAAGCGACTCCCACTAACCTGACTTGTGATACCAATCTGAATAAAAGAGCCTGAGAGCTTACTCGGGTTGGTATCTCTTGTTCTGGTGTATTGCTGAGACGGCAAAATACCCGAAGAAACAAGGAAGGAAATAATTATAACGAGGACTATCAAATGATAGAAAATAGCTTTGCTATCACGACCACTTTTGTGGCGTATTTACTAATTATGGTTGCCATTGGCGTTTACGCGTATAAGAGGACTTCCAATTCATCTGACTACTTCCTAGGTGGTCGTAGCCTTGGTCCATGGCCAGCGGCACTCTCTGCGGGCGCATCAGACATGAGTGGTTGGTTGCTGCTGGGTCTTCCGGGGTATGCGTATGCAGCAGGTATCGAAGCGTTCTGGCTAGCGGGTGGTCTGCTACTGGGTACGTGGGCAAACTGGTTGATCAATGCGAAGCGTCTACGTACGTATAGTATTCAAACCGATTCACTAACGCTGCCTGAGTTCCTGTCGCGTCGCTTCAACGATAAGTCGAAACTGATTCAGACAATCTCTGCGTTCTTCATTCTTTTATTCTTCCTTTTCTACACCAGCTCAGGCTTGGTTGCAGGGGGTAAACTGTTTGAAACCGTATTCGGCTTGGATTACAGCATTGCCGTTATCATCGGTACCGTGTGTGTGGTTTCGTACACGCTATTTGGTGGCTTCCTGGCGGTATCTTGGACGGATTTAGTACAAGGTCTATTGATGGCGGCGGCACTGATGATTGTGCCTGTTGCTGTAATGGACGGCGGTCTAGGTCAACTAGCGACTGACATGCACAACATCAACCCAGAGCTATTAACGCTATGGAACGATGTGAAAGGTGAACCTCTATCGGCTATCGCGATCATTTCGCTAGCGGCTTGGGGCCTAGGCTACTTTGGTCAGCCACATATCCTAGCGCGTTTTAAAGCTTCTCGTTCAAACAAAGACCTAACAACAGCGCGTCGTATCGCTGTGGGTTGGACTGCGCTGTCTATGGCGGGTGCAATGCTTGTGGGTCTTGTTGGTCTAGTGTGGGTAACAGGTCACCCTGGTACCCAACTGGATGATGGTGAGAAAATCTTCATGCTATTGGTGAATACGGTATTCCACCCAGTGATTGCAGGTATCCTACTGGCGGCAATTCTTGCGGCGGTAATGAGTACTGCAGATTCACAGCTTCTAGTATCTTCATCAGCTCTTGCTGAAGACTTCTACAAGCAAGTGATTAAGCCAGATGCAACGTCTGAAGAAGTGGTAATGATTGGTCGTGTAGGCGTTATCGTGATTTCTCTTATCGCGCTATTCCTAGCAATGACGCCAGATAGCTCTGTTCTAGGTCTTGTATCTTACGCTTGGGCAGGCTTTGGTGCTGCGTTTGGTCCGGCAGTTGTACTTAGCCTTTACTGGAGCGGTATGAACCGTAACGGCGCACTAGCAGGTATCCTAATCGGTGGTGTGACTATCGTGGTTTGGAAACAGCTAACAGGCGGTTGGTTCGATGTGTACGAAATCGTACCGGGCATCATCTTCTCTACTATCGCTATCGTGGTTGTGAGCAAAATGACTGGCGGTGCTGCGCAAGACGTACTAGAGCAACACAAAGAGTACCAGAAGAAGTTGGTTGAACTAGACTAATCATTCTCAAGTGAAAACAAAGCCCGCGACCATCGCGGGCTTTTTTGTGTTTGTTCGATAGCAATTTGAATGACCACTAACACCTCAATTAGAGAATTTCTGAGATATAGTAAAAAACGTGTTGACCCGTCTATCAATGTAGGGCTGATGCTATGTCTGTACCGACAAAAGGAGCCACTATGCTAACCGTAACCCAACTGGCCAGAGAGTGTGGACTCTCTCGTACTACGATTCTTTACTATGAGCGTGAAGGCTTGCTAGCGCCTGCACATCGTTCAGAAAACGGTTATCGCTGGTATGGAGAAAAAGAGATGCAGCGTTTAAAAACGATCTCGTCTTATCGTTCTTATGGGTTACCGATTTCCAGCATACGCACTTTGTTGGCACAGAAAGGCAAATCTCAAGCGGAGATCTTGAAAGACCATTTCAATGAGCTCGAACGCGAGATTCAAAACCTACGAGCGCAGCAAAAAGCGATCGTGGTGCTATTACAAGAACCACAACTGATAGAGGATAATATTGTGACTAAAGAACGTTGGGTACAAATCATGCAAGCAGCGGGTTTCTCTGAAAACGACATGGTGACATGGCACCAGAAATTTGAAGAGTTGGAGCCTGCTGAGCACCAAAAATTCCTTGAATCTTTGGGGATTGAGCAAGACGAAATTGTGCGCATTCGTGCTCTATAATTAGCGCCTAAGCAGCGCATTAAAAACCGGTTAAATAAGAATAAGCCTCTTCGTGAGGCTTATTCTTATGGCGTTATATTTAATAGAAAAAAGTTTAATAACAGGCAGCTTGATAACAAACCGTTTAGTTACGGATTTTTGAGTAAACTACAGTGTTACTTAATTCCCCTGAGGTAGACAGGCGGTCGTGTCTCAACTCGCCTTCAAAATCATAGCCACAACGCTCTGCGACGGCGCGGCTTTTTAGGTTGGTTGAATCTGCCGTAATAGCAATGCGCCTCGCACCAAGATCTTCAAACGCGTAGCGCTCTAGTTCAAGCACCGCTTCGGAGATGTAACCATTGCCTACTGCGGTATCATCTAACCAGTAACCGATCTCAAATGCTGGTACTTCTTGGTCTCTAATCATCAAGCCAACGGCGCCAATTAAGCGGTCGCTTTCTTTCTCAATGATGAAGTAACGCAGTTCCTCTTCGAAGTTTTCAAAGTTGGCGATGGCTTTTTCTGTTCCCTCAATCATGGCTTCTAGTGTGAGCACATGTGGCACCCAAGGAAGGTACGTTTCGAGCGTCTTCTGGCTGCGCACAACCGCTTGATGTGCTTCTTCTGCACGTTCCAAACAAGCAGGGACTAACTTAAGACGTTTCGTTTCCATATCGATTCTCCTTTGGGTGAAAAATGAACGAAAAATCATTTAATCAGATGTACTTAGAATGATCTAGTCGTTAGTACAATATTATTCGCTTGGTTTGCTTGGAAGAACCTGAGAGAATCGTACGGTTATTAAACCAACTAGGTTCATTATGAAACTTTTAGTAAGAAACTTGGCTCGTGAAACGACCGAGCAAGATATGCGCACATTATTCTCAGCGCACGGCAAAGTAGAACTTTGTACTCTGGTTCTTGATCAAGAAACGGGTCTATCGAAAGGGTTTGGCTTTGTGATCATGCCAGATGAAGCAGAAGCAATTGCTGCACTAGAAGCGCTAAACCTTTCTAGCGTCGCGAAAAGCAAAATCCGCGTGAAAGTTGCTCAAGACTAAGATAGAGAAAAGCCAGCATCATCGCTGGCTTTTTTGTCCCTTCAAACGAACGTTTTTTGATAGACACAAACTTCACGCTCAGCCCCTTTAGGACCAACCCAAGTGTTTTTGACATAAGGTACATTGAGTTTGTTTATCACCGATTTGGAACGGTGGTTTTCTACTAAGTGCAGTACCTTAATTCCGGCTAACTCAAAGTCGACACGTGCGAACTCGATTAGGGCGTTCGTAGTTTCAAACGCGTAACCCTTCCCCCAGTAAGGGACACCTAGCCAATATCCTAAAGTGCCATAACCATCCTCAATTCTCGGTATGCTCACGGCCCCCAATAACTCTCCTGACTCACGCAAGGTAATCGCGTAGACGACACCTCTGCGCTCGTTGTACATTAGCTCATGTCCTTCAATCCATGTTTTCGCCATAGACAGCCCATAAGGATGTGGAATGTTCGCGGTCATATCTGCGATGACTTTTTCACCCGCGAGTAAAGAGTTTTGGTTGTGTTGGCATAACGGCATCACCTTACAGATTGAATGACCCAAACATCAAGATCAGGTCGGTAGGTAGTATCGAAGTAGCCTAAATCGTGAAATGCGAATTGAACTCCAGCTTCATTCGCTCTAGGTTGGTTGCCGCAAATCACATTGAACATGGCGCTCATAAAACGGCCGTGGGAGACCACCAAGTAACGGCCACGGCCTCTTCTTATGATGGACTGAAGAGCAAGGCTAGCACGTGCAAAAAGTTCCACACCGCTTTCCCCTTCATTGGCAGAGACAACGCAAGGTTGGTACGGGTTGACGAAATCAGCCATAGGGTATTTGTGTTGAGATTCGCTAAAAGGTAGCCCTTGCAAAGGGCCGTTATCACGCTCCATCAATTCATCATGTGTGGTCATAGGGACATTTAGGTGTGTAGAAAATATCTCTCCAACATGACGTGCACGCTGCATTGAGCTACTTAAAATCGCATCGTACTTTCGCCCTTCTTCGGCAAATTGTTTCGCGCGATTTTCGGCTTGTTGAATCCCTATTTCGGTGAGCGGACTATCAAAGCGCCCTTCGTGAACGCGTAAATCATCCGCTTGTGAACGTCCATGACGAACAAAAGTAATGTGGATCATCGGTGACTTCCTTGTCAGTTATTTTTATTTGGCAGGCACGCTGAACAATAGCATGGCTTTACCAAATAAAAGTGGGTTCAACTAATTCATATCCTTGTGATTCTCTATTATTTTTGGATGAAATTCACACTGTAAATCGCTGAAATTTGAGCCGGTGATGATGGGGGGCTTGATAATTGTCAGCCGTCGCCAATCGCTTTTGAATAAAAACAAACCGCAATAATAACTTATGTGCTATGTCGCGTAGAATTACATACATAAGCGTTATTTTTCATAGTTGAGGAATGAAAGTTGAGGTCTGACCAAGGTCTCATAATTTGACCACTGAAAAGGGATTTTTTGGAGGTGGGACACAAAAAAACAATGGAGCTTTTTTATTGTGGAATTATTTTGAACAAAATATGTCAATTGTCAGTAGCACAGGAAAAAGCAGGGAGAGATGTAATGCCAGATATTTATTGCTCAGCTTGTAGAAGATCAACGCAGCATAAAGTGATCATGAAGCGTTGTGAACCAGAGCAAATTGCGACACTGAGCGGCAAAGTGGTGAGCTTTACGCAGCTGATGGCCAAGTTTGTAACAGGTGAACACTATTACGAAATGGAGCCTCAATATTATTGTCGTTGCTGTAACCATCGCGCTATTGGTGAATTAGTTCAGCATCCAGCGCGACAGACATCAGCGATAATGTAACCGGCGTTTAGGCTGCGAGTTCTTTCTCGGTAGCAAATGGTAATCCGTCGATCATAACTGGCCAGCCGTAAGAGGCATATTCAGACGCCAGAGACTTTGCGACTTCGTGTGAAACGGTCGTGTACGTCCATTCGCCAACACCAAATGGTTTGTACGCGAGTTGTAGGGTTAACATTGCTTTCTCCTCATTATTTTTGCCTATTATTACCTTACTATTTGGCTCATTTCTTTTCTTTAAAGCTCGTATTTTTCTCTCCAAAGTTCATCATTCCATTTTTTCGTTAACAAAATTATCTTATTAATAAAGTCACCTATATTGGTCTGTGTATCTATAAATTTGGCATATGAATGTTTTCATTTTTTGAACGTTTGACACTTTTTTGTACATGGCAATCGTTAAATGTATGCAGGTTTCACACGTTCTCTCTTTCACTATTTGCAAACTGAATAGTAACTATTAATCTGAAGGCTCCTAAGTTGTTAAAAGGATGTGGTTAATGAGTTATCAACTAGACAGAATTGATTTACAGATTTTAAGGATTCTGCATTCTCGAGGCCGAATTCCGATCGTTGAATTGGCAAAACAAGTCAATTTAACCACGTCTCCATGCTCTGAGAGAGTCAAAAGACTCGAAAAAGAAGGCTACATTAATGGCTATCACGCCGAACTTAATGCGGAAAAGTTAGGTTTAGATGTACAAGTTTTTATCCATATTCGTCTCGATCAAACCAGCTTTTCGATTTTTGAAAAATTTGCTAAAGCCGTAGAGCTGATGCCAGAGATTGAAGAGTGCTATTCATTGTCTGGTGATTTTGACACCATGATTAAGGTAAGAGTAAGGAATATGAAAGCTTATCAAGAGTTCATGTCGAGTAAGCTTGGGACGTTGCCTGGTGTGATTCAGACTCGTAGCGAAGTGGTGATCGAAGAGCATAAAACGGGGTTTGGCGTTAATCCAGAGCTGTTAAGCTAACTAAGGCTAAATGCTAGATACAAAAAAGGAGCCTACTGGCTCCTTTTTTGTATCAGGTAGATAAATGCTTATGCGCTAACGTAGGTGGTTAAAATACCAATTAAACCACCAAAAACACCGCCCCAGACGACTAGCCAACCCAAGTGCTCTTTTATCATCTTCTGCACGATTTCTTTAACAAGAGCGGGCGTCAATTCACTTAGCCGCTGATCAATAATGCTTTCAATGTTTTGTTTGATTTCATCCATCATCGCTGGCGATTCCAATTGATCTTTTAACGCTGCTTTGATGGTGTCGCTTTGGCTCAGTTCTACAATTGATTCCTGCATCTTTTCAACAAACGGTTGTCTCATTGGTTGCAGGGCTTCTGTGCCCCCAAACATTGCAAGCATACCTCCAAACTGTGAGCCTTCGATGACTTCGACAAGTGAATCAAACGCTGGGTTTAAGTCCACTTTTTCGATGACAGGTTGAAGGTTGATGTTTACGCCTCCTGCCATTTCTTTATTAAGGAAACGGTCGATGTTTGCTTCAGTAAAGAACTGCTCCATCATCAAGTTTTTGATGGCCAGCTTAAACTCCTCGAACCGTGCAGGAATAACGCCAGAACCATAAAGCCCTGGAACTTTCTCAAACAGCATGTGGATGGCTAGCCAGTTGGTAATTGCGCCAGAAAACGCAAACAAACCTGCATACCAAAGGTAATCGTTTTGAATTTGGTATCCTGCACCCATCAGAGCGATAGCAAGGATATTAGTCAGCAAACTTTTGTTCATAGTGAGCGATTATGTATGAATTGAAGAAGGAATAAGTGGACATGATTCTATACCTAAGTCACACCGAGATGCTAGGTTGTGAGAATAATCGATTGGGTAAGGCGTGGTGATAAAGAAGCACAATGTTGATAAAGGCCAAAAAAAAACAAAACCCGACAATCATTGTCGGGCCACTGCTTTTTCTTAGAAAATCTAAGCGTCTTTTTTGGTCTTTTAGAAGCGGAAGATCTTACAGCAAAGTTGGCATTTCCAGCGCTCTGAGTAGCCGAATAGTTTATCTGCCCAACTTTGTTTTACTTGTACGATCTGCATTGAACCACATTTGCACATAAGCTAATTACCTTATTATTAGATTAATAACTAAGCCATCGATTGAGTATAGCTGTTTCTCAAAAAGTGAAATAACAAATGAAGCCAGCTCAATACTCTGCGTTGTGTCCACTGCTTTCGAATACGCAACGGGGCGCTATATTAACAGAAAAAATGTGATATGCACCCATATTGTTGTTTCATATGTGAGACTTTAAGTGATCTCGATCACCTTTTATTTGGGGTTATCAAAATTACCTTAGTAGACAGAAGGTAATAAAAACGGCGCTTGAAGCGCCGTTTCTGTTGGTCTCTTTTTTTGAAAGAGATTTAGCTATTGGATTCTTCTCCAAGAAAACCACCGGTCTGGTGTGCCCAAAGCTGAGCATAAATGCCGTTGTTGGCAATCAGCTCTTTATGAGTCCCTTGTTCAACCACGTTACCTTTATCGAGCACTATTAGGCGATCCATTTGCGCAATGGTCGACAAACGGTGTGCAATAGCAATAACCGTTTTACCCTGCATGAGTTCGTTCAAGCTTTCTTGAATTGCCGTTTCAACTTCTGAATCCAGTGCTGAAGTCGCTTCATCAAGTACCAGCAAAGGTGCGTCTTTTAGCAGTACTCGCGAAATGGCGATACGTTGGCGTTGACCACCAGACAGTTTCACACCACGTTCACCTACTTGTGCGTCGTATCCAACGTTGCCAAACGGGTCAGTTAGGGTTTCGATAAACTCATGCGCGTGCGCTTGCTTGGTGGCTTTGATCAGGTCTTCTTCGCTTGCATCTGGGTTGCCATACAAGATGTTGTCACGAATCGAACGGTGCAGCAGTGACGTATCTTGTGTCACCATGCCGATATTTGAACGTAGCGAGTCTTGTGTGACACTTGATATCTCTTGTCCGTCAATCTTGATACTGCCTTCTTCAACATCATGAAAACGCAGCAACAGGTTCACTAAGGTGGATTTACCAGCCCCTGAACGCCCGACCAGGCCGACTTTCTCTCCTGGTTTGATATTGAGGTCGAGGTTGCTTATCACTCCCTTGTTTTCACCGTAGTGGAAGCTGACGTTGTCAAAGTGAATACCACCTTGAGAAACTTGCAGATCTTTTGCATCAGCTTTGTCTTTAATATCGATAGGTTTAGACAGTGTCTTCATCCCATCGACAACCGTGCCCATGTTTTCAAATAGAGCACCGACCTCCCACATGATCCACATTGACATGCCGTTCACGCGCAGTGCTAAACTGACCGCAATCGCGATGGCACCGACACTGATCGCGCTGTCTAGCCACAAGTAAATTGATAGAGCCGCTACCGAGAAAACCAGCAGGTAATTTGAAATCTCAACCGCGATATCAAAACCAGTCACCAAACGCATTTGACGGTACACGGTATTTAAGAAGCCTTTCATACCCTCTTCGGCGTAGTCGGTTTCACGCTTACTGTGCGAGAACAGCTTTACCGTCTGAATATTCGTGTAACTATCGACAATACGACCTGTCATGGTAGATCGAGCGTCCGCTTGTTCAGACGCAACGTCTTTCAGTTTCGGAACAAAATGCACTTGAATGGCAATATAAGCCAATAACCAAATGATCATTGGAATCATTAAACGCCAATCTGCTGCGGCTAACATCACGATCATGCTGGTGAAGTAGACAGACACATAAACAAAGACGTCCATCGTTTTCATGACGGTCTCACGCACGGCCAGTGAGGTTTGCATTACTTTGGTGGCAACTCGTCCCGCAAAATCATCCTGATAGAAGTTCAGGCTTTGATTAAGTAAATAGCGGTGTGCCAACCAACGCACCGACATAGGGTAGTTACCAAGCAAGGTTTGGTGAATCAACAAAGAATACGCAACCACCAAAATGGGCATGACAATCAGTAACAACGCGCCGTAAAACATCAGTTCTGCTTTGTTGTCTTGCAAAAACGTTTCAGGGTTGCTGGTGGAAAGCCAATCGACCAACTGACCCATGGCACCAAATAAAGACACTTCCACGATCGCCACAATGGTCGACATGATCGACATGATGATCAGCGGTTTTTCAAAGCCGCGAGTGTAGTGGCGTAAAAACGCGAAAATCCCAGTAGGGGGCTGGTCAGGCTGTGATTTGGGGAACGGCTCGGTAAAGCCTTCAAATCGTTTAAACATAACTCTTCCTAAAGTTAATGATTCCCATCTCAGTCATTGAATTCATCAATTCTTCCTGCCTTGGACTAAGCAGTTAATACTGAGTATGGGGTAAGACATATTGTGGTCTGCTAGCCAGAAAAGCAGACAAAGTTACGAATGTGAGAGAGGCGAAAAAATAGTCTAACCGATTGTCTTTTAAATGTAACTAGTTGGTTATTGCTTAATAGTCGGTGCATTATTCTTGAGAATGTGATTCACACTTCATAAAACAGTAAACCTTCAAAGTGACAATAAAAAATCGGGCTCTAGTGATTTTTCGCAGTAAATATTACTTTTGACTAATGGAATTATTATTAAAAACAGTAAAACTGAAGTTAACAATAATTTTACAATCTCATCATTCTAGTCAAAAGGAATGTTTGGATGCTATTACACGAATCAGTGCCTCAGAATGCACATGGAAAAGAAGAAAGCACGCAAAGTGCTCTGCGTCATACCGCAAATTGCGTTGTGATGGTGCCACCTAAAGAGTTTCGTTTTAACGAAGAAACTGCGCAAGACAACGAGTTTCAACACCAAGTTTCTCTGACTCAAGAAGAAGTCTCACGTAACACCATGGCTGAATTTTCCGCGATGGTTGAAACCTTGCGTAAAGAAGGCGTGCAAGTGGTTGAGTTTGATTACCCTCAATCAGACATTGCCACGCCAGATGCGGTGTTCCCGAACAACTGGTTTAGCACTACCTCAGAAGGCACTTTGTATACCTTCCCGATGGCGTGTGATAACCGTCAGCATGAAGTTCGCCCAGATGCGCTGGTCGCGGCATTAGCGCAAGCGGGTCGAGAAGTACATCAACAAGACTCACTGACTGAATATCTGGATGAAGAAGCCTACCTAGAAAGCACGGGCGTGATGGTGTTCGATCACTTCAACAAAACCGTTTATGCCGCGCTCTCGCAACGTTGTGATCGTCTGGTGTTAGAAGATTACGCCAAGCGTATTGGCTATGATCGTGTGATTTCTTTTCAAACTCGTTTGCCTTCTGGTGCTCCGATTTACCACACTAACGTGATGATGGCTGTGGGTGAGCAGTTTTGCGTGATTTGTGATGAAGTGATCCCTGAGTTTGAACGCCGCTTTGTGCTCAAATCGTTGGCGAAAGACAAGCAGGTTATCTCGATTTCACTTGAGCAGATGAACCAGTTCTGCGGCAACATCCTTCAACTGGAAACGGTACGCGGCGATAACGTCATTGCTATGTCTCAATCGGCTTACGATGCGTTCTCATCAGCACAAAAAAATCAACTGGCGACTCACGGTAAATTGCTGCCATTCGACGTTTCTACCATCGAATCGATTGGTGGTGGTTCTGTACGCTGCATGTTAGGCGAAGTGTTCCTACCAAGCCGCAAAGCTGTGCTGTAAACCATTTCTGAATTTCCCCCAAAAAGCACCATGTTGAAAGATGTGGTGCTTTTTTATTGATGGGCTCCAGCGGGTTTACAACATGACCTTGTGTAGAGAGGCATTGGCGAGTGAAGTTGTTTTATGCACTCTGGCAATAAAAAGCTCGGCACAGGCTAACGCATCACTTGCTGCGCTGTGGTTGTAGTAAGCAGGGAATCCAAGGTTCTCCCTGAGGTCATCAAGCTGAAAGCTGGCAGGGCTATGAGCAAGGTTTGATGATAAGAATCGTCGTTCGAGCTCCATCGTATCGATAAAGTAAAAGGGAGGTTTAACGATGCCAAACTTTTTGCTGAGGTAGCGCGATAGGAAGCCTTTCTCAATGAATGCGCCATGAGCTAACACCACTTTTCCTGCCAAGGCTTCAAAGAGTTTATTCATTGCAGCATCGATAGTGAGCCCTTGGCTGAGGTGCTTGGGGGTTAATTGGTTCACGCTGGCACTTTTAGCGGTGATGTATTGCCCGTGTGAGATAAAAAGCTCGTCGACGGTCGACAGTTCGATCTGTTGAAAACTGAATGGCACTAAACCAATAGACAAAATCTGGTCGTGTTTAAAATCGAGTCCACTTGTCTCGAAGTCAATAGCGACATATTCAAGCTGTTGAAGTGGTGATGTGACTGAGGGCAGTGGAGTGCTGAGGTAGGCTCCCCAACCGCCAATCCATTCACCTTGGTCTTTGATATGTTGTCGAAGTGCCTCGATGTTCTCCAAGTGGAATTTGTGTTTTAGACTCGTCAACATGGCTTATTGGTTTCCTTTTACAAACCTAAGCTTTGCAACGTCTTGCAAATTACCGATGATTTTAAACGCTTCTTTGAGGTGCTTTCTTTCAAAACTGCTGAATTGATCGGGTGCGATGTGGTTATCGGGTATATGCCTGTTTTGTATAGCATGCAATTGATGGCGGAAGCGAACTTGGCTGATGAATCTCAGCGCTTCAATAATGCTCTCGCAGGCATCTTCAGAAATAGCTTTATGAGTCATAGCATAACGAAGTCGCTCTTCTGTGCCAGCAAGCTTGCATCCTACCGAGAGGCTGAAAATTCGCGCTAAATCTACGATGAGATTCAAAGCGTACTTTTTGATGTTTAAGGTATTGCTGTGCTCCCCACCTTTCTCTACCACCAAGTTATTAAAGATGCTCAGTGGTGGTGAAATGTTAATGGCATCTCGCGTCAAGCATGGCAAGAAGCTCGAATTGTGTTGAATACAATCGTTGAGGTGATCTTGTAACTCCTCGACTAACTCATAAGAGCCATAGATGGCGCGGGTCTCTAGGAACACACTGATATTCAATAATTGATTGTACTCCGGGCTAGAAACCCATTTATTGTAATAGTGCTTCCAACGTTGCAGAGGCTGACACCACCGAGGAGATGCCGCCATATATTTACCATCGCAAAGTGGGTAGCCACAAGCCGCTAGAGCGTTGCAAACTCGCATCGCAAGGTGGGCAAAGTACAGTTGGTGCTCTTGGAATTTGTCATCTTCAACGACGATGGCATTGTCTTGGTCAGATAAGAGATGCACTTCATTACGCGCATGAGAACCTGCCACCATCCAAGCATACTTACAAGGCGCAGGACCAAGTACCTTTTCCGTTAGTTCAATGATTCTGCGAGTAAACGCATCCATGATCATCGACATGATTTTGCCTTGTAGGTTTGAGGAGGTGCCGTTTTCAACCAGCGCCTGAAAAATCGATTCTTTCTCGTCGCGCAGCTTGGCAAGAGCTTCGATAGAATCAGCGTAGCGAATCTTCTCAATCAAAAACAACGACTGGGTACGGTGGTTGTGTACTAAGTGGGTGGTCGTAAGCAGTCCGCAGACTTGCCCTTTTGATATGACAGGCAGGCTCCGGATATTGTGCTCTAGCATGAGTGAAATGGCTTCAATGATCCGTTCGTCTTCATCGATCACGGTTACAGGAGAGGTCATGATTTGGTGAACTGGCGTCGTGAGTGGGAGCCCTTTCGCCACCACTTTCATAGTCATGTCTCGATCGGTAATGACTCCCACCAATTCACCGCTTTTTTCTACGACGGCACAAGAGCTTTTAGGACGAGAACACATTCGTTCTGCTACGTCTTGGATTGGGGTGAGATAGTCCACAGACGTAATGTTTTCACTCGCGATGTCTTTTACAGTTCTGAAGAATAAACTTTTGTTTTCCTTGTGTTGCGAGTGATTGACAGCACTGTTTAGACGTTTTGGTGCTTGTGGATCAAAGCAATCTGTCGTTGCGCTTGCGCTGCTCATCACCTTACGCACAGCTTCGTAGGGGATGGAGTAAAGCAAGGTGCTGTCTAGTGCGTAGACCTGATAACGTTGTGATTGAAGGGAAGAGTCTTGAAAGAAGGTAAACCCAAACTGGTCATTTTCTCCCAATCGAGCCAACAAACCTCCTGTCGAGTCTTTTTGCTCAATTGCACCTGAGCGAATGAAGTACAAGTGCGCCGACTGACTTAGAGTTTCTTCGTCTATAGTTTCTCCCTTCGCGAGGTAACGCACCACTACGAGTTCGGCGAACTGCTCAACGATCTCTGTGGGGAGCTTATCAAAAGGGTCGAGCTTCTCTAAGAAGTGCAGGATATTGAGTGTTGCGGAGGTTTTCATAAGGACAGCTTCTGGTTGTTATAGGAGGCTCGACTTGAGCCTCCTGTCGATATTATTAAGTGACATCGCCTTTCGGCTTTACCTCGAATTCATCGGTTACTTAGCATGGCGTAAATTCAACTGTGCATCGAACAGTGATGCTGGTTCAACCGCCGTACCGATAGACTCCAAATGTGCTTGCTTAAGGCTTTCATCGGGCACTTCGGAGTAGTTCGCCGTACCGTTTTCGATCATGGTATTGATGTATTTGGCTTGTGGTGCCACAGAGAATTCTGAGCCCGTCATCCCGATGATGTAAGGCATAATTACACGACCATAAATGCCATCATCCTTCATAAACATAAATTCATTTGCGCTCACGCCAGTGTTGACAGGATTCCAGAAAGTGAGCGCTTTTAGATGGTTTGGTTGGTTGCCTGAACTCGCGCCCCAGCGACCATAAATCCATCCGCCCTTCATGTTATCGAATAGGTTGTGCATGGACTGCTCACCATGCAAATCAATAGAGGAGTCAGCGGCGTATTGGCTGTTTTTGTACACATTGGCAATCGAGTATTTCGATACGCCAGGCGCATGCCAAGCGTGAGAGTTGTCGGTAATGTTTTCAATTAAGTTGTAGTTGCCGTACATGATAGTGAAAGCAAGGTGTCCCGGCGTTCCGGACAGCGTGACGTCATCAACCGTCACATTGTAGGTATTCCATAGCACGCCCCCTTGGTTGAAATCGCGTAGTTCAATGTTTCTTACCCAGCTGTCATGAACTCGGTTAAGTGCTAACAAGCTATAACCACTGTCGTGTAAGGCACTTTCATGATGGACAAATTCTTCGTGCCAATTGCCAGAAATCGTCATGTTCTCAATCCCGACGTTTTGATAAGAGGTGACTTTTTTCACTTGCCAAGCGTCGGCTTGATCGAGCGTATGTGCAACTGGGGTAGAGAATGTCAGAACATTGCCATCAATAGCTGCAATGGTATGTTTCTCGCGTTTATCGAGCCCTTGAACCAGATTTGCCCAAACTGGCGTGTCTGGTGCTGAGGCTTTGTATTCGATGAGGTACGGTGAGATTGCGTCGTTGATTGCTGGCTCGCGTTGAATTAAAGCAGAAATTTGAACACTGTCGCCGACAGAAAAACCTGCACTACTGTCTACCTGAACAGAAAAGCTTGAGCCGCCTTCAAGCGTTTGTGAAAGCTCGATAGGTGCGGCTGTGGTTTCGGCGTCACTTCTTGCGCCGAGTTGAAACATGTGCGGTGTCGTCCATTTTTTCGATGGGTCTTCTGGTTGAAGGTAGGTGTCCATCTTGAGCACCGTTTTACCAATACCATCACCTTTCACCACTACATTATCCAGATCGACGAAAATCGGCTGTTTGTTTTTTATGTCATCTACGTTATCTGGATCGATGAGAGCATCATCTGCGGCATTATTGATGATGTAAGTGCCTTCAGGAAAATAAAGCACAGCGATTTTTGACTCAGCGGGATTCGTCGTGCGGCTTTGTTTCATCGCTTTAATAGTGGCTTTTATTGCAGCTTTATCGCTGATTGAATCATTCGGTGTTGCCCCAAAATCTTGGACATTAAACACTTGGTATAGAGCATCCGTTTCTGTTGGGGCGGGTGCCGGTAATGGCGTATTGCTAAATTTATAACCAGCAAAGGAGTAGTCTTGAAGAATGCGCTCTTCAGGTAGTGTTGTTGAGGTATCCAACAGACCTGATGCTGAATCTCGGCTGGCAACAAAATCCGTCCAGTACTGGCTGGTGTTTTCGACACTCGACTCGCTATTACAAGCGACAAGCAGCAAAGCGACAGAGAGAGTTCCTATTTTGTATCTCATGGAATCATTTCCTTGTTATTGGGGGTACTCGTTTTTTATGCGTTGTTTTAATGCTGGAATGGCGTGCTGGTAGAAAGCGCGCAATCCTGAGCAGAGGTAATTTTGCGGAGAAGATTCTTTGTTTGAACGCACCCTGTCTTTAGGGCAACCGCCAAAACAGAACTTGAGGTATGGGCATTGCTGGCATTGTTGAGAAAGTGAGTGGGTCTTATCGAGACCAAAAGATTGTTGCTTTGGGTCGCATGCCATTTGTGCCAAGTGTGTATTTTTGACATTGCCTAAGCGGTGGCTATCTTCGATGTAGTGATCGCAACTGTAGACGGAGCCTTCCTGCATGATCGCAAGAGCACGACCACAATATTGGCTTGTCACACAGGATGAAGAGGGATGATTCAGTAGAACGGCGAGGCAGTCCTCAACGGTTGGAATGTAAACCTGACCAATATCGTTTTTCAGCCATTCATCAAAGACGGTTGTCATGAATTCGCCCCAACCTTGTGGGGAAACAGAATAAGGTTCTTGAGTAGTGACTAGGCATGAAGAGCGCATTTCTAGCTCGGCTTTATCCACGATCGGGATAAATTGCATTTGTTTGGTTTTCACTTCATCACGCAGGAAGCGATAAATCTCTAGTGCAGAGTGTGTACTTTGGTGAGTCACACAAGTGAGGGTCGCAAAAGGGATGTGGTATTTATGAAGCAAAGCCGCCGCATTGAGCACCTTTTTATGTGTGCCTCTACCTGAGCGTGTGTGGCGATAATGATCATGAACCTCTTGAGTTCCATCGATGCTTAGTCCGACGAAGAAACGATGAGTTTTAAGAAACTTACACCACGGCTTATTCAGCAACATTCCGTTGGTTTGCAAATCGTTTTGAATGGTTTTATTGAGTGGATTGTGTTTATTTTGCAGCTTAATGATGGTTTCGAAATAGTCGAGACCAAGCAGAGTTGGTTCACCGCCTTGCCAACTGAAAATCACTTGAGCGGTGGGTTGAGCTTCAATGTATTGCTTAATGTAAAGCTCTAAGGTTTCGAGCGGCATTGGGTTCGCAGTCACTTCTTTCAGCGTTTCTTCACGACCGAGAAAATAGCAATAATCACACTGAATATTGCAGGTAGATCCGGTCGGCTTTGCCATGATGTGAAAAGGGTAAGATGACTGCATTCCGCGTTTCCTTTATTTCTAGACTTACTGTTGTTTCACAGAGAAAGACCTGCTCCCGAAGGAGCAGGCTTTGTCTTATTTGAACCAGCCTTCAACTTGAATACCGACTTGGAATTCGGTGTCGTTGTTGTCACCGAATGCATGATCGTCTTCATAGTCTTGAAAGTAAGTCGCGAATACGCGCAGTTCAGGGCGAGCCCAGAAACTTTTAGATGGCGACCAAGTTTGAGCAAGTGTTACCTTGCTTGCCGATTGAGGGGTGTCATCGGCCGTTGTCGCATCGAAGTAACCTAACTCGAGTACGGTTTTATTGTTGTCGTCCCAGCTGTATTCAGGGCGAATAACCGCTGAAAAAGTCGTTTGTGTGGTGGTTTGGTTGATCTCGATATCATCAATTGAAGAGGTCCAGAACAAAGAGTGAGCAAGTACGACATCGTCAGTTAGTTTTAACAAGCCGTAGTTCATCACTCGGTAAGCGGACGCATTTTTTTGCACTTCTGCGAAGTAGTTTTTACCTGCATGGTCGTTAAATAGCGCTTTTGAGAAGCCGTTAGTACCGTATTGGAAAACCGTATTGTTCTTACCCCATTTACCGCCGTAGGTAACCAAGCCAGTAGCCATCACACCATCTTCGGTTTGCAACGTAAATTCGTCCGACTCATTTGGCATACCGTAATCAAGACCGATTTCTAGCTCAGCGTTTTCCCACAATTTTATGCCTTTGTAGCGAATGTCGAAAATATTGACGTTGAGCTTGTTATTTTTTGTGCCTGGATCATCAAAGTCTTGGCTTTTACGGTCCGAGCGGATAGCAGATACCGACAGCAGGCCGTCACCAACAGGAATGTAGTCAATACCACCACCAGTACCAGACACGTTCCAGTAGTAGGTATCAATGATGTGGTTATCGTGACGTTGGTTGTAGCGTTTACCTGCCCATACGGTGGATTCCGGCAGAGAAGGGATCAGCCCTTTAACCGCCACGTTCACTTCTTTGAACATGAAATCTGTATCGTCGTCATCCATGGCTTCCCAGTCGTTTGAACCATCAGACTGGTAAACAAAACGAGATTGGAAGTAGACGTCGTATTGTTCGGTTTTCGCAAGTTGGGTACCTAGGCCTAAACCTAGGTAAATGTCATCTTCGTTTCCGAGACGACCAAGTTTTTGTTTGTTGTAAGAAACCATCGCACCATTGCTTGAACTAGAGCCTGCTCCCGCACGGAAATATCCAGAAAAATCGATATCTTGCGCAGCAACACCTTGGCTGCATAAGGCAATTGATGTCATGAGAAGGGAGGTTTTGATCGTAGAGTGGTTCACATTAATTTCCTTGTTTTATTTATTTTGTAAAGACAAAAGTCAAAATAGAAATTAAGTGATTATTTTTTTTATTAGAATGAAGAAAGTTGCTGAGGGATGAAAAAAATGAAACTCTATTGATTCATATATTATAAGCGTGATCGCCCTCAATTATTGGCTCTGTGACATTATTCACAAATTGTCACCTAAATAAGGAAAATTTCCGAAGTAGTTTCTTTTTTTTCATTTTTGTATGTTTTTACACATTGAATGAAGCTCTCAAATCTTCATAAACTGGCTCCAGATAAAAAATACGTGAAATAAAATAATCAACCTGGAACGAGTCGCAATGATAGAACATGCATATCCCTCAAAAAGGTATAACAACACTGATTTTGAAGAGCAATTAACTAAGGTTGTTTCTTCAGTTAAAAACAACATCCCTCGTATTGGTATTAATAATCCTAAGATTGGTAACGAAGATGGCACATGGCGCTACTGCGGACCATCAGATTGGGTTTCTTCTTTCTGGACTGGTCAACTGTGGCTTTGCTACCAGCTAACCGGCGATGAGACATTCAAAAACAGCGCAAATATGCGTAAACCTTACTTTAAAGAATTACTTATCAACCCAAATTGGCATGATCATGATTTAGGTTTTCAATATTCATTAAGTTGCGTTGCTGGCTATATGTTGACTGAAGATGAGGAATATAAATCAATGGGTATCGAAGCTGCTCATAGTTTATATCAACGATATCGTCGACTTGGCCAATATATTGTTGCGTGGAATGAAACACACATTCTTGGTCCTGAGAAAACTCAGGGAAAAACAATTATCGATTCGCTACAAAATACGGCACTGCTTTTTTGGGCTGCAAATCAAACCAATAGCGATGTATTAAAAGATGCAGCAATTAATCACTCTAAAACAATGGCTAAGCATATTGTTCGTGAAGATTTCTCTACTTTTCATACCTTTAACTTTGATCCACTGACGCAAACACCAATCAAAGGCGAAACCTTTCAAGGATATGCAGACGACTCTTGTTGGGCTCGAGGTCAATCGTGGGCTATTCATGGTTTTGCTCAAACCTACCAGTACACCAAAAATCCAGATTTTTTGGCGCTTGCGAAAAAGTTGGCGCTGTTTGTTACACCTTATCTGCAAGACGATGCCGTTCCTGTCTGGGACTACCGTTTACCAGAGTCGGAGCATCCATACAAAGACAGTTCGGCGGGGGCTATTACTGCAGCTGGCTTTTTGTTGATTGCAAGCCTTTGTGAGGATGAACAAGAACGTGACTTCTTCGAGCAATGGGGCATGCATTTGGTTCAAGGATTGATAGAACAATGCGATCTAACGGCAGACCCTTCTGCTCATGGCCTGCTTTCTCAAGGCGCATCGTTTGTCGCAAAAGACATGGCGAACAACATGTTGCCCTACGGTGATTACTACTATCTCGAAGCATTGATGCGTATTTGCGGTCATCAACGCTACTTCTGGTAAGGAAACTGATAATGATTTCTGGATACGATATTAGCGCGATTGTTTTTTATTTTATTTTCATGATCTTGCTTGGATTTATTTTTCGTAAGCAGGTTGCCAACACCAGTGATTATTTTCGCGGGGGCGGCAAGATGGTTTGGTGGATGGCGGGCTCTAGTGCCTTTATGACCACTTTCAGTGCTTGGACTTTTACTGGGGCGGCAGGTAAAGCCTATATCGATGGCTTTGCCGTTGTTTGGATTTTTGTATTTAACATTGTCGGCTATCTAGTTTGTGCACGTATCTTTGCTCCTCGCTTCAGACAGCTCAATGTGATTACACCAATGGAAGCCATTCGACAGCGTTACGGTGCAAAGACAGAGCGTTTCTATACGTTTATCTACATGGTTACGGGGTTGATGGGCGGGGCAATTACGCTATATGCAGTTTCAATCTTTATCTCTGCAGTGATTGGTATCAACATCCAACTGGCTATTGTTATCACAGGTGCAGCCGTTGTCTTCATGACCATTACTGGTGGTGCCTGGGCCGTCGTATCGAGTGACTTTTTACAGGCATTATTGATTGTTGCCATCAGTGTGGTGACCTTTATCGCTGTCATGAACAACGTAGACAGTATTTCGGACATCACAGACCACTGGCAAGGCGCGACGCTTTGGACGGGCAATGGCATCCACTACCAAGAAATCTTCTTATTATGGATTGGTGCCATGTTTATTCAACGCGTTATCGACATGAATAACATTGGTCAGTCAGTTCGCTTCTTGTGTGTAAAGGACTCAGCTCAAGCTCGCAAAGCGGCTTATCTAACCGCATTGTTGTTCGCATTCGGCAGTGTAATGTGGTTTATCCCGCCGATGTGGTCTGCAAGTGCTGGTGTTGACCTTACTGGAATGTATCCACAACTTGGTGCAAAAGCGAACCAAGCGGCTTATCTATCAGCAGTTCAGGTTCTTCTTCCTGCAGGCATGGTTGGTCTGGTGGTTTCGGCTATGTTCGCGGCCACAATGTCAACGCTGGATTCCCGTATTAACTTTGTCGCGGCATCATTTGTGAAATCTATCTACAAGCCAATGCTGAATAAAGACGCGACCGAAGAACAAGAGCTACGTGCTAGTAAGATTTCGACGGGAGTGATGGGGTTGATTGTAATTGGCTTCGCGCTGTTCTTGAACGAATTACGTGGCATCAGCCTGTTCTCAATGATGATCATTTTCGCAGGTCTTGTGAATATTCCGATGATGATCCCTCAAACACTTGGCATGTTCATTAAGCGAGTTCCTGATTGGGCAGGTTGGGCGACTGTTTGTTTCGGTTTCGTGGTTAGCTTAATCAGTAACAATGTTTTCAATGCTCAATGGGTCTCAGAAACGATTGGCGTTGCATTAACAGGACGTGAGCTTGGTGACTTGGGTGTGGTTATTACCCAGTTTATGCACGCTATTGTCACTGTTGGCTTCTTCCTATGTACGGGCTTGTTCTACAAAGCGCCAGAAGGAGAAAGGAAGAGTGCCATTGAACAATTCTTTACGAATCAAAAGACACCAATTGTCTCGCCAGTAGGCATGGAAGAGTCAGATGTGATGCAGTGTCGAATTCTAGGTCGCTTAACACTGCTCTTTGGTGGCGTCATCACGGCATTCTTCTTACTTCCGAACGAGCATGCTTATTACTTCTTAATTTGTGGTCTGTTCATCATGACTATCGGAGGCTTGATTTACTCTCAAAGTCTTGGAAATAAACAAAAAATCGCAAGTGTTACACAATGATAGGTGAAAGAAATATGAACACACGTCAAGGCATTCATAAAGCACACGCAAAAACGCTAGACACCCAACAGCTACGAGATGAGTTTCTTGTTGAGAGTATCTTTGAGGCAGATAGCTACACCATGACTTACAGTCATATCGATCGCATTCTGTTTGGTGGTGTGATGCCGCAACAAGAGAAAGTTTCTTTCGATGGTATTGGTAAAAAATTCGGTGTGGATTACCTGCTAGAGCGCCGTGAGATGGGCATTATCAACATTGGTAGCTTGGGCTACGTCGACGTTGATGGCGAGGTTTACGAGCTAGAAAACCAACAAGCGTTATACATTGGTAAAGGTGCAAAATCGGTGTCATTTGGCAGTGAAAGCGAAAGTCAGCCTGCGAAATTTTACTACAACAGTGCACCTGCTCATGCCGCGTACCCTACACGCAAAATCACTCAAGCAGATGCGATGCCAGTAACGCTGGGGGATAGTGAAAGCTGTAACGAACGAACCATTTATAAATACATTGTGCCAGATGTTGTTGAGACCTGTCAGCTTGTGATGGGCCTAACCAAACTGGAAGCTGGCAGCCTTTGGAACACCATGCCTTGCCACACACATGAACGCCGTATGGAAGTGTACTTATACTGCGATATCCAACCGGAACAAGCGGTGTTCCATATGATGGGTGAACCAACAGAGACTCGCCATATTTTGGTACACAACGAACAAGCGGTTATTTCTCCGAGTTGGTCTATCCACTCTGGCGTGGGGACCAAAAACTACAGCTTTATTTGGGGAATGGTTGGTGAGAACCAAACGTTCGACGACATGGACCACATTAAAACCACCGATCTTCGCTAGGAGCAAAACATGGAATTTAAACTTACAGATAAAGTTGCGATTGTGACAGGTTGCGATACAGGTCTAGGACAAGGTATGGCTCTAGGGCTAGCCCAAGCGGGGTGTGACATTGTTGGTGTGAATATTGTTGAGCCGACAGAAACCATCGAAAAAATCCAAGCTACAGGTCGCCGATTCATCGATATCCGAGCGAACTTGATGAAAACGGATGACATTAGCTCGATTGTGGATCGTGCTGTGACAGAGTTTGGTCGTGTCGATATCTTGGTTAACAATGCAGGCATTATTCGTCGTAACGATGCGTTGGAATTCTCTGAGCAAGATTGGGACGACGTAATGGACATTAACGTTAAGTCGGTGTTCTTCTTGTCTCAAGCGGTTGCGAAGCAATTTATCGCGCAAGGTACAGGCGGGAAGATCATCAACGTGGCGTCTATGCTCTCTTTCCAAGGCGGTATTCGAGTGCCTTCTTACACAGCATCGAAAAGTGGGGTTATGGGGATTACCCGCTTAATGGCGAACGAGTGGGCTGCACACAACATTAATGTGAATGCGATTGCCCCAGGCTACATGGCGACCAATAACACCGCTGCTTTACGCGCCGATGCAGATCGAAACCAAGCCATTTTAGAGCGTATCCCAGCACAACGTTGGGGTTTGCCAGAAGACTTGGCGGGTCCGGTGATTTTCCTAGCGTCACCAGCGTCTGATTACGTGAACGGTTATACGTTAGCTGTCGATGGTGGCTGGCTAGCTCGCTAATCTCGATACTTCAAAAATGCCTGCACTCGCAGGCATTTTCTTTCTGATTTTATTCCCGAGCTTCTCTCGGAATTGTTACGTTACTTTCGGTGTTTTCGATGAAAAAAATAGCCCTGATCGGCGAATGTATGATCGAGCTCAGTGGGCAGCCTTTTGGGCAAATGACTCAGAGCTATGGTGGTGACACATTAAATACTGCGGTTTATCTCAGTCGCCTAAATCCTGATTTAAAGCCTGCCTATATCACGGCGCTAGGTGAAGATTCGATTTCTCAACACATGGCAGGAAAATGGCAAGTAGAAGGGATTGATACTCAATATGTATTGATTGACCCAGCACATCCAACCGGGCTTTACATGATCCAATTAGATGATGCTGGAGAGCGCAGTTTCGCTTATTGGCGACATCAATCGGCGGCGTCTCAATTACTCAAGCATGAGCAATTTTCAAAGATTGAACAAGCGCTTATGTTCTTTGATTTTCTTTACCTATCGGGCATCTCTCTTGCCATTTTAGATGACGAGGACCGAGCCAAACTTATCTCAACTTTAACTGATGCTCGCCACCGAGGGGCTCGAGTTATTTTCGATAGCAATTATCGTCCGAGTTTATGGAGCAGTAGGCTCGATGCTCAACATTGGTATCAAGCCATCGTCAACATCAGCGATTACTTATTGCTAACCAGCGATGATGAACAGGCTCTGTGGGACGATAAAAGCCTTGAGACCACCATTCAACGACTCAATCAGTAAAGCAAAGCGGTCGTCGTTATCAAGCAAGGAGCGGACGGTTGCAGTGTCGGATCTTTAGCAAACTGGAACACGTCTGTGACCCACCACCCTGCTAGTCCGGTGGAAAAAGTGATTGATACCACCTCAGCTGGTGATTCGTTCAATGCAGGCTTTATTTTGGGAATAAGTGAAGGCTTAGAGCTCGGCACGTCGTGTCAAATTGGCAACTTATTGGCTAGCAAAGTCATTCAATATAAAGGTGCCATTGTACCATCACCAATAACAGATCTATTAAGAGACAAATTGTATGAATAATTTAGGTGCAAAACTTGCGTCTTATAAAGTAATTCCTGTAGTCGCGATTGAGCGCGCTGAAGATGTGCTCTCGTTAGGCAAAGCCTTATCTGACAACGGATTGAACGTCATTGAAATCACGTTTAGAACCCCAGCTGCGGCGGAGGCTATTGCACTACTGAGCGTTGCTCAGCCTGATATGTATATTGGTGCTGGTACGGTGCTGGATGCAGAGCAAGTCGAGCAAGCGACTCTAGCTGGGGCGTCATTTATTGTAGCACCGGGCTTTAACCCAGATACTTTGCAAGCGTGTGCTGCCAAAGGCATTCAATTTATTCCAGGTGTTTGTACTCCGAGTGAGTTGGAGCAAGCACGACAGCAAGGCGTTCGTTTGATGAAGTTTTTCCCTGCAGAGGCTGCAGGTGGTGTCGCCATGCTTAAAGCCCTTTCTGGTCCTTATAAAGATGTACAGTTCATGCCAACTGGCGGGGTGAACGAAGGCAATATCAATCAGTACTTAGCGTTACCGAATACGGTGGCATGTGGTGGTACATGGATGGTGCCCCAATCATTAATTGAAAACCAAGACTGGGAAGAAATAGGACGCTTAACGAGAGAAGCCGTAAAGGTGGTTAATCAACAGGAGAAGCAGTAATGGCGGAGACTAAACGCGTTGCCGTTTTATTAGCGGATGGTTTTGAAGAGGCAGAAGCGGTGGTCTTTATTGATATTATGCGCCGACTCAAAATTGAAGTGGACGTATTATCAATCCACGATCGCAAACCCTTGAGCTCCTATTTTAAAACGTTGATTTCTGCAGACTACTTGCTGTCAGAAAAAAGTGCGGAGCTGTACGATGCGGTGATGATGCCGGGCGGTCCAATGGGTACGGACAATTTGACGTGCAGCAGCAAAGTGATTGAGTTTCTAAAAATACATATCGCAGAAGATAAGTGGATCTGCGCACTGTGTTCATCCGGTGCCAAAGTACTGGCTGCAAACAAGCTTCTAGGGCTGCACCATTACACAACGGGTGGTGGTCTAGAGAAGAACTTTTCTGATGGCGTGTATGTTGATCAGCCTGTGGTTGTCGACGCTCCTTTCATCAGTGCGAAAGGGTTAGGGGTGAGCTTTGAGTTTGCTTTTACGGTTGCTGCGAAGCTGTTCCAAGACAACAAAGATGTTGATTGGCAAGCGGATCATATTTACTTCTCAAACTGGCCGCTTAATCACTAATCTTTGATTACTAAACATTCACAACTAGCCGCTAGCCATGCGCGATTACGGCCTAATATTCTGCAAAAACTTTGCCCATCAGAGGTCATTTGCTTTTGATGGGCAAACACCAAACTGCTTTTTAAAGGCGCGACTAAAATGGAAGCTGTCGTTGAAGCCGAGTTCGAAGGCGACTCGCTTTACATTAGTTCCAGAGCGCTTGAGCATCATCATACTGGCATCGAGTTTCAGCTTTAAGTAATACTGTTTTGGGGACACGTTAAGGTATTTAAGGAAGAGTTTTCTTAGATATTGTTCTGTGTAGCCCGCTTCCTGCGCAAACTGTTTTATGGCGATATTCTCACCGATGTTCTCGCTCATTTTTGCCACAATCTCATGCACCGTCTTTTCTTGGTTGGTCATGGATTTCGATTGGTCAATTAAGGTGAGCCATTTATAAAAAACAAACCCAAAGCCTGCGACCGCTGCATTGAGTTTTATTGGTGATTTAGACGCAATGAGTTCCTTGACTTCAGACAGAATGCTTGGGTAGTCGTCGTTCTTCAACGCAATAGGTTCTTCAAAAGGAATCGGAGTAACACCCTGCATTAAAAACTCGAACCAGTTTAAGTTCCAAACGATTCCATTTGTCCAGTAGCTATCGATGTTTCTGCTGTCAATGAAGGTCACACTTGGTGCGGAAACCGTGAGAATTTTCCCGCTCTTCATCTTGATGCACCCACTGCCTTGGATGGTGTATACCGCCACAATGGCATTTGGCAGCATAGGCAACATGCGGTCTCTTGGCCATTTGATATGGTAGTTTATGTCGGCATGTACATCCCACATTGAGCGTAGAGTAATGCCACATGAATCTGCGGATTCTTCGATGAGGAGCGGCTGATTTTTCATTGTTTCGCTTTTTACATTTAATAGGGATTTTTACTATGGTTTATAGTACCAATCACGATTAACTTTAGGAATCAGTAGTCCGTGATAAGGCTTGAATAATAGAGCTCTATCACCTTTGCATATTTTTTGAGGCCTAGATGATTTCTGATTTCTTAAACCCTAAAGAGAGAAAGGGCGCTTTCTGTAGAAATGACCAACAACAGCCCAATATCGTGTTCATTACTGTCGATATGATTTCTGCGGATTGTTATCACCCCCAACGTCCGCTTTCTGGCGTGATCAATACGCCAAACATCGAGTCCATTGCCACGGAAGGTACTTCATTTAGTTCGGCATTTACTCCCAGCCCTTTATGCGGTCCGGCAAGGGCCGCTATTTTTACTGGCATGCACCCTCCCTATCTTTCAAACGGTGAACGTACGCCTGTAGGAATGAAGGTGGATCTCGAGCTCGACGACATCATTTTCCAAGACTACCTAAAACGTGTCGGTTACTCCCTCAAACATTCAGGTAAATGTCACGTTGGTGTAGAGAAATTCGTTCGTACCTTTGGTGAAAACGTGCATGCTTGGGATCGCTGGGGACCACCAGTAGAAGACGATGACCGCTACTTAGCATACCTCGCGAATATGGGCGTACAGTTACCAAAATATCGCAAAGAGCTCCGTGGTTTACAGATTGATAAGTTGTCTCCTGCCAATTCATTTGGCGGTTGGATTGAACAGCAAGATGGCAGTGATTTCCCGTTAGATGCACATTACTCAGTGTTCTTGGCGAAGTTGGCTGTGGAGCAAATAAAAGCATCGAAAATCCAAGCGCCAGCTAAGCCAATTTTCACTCAATTAGAATTCTTCGACCCTCATCAGCCTTATTCTGTGCCAAGTGGTTTAGAGGAACGCTACGAGCAAATCAAAGCCGCTATTACCTTGCCTGATAGTTTTACCATGCAGGAAAAGGATAACCCAATTTATGCGCTCTATCAGCAATATTGGGGGATGTATGACGCCGAAGTGGCGAAGGACTATATTGCTTGTCATTTACTGCAAGTTGAGGTGGTTGATCATGCTATCGGTCATTTAAACCACTTCCTCAAAGAAGAAGGGTTATGGGATGAAACTGCGATTGTGTTTTCTGCTGATCATGGTGATATGAATGGTCGTATGGCTATGGCGGATAAAGGCTCTTACTTCCAGCCAGATATTTTCCGTATTCCATTGATGATCAAGCCTCCTAAATCTCAGCAAACCATGTTGAAACAATCCGATGAGAGCGTTTCTGCAATTGATGTAGCGCCAACTATCCTTGGATTTGCAGGTATTGAAATTCCATCACAAATGGAAGGCGATAACTTGCTGAATGTGATGCAAGGTAAGGCTCGCCGCCCATTGACTCAGGTTTACCAAACGGGTGTACATGTTGGGTGTAATTACGGCTTTGGTTTTCAGGTGACGCTAGAAGGTAAACCATATTTCTACGGCTACAACGCCACCACGGGCTTTGAAGAATTACACCATTTGGATAAAGACGATCAGTCGAATTTGTTCGATTTGGAAGAGTATCGAGTCCATAAAGAAACCATTGTGCTACAAGCGGCTCAGTTGCTGCAATCTGATCCACGTTGGTCTGGTTACTGGTCTTCTTATCGCCTGCATAACGCCCGCTACTTGCCGACGGTTGGTGGCGATATGCAAATGTTGAAACCACAATAAATGAGCTAAGAGAGTGGGGATAAATGCCCACTCTCTCTGATGTTTTGAATATGTCTTGGAAAAAAAAGGGGGAAGACCCCGACTATCGTTTTACGCTTGCCAATGAGCGAACTTTTTTGGCATGGGTTCGTACTGCGCTCGGCTTTTTTACGGCGGCTATTGCTGTGGACCAATTAGCCACAAGTCTTAACGATACTTTATATAAGCCACTCATTTGTTTATCTTTACTGACGATTTCTATTCTTTGCTCGATTTTTGCCTATGCAAATTGGCGAGGAAATGAAATCGCAATGCGGTTAAACAGCAACCTGTCTTATTCCCATGCTATTAAAGTAATTCCGATCTTAATGGTGGTGGTGATTACCTTCTTATTGAGCAGCATTTATCACGATGTCTTTATTAGATGAGACCCATTTAAAAAGCGATGCCGGTCTGCAAGTTGAAAGAACGGTTTTATCTTGGCTGCGTACTCTGTTTGTGTCGGTTTTGATCGTGCTGTCGATTGCTAAGATATTGCATGGCTCAGTTTCTTGGCTGTTGGCAGTTTCTTTAGTTTGTGCCTGTTTAGCTTGCCGTTATGTTTACGCTTCAGGTCTTTGTGTCGCGACTAAAGGAACCAGTTGGAAAGCGGGAAGGCATAAAGTGATTGCCACTTCTTTAGTTTTATCGGCGTTTTTTTATGGGTTCCACTTGCTTGAGTTGGTCTAACCTTTGCTGTCCTTTCGATGTTGAAGACAATCAAAAATGCCACTCAACATTGAGTGGCATTTTTATGCTTCGTCGCTGTTTGATTTGTTTAATCTAAAGCGACCAATTCTTTTTCATGGGTGTTTTCGCCCACTTCATGACAGCAATGGTTGTGGTGATCCTCGTAGCCATCATACGCGCATTCGCCAATATTGTTTCTAGGACAGATAAGATAGTGACTTCTATCGAGCAACTCTGTTTGACATATTGGACAGTACTTTTCCATAGCAACCTCCCACAACTAACGATTGAAAATTTCGTCCGTAGACACGAGTTCAAAGGTAATTTTAGACCCTAGATTATGACCGTGATGTGAAGGTTTTATGTGAGGATAAGAGTGTGTTCTCTGTCTTGACAAAGCTCTGACAGAGGGCGGAGTGAGGGTTATTCTCGCATTTTCATTAGAAGTCTGATTTCAAAAGAAAAGGAGAGATTTGAAGCGTCGTTTTATACTTGATGCTTTGCTGTATCACGCCATAATTTTGCAGCTTCTTTTAGAAGGCACATCACAAAGATATTTGTCTTCATTTCGCGCAAAATTGTTGGAGTATTTGGTCTGTTTATAGGTGAGTATTGAAGTGTTGGGTTTTGGCAATATGTCAGGCAAGTGAAGCACAGATAAAAACAAGGTCAGCTGTAGAGCTGACCTTCTCTCTTGATAAGTTTATGAGGCTCAGTAGCTAAGCTCTTCTTTTGGAAATGTGCCTTCACCATTAGAAACAATAGCGTCTATTTGGATTGAGGCGTCCATAAAGATTTCTGATACACCGATAACAGTGCACGCTGGAAGCTCTTTATCAAAGTAGCTTGCTAAAATATCCTCCACAACTTGCAAGTCGCTGATATCTTTTAGCTGAATATTCAGTTTCACGATGTCGTCCATTACATGGTGCACGCTTTTGATGATGGCTTTGATGTTGTCGAGGCATTGCATGGTTTGCTCGCCTACGTCATTAGCAATGACTTCGCCACTCGGCGGATGGATTGGCAGTTGTGCAGAAACGTTATTGTAATGCGAGAAAGCGACAGTTTGAGTTGAGAACTTGCTGATTGGTGCCGCCTCTGTGTTGTGGGCGCGAATCACAATCCCATGTCTATCTTCAACGGCTTGTGGTGGCGTTCCGTCCCCATGAGAAACCGTCGCGTCTATTTGCACTAAGGCGTCCATTGGTAACCCCTCAGCTTTGATGACAGTACGAGCGGGCACGTAGGCAACGCTTCTTGCTATCGCCGAGTCTGGAAAAAATGTGCTGTAGACTTGATTGACAGCAAAGGCGTCGTCGAGATTTCTCAGATGGATATTGAGTTTAACAATGTCATCAAAAGGGACATCAATACTATTCAGTATGCTCTTGATGTTTTTCAGACATTGTCGAGTTTGCGCTTTGATTCCGCCTTCAGCAATATTGCCTGTTTCTGGTTCGATTGGCAGTTGAGCTGAAATGTGGTTGTAATGTGAGAACGCAACACTTTGGCTCGACAGCAAACTGGTTGGGGCTTTTGCTGTGTTTCTTACCAACTTGATCAGCTCGCAAGGTTCTTGAGGGTGTGTACCTTCACCGTTCGAAATGAGCGCGTCGATTTGAACCAAAGCGCCTTCCAAAGGCAGTGCAGCAACGGCAATTACGGTTCGAGTTGGAAGGTGGCTGATGAAGTATTGTTTATAAACCTCATCGACAGCATCCAGATCGGTCATAGATTTAAGATAAATCGTGATTTTAACGACGTCATTTAAGCTGTGCTCGATGCTATCCACGATAGACCTAATATTGCTTAAGCATTGCTTAGTTTGCTCTTTGATGCCCCCTTCCACTAACTTTTGGCTTTTTGGGTCAATCGGCAGTTGCGCTGAGATATTGTTGTAATGGGAGAAAGCTACCGATTGAGTTGAGCCGTCGTTGATTGGTGCATTTTCTGTATTTCTAGATACTTTGATGATTTCGCCGTGCATTTCGAATGTTCTCCAATTCTGGCTGCTGTAGGAACGCTGTGGGTACGCTGATACAGGCAATAGATAGCCAGACCAACCGCTCAAAACAGAGGCAAGTCTGGCTATGTGTGCCGAATAAAAACGTTAGTTAGTGAATGAGATCGTTATAGGGTGCTGAGGAAGGTCAGGATTTTGTCTTCGTGGCGCTTGATGGTTTCTTCGCTTGGCGTGATGGCATCTTTATGGGTGAAGTAAACCAATATGGCCATTTGCGCTGTTAGGCGGTTCTCTGCTTCGTCGAATGCCACAGAGTACTCACTTTCTAGCGCACCGCGAGTGACTTCCTCTTTGTCGTTTGCAGGTAAGCAGTGCAGAAGCATGGCACTTGGCTTCGCTTTTGCCATAAGTTCTTCCGTGATCACGTAGTCGGGCATGAAGGCAGCCAAGCGCTCTTCTTTCTCATCCATTTGAGTGACCCAGTAGAAGCTGTCGCCGTAGACCACATCACAATCACTGATTCGCTCTACATCATCGGTGATCTCGATATGACCGCCAGACTCTTTGCAGAACGATTCTGCAAGCTCAACCCATTCTGGTTCCATGTGGTATTTAACCGGACCAATTTGCTTAAAGCCCATGCCGTATTTCGCACAAGTTAGCATCAATGAACGACATACATCGGTAGCGTCACCCATGAATGCCAACGTCAGTTCATTAAGCTGGCGACCATCAGTGATGTGCTCACGAATAGTAAATAAGTCAGCCAGCATTTGTGTTGGATGGAAACGGGTATCTAGACCATTAATAACCGGTACGGTAGACATGTTTAACAGACCATCTAGCGTTTCAGGACTGTTAGTGCGAGCCATGATCACATCACACATGCGTGATAACACGCGTGAGGTGTCATCAATCGACTCTTTGCCACCAAGATGGATGTCTTTTGGCGATAAGAACAAAGCGTGACCACCAAGTAGCGTTGCGGCAACTTCAAATGAAACGCGTGTGCGAGTCGAGCCGGCTTCGAAAATCATCCCGACTGACTTTCCTTTGAACAGTTGTGGGACTGCATTGTCTTTACGCGCCTGTTTTAGGTAGCTCATCAATTCCATCATGTTGTCCATTTCTCGGACTGAGAAATCTTTCATAGACACCATATGCTCAATGTTTGCTTTGTGTAGGTCAGTTGCACTTGAAGAAGGTAATTTCATAATCATATTCCTATTTTCATTTGGGGCTTACCTAAGCTCGCCCCTTTTATTTTGAGTCGTTGGATTCGTATGGATTTAAACTTGAGGTACTTGTTGAGTAATGCAGTGGATATTGCCGCCACCGAGCAAAATCTCACGAGCAGGAACACCGTTTACTTCATAGCCTGGGTAGAGCTCCTCTAAGAGCGCAATCACCTCTGCGTCGTATCGCTTATCGAGTAGAGGTAGAACAATCTGGTTGTTCGTGATGAGATAGTTCGCGTATGAGGCGGCTAGACGCTCTCCGGCTTCACGCTCCATCCCTTCTGCAATATCAATCCCTGCTGCTTCTTCTTTTGCCATGTACAAAGGACCTGGCATTGGCAGCTTATGGACTTTGATTTTGCGGTCTTTCGCGTCTCTTTGATTTGTCAGGCAGTCGTAGGCTTCTCGACTGATTTCGTATTGCGGATCATTTGGGTCGTCGCACCAAGTCAGTACCACTTCTCCGGGCTTAACGATGTGGAGAATGTTATCGACGTGACCATTGGTTTCGTCGTTATATAAGCCACGAGGCAACCAAACAATTTTCTCTATATTGAGATGTTCACGAAGAACTTTACTCAACTCTTCTTTGTTTAGATCTGGGTTACGACTCTCGTCCAGCAGACACTCTTCTGTGGTGTATAAAGTGCCGTCGCCATCGATGTGTATGGAGCCTCCTTCAAGTACAATTGGCGCTCTATAACGAGAATCAGCGGTAATTTCACACATTTTCTGTGCGACTTGGTCATCGCGTTTCCAAGGCCAGTAAAGGCCATCGACAAAGCCGCCCCAAGCATTGAATTCCCAGTCGACACCGCGACGTTCACCCTCATCATTCACGACATAGCTTGCGCCGATGTCGCGCATCCAAGAGTCATCGGTTGATACTTCAAGCACGCGGATATCGTCAGGTAAACGAGATACGGCATTGTCGTACTGATCCGCACTTACCAGCATGGTGACGGGAGTGGTTTGGTTGATTTGCTTTGCCACTTCAGCGAACACTTTTTGTGCCGGTTTTGCTCCGTTTCGCCAGTTGTCAGTGCGTTCTGGCCAAGCCATCCAGATTTCGCTATGAGGCTCTTGCTCGGCAGGCATTCTGAAGCCGTCTTGTTTTGGTGTGGTTTGTAATAGCTTTTTCATATCAATCTCCTGAATTACGCTTCAGCTTGTTGTTCCGTTTGTTGGTTTTTGCGTTTCAATGCGCCCAGTAAAATCCATTCACCAATCAAGATTGTCGCGATAACTCCGATGAGCACTGGCGCTGTGTAATTCCAGTCTGCGACGGTGAGGTCAAGTGCTTCTGGGAAGATGAAGAGCACCACGGCTTGAAGGATTACCAAGAAACACACAATTGAGATGACGTATTGCGTACCCATGCCACCCGGAACTTTGAATGGGCGCTCACGGTCGCCATCCACGAGGCGCAATTTTAGGTATGCAGGGAACATGAACAGATAAGGCAATAAGAAAATGCAGCTTGAAAAGGCGAAGATGGACCAAAACAAGTCGTCATTACCTTGAGCGAATAGGGCGTATGACAAGATCACAACGGTAGAAACCGTGCCAGTGATATTGTTCGCACCTACTGGAGAGCCTTTGTCCGACATTTTTGCTACAGCGGCTGGTAGTTCACCTTCTTGAGCGGCTTCGGCAGCAGCGCGACTTGCACCCATTGTCCAACTCACCATGTTGCCGATGAGCGTTAATAGTGCACAGACACCAAAGAAATACACCATGGCATTGCCTAATGGACCATCACCAAATAAGGTTTTAAATGTGTCGATTAACCCAGCGACCAGACCGATGCTTTCAACAGGTAACGCCATCAGAATGCCAATCGTGCCGAAGATGTAGAGGAACGCAGTGATACCAATAGAAAGGAATACGGCTTTTGGCATATCACGCACGTCCTTCATCTCTTTCGTCATGGTTGCAACCAATTCGAAACCCATTAGGTTGAAGACAATAGCAGGAAGAAACGCAACCGCTGAGTCGAGAGTTGGCACCATGGCAGACAAAGAAAATTCGTTTGCGACGCCATGTTTCATTGCGTAAACAAAGCCCCCTACACCTAACGTGCCGATCACTAAGATTTTTAGGATGGCGCCTACATTCGTGACCCAAACGCCAATGTCTGCCGATACGTTGCAAATCCATACGGTGAACCAAGTCAGCGCTATGCAAATCGCTATTTGGCCCCACAAAGATAGATCTGGCATGAATAGCTCGGCAAACATGCCTGCAAACATGATGTATACCGCTGGCATCCATAGACCGACGTTAATCCAATAAAACCAAGTTGTGCGTACGGCCCATTTGAAATTGAAGGCTTCTTTTACCCAGTCATAGATACCACCGTCGCCTGGGTAAGTTGTGCTTAACTCAGAAGTGATGAACCCATAGGGAATAACAAAAAAAATCAGCATTACAACCCACCAACCGATCGAGCTGACCCCTATACTTGCGGATGCGGTGAGTGTGTCGACCACCAGTACTGCACATAACGTAAATAGCGCAATACTCATGACCCCCATTTTTCCTTGAGTTTCGTTACTCATTGTTTCGCTCCTTAACTACTGAATATGGCAATTATTAGAAGTGAAATTTATGTAACGAACTTTGATATGAACTTAATATCGGTATTGAGGAAACGAATTGCGGGGAAAATTAAAAGAACCTAGACATTTTATGAGGAAAAAAACACTAATCGCAAAATAGTTGTTCTTGATCAATTTATTAATTTCAGAATTTTCTTACTCATTAAAAATCTAAAAACACATTCGAGATCACATATCGGTTTTTAAACGATTAATAATGAAAATTACGTGACGTCAACTTCATTTTCTATGCCAATTATTGAATAGGAATTGAACTGTGATTTTTATCTCCAACCATAAAATTCCAATTAAATACAGTTAGGCCAGTCTAATCTGACATCATTTATTTATATTTGGAGATTTCGATATGTCAAAACCGATTATTGTTGTTGCTGTTGGAGGGAATGCTTTATTGCAGCGTGGTGAGATCATGAGCTGCGAGAATCAACAAAAAAGCATTGCGCAGACGGCGAGTTCACTGGCTGAATTGAGTAAAAACTACCGTTTAGTCATTGTGCATGGTAATGGTCCTCAAGTCGGCTTACTTTCCCTACAAAACAACGCTTATAAAGATTGCCCTCCCTATCCATTTGATGTGCTTGGCGCAGAAACACAAGGCATGATTGGGTATTTGATTCAGCAAGGTCTCAATGCTGCAATTGAAGATCGTTACACGACGACGATACTTACGCGAATTGTCGTCGATGAAAACGACCCTGCCGTTGTGGACCCTTCTAAGTTCATTGGCCCTGTTTACACTGAGGATCAAGCAAAACAACTTGCCGAGGAAAATCACTGGGTTGTGAAACCTGATGGTGCGCATTGGCGTCGTGTCGTCCCTTCTCCTAAGCCACAAGAGATCTTAGAAATCAAAGCAATCAAAGACTTACTCGAAAAAGAACACTTGATCATTTGTGGTGGCGGCGGCGGTGCTCCAGTAATCGAAAAAGACGGGGCGTATGTCGGTTTTGAAGCGGTTATTGATAAGGACATGACTGCGGCACTAATTGCAGAACAAATTGGGGCGGAGCATTTGCTGATTCTGACAGATGGCACCCACGTTTGTCTCAACTGGGGAACACCACAAGAGCAAAAGCTAAAGAATGTGACCATTGAGCAAATGAAGCAATATTCTTTCCCTGCAGGATCGATGGGACCGAAAGTCGACGCATGCTGCCAGTTTGTTGAAAAAACAGGACAAAGTGGTCATATAGGTGATTTATCTTTTGCGTTAGAAATCATTGAAGGGAAGTCTGGTACACATATACAACCATAATATGCAAATAAGTTAATTTACAAATCAATAAGGTCGCATGTCAAAGTTACGGTCGTTTTTGGCGGACATTGATAGTGTGACCTTATATATTAGGTTTTAATTAAAATTTGGAAGGACAACATCACGATGCGAAAAGTTAGTACAGAAACAAAATTGTTGAAAATTAACGAAGCAGTTGTCCGTTTGATGGAGAGGCGAGAAGCGACGGATATTTCGATGTACGACGTTGCTAAAGAATGCGGAATGGCAACGTCAACGGTTTATCATCATTATCCAAATATAGAAAACTTATTTCATAACTTATTGGAAAATGTTTTCTCTGATTTTGATTTATTACTCGAGCAGTGTATTGATGAAGAAAAGATTGTCCATTGGAGCGATATTAATCGAATGATAGAAACGGCTTATGTGAATTATTATAATAACAATCCTATTGCCAAAAAATTGATATTGGGTCGACATACGTTTGCAGAGTTAGGTCACGCAGATACAGAGCATGATCTTGAATTAGGGTATCAAGTTGAGATGATTTATCGCCAGTTCTTCGACATTCCTCAGCTACCTCAACCGATTAATATTTTTGCTATATCCCTGCAAGTTGCCGACAAAATCTACTCTCTCTCGTACCGCAAATATGGCTACATCACCCCAGAACTGGCTAAAGAAGCCCTTCGCCTATCTGAGTCCTATCTTCAGCTTTACATCCCGCCAATTTGTCAAAAGGTTGATTTTCATCCGTACTGAAGCAAAGCACAGATAAACACAAGGTCAGCTGCTGGGCTGACCTTATTGGTTTAACATGCCTCAGCGTGATGTTCTTGTTGAAAGCGAGAATCTTGCTTTGAATGTTTCGGTACAAAACAGAGCTTGTCAGCAGACATCTTCAAACCATTTTGCATCTTGATATGAGTGACGGCCCAAATGACGCAACCATGAGGAAGGTTGAACAGCGAACGGGTTTGAGTGAAAAGGACGCCATCATCATAAGCGGGTGTAACGTTGATAGCTTTACCTTGCCATGCCTGACGAACGTTTTTCACATCAATGTTGGGCACAATCAATGAGAGCATTTCTGGCTCAACATCCTTGACGACCTTTAGGCAAATGCGGCAGCCGTCGTAGTATTGTTCAACCCAAACTTTATGGGGAATGCTTTGGTCAACCCAGTCTAACTGCAGTATGTGTTCCATGGTTTATTCCTCAAGTAGATCCAACAAAGGCAGCGCCGAGACACTGCCTAGTTCGGTGGATAAAAGGTTATTCGTAACTTAGGCCGTGACCGAATTCGTACAAGGTGTCTGCGTCGTCATAACCTGGGTAGTCAGAGTGCTGGTTCAAAATCGCTTGCGCGCTGTTTGCCAGTGCAAATGGAAGCTTGCCTTGAGGAGCGAAGTTGCCAGAAAGGACTTCCATTAAGTTGCTGTCTGATACACCGAAGGTGGCTAAGATTGCGCCCGATTTTTTCATGTTACTTGCGTCATCCAGTACAAACGGTTGACGGAAGTTAATTGAAAGCACGGTCTTCTGTGCGCCAATTTCATTCATGACGGCTTGGATATCGGTCAGACTTGGCTCAATTTTCCAAGATGCTGCGGTTGCCATTTGGCTGAATGCTAACAAGTCGAGTTCATCTGGGTTTGCACCACCAAAGATAAGCTCAGGATCCGCACCTTCATTGGAGACGCGAACGCGAATAACGGCGTAATCAGTGCCTGCTGGTACTGGTGGGCGAGCTTTGCCATCTTCATAATCACCAGACGTTACATCAAAGCCAAAACGCTCGTCACCAGCGATGGTTTCATCCATACCCATCACATAGAGCGAAACTGCTTTGTCGGCGTTTGGTTTGGCTAGAGGCAATGTCTTGTCTGTGTTTTGCAGCAGGACCACGGATTTCTTCTGAGCGTAGTCTGCACGTTCTTGATGTTCGGCGTTGCCTAAGATTTCTTGGGCTTTATCGACGTCCACATACGTGTTCTCAAACAAACCAAGTTGGAACTGCTCTTTGACTAAGCGAGTCACTGAAAGATCGACACGCTCTTCGTCAATCAGTCCTTTGTTGACCAGATTTACGATGACGTCTTTATCGTTAAAGCCAGAGAGAACGTCGACGCCAGCTTCGATTACCATCGCAACTTGCTCGTCGATGGTTTTATCTTCCACACCCCATGCACGGTCGCCGATGATACCGGTATCGGAGTTGACGTTGCCGGTATAGCCCAGCTCACCACGCAGCAGATCGGTCACAATGCCTTTAGAGAAGGACATGCCTACATCGTTTGGCATCCACTTTTGATCTACTGGTATGCCGTAATAAGGCATGATCGAAGAGGCGCCAGCATCAATCGCGGCAATAAACGGGATCAGGTGGTAGTCAAAGTTGTCTTTTGGATAGACTTGGTTTTGCCCAAAGTCGTAGTGAGGGTCACCGCCGTTTTCTTGAGGACCACCACCAGGGAAGTGTTTGATCGTTAGGGCTATGCTGTCTTGGTCAATGGCTCCACCACCTTGTAGACCGTTGATCAAAGAGCGCATGATATCTGCCGCAAGATCCGCGTCTTCTGTAAAGGTTTCATGTACGCGGTACCAACGAGGCTCTGTCGCCAAGTCCATCATGTAGCCATACATACTGCGTAAACCAATCGATGACCATTCTTCATTCATGATGCCCGCAAACTCTTCAATCAGCGCCATATCGCGAGTGGCTGCAAGTCCAGCTTCTTTTGGCCAAGCCGAGAATGCACCCGAAGAGACGTTGATACCCGCTTTTGCAGATGGGTCGATATGGTTACGTGCATTGGACTTAAATAGCGCTGGGATACCCATTCGGGTTTTCTCTCTCAGCTCTTGAACGCTGTTCATAAAGGTTGCGGCTTCTTTAGGCGAAATCTGGCAGCCTGAGCGTCCGCTGTCGCAGTTTGGTGCGTTTTCTGGTGTTTCCACCACGCTGTTACGGAAGATAAAACGGGTCATTTGAGCATCGGCGATCATGTCCTGACCTTTGCTTGTCACGACACCGCCTTCACCGGAGTTGAGTGTGTCGATAAGCATCATGCCGGCTTTCTCTTCAAGCGTCATTCGGCTAACAAGATCGGCGGCACGCTCTACCGGTGTTAGACGCCAATCCTCGAACGGTTCTAACGTCCCGTTGCCATTGGAGTCTCTAAATTGATAACCATCAACGCTGAGCACGTCGTGCACTCGAGAGAAGACTTCTGGTTGAACATAGTTGCTGTCATCGTCGGATGAATTACACCCTGCGAGAACAAGCGCCACTGCGATAGGAGTGAGTTGGGTAAGACGTTTCATGTCGCTGTCCTAATGTTGGTATAGTTGTTTGTTCAAGACCAATATTAGTAATTAGCGATGCTTTGGTTAACCAAAATTAATTAAACTAAAGATTTGGATCACCATATTTTTTAATTAGGTGATTAAACTCAATATATAATTAAAAATAGGTTGACCAAATTAAATGTGAGCTTGATTTTGTAGCCTGTTTGTTTTTATTTAATCTCTTTAAAATCAGTGCTTTATGTTTATGTTATGTCGCTTCCAAATTCTATGTAACGCTATGGCTGTTATTGTTTACTCCAAAATTATTACCAGGTGAGAAAAAGGGCTAAATACATTAATCCTGATTTAAAGTTTGTGTCTGGTTATTATTTTTACTCGATTGATACAAGCGATATATGGTCAGTAAGTTGGTGATGATAAAAGTACTCTCGACCAATGAACCACCGATCGAGCCAAGCCAAATATTGTGGCTGACCCAGCAGAAGGAATTAAACAAAATTAAGCTGCGTAGAGTGATGCCTTGTTTGGAAAAGAGCGCCCAAGTGGCGACGGATGATCCGATTACAGTGAGTAACTCAAAAAAGTGAGTGATGTTTGGCAGGGTCATCAGCCACATAAGAGCAATGAAGAACCACATTACTTTACGTGATTGAGTTTTGATTGAGGCGAAGCTGCGAATGCCATTAATGATCACGCCAACGGCAGCGACGGTTGCGCCCATCAGGGTAAAGTGAATACCCATGATGAAACAAAACGCCATCATCTGATAGCGAAAGCGCATGTCGTCTTTTTGCCAGAATGCCATCACGCCAACCATAAACGCGATGCCACCAATGCCTTGTGCTAACCAGTTTTCCATTTATTTCCCTAGAGTGTTGTTCTTTGAGTTATTTCCATTAAGTGAGTAAGCAATGGTCATCCTTCAAAGTTGCCAATCTTTTAGAGTTTGATTCAGTCTGTGAGTAGATCCTTAATCACGCTCGTGACTCGCTTTTCAGGATGACGAATAGGGAGATATTTATCATATCGTCATTCCGACGAGCCTAGGCGAGATCAGGAATCTACTTACCGCGATAACCCAATCAATTTAGCCATGCTTTGAACGAATCAGCCCTCCACAAAGGGAGGGCTGGGCACTTTATCTAAATTGCTAAGGGGTTACCCAAGGCTACTTACCAATCATTACTCATTTACAAGCGCTACTGCTTCGCGAGTCAGGCGTGCAAGCTCTTCCCAGTTGCCCGCTTCGATCAGTGTCTTGTCTACCATCCACGTACCACCACATGCCAATACGCGCGGGATAGCTAAGTAATCTTTGATGTTCGCAGGGTTAATGCCACCAGTAGGCATCAGTTCGATGTCGGTGTATGGCGCAAGCAGTGATTTCACCATGTTGATGCCGCCAGAGGCTTCGGCAGGGAAGAACTTTAAGGTGGTTAATCCCATTTCCAGCGCAGCTTCAACTGTGCTTGGGTTGTTTACACCCGGTACGATATCAATCCCGATTTCTTGGCACGCTTTAACGGTATTTGGGTTGAAGCCAGGCGATACAATAAAGGTTGCGCCAGCTTCTTTTGCAGCAATTGCTTGCTCGCGGTTTAGCACCGTACCTGCGCCAATCAGCATGTCTGGCTGGGTTTCACGCAGTAGGCGAATCGCTTCTGCAGCCGCTGCTGAACGGAAGGTGATTTCAGCCGCTGGTAGTCCGTTTTCTGCCAGTACTTTACCCAATGGGATAATGTCTTCTGCTTTATCAATGGCGATAACTGGGATGACTTTCAGAGCTTTCAATTGTTCTTTAATGCTAGACATGAGTGTTCCTTAAACGACGCCAAGCGCCGGTTGTGTGAATGCTTTGGGAATGATGGCACCGCGATGTTGAATCACAGCACCTGCCAGTGCGTTGCCTCTTTGACATGAAGTCGCGAGATCGGCGCCAGTAAGGTATGCCGATAAAAAGCCGCCATTGAATGAGTCGCCCGCCGATGTGGTGTCCACCACTTGAGCGACAGGTTGGGTTGGCACGGCTTGTGGAGCCAGAGCCGCGCTCGAACCCTGATTTGTTGAGTCTTGAACTAAGCAGCCATCTGCGCCGAGCTTGACGATGCATTTGACCACGCCAAGAGAGGTAAGGCGTTCAATGGTTTGCTCTGGTGTTTCGTCACCCCAGATCAATTGCTCATCATCAAAAGTCACCAAGGCAACGTCCGTCAGTTGATACATGGCTTGGTACACGTTCTTGACGGTTTGATTATCGTCTTGAGGCCATAGTGCTGGGCGGAAGTTACTATCAAACGCGATTTCAACGCCTTGGGCTTTAAGTTCGACCAATAAGTTGAGCAGTGAAATTCTGTCTTCTTCTGGCAAGATGGCTAAAGAGATGCCGCTGAGAAACACCGCATCTACTTGAGTTAATGCTTGCTTAACCAGTCCAAAGTTTGGATGTTGAAGTAGGTAACGTGCTGCTGATTGATTGCGCCAATATAGGAACGTACGCTCGCCTTGGTCATCAAGCTGAATCAAGTACAAACCCGGCGTGCGAATCTCATCGCGCAGCACTAAATCTGTTGAGATGCCTTCGTCTTCCCAGCGAGTCAGCATGCCTGTACTGATCGGGTCATTGCCAAGCGCCGTAACGTAAGAGACTTTAACTTCATCAGGTTTGCTATTGGCTTCGCAGCCGCGGCTCAAATAAACCGCAGCGTTGAGCGTATCCCCACCAAATGTTTGATGCATTGAGCCGAACGGTTTGCCATTCAGCTCAATCATACATTCACCAATAATGGCGATGTGCTTCATTGGTTACGCCCTCTCTTCAAAGTAGCGCTTCGCGTTACCAAAACAGATGTCTTCAACCATAGGACCAAGCAACGATAGGTCATTTGGAACTTCGCCGTTCTCTGCCCAACGACCGACCATGTCACACAAGATGCGGCGGAAGTATTCGTGACGAGTGTAAGACAAGAAGCTGCGCGAGTCCGTTAACATGCCGACGAATTGGCTGAGCAAACCAAGCTGAGAAAGCTGTTCCATTTGGCGTTGCATGCCGTCTTTCTGGTCGTTGAACCACCAACCTGAGCCAAACTGCACTTTGCCCGCGATACCGCCACCTTGGAAGTTACCAATCATGGTCGCCATCATTTCGTTATCACGAGGGTTCAAACAGTAAAGAATGGTGCGAGGCAGCTCGTTGGTTTGGTCCATTTCATCCAACAGATGTGCCAGTTCAAAAGCAAATGGGCGATCGCCAATCGAGTCAAAGCCAGCATCAGCACCTAACAGTTGGAACATGCGTGTGCTGTTGTTGCGCTGCGCGCCAATATGAAGCTGCATGACCCAGCCCAATTGCGCGTAGCGTTTGCCGAGCCAAACTTGAACTGCGGTAGAGAATTGCGCACATTCAAGCTCTGACAATACTTCGCCACTCAAACGACGAACCAGTAACGCATCTAAATCAGCTTCGCTTGGAATTGGCGCGTAACGGACGATCTCAATGCCGTGGTCTGCCGCACGACAGCCATGTGCATCGAAGTGTGCCAAACGTTTATCAAGCGCGCTCAATAAATCATCAAAGCGGCGGATTTCAATGTCTGCTACTTCGCCCAGTTTGTGCATGTAATCCGCAAACATGTCCAATTCAATCTTGAACGCTTTATCCGGACGCCAGCTCGGCAGCACTTTAACGTTAAAGGTGTCGTCTTCTGCGATCGCTTTGTGGTGTTCTAGTGAATCAATAGGATCATCGGTCGTGCCCGCCATTACGACGTTCATTTGCTGCATGATGCCGCGAGCCGTAAATTCAGGTGTCGCCAGTAACTCATTACATTGGTGCCAAATTTGGTCAGCGGTGTCTGGGCTAAACAGCGCATTGGTAATGCCGAATGGGCGACGCAGCTCTAAGTGCGTCCAGTGGTAAAGCGGGTTGCCCAAGGTTTGAGGAACCGTCTTCGCCCACGCCATGTATTTGTCGTAATCGCTCGCGTCACCGGTAATCAAACGCTCTTCAATGCCTGCCGAGCGCATGCCACGCCATTTGTAGTGATCGCCTTCAAGCCAGATTTGACCCAAGTTATCGAACTGACGATTTTGCGCCACTTCTGCTGGGTTTAAGTGGCAGTGGTAATCATAAATTGGCTGGTGGAACGCATGCTCATGATACAAGCGACGTGCAGTTTCGTTTGAGAGTAAAAAATCTTCACACAAGAAATTCTTCATCGTTAACTCCTATTACAGCGCAGCGACAGTGGCACGAGCACCGTTATCGATTAGCGATTGGTAAGCGCTGCTCACCGCATCAATCACTTGTGGGTTTTGACCAAGCTCTACTGGGAAGATAGCTTCAACATCGAGCAATGCAGGCACAACAGAAACGTTCAAGCCGTGTTGGTCGCAAATCTGACGTAGTGTCTCTGCCATTGGATCGCGAACATCAATATCGTTGCCTTGCTCATCCATGCCAGAGACATAGCGCATCCAGCCTGCAATCGCCGTTGCCAACCATGAGAAGTTAGAACCTTGAGCAAGATGGAATCGTAAGCTGCCACCCATGCGTTGTGGGATCTTCTGGCTGCCATCCATCGCGATTTGCCATGTTTTGTGTTTCAAGCTTGGGTTAGTGAAGCGCTCGATTAGCAGCTTGGCGTAGCCTTCTAAATCGGTGCCTTCTGGCATGGTCAGCGAAGGAGCTTGCGCTTGCATCATCATGTCGAATGCCGCTTTGCGGTAGCCTTCATCTGTCATGGTGTCAGAGATGTGCGCGTAACCGCCAAGGTAGCCTAGGTAGGCTAGGAACGAGTGGCTACCATTTAGCATACGCAGTTTCATTTCTTCGTAAGGCACAACGTCAGCAACAAATTCTGCGCCAGCCACGTTCCAATCAGGACGACCAGCCACGAAGTTATCCTCGATAACCCATTGGCGGAAAGGTTCACAAGCGATGCCACATGGGTCTTCACAGCCAAGTAGCTCAGCGATTTCGGTCAGCGTCTCTTCGGTTGCTGCTGGCACAATGCGGTCAACCATGGTGCAAGGGAAGGTAACGTTGGTTTCAATCCAGTCACGCAATTCAGGGTCGAGCAGTTGAGCGAACTCAAGTATCGCTGCTTTTGCTACGTGACCGTTCTCTTGCACGTTATCGCAAGACATCACGGTAAATGGCGTTAGGCCGCGTTCACGACGCATCTTCAGTGCTTGCACGATGTAACCCAGTGCTGACTTTGGCTCAGTAGGGTTGGCAAGGTCAGCAATGACTAGCGGATTGTTTTTATCAAGCGTGCCCGTCGCAGGGTCGGCGCAGTAGCCTTTCTCGGTAATCGTCATTGAAACGATCGCCACTTGTGGCTCGGCCATTTTTTCTAAAACCGCTTGAATGCTGTCGAGGCTTGGGTGGAGTGATTCGGTCACTGAGCCAATCACTTTTACCTCTGTCGATTCTGCGCCTTTTTCTGCCACTGTATAGAGGTGGTCTTGTGCACGCAGCGATTGAATTAAGTCTTCACCACCAAATAGGTTGATTTCGCAAATGCCCCAGTCAGAGCCCGTTTTGTTCAGCATCTCGTTGGTGAATAGAGCTTGGTGTGCGCGGTGGAAAGCACCGAAACCAAGGTGAACAATACGGCTTTTAAGCGTTGAGCGGTCGTAGTCCGGAAGCAGAACGTTTTCATTCAGAGTGGAATTCGAAATAGTCTTCATTGTTGTATCCCTTTTCCCGCAGGTTATCCTGCGGGATGGTTTATCTTAATAATGGGTAGCCAAGAGCTTATTTAGTAAACAAGCACCTATTTAGTAACCAAGAACAAGCCTAGGTAGGAAGAGGCTCAAGTCAGGAATAAAGGTTACGGCCATCAGGGCTGCAACCAAGGCTACGTAGAATGGAAGTAGAGGCTTAATTACTTTGTCGATGGCAACGTTCGCCACAGAACAACCGATGAACAACGCACTACCTACTGGTGGGGTACAGATACCGATAGCCAAGTTGAAGGTCATCATGATGCCGAAGTGCACAGGGTCAATACCCATATCCAATGCGATTGGCAGGAAGATAGGCGTAAAGATCAGTACCGCTGGTGTCATGTCCATGAAGATACCGACAATCAGCAGAATGACGTTGATGATCAGTAGAATCATCATTGGGTTGTCAGAGATAGCCAGTAGGGCATCTGCAATCATGTAAGGAATGTCGGCGTTCGCCATCGCCCAAGACATGCCCATCGATGCGCCAACCAGTAGCAATACGATAGAAGTGGTGACTGCAGACTCTAGGATGATCTTGGGAATGTCACGCCATTTCACTTCGCGGTAAATCAGCACCGCAAGTACAAAGGTATAAACCACCGCGATAGCTGAAGCCTCTGTTGCTGTAAAGATACCGCCAATGATGCCACCCATAATGATCACAATCAGTGCAAGAGATGGGGCGGCTTTCAAGAAGGTATTCCAAACCATTGCAAGAGAAGGGCGTGCTGCCACTGGGTAGCCACGACGTTTTGCAATGATGCCCGCCACTACCATGATGCTTAGACCCATCAAGATGCCAGGAATGTAGCCTGCTAGGAACAATGCCGCGATAGATGTACCACCTGATACCAATGAGAACACGATTAAAGTGTTACTCGGTGGAATCAACAAACCAGAAGGACAAGAAGTGATGTTCACTGCTGCAGAGAAGTTCTCATCGTAGCCATCTTTCTTTTGCAGAGGAGACATGGTGCCGCCAACCGCTGCTGCAGACGCTACCGCAGAGCCAGAAATCGAACCAAACATCATGTTCGCCATTACGTTCACGTGTGCTAGTGAACCAGGAAGGCGGCCACCGAGCACTTTTGCAAAGTTGATAAGACGCAGTGCGATACCACCTTGGTTCATGATGTTACCCGCCAAGATAAAGAACGGGATTGCCAGTAGAGCAAAGTTATCAAGGCCTGCCGCCATACGCTGCGCCACAACGGCGATCGCAGGCTCTAGCGGTAAGCTCATTAAAATAGTGGCTAGCGATGACAAACCGATAGCAAAAGAAACCGGTACGCCAATCGTCAATAAGACCGCGAAGCTACCGAACAGGGTGAGAATTAATTGCCATTCCATTGTGGAACCCTCTATTGATCAAGCTGGGTGTCGGTGAGTAGGGCTTCACCAGACGTCAATTGTTTTACACGGTCGAAAGCAAATACCGCAGAGTAAAAGATCATCAGTGCGCCACTGATTGGTAGGCAGAAGTAGATGTAGCCCATTTCCAAGCCTAGTGCTGGCGTTAACTGGCCAGTTGCCAGTGTTTTCAGTGCGAGTTGCGTACCGCCGTGAACCAACACCACGTAAGAGAACAGTGCGATGGCAATTTGGATGACGATTTCATTGATGAGTTTGCGCTTGCCTTGCAGCTTCATTGTTAGCAAGTCGATAGCAAGGTGACGTTTAAGGCCGGTGGTGTAGGCGGCGCCAATTAATGCTACCCACATAAAGAGATAGCGAGCAAGTTCGTCAGTAACGGTACTTGGTCTGCCAATCACATAGCGTGATAACACTTGCCAGACTACGCAAATGACGAGGACGGTCGAGAGAGAGACCGTAAAGGCAGCCAGCCCCCTGTTTATGTATTTGACCAATTTATTCATTTTTATTTCCTTTAAGTAAATACGCGCATCCCATAACAATTGGTTTACCAATGTAAGGAACTGTTTCTGTGTAGGGCAGCAACATACGCTAATCTTTCTGAGTGGATTATAAGTTAGCCGATTTGGTTGTCCGTGAGCAGCTTCACAATTGGATTGGTTGACCAATTTAACGATTGCTATTGTGATTTTGGTCAATCAATTTGCATTTTTGTTTTGACGATAGGTTTTTTGATCGCCAATAATGGCTTCGAAACAAGAAATACCGATAAAAAATTAAAACTACCCTACATATTGGACAACCAATCCAAGGAGAATAGAACAATGATGACGCGTAAGACTCTTTTAAGCGCTGTAGTAGGTGCTGCAATGACCTTCGGCGCCACTGCTTCTGCTTATGCTGCGACCACTTTGAAGCTGAGTCACAACCACCCTCGTGACCATGCGGTACATAAAGCAATGGACTTTATGGCAAAAGAAGTTCGTGAAATGACAGATGGTGAAGTTCGTATCCGTATTTACCCTGATGCACAGCTAGGTACACAGCGTGAATCGATGGAGCTAATGCAAAACGGCGCTCTAGATATGGTGAAGAGCAACGCGGCAGAATTGGAAGCTTTCTCCCCGGCTTACGCGGCATTCAACCTGCCTTACTTGTTCCGCGATAAAGACCACTACTACAAAGTGACAGATGGTGAAGTGGGTCGTGAAATCCTGAATTCTTCAGCGGACAGCGGCTTTATTGGTGTGACTTATTACGATGCGGGTGCGCGTAGTTTCTACACCAACAAGCCAATCAACACGCCGGAAGATCTAAAAGGTCTAAAAGTGCGCGTACAGCCAAGCCCATCAGCGATTGCGATGGTGAAAGCATTGGGTGGCAACCCAACGCCGTTGGCATACGGTGAGCTATATACGGCATTACAACAAGGCGTGGTCGATGCTGCGGAAAACAACATCCCATCGTTTAGCTTGAGCCGTCACAGTGAAGTATCGAAATACTTCAGCTTGGATGAGCACACCATGGTGCCAGACATCTTGGTTATCTCTACTAAGACGTATGACAAGCTAACGCCAGAGCAGCAACAAGCACTGATGAAAGCAGCGGCAGACTCTTCGGAATACATGAAGAAGCTGTGGGCTGAGTCAGAAGCGAAAGAGCGCGCGAAAGCAGAGAAGATGGGCGTGACTTTTGTAGAGCCAAATAAAGCGGCATTTGTTGAAGCGGTTCAACCAATGTACGCGGACCTAGAAAAGACAAATCCTGAATTAAATGAATTGGTTGAGAAAATCAAAGCCGTTCAATAATTCACAATTTAATTAGTACGAAACAATCGAAAACAAGGTGTTACCACATTCTGGTACATAGAGGTTGACCAATTGTTATTGGTCGTTATGATGGCGTGAGAAGTTAGATGGAATATAGTGATAATATCATCATGATGCCTTTTGAACCGAAAAGACCGTATCAAGAAACCGGTCTAGTCCTAAGACAAGAGTTAATCAACGGCCTTTACAAGGTTGGTGATAGGCTGCCGCCTGAGCGCGATATTGCAGAACGTCTCGACGTTAGCCGCACAGTTGTGCGTGAAGCGATCATCATGCTTGAGCTGGAAAACCTTGTCGAAGTGAAAAAAGGTTCTGGGGTGTATGTCATCAATATTCCATCTCAACCCAACTCCCGCGAGAATGTGATCAGCGATGATGCTGGTCCGTTCGAAATGCTCCAAGCTCGTCAGTTACTTGAAAGCAACATCGCTGAATTTGCCGCGATGCAAGTGACGCCAAGCGACATTGTGAAAATGCGTGCAGCCCTTGAACTGGAACGAGAAGAACTCGCCAGTGGCACCGCAGATTGCAACGGTGATGAGAAGTTTCACATGTGTATTGCAGAAGCAACCCAAAACTCTGTATTGGTGGACATGCTGAGACAATCTTGGGAGCGACGTGAGAGCAGCCCAATGTGGAATAAACTCCATTCCCACATTGCTGGTCAAGACTACCGTGAAGAGTGGTTAGACGATCACGCCAAAATCCTCGCCGCATTGCAGCGTAAAGATCCTATCGCTGCAAAAAATGCCATGTGGCAACACCTTGAAAACGTTAAACAGCGCCTGTTGGAGCTGTCTGACATCGATGACCCAGATTTTGATGGTTACTTATTCAGTTCCAACCCTGTTGTTCTGCAGGGCGCTGAAAACGGTTAACCACATTGCCGGCTTCGGTCGGCTCTAGTCAGCGCAGCTGCATTATCGCGGCTGCATATTAAGAAGTCGTTGTGCACTTAGCTTGAATAATTCGAGCGGGCTGAGTGCGTCTTAAAAAAGGTGAGTGTCATGGAACAAACTTGGCGTTGGTACGGTCCGAATGACCCAGTGTCGCTAGACGATATTCGTCAGGCTGGCGCAACAGGCATCGTAAATGCCTTGCACCACATTCCAAATGGGGAAGTGTGGTCGAAAGAAGAGATTTTAAAACGTAAAGCCATCATCGAAGAGAGAGGCTTAACGTGGTCGGTGGTTGAAAGTGTCCCTGTTCATGAAGAAATCAAAACTCAAACAGGTGATTACCAACAGTGGATCGACAACTACAAACAGACGCTGCGTAACCTTGCAGAATGTGGCGTAGATACAGTCTGCTACAACTTTATGCCAGTGCTAGATTGGACACGTACCGACCTAGAGTTTGAAATGCCAGATGGTTCTCGAGCACTTCGTTTTGACCAAATCGCATTTGCGGCATTTGAGCTACACATTCTGAAGCGCCCTGGCGCACAAGCGGATTACACCGAAGCTGAACAAGCGCAGGCGCTTGAGTACTTCAACAACATGACGGCGGAGCAAATCCAACAACTGACAAGCAACATCATTGCTGGTTTGCCGGGTGCTGAAGAAGGTTACACGTTAGAAGAGTTCCAAGCACAGTTAGACCGTTACTCGGGCATCAGCAAAGATAAGCTGCGTGAGCACATGGCGCACTTCTTAGCGGAACTTATGCCAGTGTGTGAAGCGCATGGTTTGAAGTTGGCTGTACACCCAGACGATCCACCGCGTCCAATTCTTGGTTTGCCGCGTATTGTTTCAACCATCGAAGACATCGATTGGTTGACTGAAAAAGTACCGAGCAAAATGAACGGTTTAACCATGTGTACGGGTTCTTACGGTGTGCGTGGTGACAACGACTTAGTGAGGATGATCAAAAAGCACGGCGACCGCGTTTACTTCACTCATTTGCGTTCAACCAAGCGTGAAGAAAGTAACCCAATGACATTCCACGAAGCCGCGCACCTAGATGGCGATGTGGATATGTACAACGTGGTGATGGCGATTCTGGATGAAGAACAACGCCGCGCAGAAGTAGGCGATCACCGTTTGATTCCAATGCGTCCTGACCATGGTCACCAAATGCTGGATGACTTGAAGAAGAAGACCAACCCAGGCTACTCAGCCATCGGTCGCTTGAAAGGCCTTGCTGAAGTGCGTGGTCTAGAGATGGCACTAAAACGCGCTTTCTACACTAAGTAATTGAATTTATTAAGCACACCAGAGAGTGTCATCAAACCATATTAATAAAAGTAAAAAAACCGAAGCGTAATGCTTCGGTTTTTATTTAAGCTGATTAGGGATGAAGGGTGTCAATCGTCGTCATCCGGCACAAACTCTAAAATATCACCTGGTTGGCAATTTAAATGCGTACATATGGCTTCCAAAGTGGCTAACTTAACCGCCTTAGCACGACCATTTTTGAGTACCGATAAGTTTTGTTCAGTAATACCAATGAGCTTCGCTAGTTCATTAGAGCGCATCTTCCGTTTTGCCAGCATTACATCCAAGTTGATTACAATCGCCATATACCATTCACTTAAATTGTCAGCTCACTTTCTTCTTGTAGCTCAACTGCTCTATCCATCACTACAGCGATGACTCGGACAATAAAACCGATGACCATCATAGTAATGTCGCTATCGTCTACTTCCGCTGACACATTCCAATTCCCGTCATTGTACGACAAAGCCAAGCTAAGAAGCACGTCCATCGTGACTTCAATAAACGGTGTTGCGATCAGTAAGTAGCTGAGTTTCTTGAAACACTCCGTATTTTGGCGTTCAAAAATCTGCCCTTTCTCATACAAACGGAAAAGGACGATGAGCTGCCACAGTAACGCCACTGTCAGTAGTGTTGAGATCATGCTTGGGAAGTAGCCAACTATAGAACGCGTAACGGAAAGAGGGAGCGCCACTTCAATAGGAAAGGTGGCGTGAAACCACTCCGCATCAAACATAGTTGCCCCAAACCAAAAGACGGTATTGAGCACAACCGTGAAGATCATAGAAAACCAAAATAGGATAAGTAACTTACGACTAAAGTTGCTTATGGAACGTTGAGACATGACAAACCTCATATCAGATTTAATTTTCGCTCATCCTAATTAGTTAAAAATGATATCGCAATAAAAATTTATCGTTTTACGATAATTTTTTATTGCTTTTCTTAATGCGAGTATTTAATGTTGCCAAGTGGATTTATAAAATTGATGAATAAAGGTACGGGGAATGAATAAGGCGATTTTGTTAACAACGATGTTGCTAACGGTATCTGCTCCTAGCTTAGCTGAGGGTATTTTTTTGGATGATTTGGCCAAAGACTACAATCTCGAAGAGAGCAATACATGGGAGAGTTCTCCATACGCGCTAGATACAACGCCAAAGCATGACGCGTTTACCGATGATAAATGTACGCGAGGGACAGAAGATCAATTCACACCTCTTGCTGATGCGAACAAAAAGAAAAACGTCGAGTGCTACATCACGCATTTTCCAAACAGCGACATTAAAACCCGCATGCAGTCGAACGACGATGGCGATGTTAGTGTTGGCTTCTCATGGGACTTTGATTAACCACAGTTATTTTTTGTGAATTTTTGCTCTTTAACACTATGATTCTTAGCGTAAAAAGTGATCGAAAGTCACTTTTATAATGAAGAGTTGCAAATAATCTGCGTCTTTTTCTAACCGCAGTCGTCTTATCTGTGTAAAAACGATTTCGACCGGAGAATGCCATGTTCAAGCCACAGCCAACGCGCTCAGATATTAAAGACAAATTCATCAAACACGATAGCCAAATGCTCAACCAAGTGTACGGAACAGACCAAGTCGTACCGTATTGGATTGCAGACATGGACTTTCCTATTGCATCGCCTATCTCGCAAGCGATGCAGCAACTTGTCAGCCGTGAAACCTTCTCATACGAGTTTGATAGCAAGACGGTTTTTCAGTCCATTGCTGATTGGAACAAGGATTTGCATGGTCTTGAGCTTAGCACTGATAACTTTGTTCAAGTGCCGGGCGTACTGAGTGCCATTGCGCTACTGATTCGCGAGTTCACTAAAGAAGGTGGGGGCGTTCTGATCCAGACACCGGTTTATCATCAGTTCCGACGTTTGATTGAGTCAGCTGGCCGAACCGTTGTGGGCAATACAATGAAAATTGAAAATGACCACTACGTGATGGACTTTGAGTTGCTGGAGAACCAGTTGAAAAGTGGTGAAGTGCAAATGATTTTGCTGTGCAACCCTCATAACCCAGTGGGGCGTGTTTGGACTATAGCAGAACTAGAGCGCATGGTGGTGTTAGCTGAGAAGTACAATGTGATGATCATCAGCGATGAAGTGCATGCCGACATCGTATTTGAAGGTTCAACCTTTACCAGTATGACTTCATTAGGCTATGAAAACAGTCTGACGATCATTGGTTCTCCGGCGAAAAACTTTGGTTTGAACAGCACCTCTAACGGCTACATTTACAGCGATAACCAAGCACTTTTCGAGAAAATCAAAGCGACGTCGGCTTCACTCTCTATCGATCATGGCAATGCGTTTACCACCTACGCGACCATTGCGGCTTACCAACAGGGCAAAGAGTGGTTTGAAGGTTTTCATGCTTACACGCAAAACAATCGTAACTGGATTATTGAGTTTATTGAGCACAACTTGCCACAGGTGAAAGCATTCCTGCCACAAGGAACCAATCAAATTTGGTTGGATTTTTCTGGTTTAGAATTGGAATCTTCTCAGCTAAAAACCTTGCTGACAGAAGAAGCCAAAATGGCGTTGACGCCAGGTACTTGGTTTGGTGAACCCAATGAAAACTACTACCGCATGAACTTCGCTTGTTCTTTAGAGCAAATTCAAACCTCATTTGAGTTGCTTAAAGCCGCTGTCGATAAACGTAAATAAGTGAAGTGGTAGGGGAATAAAACGATGACACAAACCATCACTAAAGGCATCAAAGCCCTAGCAGAAGAAGCACGCTTGAGTGTCGCAGACCTCTCTATTGAGGATGCCAAAGCGTTGTTTGCAGACGAAGATTACGTATTCGTGGATGTACGAGAAGCCGATGAGAGGCGCAAACTTGGCGTGATCCCGGGGGCATTTACCTGTCCAAGAGGCATGTTGGAGTTTTTGATTGATCCACAATGCCCAGTGCATAACCCAGTCTTTGCTCAAGATAAAACGTACGTTTTCTACTGCGCACATGGGCTTCGTTCCCTCTATGCGGCAAAACAAGCCGCTGACATGGGGCTTGAACCTGTGCTCAACCTTGCTGGTGGTTTTGCTGAATGGGTAAAAGCAGATGGCGCGGTTGAGTCTGAGTCATAATGTATAGGTCATACTTGCCATACGGTTTATATTTCGATTAATATCGAATTATTATTTTATGTATAGAGACCGTCGCATGTTAGCAGAGTGGTTGGCACACAAAGAGCAGCTCAAAAACTACATTGTCAAACAGACCAGTGATCCAGATTTAGCCGATGACATTTTGCAAGAGGTATACATCAAGGCGAGTCAAAAGATCGATCAGTTAGAAGCGCGAAGCAAAATCAAAAGTTGGTTATATCGCATCACGCACAACGCGATCATGGATCACTATCGTACGCAGCAAAGTTACGAAGAGCTGATAGACAATCAGGTTGAAGAGGAAATGCCGATAGAGCTGGAGAATCTTCAAACCATGGGGCATTGTTTGCGCCCAATGTTTGAGTGCCTGCCAGAGAAATATCGCCAAGCCGTGATTCTGTCTGAACTCGACGGTTTGCCTCAACAAACGGTTGCGGACCAGTTGGGGCTTTCGCTTTCTGCGACGAAAAGCCGAATTCAGCGCGGTCGAGTTAAGCTCAAAGCCTTGTTAGTTGAGTACTGCAATGTTGAAGCAGGTCGAGGAGGTATCGTTGACTTCTCACCAGAACCGCAGTGTCTTCACATGGCTCAAATGTACAGTGCTGAAGTGGCATAAAGCCAAGAGAACCGTTCGATTTACAATGTAAAAGCGCAGAGTTTTAGCTCTGCGCTTTTTTTGTTTCTACTCGCCGTTGGGAAGCTTTTCTTTGAGATAATCAATCAAGCAGCGAACCTTAAGAGGCGTATAACGGCTTTGCAAGTACACAGCATTGAAAGGTAAATTTTGCCCTGTGTAGTCGTTCATCAATTGCGTAAGTCGCCCTTCTTTTAAGTGATGTTCAACCATCCAAATCGGAAGAATGACAATCCCCATTCCGGTTAACGCGATCTCTAGTAATACATCCCTATTGTCACTTTGAAAATTACCATTTACTGCGACGGCATGTTTCTGATTTTGCTTGGTAAAGCTCCATACGTTAATGTCCTTCATCCGCGAATAAACCAAACAATTGTGTTGTTTTAAGTCTTCAGGAGTTTTGGGTTCACCGTGCTGTTGTAAATAATTTGGCGCGGCTAAAACTAGCATTGGGTTATCAAACAAATGGCGCGCAATCAGCGTCGAGTCTTCCAGTTGTTTAGCTCGAATTGCGACATCTATCCCATCACTGATCAAGTCGGTGTGCTGGTCACTGAGCTGTAAATCCACCTTGATATCAGGATAACGTTGGAAAAACTCTGCCATGATAGGGGCAAGCAGAATGCGACCAAACGCCACTGGTGCTGAGATGCGAATCGTCCCTTGGGGAGAAGCCACCTCCGATCTTGCCTCAGCTTCGGCTTCATCCAGTTCACCTAAAATATCAACGCAAGTTTGATAATACTTCGCGCCTGCAGGCGTTAAAGCATGGTCGCGACTGCTTCGAGCGAGGAGCTTGACGCCGATTTTCTTTTCTAACGCTGCCACTTTTTTGCTGATCGTTGTTTGTGAGGTATTCATTTCACGACCCGTGGCAGAAAAGCTGCCCGTTTGTACCACTCGAACAAATGCGCGCATTGCACTTAGTTGGTCCATTAGTGCTCTCAATTATTCTAAATAGGCATAGATGCTAGTCATTGTAGCTCAGTTTTAGTCGATATTGGTTGGTTCTAAGATACATTCCAAGCCGAAAACAAATCGGTAAGAAAGATTAACCAAGATTGATTCGCCAATGGAGGCGCTTATGGACATGCAACAAAAACTACAACTTCTACTTGATAAACAAGATATTATTGAAGTGATTTTCCGTCATGCTCGCTCTTTAGATCGTATGGACGCAGAGCTGATGAAGTCCACTTACTGGGAAGATGCTATTGAAGACCATCAAGACCCAATCTTCCCAGATTTGTTTTTCTATAACGACAATGCCCACGCTTTTGTTGAACCCGCAATGAAAGGGTTTGAAGCAATCAAAATTACACAGCACCGCATCAGCAACGTTCTCATTGAAGTGGATGGTGATACAGCAACTGCAGAGAGCTATGTGTGGGCGTACCACGTGCATGAAGAAGATGGCGTGGACAAAGAAGGCATTTTAGGTGGTCGTCACCTGTACCGTTTTGAACGTCGTGATGGTGTTTGGAAAATGGTACACCGTTTTACCGCTTTTGATTGGAACCAAAACCAAGATGCGAGCGCAGTGTGGTCTCCAGATTTTGAAGATAAGTACGTAGGTAAACGCAATAAATCTGACGAAAGTTACGAATACATTCAACGATAACTCCGGTCTGTTAGTTGGAGCGCGACATGTGAGGGCAGCAATGCTCTCCACTCCAACCTGTGTCGCGCTCGTTTTATCTTAAACAACGTGAAGTAAATAGGACTGAATAATGACAACGACGAAATTTACCGCAGGTGATTTGTTTCCCTCTATCACTCTGCCAACGCTAAGTGGCGAAACTATCGAGCTGGGTACACCTTCTGAGAATGTCGATTGGCGCTTAGTGGTGGTTTACCGCGGCAAACATTGCCCTTTGTGTACTCGCTATCTCAACCAACTAGAGACACTAAAAGTACGATTCTTACAACTCGGGATGGATATCGTGGCGGTGTCCGCAGATAGCCAAGTACAGCTAGAGCAGCATAAGGATCAACTGAGCGTCACGTTCCCGGTCGCTTATGGTCTGACAGTAGAGCAGATGCAAACGCTTGGTTTGTATATCTCGGAGCCTCGCTCAGAAAAAGAGACAGACCATCTCTTTGCAGAGCCAGGTTTGTTTGTGGTGAATAGTAAAGGACAAGTTCAGTTAGTCGATATTTCCAACGGTCCATTCGCTCGACCTGACCTAGAAGTCTTGCTCTCAGGATTGGCGTTTATCCGTAACCCAGAAAACGATTACCCTATTCGTGGTACTTACCAAGCGGCAATCTAATCACTGTTTTGGTTTGAGGCATTAAAAACCAATGACGTTCACAAACTTCCTCTTCTAAAATTGGATTGTTCGTCTCCTAGATTGTGGTAAAGTCCGCGCCTGCGATTTACCGCATCTTTTACTGCCTCTTCAATCAAAAGCACAAGGTTAAGCTAATGCCATTTTCTACTCTCTCTTTGAGTTCTGAGCTGATTCACGCACTGCCAAAAGATTTCAAGAAGCCAACCGATATTCAAGCTTTGGCCATTCCTGAGCTACTCAGTGGTAAAGATGTGTTGGCATTAGCAAACACGGGCAGCGGCAAAACCCTTGCTTATGGCTTGCCTTTGTTGGAAAAGCTAAGTGTAAGTCCAGAGCAAAAAGCGCTAATTCTGATACCAACACGTGAGCTGGCGACACAAGTGAGTGAGGCGATTAACCAAGTTGGTCAATCTGTTGGTCTCAACGCGGTGTGTTTGTGTGGTGGCGTTGATAAAGAACAACAACTACAAGCTCTTGCGGCAGACCCTCAAATTCTTGTGGCGACAACAGGCCGTTTAGTCGATCTGGCGAACAACGGTTTGGACCTGAGTAATATTCATTACCTAGTGTTGGATGAAGCGGACCGCTTGTTGGATATGGGCTTTTGGCCTGACGTGCAAAATATTGCCGGGCAGATTTCAAACCAGCGTCAAACCGCGATGTTCTCAGCAACGTTTTCTGATGAGTTGAAGGGCAAAGCCAAGCAGCTCATGCACGCGCCAAAACAAGTAGTAGCACATCAAGAAAACAGCACCAATCAAGATATTGCCGAAACGCTGTATCTCGTCAACAAAGGCAGCAAAACCAAAGCGTTGATTGAACTGATCAAGCAAAATACGTGGACGCAGGTATTGGTATTTATTGGCGCCAAAGAGAATGCCGATGGTCTAGCGAAAAAACTCAGTAAAGCTGGAATCTCAACCAATGCGTTGCACGGCAATAAGAGCCAAGCAGAGCGAGAAGAAGCGTTGGCGCAGTTTAAGTCGGGGCAAACACAGGTATTGATTGCCACCGATTTGTTGGCGCGCGGTATTCATATTGAACAACTGCCCGTGGTGATTAACTTTGAGTTGCCAATGCACGCAGAGACTTACGTTCACCGAGTTGGACGTACAGCCCGTGCAGGCGAGCAAGGTGTCGCAATGTCGCTGGTCTGCCATGGCGAAGCCGAAGCTCTTACCGCGATCCGTAACCTGACTCAACGTGAATTGCCAACGCAAGATCTTGAAGGTTTCCCTGTTACGGATAAGCCATCAACAGGCGAAAGCAAACGCGCCCCACGCGATAAAAAAGCCAATCGCCGAACCAATGCCAAAAAGAGCATTAAGCAGTTTCAAGGAAAACCGAAACGCCAAGCGCCCAAAGCTAAATAAACCAAGCTAAACAAACAAAAAGCCATCGTGATGATGGCTTTTTCTATTAACGGAAAGAGACTAGAAGTTGTAAGAAACGGTCGCGCCAACTGTCCATTGGTTTGCGCTCTCTACGATAGAAGAATCACTGATGCCACTCCCTAGGCGCGTGTATTGTGATACTTGGCTGATTTGCCAGTTATCGGTGATTGGCACAACCAGTTTGTAGCCTAAACCATAGTTTACCGTAGCTTCGCCTTTGTAAGCTTTGCGGTTTGCGCGTGCTTCTTTGTCTGTGACACCGAAGTAGTAATCTACATAGTCTTCGCTTTGGTAAGACACGCTCGCAAATGGTACGAAATCAGCATTGCCGATGTTCATGATGTGGAAGTAAGTCGCACCACCTTGGAAGCCTTTATAGGCACCGGAAACATCGTGTTGTAGGTAAGTTGAAATCACGTTGTTTGGATCGAGTGTGAAGTCTGCGTTTAAACCTAAATCGACCGCAAAATCACGACGCTTAGTACCTTTTAAGCTTTTCGCTACATCGCTATCGCGAGGTACGCCACTGCCCACCACATAAGCACTCATGTTTAACAATTCGTTAGTTTCACCAAGAAAGCGGTAGTTGATGCCACCAAGATCAGCGTTGAAATCTTCACCGTGATAGCCACCGTTTAACACTGGTGCTGTATTGTGCTTTTGGTCTTTGAAAAGATCACTGGCTTGCACTACGCCAGCTTCGACCATCCAACCGCCTTCGTTGTTGTAGATGTTACCGTTACGAATGTAAGTGTCACCCGCTGTTGCTGTTCCTGCTGCTGTTAAAGTGATTAACGCGATGAGTGTTTTGTTCATTATGCTGTCCTAATTATTTGGTTTTGAACAGTGTACAAAACAAATGTGTAACCTTCTATCAGCAGAACGTATGGAAGTGTAATGATGGCTTTAGGGAAGTGTTGTCTGTGCAGTCTGGGGAAAGGGAAACAAAAAGCCACGCCTTAACATGAAAAGCGTGGCTTTGTTATATCGGTTGTTTGTATGGCTAGTTTAGTGCGTGTTTGATTCTTACCAAGGCTTCATCCAGTGTGCCTGCTGGGCAGCCTAGATTAAGGCGAACAAAGCCAGAACCTTCTTTACCGAAAGCGATACCCATGCTCGGGACAAGCCCTGCGGCGACAAATTTTTGCTCCAGCTCGGCGTCGGTCAGGTTGAATGCGCGGCAATCTAACCAAGCCAAGTAGCCTGCTTGTGGGGCGATAAATTTCACCTCTGACAGTTCCGTTTGTACAAACTGATCAAGTTTGGCGATATTAGCTCGCAAGTAGTCTTTTAAGTCCATCAACCAATTAGAGCACTCTTGATAAGCAACAGTCGCTGCACTCATCGATAGGCTATTGAACACGTCCATACCATGAGCATCTAATCGGCGAGTAAACTGTGCTCGGAGTGATTCATCTGGAATCATAAAGTTAGAGATTCGCAGTGAAGACAAACCAAACGTCTTACTTGCAGCCGTAGCTACTATCAGACGTTTTGTAAGATTTTTTGGAAGACGTAAAGCAGAGTAGTACTCCGCATCGCCAACCACTAAATCGCCCCATATTTCATCACTCAGCAGCCAAACTTGGTACTGTTCACACAGTTCGGCAACCTTTGTCATTTCGCTTTCAGACCAAACTCGCCCTGTTGGGTTATGTGGGTTACAGAAGATCATTGCTTTTGCGCCATTAGCAAAGCAGGTTTCGAGATGATCAAAGTCGAGTTGATAGTCGCCTTTGGTTTCCGTCAGTGGGTTCTCTACGACAACACGATCGTTGAATTCAATGATCTTACGGAAGGAGCCATATCCCGGACTCTGCATCACGATGCCATCACCTTTTTCGGTGAGCATTTGCAATGCCATCGCGAGTCCAGGAAGTACGCCATGTACCGTAGTGATCCACTCACGCTCAACGTGGGTACCATGCTGGTTTTGATACCAATCGATCGTAGCTTGGTAGTACGTATCATCGCGTTCTGCGTAACCAAAAATTCCATGCTCAACACGTTGTTGTAGCGCGTCTAATACTACTTGCGGCGCTTTAAAATCGTAATCGGATACCCACATCGGGAGTAAATCCGTGCCAGCCAATCCCAGCTTTTGTTGCATAAAGTCCCATTTAACAGAGCCACTTTCCTTGCGGTTCAGAATTTGGTCGAAAGCGTTCATCAATGATTTACCTTATTTTGTTTCTACTGCTGGTGTATTTGAATGCTCTTCAGCAATCTGTTGTTCGTTTTGTTCTGGCTTGGCTTTTGCGATACCAAAGCCAGTGAAGCCATAAATCAGAGCGAAGATCACGCCTGTGTAACATTGAATCGCCCATGGTAGGTAATCCAACGTTGCCACGCCTAGCGTACCCGCCATATAGATACCTGCGGCTGTCCAAGGAACCAATGGTTCAATAATGGTGCCGGCATCTTCGATGGTTCGAGACAGGTTCTTCGTGTCTAATCCCATTTTTCGGTAAGCGTTTTGGAACAACTCACCCGGAATCAACAGCGCTAGCTTGCCGTCAGAAGTGGTGAAAACCACAGTGATGGTTGCCACAACGGTCGAAGCAATCAGCTGACCTGTGGTGTGAATCGCATGTAGGAATTTGCCTAGTACCACGTTTAGTGCGCCAGTTAGGCTCAAAATACCAGCGAAGGCAAAGGCACAGAATACTAGTAGAATCGTGCTCATCATTGAGAACAGACCGCCACGGTTAAGCAGTTTGGTGATATCTGGCACTAAGCCATTTACGCTGTGACCGTTTGCCTCAAACATGGCTAGGTTGAAGCCGTCTACGTAAGCTTGGAAGCCTTGTTTTAGTGTGAAGTCTTGGAAAAACATGCCTAAAACAATCGCGATAGCCGATGCGCCAAGCATCAATGGCAGAACTGGCTTCTTAGTTAACGCGCCCCACAGGATCATCACTGGCGGGATAAGAAGTAGAATGTTGAAGTTGTATAGATTATCTAAGCCCGAGATGATTTGAACAACTTTCTCTGGCTCGTGAATGTTCGCGATATCAGCGCTTTGACCCGCAAAGAAGAAGACGACAGACGCAATCACAAAACCCGGCAGAGTGGTGTAAAGCATGTGTTGAATGTGTTCGTACAAGGTGGTGCCTGAAACGACAGGCGCAAAGTTGGTTGAATCTGATAACGGTGAGATTTTGTCACCAAAGTACGCGCCAGATACCACTGCACCAGCCGCAGCTGCGAGCGATACATCAAGTCCTGCCGCAACACCCATTAGTGCGACACCAACGGTCCCCGCTGAGCCCCAAGACGTGCCGGTACAAACGGAAACGACACTGGTCACAAAGAAAGCGGCAATAAGAATGTATTCAGGGCTGATGACTTTAAGTCCCCAGTAAACCATGTAAGGGATTGTGCCGCTGACCATCCAGCTGGCAATCAAACCACCAACCGAGACCAAAATCAGAATGACTGGCATCGCTTTGGCCAGTTTTTCTACGATGGCGTTAATGATGTCATCCCAGTTGTAACCGATCTTCCACGCGATAAGACCAGTAAAGGCAGCTGAAATCAGCAACAGAACTTCAATGCGAAGTCCGAGTATTCCGTATCCGACAGCCAGAAGTGCAAACATCACCGCAATAGGGGCGAGTGCTAATCCGAACGACGGCAGAGGCTTAGAATTTGTCATGTTATTTATCCTCAGGATCGATGTAGGGTTTGTTCGAAATGGATAATAACGGTCACATAATAGGCAAAATGAGAGCGGTGTGTTGTTTTCATGTAAGCGCTTACATGAGGTGTGCGAATGTAAGGTTCATCACAATTTTATCCGATCTTTTGTATTGCTTTGACGGTTTGCCTGCTGACTAAGCTTGCTTCAAATTGATGCAGGTTTGGTGGCGAATAGCCGTCTTTACTTAAGTTTAGTGCTAATTTCGCTGCATAAGTCGACATTTCGTCAATTGGGTTATGCATGGTGGTCAATCGTGGATAGAGGTAGCGTGCAAGCAACACATCATCAAATCCAACCACGGAAATATCATCTGGCACCGTGAAGCCCTGCTCATGCAAACTTGCCATTAAGCCTGCTGCCATTACGTCGTTAAATGTGACTACCGCAGTGACTCCCGGACAGGATTGAATAAGTTGGCGACCTGCTTCCTCTCCTCCAGACTCACTGAAGTTTTGGTTGATTACCCAACCTGTTGGGATAGCTAAATTGGCTGCATTCATTGCGTCTCGATAACCTTCAAGGCGGTCGGTTCGATCTTCAATGGGTAAGTCACTGGTGACACAGGCGATCTTGCGATGACCTTGCTGAATCAAATATTCGACCGATTTTCGCGCACCGACTCGGTTGTCTACCCAGACTGAACGATTGGAGATTTGTGCAATGGTGCGGTTGAGTAACACCATCGCCGGAAGCTGTGCTGCGTATTGCATAAGCGTGGTGTCATCGAGCATTTTTGAGTGCACGACCATCGCCTCACAACCTTGGCTGATGAGAAAGTCGAGCCCTTCTTTTTCTCGTTGCGCATTGTGCCCGCCGCTGACCACGACCAACTGGCAACCATTGGCACGAGCCACTTCTTCTACACTTTTGGCGATCAAAGCGAAGAACGGATCGGCTAAGTTACCAGTTAATAGGCCAAGCGTATTATTGCTGCGGTTCGCTAGCGCTGTTGCTCGCGCATCTCGGCGGTAGTTGAGCTCTTTAATGGCGCGTTCGACTCGCTCTTGCGTTACTGGTTCAACATAACTGGTGCGATTGATAACACGCGAGACTGTTGCCGTAGAGACACCAGCCATGTCCGCGACGTCTTTCATGGTTGCCACTAGATTTCTCCAAGAGAGTAACAGGGTGAATTGAAAGGGAGGATATGAGGCAGAGTGTAGCGGCTATTAATTGTTGGTTATGTTAGTAAGTTCAAAGGATAGAACTTTAGAAAAAAGCGCTCCTATCTTGTTTTATTAATTCAACAAGATAGGAGAAACAAAAAAGCCACGAACCTGACGATATCGGGTGCGTGGCTTCTTTATCTATTAGCCAATCTTTTTATAGGCGACGATATGAGACAAGAAAAGGAGAGAGTATCTCTCGTTGAATCTGATTTTATACTCGTGCTCAACTTCGGATAATGGAGTCCAACCATGGCCAAAATAATCGTTTATATCGTCAACTGCTTCAGTCTCATCTTTTAAATGTTTTTTGCTCCACTGATAGGTACAGGCTAAAACCAAAACACCATTAGGAGCCGTTGCGTCCATTAATGCTTCCACGACCGTTTTAGGGGAGTCACATTGATCCAGTACATTCAAGCAAAGACTTAAATCGTGCTGCTCCGCGACCACGCCACTTTCAAAAGGTGCTTCGATGAGAGAAAAATTCACATGGTCACAAGCTTTGGCTATTGAAGATGCATCAAATGTGAAATGCTTTTGCTCTTTTAAGCTCTTAATATAGTGGAAGTCACACTCTCCCCCATCGATCAGTAGCTGTTTCAAGTTTGATAACAAACGATGAGAAGGTTCTACGAGCGTAGCCGAATTGATACTTGGTATGTTGGTTATCAATTCATAACAGTTTCTCCCGAGAGCAGGTCCCACTTCTAATAGGCTTTTAGGAGAAAGGTTTTCACTACCGAGAGCTTCAACAACAAACTGCGCGACGTCTTTCGAGTGGCTTGAAGAGACAAACCAATCTGGCACTGACTTAGACTGGCTATCAAGCAGTTTGCTCACGCCGTTTTGTCGAAGTTTATCAAGCCACTGAATCTCGAAATATGCTGCTAACCCTTTGTGATCGATATAGAAATCTTCCACTTTTACTCCTTTTTGATATTCCGTTATTGAGCGCTGATTTTGCCCCATCGATCAAAGGTGAGTAAATGCTAAATACCAATCATTGAAATTCTGTCTGCCTTTATTCTTTTCATATTTACAATGAGTTGATGTTGTTTTTATGCTGAGCAGATAACTTTCGGAATGTGCCTCAGACCCAACATGGCGCATCCATCTTCCAAGTAGCTATCGGTGACAACATCGAAGCCGAACTTGCCATAGTAGTCTTTCAAATGTGCTTGTGCGGATATAAAAATGCTGTCGGTCGGGTAGATCTTTCTTGTGGCATCGAAACTCACTTGCATCAATTGGTTACCGATGTTTTTCCCTCTGTAGTCCTCTGCGACGATAACGCGACCAATACACACGTCATTGGCATCAGAGTTCAGCAAGGGTAAAACGTCAATAGGGTATCCGAGTTTCGGAGGCATAATGCGACTATAAGCCACCAGATGTTCGTTGTCATATCCCATCACGTGGTAGGTGTCGGGATGGTTATCTTTACCATCCAAATCGCTGTATGGCGTGTTCATGTCCACGATGAAAATATTGACTCTTTGCTGCAAAAAATCGTAAAGCTCTTGAACAGACAGATCTGCGAATTTCTTAATTCTCCATTCGAGCATCATGCTTCCCCTTGTATTATTTTGGGTACAACATAAAGCGTATTTGTGCGCGATTCATTAACCTTTGTTAATTGCTAAGCTCCAGCTTCAATACAGATTTGCTGTATTGAACGGCTAAAAAGCAAAAGCCCCACTGACTTGGTTGTGGGGCTAATATTGGAAGGGATACGCTCCGATCTATCGGGGAGTCAAAACGGGAATTAACCCGCAGTCGGACCAACCAAACGCATTTCCCAATCTTCGACTTCACCGGTTTCTAGGCGGCGTTCAACAAGCTTGCCCCAAGATTCAACCAATGGAAGTCCTGCCAGTTGGCTTAGCTCTGATTTATCTAGGCAACCAGTAAACACCGCGCCCATGATGCGAGCCAATGACCAGTCTGGGTAAGGTCTTTCGCACAGAATAATTTCGTCACCTGCGCCGATATCGCCTTCTTGCAACACTCGGAAGTACCAGCCCGTTCGAAGCGTGTCTTGCAGTCTTCTAGCCATGTCGTTTTGCTCGAAACGGACGTTGAGTTTCCAGCAAGGCATGCGCCCTTGTGATACTTCCAGCAAGGTTGAGCCGATGCGGATTTTATCTTTCAAGCAAATGGATTCTTCTGTTACGCCACTTGAGCTTAGGTTTTCACCGAACGCGCCAGCTGATTGGAAAATCGCTTTATCGCCTAACTCTTTCTGCCAAACCGGATAGTGCTCGCTTGGGTAAATATGAAGAGCTTTTTGAATCCCACCATGAAAGCGCGGATCGCCTTGCTCATCATTGGTGAAACCCAGTTCTGTTGCGTGCTGACGCTGCGGTAGAATCTGTTTGTTAATCGCACTTTTCGCACCGTGTGCAAAGGCAACGGTTTTACCTGCTAATACGCTGTTAACTACGCCTAACTTCTTCATATTCTTTCCTTATTACCTAAAACTGATTTGCCAAACAGCGTGAGACAAGACCACGCTAGCGTTCGCCTAATGACTTAAATACCGGAATCGCTGCCAGTATTTCAATGCGCTTTTCTGTGCTTTTTAAGTAACGCGTTTCGCTATCTGAAACTAACACATGGCGTTGATAACCTTCCGTTTTAGGAAACTTGGTTAACACGGTTTCGAGCGATGCTTCGCACTTGTCTTGGTTGATGTTATCAATATCGACTTTGAATAAGAGTTGGTTTTCTTTGGATATTTCAACTTGATATCGCATACGTCGCACCTCACGGCTTCATTCACTTTGCCGAGCATGATAGCCTAGTGAGCTTGTGTCAGTGTAGGGATGTAAGGACAGTTAATGATGCCAACCCGCCAAATCGATTCTCACTCCGGTGTCATGACCTCGAATGAGATGATGGCTGCCAATCCCCACTCACCGGCACTGGTTAAGACCATCGATATGCCCAAAGGTTACATTGATACGCTGCACCAACACACGTGGCATCAAGTCATCTTCCCTATCAAAGGGTTATTACAAACCAAAACCGATCATTACCAGCACCTTGTGCCCCATACCTCTGCGCTGTTTGTACCTGCGGGTATTCAACATGAATCCATTGCGCTAAGCCATACGACATTTGTCGGTATCTATCTGAACCCTGAGTTTGGTACTGAGCACGAGCATCAAGTTAGAACCATCACTCTCACTCCTTTCTTGAACGAGCTGCTACAGGAAATACGCCGTCAATGCGAAGGGCTCGTGAGTGATGAGGAAGTATCACGATTGCTTGGCGTGTTGCATGATCAAATCATGAAAGACAACGTGCAGACCTTTCAGTTACTGCTGCCTGAAGACAGACGCTTAAAGTTGATATTCGAAGCGTTGACCGACACGCCGGCATTGGATTGGTCACTCAGACAGTGGGGAGAGAGAGTCGGTGCATCCGAACGAACGTTGTCGCGCTTGTTCTCCAAAGAGTTCAACACCTCGTTTCAACTTTGGCGGCAACAAATTCGGCTGATTTATTCGCTCTCTTTGCTGGACGAAGAGCTCTCGATCCAAAGCATTGCCGATCAAGTGGGGTATCAAAACGACTCTTCTTACATCAAAGCGTTTAAAGCCTATTTTGATGTCACCCCACAGCAGTTTCGCGTGAATGGTAGAAGGGGATAGCGAGTCCAATCTTGCCCATCATATTAATCCAACGGCAATTGGAATGTACTCTTGATTTCCTTAACTGAGACGTTGGATTGAATGGCGCTGATGCCTTTCACGCGGCGAATGGCACTGATGTGGTCAAAGTATTCGTCTAAGTCTCTCGCCACCACTTGCACCATGTAATCTGCGCTACCTGCAATGCAGTGACACATTAAGATCCAATCGGTTTCTGCGACAAAGTCTTCAAAAGGTGTGGTGTTTTCTACCTCGTGACTGCCTAGTGTCACCAGCGTAAAACCAGAGACTTGAAAGCCGAGCTTTTTGCGGTTCAGCTTTGCTGCATAACCCTCAATGTAGCCTTCCTCTTCCATCTTTTTCCAGCGTCGCCAGCAGGGCGTTTCACTCAGGTTAACGGTCTCGGCAAGCTTAGAGTTACTCATGCGACCATCTTTCTGAATATGGTCAAGAATGGCGAAATCGGTACTATCCAATTCAAAGTTGGTGGATTCTTTCTTTTTCATGATTATTTTAGAAATGGTCTGCTCAAATTGGCTTTTATCGTAGCGCAGATAGCAATTTTCTTTCTACCCAAATCGTTAGACTGTTCCCATCTTTGTTGATTACTTTTTGGGAGAGAGTGCATGAGTGCTCAATTGTTGGCGGCATTATTGTTGTTTGCCGTTTCTATTTCTTTAACGCCGGGAGCAGGCAACGTCGCGCTGTTAGGTATTTCTAGCCGATATGGTTTTTCTGCGACCGTGCCATTTGTATTGGGCAATGCAGTCGGGGTGATCATCATGTTGGTTGGGGCAAGTGTGGGGCTTGTCAGTTTGTTTACCCTTTACCCAGATTTGTACACGGCGTTAAAGTGGATTGGTGCGGCGTACCTGCTGTATCTCGCATGGTCGATTGCCACAATGGAACTCGATAATGATTCGAATGCGAAAAAGTCCGGCTTTTTATCTGGCGTTTGGGTGCAAATCCTTAATCCAAAAAGTTGGGTTGCGTCACTGACGGTGTTCTCTCAATTTATCTCGCCAAACAATGATTACCTAACTCAAGTGGTGATCATCATTAGCGTGATGGTGGGAACCGGTGTGCTGGGGATGTTTGCGTGGGCGTACTTTGGCACCGTATTAAACCGTTTTATTCAGTCACCACAAAAGGTAGTGTGGGTAAACCGATGCATGGGCAGCAGCCTAGCGTTAGTAGTGGTGTTTATGCTGAGTCAGCCCGTTTAAGCTCTTATCTAATTTGACGTGCGCGCCGAGAAAACGTTATATACCCGTTTCCCTATGGCGCGCCATATTCCCTGTAACAATCCTGTGGTATCCAATGAGCTTAACCAAGACCAACTCGCATAAGACAAACACTCGCGTTAATCAACTGAGCTTTGGTTCGCCAAGTGAATCGTTGGTGTTGGAGCATGTTGAGCTAGAGCCACTCGCTTTGGGTAAAGTTCGCGTGCAAATCGAAGCCACGAACATCAATCCAAGTGACCGATTGTCGATTCAGGGAGTAGGGCAGTATCGTCGTACCCATGTACCGCCGCGAGTGCCAGGGTTTGAAGCGGTAGGGCGTGTGGTTGAGATAAACGATCCGCATCAAACCGAATTTCACATCGGGCAAAAGGTGCTGGTGGCACAGAGTGGGGCTTGGCAAAGCTATGTCGATGCGCCTGCGGAGAATGTCTTTGCAGTGCCGGAAGAACTTGAGAGCGGCTATGCTTGCCAGTTGTATATCAATGCCCTGACGGCTTGGGTGATCACCACTCACGTTGCCAAGTTAGGTAAAGATGACGTGGTGATCATCAACGCGGGCAATTCTGCGATTGGTAAGATCTTCGCTCAGTTGTCTCACTCACTTGGATTTACTTTAATTGCGATAAGCTCCGCGCCAGAGCGTTATCCATACGACGCCATTGCAGTGTTAGATAGCAAGCAAGATCTGCAATCTCAAATTGATGCCCGAGAGTTGCCGCAACCCAATTTCGTATTCGATGCCATTGGCGGCAAGTTTGGCACCGAACTAATCCAAGTTGTGCGTGATTCGGGAACGTATATTAATTACGGAACGCTTTCTCTCACCCCTTATGAGCCAGCTTTCTTCGCTTGTATGAAGCAGAACAATATCGACTTCAGTACCTTCTTTTTGCGCTATTGGGAAGAGTCAGTTGGTAAGACCGTTCGAAAACAAGTCTTTGCTGAGATGTTAGAACACTTTATGGAACACAAGATACAACTCGATGTGGGTTGCAACCTTCCGTTAGAACAGTTCCAACGCGCCTTCGAGCTGATAGAAGATGAGTCGGTCACGCTGCAAGGCAAAATCATTCTGACCATGTCGTAACTGTATTCAAGCTCCTTGAGGTTGTTGGGTATATTGAAGAATAAAAAAGGGATGGCATTCACCATCCCTTTTGCGTTTTTGTTTGGATTAACGGAACTGTGGCATGTAGTCGAGGTTAGCTTCAATCGTCTCTTCTAGAGCCTTTTCTAGAATCGTCCCAGTGGTCACGAGCGGGTTCAAAATCAATGCTCGATGCGCGGCATTGCGGTCGCCTGTGACAGCCGCTTCTACCGTTAGTGATTCAAAGTCTTTCATCAATTGGATCAAGCGCAGCGTATCGCTTGGGAATGGCGCGACGTTTAAAGCCACAGGTCCCGATTTTGTGATCATGCAGCTGACTTCCACCGCGCAATCGTCAGGTAAACCTGCAATGGCACCGTTGTTACGGGTGTTTACGTGCATGATGGTGCGCTTATCGTTGTAGATAGAGCTCATCAGCTCGCAGGCAGCTTCTGAGTAGTATTGACCCCCACGCTTTTCGAGCTCTTTTGGTTTTTCGTTGAGCTCTGGATTGCGGTAGATATCGAACAGTCGTTTCTCCATGGCTTTGACCACCTCACCGCGAGTACCTTCGCCGTTCGCTTCTTCAATCTCTTGGCTCATGATGTCTTCGCTGGTGTAGTAATAGCGCAGGTAAGCACACGGGATCATCCCCATATTACGCAGCAACTCTTGTGGCCAGTCGAATGGAGGAATATTTTGCGGCACCAAAGGATCGTTGCCGGATAGGATCTCTTCGACCACTTCTTGCAGTTTGTCACGACCTTCGTGCAGGATCTGGCGTGCCCAGATAAAGTGGTTCAAACCCGCAACTTGCAGTACAAATTCTTGCTCGTTAGCACCTAGCATTTGGGCGATGCCTTTTTGCATGATCACTGGCACGTTACATAAACCGACCGCTTTCACTTTGGTGTGTTTGAGAATAGCTTCAGTCACCATGCCTGATGGGTTGGTAAAGTTTAGCAACCAAGCATCTGGACACAACACTTCCATCTCTTTACAGATTTCCAGCGCGATAGGAATGGTGCGACAAGCATTGGCAAAACCGCCTAACCCGTTGGTCTCCTGACCGATCATGCCGTACTTCAGTGAGATACGTTCATCACGGATTCGACCTTCCAAGCAGCCAGCGCGAAATTGAGAACAAACAAAGTCTGCGTCTTTCAAAGCAGGTTTACGATCCAAAGTGACGTGCACATCAATATGCGACATGTCGTTTTTAGCCAACATGCGACGTGTTAAGTCGCCAATGATGCTGACTTTCTCTGCACCATCTTCAATATCAACCAACCACAGTTCGCCGATTGGCAGTTCATTATTGCGTTTGATCAGACCTTCGATCAGCTCTGGTGTGTAGCTAGAGCCTGCGCCAATGATGGTAATTTTAAGATTCTTTTTCATCGTGATGTTCTCGTTATGGATAAGACAGTTTGATTAAAAATCATCCTGATGAGCTTCACAAACCAAACAAATCTTGCTATGGATTAGTACAGCTAATTTATAGAAGGTCGAGTAATGGACAGAAAGCAGCAGATGCTCTCCAATATGTATACTTTTGCGATTGCAGGTAAGTTTCTTAGCTTTACCAAAGCAGCGGAAGAGCTCTTCATTACCCAAGGGGCGGTGAGCCAGCGAATCAAATCATTAGAAGAGCAACTGGGTTTCAGTTTGTTTGTGCGCATGACGAGACGGCTAGAACTGACCAAAGAGGGTGAGCGATTACTGCATGCATTAAACCAATCGTTCGACGTTATTTTCTCTGAGCTCGAAGACATCAAGTTCAATGAACTGCGCGGTGAGTTATATATCGGAGCAGCGCCGACGTTCGCCCAGAGTTGGCTTTTGCCAAGGTTGCCAGATTTCCAACGTTTGTATCCGCATCTCAATATAAAACTGAGGGTGAAAGCGAGCCGTTTGGACTTTCAGCATGAGCCCGTCGATATCGCAATTTACTACAGCGATAGCGAACATCCGGGGTTTTACCATCAGCGTTTATTTGATGAAGTGCTATTGCCGGTTTGTAGCCCCAAATACTTTAACGACCATTTTACTGGGTCAGCACCATTGCTTGAGCAGCTGGCCAGCGTGACTTTTATTCATTGCTCTGAATCATTAGAGGCGAGTGAACCCAATCAAGAATGGGCGATGTGGCTGGATAAGCAATCTAACCCGCTACTCAACACACTTAACGTGATGGACAGAACGTACTTGTTTAATCACGCCGATATGGCAATGACAGCGGCTAAGAACGGAATGGGGTTAGGGATAGCCCGTGAATCTTTAGTGAAAAGCAGCTTAGAAAACGGTGAACTAGTGGCACCTTTTGAGCGCGTAAGTGCAGATCGAGGCTACGATTTGATCTGTCTAAACGGGCAACAACACAGACCAAAGAATGCTGCATTTATTGAATGGCTTGAGACGAAATTGCCAAAGAATGAATAGGGGATGATAGGGAAGGTAAGGCCAACTTCCTCCCTTCATTCATTCGATGAGAAGGGAGGAGGAACAAGCACTGTAATTAACTCGTGATAATCTCATCCATCAAGCGGTCTACCTGAACGACTACTTGTTCGCTGGCGTCTTCCATGGCGTTAATGGCGGTCACCATGCCAGCCATGTTGCCTGATTTGGCTTGGCTCATCGCTTCACGTCCGCTGTCATGCACGCCTTTATGTGGTTCTTCAAGTAACGCATAGCTTCTTAGGTGGCTATACGCTTTACCGTCACCTCGATAGTACCATTGGCCTAGCCTGCATTCTGAATGGCTATTAACGGTTTCTCCAAACGAGCCTTTTTGCAGTAAGCGATAGATGTTGTTCTTCCAAATTGCGTGGTCGAGCTTGACGGTATCCAAGAAAGCGCGTGTGGAAGCAATATGGATCACTTGCTGCATGTGCTCTGATTTCACGACGACTTCGTTCACGATAGAGCCAATCTGTGCTGAAGATGCTGAAACTTCTTCTGCACACGTTTGGTTTTCATCAATCGAGCTTTTAATTGCATTTACTTGCGTGAGTACTTGATTCACAAGCGAGTCAATCTGTTCACTGGCTTCACTCGCTTTGCCCGCAAGGTTTCTTACCTCGTCGGCTACCACCGCAAATCCGCGTCCTGCTTCACCGGCTCGTGCGGCCTCAATAGCGGCATTTAGAGCAAGCAAGTTGGTTTGGTCAGAAATTTCTTGAATAGTAGATACTAGGAGGGAAATAGAAGTGGCGGTTTTATCTAATATTTGAACTGATTCAATGCTTTGAGAAGCTTGAGTACTGATCTTCACTGCTCGGTTGTCCAGACGAGCGAGAGCTTGGTGTGTTTGCTTAAACATCTCATCTAGTTGTTGCAGTTCTTGGTTCTCGTGCGCCATAGATTGCGCACTCTCCACCATCTCAGTTCGAATGGTTTGGAGCATGTCTCCACCTTTCAAACTGCTCGACATCAACTCATCGCTATTGTGGTGTTCTTGCTGAGCGGAGCGAACAAGTTGTTGCGTCTCTTGGAGCTGATTTTCCAGAGCAGCAACGTCAGTTTGGTACTTTTGTTTGAGGTCTGCTAACTCTTGCTTTAGCGCCTCATTGTCGGCTTTGATTCGTTTTAATCCAAACATAAGTTTTATAAATGTAACATGATGTTAAAAATTGCATGCTAATCGAGTTGAGTATCGAATACACGATCACATTCATATATTTGCTTAGCCGAATCACACTTTTTCAGTAAGGTTTATTTAAACAACAAAAGCCAAGGTCAAACGATGTTGAGCTTGGCTTCTCTGTTAAAAAACGGCGCGAATTTAAGCCGTTATAATTCCTGCATAAGTTGAATGTAATTCCCACAGGTATCATCGAGTACGGCAATCATTACAGGGCCAGCTTCTCTTGGCTCTATAGAGAAAGCCACGCCGAGTTCAGAGAGTCTCACGTATTCTTTCTGCAGATCATCGACCGCAAAGGAAGTCCAAGGAATCCCCGCTTCTTTGAGAGCATTTTGGTACACTTTTGCTGGTCCAAACGCCATCGGTTCTAACAACAATTCAACCCCAGATTGTTCAATCGGAGAAACCACTGTTAACCATTTATGTTCACCGATAGGTACTTCGGTTTTTTTGATGAAGCCAAGAACATTGGTGTAGAAATCGAGGGCTTTGTCCTGATCGTCCACAGGTACGCTGGTTAGGGAAATTCTGATCACGGGTATTTACCTTTGCTGGGTTTGGATGAGGAAAAGATACTGAAAGTGAGGCTCAAAAACTTATTCTAGATTGCTTTTCTGCATTTTTTGAAACGCTTTGGGTGAGTAACCTGTGCTCTTTCTAAAGACACTCGAAAATGTGGTTAAGCTCTCATAGCCAACCTGAAAACAAGTATCCGTGATCGAGTTACCTTCCTTGAGTAGCGCTTTGGCTTTCTTAATCCGCATATCTCTCAAATAGTTTCGTGGCGTCACGCCATACATCTGTTTGAAAATCCGTACATAGTGGAAGCGCGACATAAAGGCGGCTTTGGCTAAGTCGTTTAATTCGATGTTTTCCGAGTAATGCTTTTCCATAAACGCTTTGGATTGTCTGATCAGGAGAAACTGCTTTGGGCTCAACGGCATCTCGCGGTATACGCGGTCAATTTCTTGTTCATAGAAGGTCTTTGGGCGAGATGACATCGTATTTCCACATTTTGAAAGCATCGTATTGAGTCTAACATTGCTTCGGCAAGATTGAACAAACGAGTGAGTTAAGTGCTCGACCTTGCGCGAAATACCTTTCATACCTCATCCCAACCTTCTTCCTAAATGTGGATTATTTGGTGGTGATGTGCTCGATCTGATTAAAAATAAATCGCTCATTAACGTAAAGAATGTAAATGAGATTAATTATCATTAAGCTCATGTATTATGCTGCGCTCCCTCGTTATTGTTTATAAAATATAAGTAGTATTATGAAACTGAAGTCACTTTCCGCAGCCATCACCTTTGCGATTGCCTCTTTTGCTGCTCACGCTTCTGACGAAAACATCGTCGTTGTCGGTTCTGCTCTTGATCAACTTGTTCAAACTGAAATCAACTCAGAGACATTAGAACAAAAACAAGCGTCTGATATTAAAGACATACTGAACACCATGCCGAGTGTAACGGTTGACGGTAACGCACGTTACTCGCGTAAGGTTTACATTCGCGGTATGGAAGACAAATACTCGGTTGTCACCATTGACGGCGCACGCCAAGAAGGTCAGTTATTCCACCACTCTGGCGATCAGACCTTTGACCCAGCCATGCTTAAATCTGCTGAAATCACCCTAGGCGGTAACTCTGTACTGTCGGGAGCGGGCGCAATTAACGGCTCATTCAGCTACGAAACGAAAGATCCCAGTGACCTCCTTGCAGAAGACGAAAGCATCGGTGCTCGCGTTAAAACGGGGTATCAAACGGCTTACGAACGCTTCACGACGAACGTTGCGGTTTACGCGAAACTGAACGATGAGCTCCAACTGATGGGTATTGCGAACTACTCAGATGACGGTGAGTTGTACATTCCGGGTAAAGATGATGTGACTTCTAAGCAAGGTAAGCTGAAGTCTGGCTTGGTGAAAGTGGTGTTCGTACCAAACGACGCGAACGAGTTCAAACTGTCTTACGACACGTACCAAGACGGTGGTAAACGTCAGCTATCGGGTGAGAAAGCGGGTGCACTGTATGCACATGATGAGCACAACTACCACTCGATTAACCGAGATACTGTGACGTTCATGCATCGCTATGACAATGGCAGTGACTTGGTGAACCTAAAGACGAACCTATACTACAACCGTCAGTACATGGATCGCGATGCGCTAACTGAAGAGTATGGTGATTGGAACCAAGTGAATGGCGCTTGGGAATTCACCAAAGACGGTGACCTATCAATTCCTTCTCGTGAGTACAACGTGACGACAATTGGTGGTGATATCCGCAACATCTCTTGGGTTGGCGAGCATGAGTTGACTTATGGTTTCGAGGGTTACAAATCAGAGCAGTGGGTTGATTCTGGCCTTGGTCATTACACGTCGGGTTCGAAACTCGGTGAGACGAAGAACTACGACATCGACGGCGGTACAGTAACGGCTTACGGAATCTACGCTCAAGACGCATTCGAAATTAATGACTTCCGTTTTGTGACCGGTCTTCGTTATGACGTACATGAGCTGGGTGGTGTATTTAAAGGTAAATACGACCAGCTGTCACCTAAGTTCCAAGGTGAATACCAAACTACAGATAACCTAAGACTGCGTGTTGGTTACGGTCGTCTATTCAAAGGCGCTTCACTACCTGAAACACTGACTATGAAAGCGGCGGCTGACGTAACTCAGGCAGACACCAAAGCCATGACAGGTAACAACTACGAAGCGGGTTTCGATTACGACATGTCTGGTTTGCTAGTGGCGGATAATGCGATTCTTGGCTTCACTGCATACCAGTACGATCTGGATAACCAAATGCACCCGACCAAGAACAACAGAACCTTGGCTAACCAAAATGATGTAGAAGTTTGGGGTGTAGAAACCGTATTTACTTACAGCATTGAAGATTTTGACCTGTACGCAAACCACTCATACTCTGATGGTGAGCAAACCAGTCTAGAAAGCGGCAAGACGAGCCACATGAACAAGACGGGTATTCACAATATCAAGGCGGGCTTTAAGTACGACGTAACCAGTGAAGTGGTGTTCGGTTGGGATTCACGCTTCGTTCCGGGTAACGACTACACAGACGAAGATGGCGAGAAAGTTGAACGCCCTGGTTTCGCAACGCATAACCTATGGGCAGTGTACGTACCAGACTTTGCGAAAGACCTGTCAGTTAACCTAGCGGTCGACAACGTGTTCAACAAGCTATACTCAGAGCACACAGGTTTTGGTATCTCTTGGGGTTCAGTGAAATACACCAGCTACGAAGTGGGTCGTAACTTTAAAGCGTCTGTGGCTTACAGCTTCTAATCACGCTTAACTAAATCACTCCAAAAAAACAAAACCCCGATAATTGGTGATCAACTATCGGGGTTCTTTTTATCTCACTTTACCTATCAAGGCGGAACGAGCATTATTTGGTATGAAAAATCTGCTCAGTCTCTAGCGATGTCATTGCGCGAACTTGGCGCCAGATGTAGTAGAAAATACCAAACATCATCAACATGCTCGGGATCGCAATCATTGGGTAGCTGTACAGCGTTAGTTTACCCAACTCTTCATTGAACGCTGCTGTACCTGCTGGGCTGGTTACAATCCACGTTGCTAAGAAATAGTTCATTGCTGATGAGAATGCGAATGTGCTGGCGAACAGGTAGTTTGAAGACATCAAGCAGCGCTCGAACGCTTGAGTTTTTCCGTTTTGTACCAAACGCTCGTTAATCAGCGGTAGGTTCAAAATCGTGTCATTCAACAGCATCTTCTGCATAAGCGGGTAGCGAGTGAAGGTTGAGCCCAACACAGCAAGACCAATCAAACCTGGGATTAAGGCTTCTTTCAATGCCAACCAGCGCGTGTCTAGTTCTAACAAACCGATACCGCCGGTTAATAGCACGCTGATAAAGCCCAGTGCCGAGATGAAGTTAAACTTCTTGTTGCGGATAAGATCCATGCCGCCGTACACCAAAGGGAACATCAAAGCGACAACCAGTGCCAATGCTGTACCTAGGTGCTCTTCACCACTGAACTTCATCAAAATGAATGAAGGAATGATGACGTTAAACAGGATCTCGAATAATGGATTCGACTTTTTCGCCGTGGTGTTACTCATAACTTTACTGACTCTACTATGTCGGCTGAATTTTACTTTGGGGGAAGTGTTCTACTCCTTGCGCCAGATGTAAAGCCTTAAAGCCCCGAGTTGTGTAACGACTTATGAAATGAACTGTGGATGAGCTCTAATTGAGCATGGTTTATGGTGTGTGTTGGGTAGGTCGATGGAGCCTACCTAAATCTGATAGGCCCTATCATTTCTTGTATTTAAGGCTTACTGATGCGCTTCTTTGATAATACTTAAGCCTTTGTCTATCAGCTCTTGTGTTACTACGTCAGACAGATTGAAATCGGTAATGATGCCGTCTAATTGCTCGATATTTAATGCATGAAAGCTGGCAATTTGGCCGTATTTGGTGGAGTCAGAAACAAGGTAGTTGGTTTGTGCCGCTTTGACGATGGCCTTTTTCACAAGGACTTTGTTTTCGTTTGGCGTAGATAAGCCTTTTAAGCTCCAAGAAGACGTCGAGATAAAGGCAATATCAATGTTCAATCCGTTCAAGAACTCTGCGACTTTTCCACCAACTGTGGATTGGTTCTCCCGATCAATTTTGCCCCCTGTATGGTAAAGCTCACATTGACTGTGCGTCATTAGGAAAGCGGCGATAGAAAAGTCATTGGTGATCACTAATAGATCGTCACGATCCGCTATTTGATGGGCGATCTCTAGAGAAGTAGTTCCCGCATCCAAGTAAATCGTAGCGTCTTTGCCAATTAACGTGGCTGCAAGTTTGCCGATTTGAACCTTCTCATCCGCTTGTTGCTCGACTTTAGCGTCATGGGAAAGCTCAGAATGTAAAGCCTGAGCCAGTTGCACTCCACCAGAAACAGAAACGACTTTACCTGAGGATTCCAGTTTCACGATGTCACGGCGAATGGTCATATGTGATACGCCAAGGTGGTCGGTTAAATCTGAAATGCTTAACACTTCTTGGTGTGATAACAGGGACAAGATGGTTCTTTGACGTTCTGCTGGGATCATGATTTCACTTCTATATTCTTGTTTTTCAGTATCCTACCAACCTTTTCGCTTTTTGTGAATATCTGTGAATATATGTTCTCAACCTAATAAGCCTTGCCCTCCCTTGTGTTAACTGATCAGGTTATCTCTGCCCATAAAGGGGTAAATATCACAGTGTTGTTAATTTGTGTGAAAAAATGTGATTCAAAGCGAAGTCTTGGGTTTGTGCTTCACATATAATCACACCAACTAAACAAGAATTAACAAAATTCAATTTACCAAGAAGGTGTTGTTGTTATGAGCGAAGTTCAATCTGTCGGTGTTATCGGTTTAGGCTCTATGGGAATGGGCGCGGCGAAGTCATGTGTGCGTGCAGGCCTTGATGTATATGGTTTTGACCTGAATCCTAATGCTTTAGAAGAGCTGGGTGCATTTGGCGCGAAAGCCGTTTCTACCAATGCAGTCGAGTTTGCCGATCAACTTGATTTTGTGTTGGTTTTGGTTGTGAATGCGGCGCAAGTTAACACCGTATTGTTCAAAACAGGCCTTGCGGCTGCGCTCAAGCCCAATACGCCTGTCATGGTATCAGCAACTATCTCGGCAGAAGACGCCAAGCAAATTGAAGCCAAATTGGCTGAGCACGACCTTGTGATGCTTGATGCTCCGGTATCTGGCGGCGCAGCAAAAGCAGAAGCTGGCGAGATGACTATTATGGCGTCGGGTGCACAAAGCACCTTTGATGCGCTGGAGCCTGTATTGAGCGCAACAGCTGCCAAGGTATACAACATTGGTGAAGCTGTAGGCCTTGGTGCGACAGTGAAAATCATTCACCAACTGCTTGCGGGTGTTCACATTGCAGCAGGTGCAGAAGCGATGGCGCTTGCCGCTCGTGCAAACATTCCATTGGATTTGATGTACGACGTGGTGACCAATGCCGCGGGTAATTCTTGGATGTTTGAGAACCGCATGAAGCATGTCGTCGACGGTGACTACTCGCCGAAATCAATGGTCGATATCTTCGTTAAAGACCTAAACCTTGTGTCAGATACCGCGAAAGATCTGAAATTCCCTCTACCACTTTCCAGTGCCGCTCTAAACATGTTTGTAAGCGCAAGCAATGCTGGTTTTGGTCAGGAAGACGATAGTGCCGTTATCAAAATCTTTAACGGCATTGAGCTTCCTGGTGTGGAAAGCAAAGACAAATAAGCGCAAGTAAAGTGGAGAAGTAATTATGTTATTAGGTGTTATTGCAGACGACTTTACTGGCGCGACTGATATTGCCGGATTCCTTGTAGAAAATGGCATGCGCACCGTGCAGCTCAACGGCATTCCGAAGCAACAGGTTGATATCAATGCCGACGCGGTTGTGATCAGTCTTAAGTCTCGCTCTTGCCCTGTCGATGAAGCAATCAACGAATCGGTGGCTGCGTTGAAATGGCTGCAAGACAATGGCTGTCAGCAGTTCTATTTCAAATACTGTTCAACCTTCGACAGCACAGCTGAAGGTAATATTGGCCCTGTTACTGATGCGTTGCTTGCCGAGTTAAATGAAGATTTCACCATTGTTTGCCCTGCATTACCGGTTAATGGCCGCACGGTTTACAACGGTCACCTGTTTGTTTTCCAAGACCTGCTCAGTGATTCTGGTATGCGTAACCACCCAGTGACGCCAATGACAGATTCTAGCTTGATTCGCATGATGGATGCGCAGTCACAAGGCTCATCTGGTTTGGTGAACTTCCAAGTGATTGAGCAAGGCTCCCAAGCGGTGTCTGAGCGATTTGAATCCCTTAAACAACAAGGTGTTCGTTATGCCGTTGTTGATGCATTCAATGCCGATCATCTAGTGACGCTCGGTCAGGCAGCGAAATCTCTTAAGCTGGTTACCGGTGGTTCTGGTCTAGCGGCGGGGATTGCTAAGAACTGGGCAGAACATCTGGCCGATCAAAGTGATGCTAAGAAAGCGGGCAACCCAACCACGGCGCCGACGGTGGTGTTCTCTGGCTCATGCTCTGTGATGACCAATCAACAAGTCGCCGTTTACAAACAACAAGCACCGCACTTCGCGATTGATGTGAAAGCCTGCCTTACCGATGAAGCGTACTCAAATCACGTGTTTGATTGGGTGATGACCAATATCGACAGTGAATTTGCTCCGCTAGTTTACGCAACCGCAGAGGCAACGGCTCTAAAAGCTATTCAAGAAGAGTTTGGCGCACAAGCCTCAAGCCATGCCGTAGAGCAATTCTTCAGTAAATTGGCTATCAAACTGCAGCAACACGGTGTGAAGAACTTCATCGTTGCTGGTGGTGAAACATCTGGCGTTGTTACGCAAAGCCTCGCGGTAACAGGGTTCCATATCGGCCCTCAAATTGCGCCGGGCGTGCCTTGGGTGAAATCCGTTGATGGCGAACTTTCACTGGCACTGAAATCTGGCAACTTTGGTGATGAGCATTTCTTTGCCAAAGCTCAGTCGCTTTTTGAATAACAGGAGTTGTGATGAATAAAGACTTAATGACAGAGCAGCAACTGCGAGATCAAATGGTGACCATGGCTCGCTCTATGTTTGAGCGCGGCTACGCGACGGGCGGTGCTGGTAACTTGTCTGTGAAATTACCGAATGGCCATTTTTTGGCAACGCCGACGGGTTCCTCGTTTGGGCGCTTGGTGGCAGAGGAGCTGTCTGTGGTGGATATCGATGGCAACCATATTTCGGGTAAAAAACCGTCGAAAGAAGTGGCATTTCACTTAGCCATTTACCGCAATAATTCGCAATGCAATGCCATCGTGCACTTGCATTCAACGTACCTAACGGCGTTGTCTTGCCTTGAAGAGTTAGACCGCGCCAATGCCATCAAAGCATTCACACCTTACTTTGTGATGCGTATTGGTGAGCTACCAGTGATCCCTTACCTGCGTCCGGGGGATCCACAAATCGCAGAAGAACTCGCACAACGTGCTGGTGACTATCGCGCTTTCTTACTGGCTAACCATGGTCCGGTCATTACAGGCACAGACTTTGAAGATGCAGTAGACAACGCTGAAGAGCTGGAAGAAACCGCAAAATTGGCGTTCATTCTTAAAGACAGCAACATTCGTTACCTAACGGATGCCGAGGTTCAAGACCTAAAAGGGAGAGGTAAATAATGGCTAAGTTCGCAGCAAACCTAACCATGTTATTCACAGAAGTGCCGTTTTTAGAGCGTTTTGAGAAAGCGCATAAAGCGGGATTCAAAGCGGTAGAGTACCTCTTCCCATACGCATTCGAGGCGCAAGAGCTGGCCAACAAGATGGAACAGTTCGGATTTGAACAAGCGCTTTTCAATATGCCTCCGGGTGATTGGGATGCTGGCGAACGTGGCTTCGCCGCGATTCCGGGCCGTGAGGATGAGTTTAAGGCGAGCGTTGAGACTGCACTGATGTACGCCAAGGCACTGAAGTGTAAAAAGGTTCATGCTATGTCTGGCATTGTTGATTCACGCTTCACTCGTGATCAGCATATTGAAACCTTCATCTCAAACATTCGTTATGCAGCGGATAAGTTTGCCGAGCAAGGTGTTGAGCTGATGATTGAGCCACTCAACAATCGCGACGTGCCGAACTACTTTGTCGCCCATCAACGCGAAGCGGTCGAGCTGATTAAGCAAGTGGATCGTCCAAACGTCAAACTGCAACTCGACCTTTACCACGCTCAAATTATGGATGGCGACTTAAGCACATTAATCCGTGAAGTCGCTCCTTACACCGGCCACATTCAAATCGCCTCAGTGCCTGAAAGACACGAACCGTCAGAAGGTGAGTTGAACTACCCACACCTGTTCAACGTGTTGGATGACTCAGGTTATCAAGGCTGGATCGGCTGCGAATACAATCCAAGACACAGCACAGAAGAAGGTCTTGGTTGGGTTCACCCTTACCTCTAATAAAAATACTTATAACAATTTCAGTTGCTTGCGCAACAACGTGTACTAGGTGATGAGAGCTCATCGCCTAGCTGCACGCACCCTACAGAGTCAGAAACAAAAGGAACATAAAAATGGATGGAGCATTAATCGGCATTGTCATCGGTATTCTTGCCATGATGGGAATGATCATAAAAACACGTATTCCAGTCGCATTGGCAATGGTTATTGCGAGCATCATCATGGGTCTATTTGCAGGCATGGCGCCAACAGAGCTCATTGATGCAATTAAAGCAGGCTTCGGCGGCGTGCTAGGCGGTATCGGTTTGATCATTGCCTTCGGTGTCATCATGGGTGCGTGTTTTGAGCGCTCTGGTGCGGCGGTTCGTATGGCGAAAACCTTCGTTAAGATCTGTGGTAAAGGCCGTGAAGATCTAGCACTTGGGTTCACTGGTGTGCTGGTGGCAATTCCAGTTTTTTGTGACTCTGCGTACATCATTTTGCACTCTCTTGTTCGCGCAATTTCACGAGATACGGGTAAATCTGCCGTTGGTCTTGGTGTGACGCTCGCACTTGGTCTGCTTATCACTCACGCACTTGTGCCGCCAACACCGGGCCCTGTTGCGGTAGCCGGTATTCTTGGTGTCGACCTAGGTGAGTACATGCTGTGGGGGCTAATGGTGTCTGTACCTATGATGCTGCTATCGATGATTTACATCCGCCGTGTGGGTAATGAATACTACCGCGTACCAAATGGTGATGGTTGGATCACTAACCAAGCGGATTGGGCAAACTTAGAAAAAGTAGAAGCAACGGACGACAAAGAGCTGCCAAGTAACTTCCTTTCTTTTGGTCCAATTCTTGTTCCGATTGCACTTATCCTTATCAACACTTTAGTTGGTTCAGGAGACACATTCCTTCATGCAGCGCTGTCGCTGCTTGGTAACCCAGTTGTTGCTGTAGGCCTTGGTGTATTAATGGCGTTGTACGGTCTTACTCGCAATATCGAACGTAAAGACATGGTTGGCTCGATGGATGATGCGCTATCAACAACAGGTCTTATCTTAGTGGTAACGGGCTGTGGTGGCGCAATGGGCGCCGTACTTAAAGCGTCTGGCGCTGGTCCACAAGTGGCAGAAGCTATCGCTAGCAGCGGTATCCCACCACTACTTGTGCCATTGGCTATCGCGTCTATGCTTCGATTGATTCAAGGCTCGGCTACAGCATCGATGATGGTTGCTGCGACAATGACGTTACCTCTAGTCGAAACATTAGGTCTGGATCCTGTATTCGTGGCATTGGCGTGTGCGGTTGGCCCGGTTGGTTTCTCACACCTTAATGACTCTTACTTCCACATCATCAACCGTACCCTAGGTATTACAGAGTTGGCAGACCAAATTAAAATCTGGTCAGTATCGTCAACAGTGGCGTGGGCGATTGGTGCATCGATCATCATGGCGCTAAACCTAGTCTTTGGTAAGGGTGGCACGCTCATTGACCCACTGGTACCAATCTTAGTGCTTGCGGCCGTCATCGTTTGGATGAAGTCAAAAAGCAATAAGGCAGCGAAGCCTGAATTAGCCGCTAGCTAATCACTCGCTCAAGGTAAAATGTTCAAAGCCCCTAGCTGAAAAGTTAGGGGCTTTTGGGTATCTAAGACGCTGCTCTTTCTTGATAAAAGAGAGATAAAGGTTAAGCTCTTAATTCGTCGAGTTACGCAATTTTGGGTCATCCGTCAGGTATTCTACAAACTCGATTTCAAAACCGGCAGGGTCAACAAAATAGACGTTCTTTCGGTATGGCTCATCCGCGCCGGATTGGGCGATTGGGTAGCCCGCTTCAACCAGTCTTTTCATCACAGCGTCAACGTTGTTGGTCACATAAGCGAAATGCGCCAACCCAACTTGATGACCATCTAAATCGCGATTGTTGCCTTCGCCGTGGTCACTCAACGCAATGTATTGGTACTCATCGCCAAAGTGCAGCCAGTTTCTGTGTTTGCCGCTCCATGTTCCTTCCCCCTCATCACGCACATACCAATGCGGAAAGGCCGCTTGGTAAAACTTCAGCATTTCAGGGATGTCTTTTACCACTAAGTTCACGTGTTCTAGCTGGATCATGGTGTGCTCCTTTTTGTCATTTTCTAGCCAACGATGAACATGCTAAAACCTCAGGTTAAGTTTAGGTAAAGGGATTTTTTGGAATTTTTTATATGAGCTTCTTGAAGCTTTATAGAAGGGGAGGTTAGGTGGGGTTGGTGCTTTGATGCTGAATGCTGGGTTATGTGCTTGCAACCCCCTCCAACTCCCCCTTTTCTCGACTTGGTTTGCCAAGCATTTGAATGCGGCTATCAAGGGGGAGGGCATTTTTTGCTGCTGTGAACTCAGGCTTTCACAACGTCATTCTGAAGGAGCCTAAGCGAGTATTCAGAATCTACTTCCAGCGCGTCGTGATGTTAACCGTGTGAATTGAATTATCCGCGAGTTCAGACCCAGTTCCTCCCCTTTGAGCTCGTTGCTTTGAGAGCTTCGGAGTTTGATACAAGGGGAGGTTAGGTGGGGTTGGTGGTTTGAAGCCGAGTGTTGGGCTACGTGCTTGCAACCCCCTCCAACTCCCCCCTTTTCTCGACATGGTTTGCCAAGCTTTTGGATGTGGTTATCAAGGGGGAGGGCTGCTCTTTATTGCGGTGAGTTCATTGTTCTCCAATCGTCATTCTGAAGGAGCCTAAGCGAGTATTCAGAATCTATTTTCAGCGCGTTGTGATGCTGACAGTGTGAATTGAATTATCCGCGAATACAGGACCCATTCCTCCCCTTTGAACTCGTTGTGTTGAGAGCTTCGGAGTTTGATACAAGGGGGGATTTTGAAGTTGAGTTTGAATTGATGTGGTCATCTCATCCACATATTAGCTCCAACCTATATTCCAATAAGTGCTATGCATCTATGTTATTAAGTATTAATCTACTGCTAGTTCTATCTATATTTCAGAGGGTAACGTGGATATACGTGAATTCATAAGTCAATATCGAAATCATCCGGTTTTATTCATCGGTGCTGGCGTTAGCCTTCGATACTTAAACAACTCATATACATGGGATGGCTTACTCAAAAAGATCGCTACGGAGCTAACTGGTAATGCTGAGTTTTATCTAGATATAAAATCGCAATGCCAAGTTGATGGTAAGTATGATTTCACAAAGGTTGCAACAAAACTGGAAGATGCGTTCAATCGGTCTTTAAGCGAGGATCGTAACGGCAGATTCAAAGTTGTTAATGACATCTTCTATGAGGAGATGGAGAAAGAGAACAACTTAAGCCGCTTTAAAATCTATATCTCACAACTGTTAAGTGAGCTGGATTACCGCGAAGCAATGACTGAAGAGATCGCTGAACTAAAGAAGATCCGTAAAAATATTGGGTCAGTAATAACAACTAACTATGACAGGCTCGTGGAAGATGTTTTCGACTTTCAACCGTTAGTTGGTAACGATATCTTACTAAGTAATCCGTACGGGTCAGTTTATAAGATTCATGGGTGTCACACAGATGCCGCTAAAGTCATCATTACTGAAGATGACTACAGTAAATTCAACGATAAGTATGAGCTGATCCGTGCTCAATTACTCTCTATTTTTATCCACAACCCGATTATATTTATGGGCTACGGTATTGGCGATGAAAACATAAAGAGTCTACTAAAGACTATTTTTACTTATGTTGAGCCTAATTCTGAGGACGCTGAGCGAATAAGAAACAACTTTTTACTAGTTGAGTATGAGCAGGGTTCCAGCTCACATGAAATTTGCGAACATGATATCGACCTTGAGGGTTTCTCAACAATTCGAATTAATAAAGTCAAAACAGATGATTTTATAGAGATTTATAAATCACTATCTGACTTAAACTTGCCGGTTTCAGCGATGGATATCCGAAAAGTTCAAGGCATTGTTAAAGAGATATACTCGGGTGGCAGTATCAAAGTCAGCATCACCGAAGATCTGGATTCACTCAACAATAACGACAAAATCTTAGCTATCGGTTCTAGTAAGTCGATTACTTACACGCACCAAGATTCATCTGGCATGATGAGTAACTATTTCAGTATTATTGATGAAGCCAATAATCAACTATTACAGTTAATTAACGAGATTAAGATTGCATCTTCTCAGTGGTTTCCGATCTTTGGTTTTCATAGAATTTGCCCAGAGATTGATAAGGCTGAAGTGCTAAAAGTTCAACAAGTCGGGAAGTTAGAAACATACCTTGGTACATTAAATTGTAGTGTAGAGTCTACTCATGCTTGCATCCAAGACATTATGGATGATGAGCAAGTATCTCAAGCAAATAAAGTAAACGCCATCATTTGGTCTGTATGGAATGACCATTTGCACTTTGATGATGTTGAAAGCTTCTTACTTGAAATGACAGATAAAAAGGATACACATTACAGACGCCTGTTATGTGCATATGACTTTAAAAAGTATGGAGCAGAGTGAATAGACAAAATAGAAGTATTTCTACAAAGTGGTACTTAATTAGTATTTTTGCTCCCCCTCCTCCTCCCCCCAAAAACCAAAAAAGCCAGCAGTTAATACCTGCTGGCAAAGTCTTTGGGCTTCTAGGTTTTTTGATTTTATTTCTTGTTACTCATCGCTGTCACGGTGCCCCGATTGGTTTTCCGGGGAAGAAAACACAGCACCGTGCGCTTTGTGCTCAAGAAATTGGAGATTAACCTTGCTTACGGATTAGGTAGTCAAATGCGCCTAAGCTTGCTTTTGCACCTTCACCCATCGCGATGATGATCTGTTTGTAAGGAACGGTTGTTGCGTCACCAGCTGCGAACACACCTTCTAGGCTAGTATCGCCACGGCTACCGACTTCAATTTCGCCGCGCTCAGATAGGGCTACTTCTGAATCTTTTAGCCATTCTGTGTTTGGTACTAGACCGATTTGAACAAAGATACCTGACAGTTCAATCTCTTTGATTTCATCTGTATTGCGGTCTTTGTACTTCAAGCTTGTTACGCGAGTACCGTCGCCTACTACTTCTGTTGTTTGCGCCATCGTGATGATGTCTACGTTTGGTAGTGAGTTCGCTTTGTCGATAAGCACTTGGTCTGCGCGAAGTACGTCTGCGAATTCAAGAACCGTTACGTGTTCTACGATGCCAGCAAGGTCGATAGCAGCTTCGATGCCAGAGTTACCACCACCGATAACTGCGGTTTTCTTGCCTTTGAACAGTGGACCGTCACAGTGTGGGCAGTACGCGACCCCTTTGTTGCGGTACTCTTGCTCACCCGGAACGTTCATTTCACGCCAGCGGGCACCAGGGCTTAGGATGACACTCTTACTCTTCAGCGTTGCGCCGCTTTCAAGTTGGATGTGAATCAAACCATCTTCTGTGTGTGCTGCGCCCATTAGCTTCTCAGCTTGTTGCTCAGTCACGACATCTACGTCGTATTCTTTTAGGTGTTCTGCAAGATCAGTCGCCAGTTTTGGACCTTCAGTACGTTTTACCGAAATGAAGTTCTCGATTGCCATGGTGTCCATGACCTGACCACCAAAACGCTTAGCAACAACGCCAGTACGAATACCTTTACGAGCGGCGTACAGAGCAGCTGCGCTACCACCAGGACCACCGCCGACAACAAGTACGTCATATGGGTCTTTTTCGCTTAGTGCTTTCGCGGCTTTCTCGCTCGCGCCATCATCCACTTTGTTTAGGATTTCAGTCAGAGACATACGGCCTTGACCGAATAGCTCACCGTTCACGAATACGCTTGGTACGGCCATGATGTCGCGTTGTTTCACTTCATCTTGGAACAAACCACCGTCGATCATAGTTGCTTTTACTTTCGGGTTGATCGCCGCCATCATGTTGAACGCTTGAACCACGTCCGGACAGTTTTGACACGACAGTGAAATGAAGATTTCTACGTCTAGATCTTTGTCTAGTGCTGCGATTTGCTCAATCACTTCTGGTTCTAGTTTGATTGGGTGACCGCCAGAATGAAGCAGTGCCAATACTAGAGAGGTAAATTCGTGACCCATTGGCAAGCCTGCAAAGCGTAGTGCTGTGCCTTTTGCTGGGTTAGTTACTGCCATCACTGGTTTACGTGCGCTTGCGTTGTCGTCACGTTCAACGGTGATTAGGTCGCTCATCTCTGCGATTTGGTTCGCTAGAGACAAAATGTCATTCGATGCTTTGCTTTCATCTAGACTAACCACTAAACGAACTTCTTCTTTTACATTAGCCAGATATTGTTTGAGTTGTTGTTGGATCGCTTGGTCTAACATAGTTGTTACTACCTTAATTAAATAGTTACCAGCCAAACAAGTATTTGTTCATTCTTGCTAGCCAAAATCGTTGATAACTGCGTTATAGATTTTGTAGTTAGGGGAACTAGCTATCGAAAATCTATGCCTGGTTCTAAACGATTTTTTCTACGCAATTACTGCACACCTACTTATTCAGATAGGTAATAAAAAGTGGTTACTGTAGATAAAACCTGAAGGGGAGAGAGCAAATCAGGCAGAAGGTCGTCAAGGTATCTAACCTGAAGTGCTCTCTAATTCAGTTCTAATCAGAAAAAGGAAATCGGAACTGATTAGAACTTAAATTTCAGTGGCTTAGATTTTGCCAACTAGGTCTAGTGATGGAGCTAGTGTCTCTTCACCTTCTTTCCATTTAGCTGGGCAAACTTCGCCTGGGTGCGCTGCTACGTATTGAGCTGCTTTCACTTTGCGTAGTAGGTCTTCTGCGTCACGACCGATACCTTCAGCAGTGATTTCCATTGCTTGGATAGTACCTTCTGGGTCGATTAGGAACGTTGCACGGTCTGCAAGACCTTGACCTTCACGCATCACACCGAAGTTGTTTGTGATGTTGCCTGTTTGGTCGCCAAGCATGTAGTACTGAATCTTACCGATTGTGTCTGAGCTGTCGTGCCATGCTTTGTGAGTGAAGTGTGTGTCAGTTGATACTGAGTAAACTTCTACGCCACGTTTTTGTAGCTCTTCGTAGTGGTCTGCTAGGTCGCCCAGTTCTGTTGGACATACAAACGTAAAGTCTGCTGGGTAGAAGAAGAATACTGCCCATTTACCTAGAACGTCTTGTTCTGTTACTTCAACGAATTCGCCGTTTTTGTACGCTGTAGCTGCAAATGGTTTGATTTGAGTATTAATCATAATTTACTTTCCTTTGAATGTTTTAAGCTGAGCTGTTGTTGCTTTCGGAAAGTATATTCTCATCGGAGTGTGTTTAAGGAAAATCGCTTGTAACTATCCTATTGATAGCCATTTCCTATTTCACTTGATAGGGAAATCCGATGTAAGTGAGTTTGCTTTGATAGGTTTTATTGAAGATGAACGCAGATTAGTAATAGAGAATATCGATGATTACTTTGAGTAGATCGTCTAGCTAAGATCGAAAGAGCCTGCATCTCGGCAGGCTCTTTCTAATAGGAAGTGGTGAAGCGAATGCTTCTATTTTGTTAGCTCAGATTGTCGAGCACTTTGCCACACAGCTTCTTCAGCATGATCATTTCATCTAGCTCTAAGGTGATTTTGCACATCATGGCGTTTGGCACTGACTTGGCTTGTTCTTTAAGATCACGACCTTGCTCGGTTAGATTGAGTACGCGAACGCGTTCATCGGTTTCACTTCGGCCGCGCTCTACATAGCCTTTTGCTTCTAAGCGTTTAAGCAGCGGCGTGAGTGTGCCTGAGTCCAAATGCAGTTGAGACCCCAACTCTTTCACGCTAGCACCATCTTTCTCCCACAGCACCATCATCACTAGGTACTGCGAATAAGTCAGATCAAGCTCGTCCAACAACGGGCGGTAAGCTCGGATCACTGCGTTTGCAGCACTGTAGAGCGGGAAGCAAACTTGGTTTTCGAGTAAGAGTTTGTCGTCGTTGGTCATGGTGTTGTCGGTGTAACACTGGCTCATTGGCGTTGCCTACCTGCTCATAGAGGAAGAGAGTCATAAAATAAATTGTGCACAATATAGTTGCAAACGATCTTTACTTCGATATAAGATTGCAAGCAATTAAATTGTGCACAACTTAAATTAAGAAGGACACTCCCATGACTACTCTATACAAAACTCAAGCTACCGCTTTGGCTGGTCGTAATGGTCAAGTAAAAACAGATGACGGTCTTCTCGATCTAGAGCTGTCATACCCGAAGGAAATGGGCGGCACAGGCGCAGCAACTAACCCAGAGCAGCTTTTTGCAGCAGGCTATTCAGCGTGTTTTTCTAACGCGATTCTGCACGTAGCGCGTGAAGGTAAAGTAAATCTGAAAAGTGCACCCGTAACAGCGGAAGTGGGCATTGGTCCGAACGATAACGGCGGCTTTGCACTAACAGTGAGCCTAGCGGTAGAGCTAGACATGCCACAAGAGCAAGCGCTAGAGCTAACGCGCATTGCACACCAAGTTTGCCCATATTCAAACGCAGTTCGTGGCAACATTGATGTGGCAGTAACGGTAAACGGCGAAGCGATTTAAGCGGTTTCAACCACTGCACAAAGACAAGAAAGCCTGCAAGTACGCAGGCTTTTTCTATATTTGAAGTAGGAGTCTAAATTTAAACTTAATTTGGTTTGTTTGAAATGCACAGGTATAGTTGGCAAGATTAGGTCAAAATCTAAACGAAAAATAGAATGTGATTAGCACTTTCTATTGATTCAAATATTTCGGTCAAACCTGCAGTATAGCTCGGCTGGATTCGCTTGTTGTTACACCAGCGAGGTTGCCGATAGGAGTCATTTGATGAGCACTGAAACGGTAAGTTATCTAAAAAAAAATGCTGCGAAGCTTGAACTGGATGAACCAATGACGATTACGCAAAATGGTAAGCCTATTTATGTCGTTGAGTCTTATGAAGAACGTCAGAAGCGTGATGAAGCCATTGCTTTAATGAAGTTTGTTAGCTTTGCTCAAAATGATGTTGCGAATGAACGTGTAAAGTCATCAGAAGATATGAAGAGCATGTTAGCAGCACTCAAAGATTAAGTTTGATACGAGCATGGAAGCAAAAGTTCTCTATACGCAAACCTTTGAAAATACGGCTATTCAGAGTATTAACTATTTATCGAACTGGAGCGCTCGCAACGATGTGATTGATAGATTAATTGCGGTTCAGCAGAGGTTTGAACACAACGTTTTGAATAACCCGTCTATCTATCCCCCTTGTTATGAACTGACAACAATCGGTGTTTACGACATCCGGCAATTTAGCTTTGATGGATTCAAGCTGCTTTACCGAATTGGTGACAAAAATACTATCTATGCTCTAGTGGTTCTGAGTGACAAACAAAACTTACAAAACGCATTGATTGACCACTGCATCATGTTCAAATGACTCTATGAGAGACCGCATTAACGCGGTCTCTTTTGCTTTCTGGCTCTAGTGTATTAACGTGACTCTAGCGGATAAGAGCGGTAGCTCCACATGCCGTAGGTACGCAGTGCATCGCGATAAATACCAAGTAGCTCGCCATCGCTGGCTTTGGCTAAGTCTTTCAGTGGCTTGTCTGGGTAGCTTACGGTGTCGAAAGTGATGCCTTGTGGACCAGTTTGCCAGCTTGCGATTTCAAACAAGGTTTGACCACGGCGCACGTGGCTCGCTGAGCTTATGATGGTTGCGTGCTTGATGTTATGACGCGCCAATGCGTAGCTGCTGAATAGGGCGTTACCTACCGTGCTGGTGGCGTAGTTTTCTTCAATGATGCGATCTTTGCTGATGCCTTTTTCAATCAGCCAATCCGCCATTAACTTGCCTTCGGTTTTGTGGTTCTTCGGTACGCCGCCCGTCAACACGATCAACGCGTCTGGGTTTGCTTTCGCCATTGCTAGCGTGGTTTCCAAACGCTCAACCAAGATTTGATGCATTGAACCATCTGGGTTCAGCGCGTATCCCAGTGTGACGATTGCGCCTTTGTCATCCAATTTGCCTTTGTCGGCTTTCTCTTTTAGTGGCGTTGCAAGTACGCGGTCTACGGTGTCGAAGATGCGTTGGATGTCTGCGGCTTTACCTGCATTGAGCTTCGTGAGCGTCGCCATGTGTTTCGCTGATTCCGCTTGGTTGCCCTCAAAGCGTTGCCATACCGCTAAGTAAGCGTGCAAATCCACATCGTCTGGCGCAACAGAAAGGGCTTGTTCGAACAGTTCAATCGCGCGGTCTGCATTCTTGTTGTAGATCTGCGCATTTGCCGCAGAAATCAGCAGGTCAGTACGGTATGGCTCAAGTTTGTAGGCTTCTAGTAAGCGGTCGGTAACAATCTCCATGTTGCTCGGCATTTTGGCGGTAAAACCCGCATGCGAGATACGCGCAGGGGATTTGAATGCCTGTACCGCGTCGTTGAGAAGTTGGTCGACAACCTGACGTTTGGTGACGATCTGTGAGTAATCGGCGGAAGATTGGACAGCAGCATCGTTAGCCGCGATAGAGTATGGGGCAGCAGTCAGCGCAATTACGCTACCAAGAGCAATGGCAAGTAAGTTCTTCTTCATGGAATGTCCTAGAGGTGCTGTAGTACCTAGTTTTTATTGTGCCTAGCGTTGTAGGTCGAACGGGGTCGATGGAATTTTTTCAGTCTAGGTTCGCTTCATGAATAATCTGTGAAATGAATCCCAACTCAGCCGAGCGAATGAATGCGCGTGGTCAAAACGCGAAGTAGGATCACGAAAATATTGAGCTATTGGTTCGTGTTCTAAGTAATTGGATTAAAAGATAAACAGCGCTTTGAAGAACGGATTTAAGCAACCAGAGTAAGAAATGAAAAAGCCTGCGTACTTGAAGTGACCCCGTAAAGTTGGACATTTCTGTTAAGCGGCTTTCAAGGCCTGAGTTCGATACTCTATCGGAGTCAGGCCTTTTAGCTTCACCTTTATACGTTTGGTATTGTAGTACTCGATGTATTCTTTAATTTGCTCTATCAGAGTATCTGCATCTTCAAAGCTCTGGTTGTGATACATCTCTGTTTTAAGTAAAGCAAAAAAGTTTTCTGCAACAGCATTATCCAAGCAGTTACCTCTTCTCGACATGCTTTGTGTTAACCCACTCTCCGCTACCTTTTTCTGATACTGTCGATGACGATATTGCCAACCTTGGTCGCTATGTATAATTGGCTTTGAGTTGGGTTTAAGCGTTGATATAGCTTCCGTCAGCATATCCGTAACAAGCGGCAAGCAGGCATTTTTGGCCACTCTATAAGCAACCACCTCCTGAGTAAACAAGTCGACAACAGGAGACAAGTAGACTTTCTGCTCTTTGACTTTGAACTCCGTGACATCAGTTACCCATTTTTCATCGGGTTGAGTCGCACTAAAATCTCTTTCAAACACGTTAGGAGCTGCTGTTCCAGACTCTCCTCGATATGAACGATACTTTTTAATCCTGACCGTCGATTTAAGGTTGAGCTGAGCCATAAGCCTTTGAACCGTTTTGTGATTAAGCACGAACCCCCGATTTTTTAGTTCCAAGTGAATACGGCGATAGCCGTATCGCCCCTTATGTTCATGATAAATTGACTTTATCAACCGCAGCTCACGTTCATAGCTATTTGGGCTCTTGCTTGTTTGAGCCTGATAATAAAAGACACTTTTTGCCAGCTGTAGAGTGTGCAGTAAGTGCTTCAAAGGGTACTTGCCTTTAAGAGTTAGAGCTATGACCGCTTTTTCTTTGTTCGACGGTTTTTTTCCTGCTCCAACTCTTCCAACTTTTTTAGAACGGCATTCTCGGTTCGCAAGTAGACCAACTCCTCCTTTAGCTCCTCAAGTGTCATTTCATCATCAGGCTTAGTGGTACGTTGAGATTGCTGTTTCATTGGAGGTCTTCCTTTCTGGCGCATTTTGAGCCCTTTGATACCGAGCTCATTAAATCTTTTGAGCCAGACAGATAGTATCCCAGGGGATGAGAGGTTTAATACTGCGCTAGTGTGCGTGAGAGACCAATCATTCGTCCACATTAAATTCAATGCTTTTCGTTTTTCCTGAGCAGTAGCAACATGCTTAGTTGATAAAAATGAGTTAGCACCATGGATGGCAAAGACTTGAGCCCAATACCGTATCTGTCTTGAAGAAATTGAATATTGCTTTTCTAAATAACTAGATGACGTACCATTTAAGCATTGTTTAGCAATGACACATTTTAGCTCGCGGCTATATTTGGACATAAAAAGACCCCCAATAATTAGTGTCCAACTATTGGGGGTCAGTTCACGATGCAGGCTTTTGGTTTATTTGATGGCAGTGCAGAAGCTAACGTCTGCATGGTGCGTTTGAGGGTCGAAGCTGTGGTAAAGCTCAAAGCAAGGGCGGTCGTCGTTTTCGATGCCGGATTCAATCACTTTGCTCATGACATCATCCCACGCTTTTGAGTATTGGCTCGGGTCAGTAATATGCTGGCGCATCACGGCATATTGACCGCCGGGGAAATCTTGCAGCTCAATACCTTTCGGAACTTCCGTATCTTCTGGCACCATTAGACAGATATCAGTGCGACACTTCTCGTCTGGCGTGATTTCTGGATTGTCATGGTAGATGAAGATGCAGGTATTGCCTGCCAAACCTTTCATTCCTGCCCATTGATACAGGCGACCTGATGGCTCTTCATAGCCTTGGCCGTAAGGGCCGTTTACGCGAATGTAAGCCAGTTTTGCTTTTTCAAAGTTTTGCGTTTCCATTGTCATGCTCCATTTGGTGAGTTCAGAGCCAGTATATGAATCGCTTGGTGTTACTTCGTTTCCATTCTTGCGCAACGTGTGTCCAATCTTGCTGTTTCGTGCTAATTCAGAAAACTGCTGGTAGTTTTCGCAGTCACGAAAGGCTGTAGGTGTGACGCCATAATGTTGTTTGAAGGCTTTGGCTAAGCTCTGTGAGCTAGAAAATCCGTACTCTAGGGCAATGTTTAATACCGGTTGCTTGGATTTGAATAAGTCATCGGCGGCGGCTTCTAAACGTAAACGTCGAATGAAATCGGCCAATGTCTCGCCTTGCACGGCTTTGAAGGTGCGATGAAAGTGATAAGGGGAAAGGTTTGCCAGCGCGGCCACTTCTGGCAGGTTGAGTGGTTCATTAAAGTGTTGTTCTAAATAACGAATCACAGGAACCAGTCGTTGGTGGTAGTCGACGCGCATCGGGGTATTTCCTTGTTCTGTTCAGCTTGTTTTCTCTGCTCAAAGCCTACCGCAATCCAACAAGCTTGCAAGGGAGCAGGGTGAGAAATGCGTGGCGAGATGAGCGTCAATCAGTCACACTCAACGAACAGGTGTTTAAGCAAAAATGTTGCGCTTATTATCTTAACTAACCGCTAGGACAATCATGATAGCTTGGAAACAGTCTCTGCCAGAGTACGAATGGCTCATTCATCAAATTTGGTACTTGGAAGTGCCAGAGGGTGAAGTCATTGACCCCAAGCCGCACCTTATCCCAAACCCGCGCGCTCATTTACTCTTTACGCCATCAGAGCAAGACTACAGCTACGACACGGGAGACACAAAGCTTACTGGCAAAGGCTGCCATTTATTAACGGCTAACGAACACTTGCTGCTGTTGGAAGATACGGCTCCCATCAAGCGTATTGGTATCACCTTTCGCCCAGAGGGTTTGTATGCCATTGAATCACGGTTTAATGATGCACCCCAAGTTAGCGCAATTAACCAATGCGAATGGTTTGATTGGCTCAACACGGCGTTTGATGAGCGCTTTCAACAAGGGTTATGGCAGTTAGAGTTGCAAGATTCACCGCAATGTTTGCTGAACTACATCAAACAACATCTAGATGCGTTAGATATCGAACCTTGCCGTACCAAACCGTTTTTGGCGTCACAAAAAGCGGTATCCGTGATGGACGCTCAAGCATTACGCTCACCTGAGCTAGCGATGGATATTGATGAGATAGCCAAACAGTGCGCCTGTTCTCGAAGAACGCTTGAGCGCAGTTTCAAGCAAGTGGTGGGGTTGAGTGTTAAGCAGTATCAACAAATGGCACGTCTGGAGCAGATGATTTTGACCCTCTACAAGCAACAAGAGGCGATTGATTGGGCGAGCTTCTCACAGCAATTTGGCTTCAGTGACCAATCGCATTTGATTCGTACCCTCAAACAGCAGCTAAGAAAAACGCCGAGCAAATACTTGAAAAAGCGCGACTTAACCATCGATATCTATGGCGACTTTGAGTCGTAATACATTGCCAATCAGCCCGAAAGTTGTCGCAAAAATCCAATTTTTCTCTTATCCGCTGGGCTACTATTTTCCGCAGATAACGAGGTAACACATGTCATATCAAAAACTAAAACAAGGCGAAGCCATCCCATTTAACGAATCGTTGACTATCCAACTGATTCAAGGCTCTGATCTACAAGATATTATCGAGATGTTGAACGACGATAAGGTCAATCAATATCTGTTCTTCGCACCTGCTGACAACAGCCTATATGAAGGCTTCTTTGGCCCTATTATTGAAAATACGGCACAAGCGATCAAAGACGGTGTTTGGCCAGATAGCCCAACGTTCGTGATTCGTGACCAACAAGGTCAGTACATGGGAATGTGTGCAGTGACCGCAGTGATGTTCTTAACTGGCAACTACGAAGTGGGTTATCAGTTACCAACTTGTGCATGGGGCAAAGGCGTTGCGACTCGCGCTTGCCAAATGATGACCGAGATTGGATTTACTGAGCTAAACGCCCATAAAGTCAGTGCCGATTGCTACGCTTCTAATGCTGGTTCTTACAAGACGTTAGAGAAAAATGGTTTTACTCAAGAAGGACGTCAGAAAGACTACTACAAACGAGAGCAAGGCTTTGACGATAAACTTTACTACGGCATGACCGCAGAACAATTCGCGTCTTTAAATCGCTAATAATTAGCTGACAAAAAAAGTAGCTAATAACAAATTAGCGAACAAAAAAGGCCGTTAACCCACATGTTCGGGTTAACGGCCTTTTTTATATTCAGCGCTAAATGGCTAAGACTTAGTTGCCTTGGTTTTGGCTTTGAAGCTTCTCTTTTGCTTCTTCAACCTTTGAGAAATCCAATCCCAACTCGTCTACGGCTTCTTTAATTAGCGCAGGGTTTTGCATCACTTGCGCCATCAGCATTTGTAGCTTGTCTTGTGGCAAACCTAGTTGGCTGATTGTTGCCATTGCCGCTAGAGGGTTTTGCGTCAGAGTCTGAAAAATCTCGTTGATTTGCTCATCGCTGATGTTGTTCTCTTTTAGCAGCGCAATAATCGGGTTCATCGCATTTCCTTTTAATCACAGAATGAAATAGAACCCGAGTTTATCATTTGGCTGAGCTTGGTTGAACTAGGAACTTCTCGCCAAGGAAGTTGTTAGCTCCACTGCGCGTTTTCGGTAGTTGAATAACATGCTCAAACTGATCACTGCGGTGAGAGTTTCTGCAAAGACAATGCTTGCCCAAATGCCGTCTTGCGGGAAGAGCTTAGGCAATAGCAATACACCTAGCGCGACAAACACAAACCCTCGGCATAAGGAAATAAGCGTGGCTTGTTTTGGTTTGGCAATGGCTTGGAACAGGTTGGCAATCACCATGTTTAACCCCATCAAAGGGACGCCGAAGAAGTAGAACGTCAGTGCGCTCGCGGCGATTGGGATTAAGTCATTCGCGTTACCTAAATAAATCGAGGCAATAAGTGGCGCTGACAGCCAGATACCTAAAAGAAAGACTGTGCCACTGCCCATGGCTGCTCTCATCCCCAGTTTTAGAATCTCGTCAATGCGTTCTGGTCGTCCTGCGCCGTGGTTAAAGCTGATGATTGGCTGACAAGCTTGTGCGATACCGACCATCACAAACAGAGCGAATACACCGACATTGGTGGTTAAGCCATAGGCGATGATGTGACTTTCACCGAATTGGCTGAGCAACACGTAGTTGAACAACACGATGGTCATCGCGGATGTGACTTCTATAAAGAATGTCGGAGTACCGATGCTTAAAATCTCTTTGGTTTTACTTAAACCGATACCTTTCAGGCTGAATTCTAATGAGCCTTTCTTACGCACGAAATGAGTCAGCAAAATCAGTGCGATGACTGCTTGAGCAATGGCCGTACCATAAGCTGCGCCTTTCATCCCCATGTTCATCTCGATGATAAACAGGTAATCAAAAGCGAGGTTAGTAATGGCACCAATCGACATCGCATAGGTGGCCAATTTCGGGTTGGTGTCGTTACGCACAAAGCAAGACAACACCCAAGCCAGTGAGTAAAGAACAAAGAAGGGTAGCAGCACGATCAGGTAATCATGAGCAAGCTGAGCCAAGTTGCCTGAAGCGCCCATCAAGGCAATCAATTCATCCAACCAAATGAGCGCGAGCGTCACCGTGATGGTGGATAACAAAGTGGTGATCAACATGGATTGGCTGAACCACATCTGGCTGGATTCCGTGTTGCCTTTGCCTATTTCGATCGACATTTTGGCGGCGCCACCAATGCCAACCATCATGGCGATGGCAGTAAAAATAGAAAAAGGTGGAATCACCAAGGCAATAGCACCAAGCCCATCGGGCCCGACGCCTAAACCGATAAATAACGCATCACCCATGATGAACAGTGACTTAATCACCATTCCAGTTAGCGCTGGCCATAGATACTGATAAAAGGATTTTGAAATGGGATCAGTTTTTAGATTGATAGCCATGGAATAGAAAAATACCCGAATGTGGTGGATTTATGTTCGGGTATTATCAGTACATTCAAGCATGGCGAAAAGGGATTATCCGCCCATTATATTGCACTATCTAAACATCGGTGACGAAATTCCGCTGGCGTTTCTCCTTTTTGTTTTCGATAGAATCGGCTGAAATACGCAGGGTCATCAAAGCCCAATTCAAACGCTATAGTCTTGACGGTTTTCGTCGAAAACACCAGTTCTCGGTTGGCTTCTAATATGATTCGGTCATGAATCAGTTGCGTGACCGTCTTGCCTCTGTCGGCTTTCACTAACTCGTTTAGACGTTTGCTGGTGAGAGCTAAGGCATCGGAGTAGAACTGGCATTTCTTTTGTTCGCGATAATGCAGTTCGATTAATTCGGTCAACTGAACGATGCGAGCGTCTTTCTGTTCACCTTTTTGAGACGGTGTTTTAGCAAAGCGTAATGCATAGCGTAGAAAGCTGTTGATGAGTGATTCGACAAGGTCCCAGTCACAATCCTCTTTTTCACACTCTTCCTTGATTAGGGTGTAAATCGATTCTAGGTAGGGAAAACCCTCTTCGCTGCAATCGAGGTACGGCGGTCGATCAATCGTAGAAAATACGCTATTCACCAACTGCGTGCTGCGTGGATTGGTTTCAGCAAAGCCGGGACGGAATATCAACATACGAATGTTTTTGCCCATGAACTCGGAATGGTGAACCTGCCCTGGTGATATGGTAAATAAGCGACCAAGGCGGTTTTGGTATTCGACGAAATCGATGCTCTGCGTTCCGCTATTATCTAAGCACCAGACAATTTCCCAGTACTCGTGACGATGCGGTTCGATGTATGGGTCTTCTTGGATGTCCGAAAATTCAAGCGCTCGACACGGCTCACCTAAAATGAGTCGCACTTGTCGGATTGGCGAAATCATATTGCTCATGAGGGCATTCAACAGCTCTTGGGGGTGACGGTTTCATCATTATGAATCGAATAACCAAGGTTGTGTACGGAAATTTATTTGCTCAGTAGCCAGTGAGTTCCATATAACCAGTCCCTGAATGAGAGCCCTTAATTCGCACTGGGCCTTCCCAGTAAGGCACCGAAAGTGGCATTTTCGCGTTCGGGTTGAGTGCAGAAACCGTAAGATCGATTTGCTGGTTAGGAATCGACACTTGCCACTGGGTTGGATACTTTCGCCCTTGGATTTCTGTTTGCTTGGTCGACTTTAACTGAATGTCTTTTTGTGGGATAGCGATACCAGAACCACCTTGCCGCATCAGCTTTGCACTGGAGTAACTGGCTACTCCGGTTTTGGAATCACGCAATTGGAACACCACCAAGCTACTCTTGTCACTCAATCTTAGGGCAAACCAGTCCCAGCCTTGTTGTGAGTCGAGTAAGAATTGCGAGCTCCACTCTCGGTCTATCCAACCTTTGCCGGATACTTGATGGGTTTCTCCGTCGATCGTGACTTCACCGGAGACTTCAATAAACGGTTGGCTGTAATAATATGAAGCCACCTGACCATCGGCACTTTTGGTGCTGTACCCTTGCTCGCCTTGCTTTTGATAAGGTGCGCTGCTGGTAAGGGTCAGCGCATAGCCAAATTGTTCGGAGTTCGCCTTCAAAGTGGCAGGGAAGAGGTCGTTGGTTGAAGAGGTCCACTGCCAATCATCGAGGTAAACCCGAAATGGAGAATCATCGACGCCAGCTAGAGAGGCTTGATCGCGCGACCATTTTTCATCGGCGTAGTGTTTGTCTGCGGTCGTCACTGCGCTGTGCGCCATGTAGATTTGCTGAGTTTGCCATTCGGTTTTCTTTACGTCATCTTCGCCTTTTGGCGGCGCAGCAGCAAAGCGAAATTGTGTCCATTGGACGCCAAGTGGGTTGCCGTCTTCATCAATTAAGTTAGCGGTTAAGTACCACCATTCATGACGAAAGTTTGGGTGCGCTTGATGGTCTGCTGGGAAGGTGAGTTCCACCCCTTTTTCTACGCGTGTGAATAGGTTGCTCTCGCTTTGCGTATCTCCGCTTCCCAGCAACGTGCCCATATTTTGCGTGCCCATATTTTTTTGTTGGGGATCTTCACATCCAAATAGGAACAGACTGCTTATGAGTAGAGTAAGTTTGCTTGCTATTCGAACCATCACAATACCTCGCTTTGCAAACTGGAAACGACAGGCTTGCTGACCAATTGCCACAGCGGAATCAAGGTTGCGATCACTGCCACTAAGATGGTGATCGCCGCAATGCTCAGCGCGTCACTCCAATTCCACAGATAATTTAAGCTCCAACCAAAAGCTCGTAAGGTGACGATGTCTGTCAGTACGTAACCCACCATGGCTCCGAGGGGCAGGGCGATAACCAGAGTAAAACTGACCAAAGCGACGATCTGTCCGACCACCATGGTCATTAATTTACGGCGGCTGACGCCAAGTGCGTACAGCCTTGCAATGGCGGCTTTGCGCGCGTCGAGCAACATGAAACAAGCACTGAACAAACCAATCACCGCGACCATCAAAGTCACGCCGTTGAGTGCGCGTGTAATAGCGAAGGTCTGCGAGAAAATATCCAACGCGATGGATTTGATTTGCGCCTGATCGTAGAGCTGACTTGGATGCAGATTCAATTGCTCGCGCAGTTGCTCGTAGACGATTTGTGGGTCACCCGAGACTTTAATGCCGAGGCTTGTTGGCAGGTCAGTAAAGCCACTCTCTTGCCATAACTTTGGTGCTAATAAGACTTCACCGTTGGGTGAGCCGTAATCGTGGAATACCGCACCCACAAGTAGGTTCTTATTTGGAATGGCATCAAGCGTGAGTTCGCTACCCAGTGATAAACCCAGTTTGACCGCAGTAGGTTCACTGATGGCGACCAACTCACCTTGGTAGAAGCGGGACCAGAAGTTCTCCAAATGCGATTTGAATACCATGGTTTGCTCTAAGGTGTCTTTGTCTTTGGTGCCAAGCAAAATCGGTAAGCCTTGCAGGTTATCATCGACGTAGTATTGCTTGTAGACGGCCTCAACCTTATCGAACTGCCCTAACTCGCGCTCCACATCAGCGATTTCCCCTTGGGCAGGGCTGACGTAAATATCGGCGTGTAGCCTTTGTTCTAACCACTGCTTTAGGGTGGACTCAAAGCTGCCAACTAGCGTGTTCATGCCCATATTGGCAGTAACGGCGAGTAGCAGTGCCATCATGGCGAGAGAAAGCGGAGAAATCAGCTCGCGCAGCTCAGCAAACAGATACTGCATCAAACCGGAAGTGGTGCGCTTTTCACACCAATTGGCTAAGACGCTGAGTGTTTTGGGTAGATACAAAGGAATCGACACCACAAGCACGCCGAGCCACGCCATGGTAAATCGGTGGTGCTCACTCAGCCATAACCCTGCGAGTGCGAAAGCCGTCAACGCAGCACCTATCACGAACAATTGATTTTCGTTAGAGGCTTCAGGTGCTTGATAAAATCCACCATGAGAGGAAAGCGGCTGGCGCACTCGCTGTTTAAAGTGCTGCCAACACGCCAATAGGGTTGCGGCTAACGTGAGCAGCAGCGCTTGCGCCCACCATTGCCACTGCCAAGTGCCGGGCAGCAGTGTCGCGCCATAAAGTTGTTCTAGAGTCAGTGCCACGGTCGGATGTAACCAATGGCTAAGCTGCATGCCCAATACAAAACCGAGGGAAGCGCCGATGGTAACGAGAATAGTGAGTTCAACTAACAGCGCAGAGAACACAATGCTCGGCGCAACGCCCGCCTGTTGAATCTGCACTAACAGCCGATTGCGTTTAAGCAAGCTGTATTTTACGCCGTTGTAGGCAATGAACAGCCCGACTAAAAAGGCAAGTAAGCTCATTGCGGTGAGGTTGAGGTGAAAGCTGTCGGTCAGCGAACCAAGGTCTGTACTTTGGTTATTGGAAGTCCATTGTCCTTGCTCGCCAATGATGCTTTGCCAATTTACTTGCGTGTCTTTATTCCCTTTATCACCCGAATGGAAAACCGCAATGTAACTGAGCTGTCCTTGTTTATTGAGCAGTTGCTGGGCAAAGCCAATGTCCATCAACATTCGGCTACCTAACTGCCATTCGTCAGGTAGCACCACCACTTTGGTTGGAATGTCGTCCAGAGTTAGGGTTTCTACCTCCCCTAAGTTTTGATGTTGAGATTGGCTCATCATTACGATTGGCTTGCCGGCTAAAAGCTCAGGTAAAGGCAAAGCACTGTCGAACAAAGACACGTTCTGTTGGTTTTCTGATGACTTTCCGTTTGCAGAATAGCGCGAACGTGATGAGATGGCGGCAATCAACTCGCTACCTTGCACTGACCAGCGACGCCCTTGTTCGTCTCTTACTCGCCCTTCGATTACCGGTAGTGCTGCACTGAGTCCGTTTTGTCTAAGGGCGAAGTAGAGCGATTCAGGCAGATAGTTTTGCCCTGCTGGTGGAATAATTAAGTTCTGAGCTTGTGCGCTGAGCTGCTCGGTAGACTCAGTATAACTGCGCTTGGCATTGAGGTTGATGGCTTGCACCGCAACAAACAAGGTCACTGCCAGCACGATACCGATCAGAATTGCGGCGGCTTGCAGTGGTGCTTGTCGATAATGTGCCGCAAACAGATCCAGGGCGAGTCGAGTATGCGTGAATCTGGTGGTTGATGGCTTAGCTTGCTTCATGGCGAAGCTCATGTTTGTTTTGGTGATGACTGTTCTGTAGCTGACTATTATCCAATCGCAGCCGTGTTTTCATAAATTCAGCACATTCAGGGCTGTGTGTTACCAATAGCACTGCCGTATTGCCTTGGGTAGTGATTTCACTGAGCAGTTTCATCACTTCTAGCCCTGCTTTTTGGTCGAGGTTTCCTGTGGGTTCATCAGCAAGCAGCAGTTTCGGTTTGTGTGCTAATGCGCGCGCAATAGCGACTCGTTGTTGTTGACCACCGGAAAGGGCAGAAACATGTCTATCGAGAAGTTGGCTGATGCCTAGAGTCTCGACCAAATAATCGCACCAGTCGTTCCATTTCTGTTGATTCAAATGCAGAGGGAAGGCGATGTTTTGCTGCACGTTGAGCGGCGTTAATAGATTGAATTGCTGAAAAATAACACCGAGTTTTTGGTGGCGAAATCGGCTCCATTGTGGGTCTTTCCAAGCCGCCGTGTTATCGCCGTCTAGCCACAACTCACCATCGGAAAGTGGCTCAAAGCCAGCGATGAGATTGAGTAAGGTACTTTTGCCGCTACCACTTGCGCCCGTCAGCGCGACACTCGCTCCTGTGTTCAACGTAAAGTCGACGCCTTCCAACACGCGGTGTGTCTCTTTGCCATCGACAAAGCTTTTGCTGGCGTGTTTGAGTGTGACAAGTGGGCTTTCCATTTCCTCTCCTTACAATCAAAAGATGTCGTTTCTTTTGGCAGCGGCTATTTGAGTAAGTTCTATAAAAACTTTAGACAACAATCAGATAAAAACAGCGATTTACATCGATTTCTTAATAACTTGTACTGAAAAGAAGAGGGAAGAGATTAAATGAGGAAGGGATATGACAGGCATTAAAAAAGCCCGAGTCAAACTCGAGCTTTCAAATACATTCAGCGTGGTCAGCTTACACGTAGTACGCTTCAACTTCGCCTTTAAGCTTGATTAGCATTGGGTTACCGAAACGGTCTTTTGCTTTAGGAGAAGCAATTTTTACCCAACCTTCGCTGATGCAGTATTCTTCTACGTCAGTACGCTCTTGGCCGTTGATACGAATACCGATTTGGTGCTCGAAGCATTCTTTGATGAAGAATGGGCTACGTGGGTTACCCGCTAGGCGATCTGGTAGAGCTGGTTTAGCTGTATCTGTCATGTTTGTGACCTTGAAGTCATTAAAAAAAGTGCGCCATTGTAGTCAGAGTCAGGCGAGTGTTCAAGAAATGTTGATGTGAGTTTGAAGCGTATAACACTCACAGCCATGCTATCGTCTTTTTTGGCGTGAATACGCTCTCGATTTCAATTTGATAGCATTAAAGAAAGGTTGCATTATAAACAGATATGAGTACCTATCATTACATCTATAGCTTATTATCGGTGATCAACTTTTATGAAATTAAACGCATCATTAAGGCGCAAAGAGATTTTGCGGTTCATCCAGAACGCCCAGCGAGGTGAAGTGAGTGACTTTGCCAAGCAATATGATGTGTCAGAAGTGACCATTCGAAATGACCTCAACTATCTAGAGAAACAAGGCTGCGTCAAACGTTGTTATGGCGGAGCACTGTTGAATAATCAATTTGCGTTTGAACGTCCTCTCAATGATAAAAAGCAGCTCAACAGTAATATCAAGGCGAAGCTCGGAGAGTATGCTGCCTCGTTGATTGCGGACGGCGATAAAATCATTCTCGACTCTGGTTCAACCACAGAGCAAATTGCTTATCACTTGAAAGGTAAGAATGATCTTGTCGTTATGACTAATGGCATTAACATCGCCTATCATCTTGCCAATCAAAGTAATGTCTCTGTTATGGTCACTGGAGGCACCATGCGTGAGAATTCTTATTCCGTCCACGGTTTGAGTGGTGAGGACTTCCTCGCAGGCTATCGCTTTAACAAGCTCTTTTTAGGTGTGGATGGCTTTGACAAATCCACTGGCGTCACGACTCCTCATCAGGGTGAGGCTGACATTAATCGAAGAATGCTTGACGCGGCACAAGTCGTTATTGCCGTAACCGACTCATCAAAGTTTTCTCGTCAGAGTTTTTGCCTTATTGCCCGACCAGAGCAACTTGATATGCTCATTACTGACAGTGGTATCCCGTCCGATTACTTTGAACATCTCACTTCAATGGGCGTTGATGTACGTATTGTTGATTAGTGATTAGTGATTAGTGATTAGTGATTAGTGATATTGGTTTTTCTATCAATATCGTGAAGACTATTTCTGATCGACTTAAACCTTTGTGCAACTTCAGCATCAAAAAAACGCCTTCTAACGACTTCATCGACCTTCAAAAAAATAACCGATATTGCATTTTGTGATCTTGCGCAGGCTGTAGTTCGAAACGACAGCTGTTAACTCTATTTCATCCTACCTTTCACTTTCTTTGTATCGAAAGTGAGTTTTTATGCGCCCCTTTGTGATTACTTTCAATTTAATAACGAAAGAAAAGCCTTTCGTTTTTCATGAAGTGAAAGGTTTTTTGGGGTAAAAACGAAAGAAAAATGACTGTGATCTAGCTTTCACTTTTCCTAACTTCGCCCTGTTTTAATACCAACGAAAAGAAAATCGAAACATTTCTAACGGAAAGCGAAATGGAACGAAAGGAGAGTTGGTGAATGAACAGTGCAGAACGAAGACAGCAAATCATGGCTCATATTTGTCGTCATGGTTCAGGAAAAGTGGACGACTTTGTCGAGCATTACAATGTATCGGCTGTCACCATTCGCCACGACCTGAATCTTCTAGAAAAAGAAGGCTGTGTTTTTCGCTGTTATGGTGGCGCAACACTCAACCCTAACTTTGCCTTTGACCAACCGCTCTACCGCAAAGATCAACTTAATCGCAGTGCGAAACAAGCGATAGCACAGGCTGCAGCGAGCCTTATTCAAGATGGTGAAGCGATCATTTTGGATTCCGGAACCACGATAGGTCTTATGCCACAGTACTTGGTCAATAAGCAGCAATTGGTTGTGATGACCAATGCCCTCAATACCGCCTACCAACTTAGCAAGATGGAAAACGTTGAGTTACATGTGGTTGGAGGTAGCCTGCGTCGCGCTTCTTGTTCACTGATAGGTAACCATGGTGAACAGCAAATTCGATCTTACCTTTTTGACAAGCTGTTTTTGGGCGTGGATGGATTCGACCTGCTTGCTGGCGTGACTACGCCAGACAAACAAGAAGCTCAGGTGAATCGCGCCATGTGTGAGGTTGCTCGCCAAGTCATTGCTGTCACCGATTCAAGCAAATTTGGTCGCAAAAGCTTTTGCATGATCCGAGCTGCAAGCCAGATCGACGTCTTGGTCACTGATCGCAACATTCCCCATAACACGCACCAATCCCTTATTGAACTTGGCGTAGATGTCGTCATTGCGGATCAAATCGTTAACTAGGAATCAAAATGAAAGCGTTACTTTCCCTAATCGAGCAACACAAACAAGGTCAGCTTACCGGTATTTATGCTGTGTGTTCTGCTCACCCCTTAGTACTTGAAGCTGCGATAAAGCAGGCTGCGCAAAATGAGCAATTGGTTTTGATTGAGGCAACGTCAAATCAAGTTAATCAGTTTGGTGGCTACACCGGAATGACGCCACAAGATTTCGCGAGCCACGTATTTGATTTGGCAGAGCGGGTTAATTTTCCTGCTGAGAACGTGGTATTGGGTGGCGATCATCTTGGTCCTAACTGTTGGCAGCACTTGCCAGCAAGCCAAGCAATGGAATATTCAATGCAAATGATTCGAGACTATGTTTGCGCGGGCTTTAAGAAGATTCATCTCGATTGTTCAATGCCTTGTGCCGATGACGAGGTTCCGCTGAGTGAAGAGCTAATGGCGCAGCGCGCTGCCCAGTTATGTTTGGTGGCAGAGCAAGCATGGAAAACAGTCGGTGGTGAAGCGCCAGTGTATGTGGTTGGCACGGAAGTTCCAACGCCAGGAGGTGCTCTTGAGTCGCTTGAAGAAGAAGGTATTCAAGTGACGAAAGCGGAAGAAGCATTGGCAACGCTAAATGCTCATCATCAAACGGTCAGTGATATGGGGCTTAGCTATGTTTGGCCTCGTGTGATTGGTTTAGTGGTGCAACCAGGAGTGGAATTTGATCACCACTCAGTACATCACTACCACAGTGCGGCAGCGCGATCGTTAAGCAATATGATCGACAGCCAACCAAATCTGGTCTTCGAAGCGCATTCTACGGATTACCAAAACCCAGAGGCATATCACCAACTAATTCGCGATCATTTTGCGATTCTCAAAGTCGGTCCAGCTCTCACATTTGCTTTGCGTGAAGCCTTGTATGGTCTGGATTCTGCGGAGAAAGAGTGGTTAGGCGCTCATCATGCTTCTCACTTACGCGAAACCATAGAACAAGTGATGAGAGAGCAACCTAATTATTGGCGTTCTCACTACTCCAGCAAAGGGCATCAACAATATCTCGATTGCAGCTACAGCTTGAGTGATCGCATCCGTTACTACTGGAATCATCCAGAGGTTAAAGCGGCGCAGCAAGCTCTGTTTGACAACTTAGCTGCTCACCCTCTGCCAATCACAATCCTTAGCCAATATTTACCCAACCAAGCTAAGGCAATTTCTCAACATCAAATTCAAAATCAACCTGCTGAGATTGTCGTGCACAAGATAATGGAAGTGACACAAGTCTATTCCGAAGCCTGTTACGCCAATTCAGTGGCTAGCAAGGAGACGACCAAATGAGTTCAGTTTTAGGCTATGAGTTGCCATGGTTAGAACAACGTAATGGTGTTCATACGGCTCAAGAAATCAGTCATCAACCTCAGTTATGGCGAGCACTTTCTACCATTTTAGAAGAGCAGTATGAGGCAATCCGCGATTTTCTAACGCCTCTGCTTGAGCAGCCAGACCTACGCATTATTTTGACTGGTGCGGGCACATCTGCATTTGTCGGCGATGCGGCAGCACCATTTATTCAAGAGGGGCTGAGATTTCAAGTTGAGTCCATCCCAACCACGGATTTAGTGTCAAACCCGGAACAGTATCTGGACCCAAGTCGTCCGACGTTGGTCGTTTCTTACGCCCGCTCTGGTAATAGCCCGGAAAGTGTTGCTGCTGTTGCTCTTGTCGATCAGCTTGTTCCTCATTGTCATCACTTGTTCTTGACGTGTAACCGTGACGGGGAACTCTCTCATTACGCTCGAACTGCACAAAATGCTTGCTGCGTGATCATGCCTGAAGGCTCAAATGATAAGAGCTTTGCGATGACATCGAGCTTCAGTTGTATGTTGATGTCTACGCTGACGTTATTTGGTGGTCAATCTCCAAAACAATGGCATGAACAAATTGAAGTGGTAGCAGCACTTTGCGAAGCCAAGTTAGAGCAATGGGAGTCTGCTATTAAGGCGCTCGCCAGCCAGCCTTATGAGCGTTTAATCGTAATCGGTAGCGGTGGTTTTGCTGGGCTTGCCCGTGAAGCATCACTCAAATCGCTTGAGCTAAGTGCAGGTAAAGTGATGACGGCTTTCGACTCATCTCTTGGCTTCCGCCATGGTCCTAAATTCACCATTAACGATAAAGCGGTCGTGATCCAGTTGTTATCAAGTGACGCTTATACCCGTGGGTACGATTTGGATTTATTCAATGAGATCCGCCGCGACAAACAAGCATTAGCTCATATTGCTCTCACAGAACTGTCTCTCAACGAAGACGATGTTTTTGAATTTGGGAGATTGGATTTGGGCGATCAGTGGCTGTGCTTCCCATTCATTCTCTTCTGCCAAATGTTGGCATTTGAAAAATCACTTCAACTGGGATTTGGACCGGACAATCCGTGCCCAACCGGTGAAGTCAATCGTGTGGTGCAAGGTGTCACCATCTACCCATTCAACAAGTAACGGATTCGAAAAGGAATAGACCATGCCAAATATCGTGTTAAGTCGTATTGATGAGCGCCTCGTCCATGGCCAAGTGGGTGTGCAATGGGTAGGTTTTGCGGATGCCAACATTATTGTCGTTGTGAACGATGAGGTAGCAGAAGACACCATTCAACAGAACTTAATGGAGATGGTGCTAGCAGATGGCATCGCAATCCGATTTTGGACGGTGAAAAAGACCATCGACACCATCCATAAAGCGGCTGAACGCCAACGAATTCTAATGGTTTGTCGCACACCAAAAGATTTCCGCCAATTGGTGGAAGGCGGTGTGCCAATTAGCAATATCAACGTCGGAAACATGCACTACGTTGAGGGAAAAAAGCAAATTGCCAAGACGGTTTCAGTCGGAACTGAAGACGTTGCGGAGTTTGAAAAATTAAAAGCACTAGGGGTGAAATGCACGATCCAAGGGGTGCCAACTGAAAGTGCGACTGACCTCTTTACTCTTATCTAACAATAGGAAAGAAATCATGGAAATAGGACTCTTACAGGCCTTGATGCTCGGCATCTTAGCCTTTTTTGCTGGCCTAGATTTATTTAATGGTCTTACTCACTTCCACCGTCCGGTGGTGCTTGGTCCACTTGTTGGTCTGATTTTAGGCGACTTGCAAACCGGTATCTTGGTTGGCGGTACGCTTGAATTGATTTGGATGGGACTTGCCCCTCTTGCGGGGGCTCAACCACCAAACGTTATCATCGGCACCATCGTGGGTACGGCTTTCGCGATTACAACCAAAGTCGAGCCAAATGTTGCGGTTGGTGTCGCTGTGCCTTTCGCCGTTGCCGTACAGATGGGCATTACGCTGCTCTTCTCTGCAATGTCAGCGGTCATGTCTAAGTGTGACGAGTACGCACAAAATGCGGATACCAATGGTATTGAACGCGTGAACTATATGGCACTTGCTGTACTCGGTTCTTTCTACTTTCTGTGTGCATTCTTACCCGTTTATCTTGGGGCTGAACATGCAGGGAAAATCGTTGAAGTACTACCGAAAGATCTCATTGATGGCTTAGGCGTCGCTGGTGGCATCATGCCTGCAATTGGCTTTGCTGTCTTGATGAAAATCATGATGAAGAACGCCTACATCCCTTACTTCATCCTTGGTTTCGTCGCTGCTGCTTGGCTTCAACTGCCAATCTTAGCGATTGCCGCGGCTGCGACGGCCATGGCCATTATCGACTTCATGCGTAAAACGGAACCCACTCCTGTAACTGCACCTGCTGAGGACTTTGAAGATGGAATCTAATGTAAGTAACGAACTCGACCTTCGTAGCCAAAATGTTGATGTGCAGCCAGCTCCTGGCGTGGCTGAAGATGAGTATGAAAATAAAGAGATTGGTGCAGATCTAACCAAAGCAGACATCAATCGTATGGCGTGGCGCTCGCTCCTACTCCAAGCGTCTTTCAACTACGAACGTATGCAGGCTTCTGGTTGGTTGTACGGACTACTGCCTGCGCTGAAGAAGATTCACACCAATAAAGCTGACCTATCTAAAGCAATGCAAGGTCATATGGGGTTCTTCAATACTCACCCGTTCTTGGTGACATTTGTCATGGGGATCGTTCTGGCGATGGAACGCTCCAAGCAAAACGTCAGCAGTATTCAGAGCACTAAGATCGCGGTTGGTGCACCAATGGGTGGCATCGGTGATGCGATGTTCTGGCTGACTCTTCTTCCTATTTGTGGCGGTATCGGTGCAGACCTTGCGCTGCAAGGCTCCATCATGGGTGCGGTGTTCTTTATTGTGCTGTTTAACGTGGTGCATTTTGGTCTGCGATTTGGTCTCGCACATTATGCGTATCGCATGGGGGTTGCTGCTATCCCTGTTATCAAAGCCAACACGAAGAAAGTCGGACATGCGGCTTCGATGGTAGGTATGACGGTGATCGGTGCTTTGGTGGCGACTTATGTTCGTCTATCGACGACCGCAGAAATTACCGCCGGTGATGCTGTGGTGAAACTGCAAGGCGATGTGATCGATAAACTCATGCCAGCGTTTCTTCCATTGGTCTACACCCTAGCTATGTACGCGCTCGTCAAGCGTGGTTGGAGCCCGCTAAAACTTATCGGTATCACCGTGGTGTTAGGTGTTGTTGGGCGTTTTATGGGTTTCTTATAAATCACATTGGACACACAAAACATTGGGGTGGAGTGCTCTGCCCCATTAAGGAAACGTAAATGATTGCTGTAATTCTATCTGGTCACGGAGGGTTTGCTTCCGGTCTTGCCAAAGCGGTGTTTCAGGTTATTGGGGAGCAACCTCAATTTAAGTTTATCGACTTTCCAGAAGAGGCAACGACTCCGCAACTGGAAGTGTCAATGCGCGAGGCGATTAATGAAGTTGATTCTGGCGAAGGTATTGTTTTCCTCACTGATTTGTTGGGAGGTACACCTTTTCGTACTGCATCACTGATCAGTCAAGAGCGTGACGATGTCCAGGTTGTAACGGGAACAAACATGCAGATGGCGGCTGAGATGCTTTTGGAACGCGATGAACTCGATCTCGCTGAGTTTCGCGATCAAGCGCTGGCTTGTGGGCATCGTGGCATTACCTCGTTGAGTGCTGAAATGGCTGAGAAAGCTAAACATGTGGGAACGGTAGAAGAAGATGGCATCTGAACAAGATCGTGCAAGGCATTCTTGCTACCGAGCTCAGCGTGTATTGCAAGGTGATAGATGGCTTGATGATGGGCTAATTCGCATCGACGAAAATGGGGTGATTGATTCTGTTGAGCCATTCAACTCTCATGAACACATTGATTTTATTGACTTAGGTGAGGTGAGCATACTACCCGGCCTGATTGACAGTCATGTGCATGGAGCCAAAGGCTGTGACGTTATGGATGCCGAGCATGACAGCCTCAATACGATGTCTCGCTATTTCGCAAGCTTGGGCGTTACCGCATTTGTTGCCACAACCGTAACCGCTCCTGTGGCAAAAATTCGTGCCGCGTTAAAGCAAGTTGCTGTGAGTAAACGACATGGCGTTGATGGTGCTGAGATCTTAGGTGCGTATCTAGAGGGACCTTATTTCACCGAGAAGAATCGCGGCGCGCACCCGACGACATGGTTTAGAGATTTATCGGTCGAAGAGTTGGAGCAGTGGATTTCTTATTGTGATGACCAGCTCGTCACCGTCGCACTGGCTCCAGAAAAAGACGGGGCAATCGATGCGATTCGTTACCTGAATAAACAGGGTATTAACGTGATGCTTGGGCATACCGATGCGAGTTACGACCAAGTGAAACAGGCGTTGGATGCTGGCGCAAATGGCATTGTCCACTGCTACAACGGCATGCGGGGTCTACATCACCGAGATCCAGGAGTCGTTGGGGCAGGGCTTATCCATCCCAACAGCTATGTCGAAATGATTGCCGATGGGCATCACGTTCACTCTGCTGCTATAGATGTCGCGCATCGCTGTTGTGGTCAACGCATGGCGCTGATTACCGATGCTATGAGTGCGACAGGCATGCCTGATGGTCGCTACACGCTTGGTGAATACGAAGTGCAAATGAAAGGCGGCGTCGTTACTACAGAAAGTGGAAGTTTGGCAGGCAGCACTTTGACCTTGCCGCAAGCAGTTAAAAATATTCATAAATGGCTAAACATCCCACTAGAGCAAGCTTGGTTGATGGCATCGTTAACTCCGGCTCAATCGTTAGGTTTGCAACACCAATTAGGCACCCTAGAAGCCGGAAAGCGCGCATCTATGGTCGCTGTTAAATCAGATTTCTCAATTGTAAAAACTTGGGTCAATGGGCGTCTTGTGTTTGATGCATCCGTACCAAGTCAGGAGGCTTTATGTATCTAATTTCTTCCCGTGAAATGCTAAAACGTGCCCAACAAGCTGGTTATGCGGTGCCTGCATTTAATATTCATAACTTAGAGACGGTCCAAGTCATTGTTGAAACCGCTTCAGAGATGGGCTCTCCAGTGATTCTCGCAGGCACGCCGGGAACTTTTGATTATGCGGGTACCGATTACCTGATCAGTATTTGTAAAGAAGCTGCACATAAGCATTCGATCCCGTTAGTTCTTCATCTTGATCACCATGAAGACCTACAAGACATTTGTACTAAGGTCGATCACGGTATTCGTTCTGTAATGATTGATGGTTCGCATTATGCGTTTGATCAGAACATAGAGATTGTGCGCTCGGTGGTTCAATACTGTAACCGATTTGACGCAAGTGTCGAAGCTGAGTTAGGTCGTTTAGGCGGTCAAGAAGACGATCTGATTGTCGACAGTGCCGATGCACTAATGACCGACCCAGCTTCTGCCGCGGAGTTTGTTCGCCGTACTGGTATTGATTCGTTAGCTGTGGCAATTGGCACAGCTCATGGCTTGTATAAAGCGGAGCCTAAACTCGACTTTAACCGCTTAGATAAAATCCGTGGTGTTGTCGATATTCCGTTAGTACTGCATGGCGCATCAGGTGTTCCTGATGAAATGGTTCGTCGTTGTATTGACCTTGGCGTGTGCAAGGTGAACGTGGCGACTGAGCTGAAGATCGCGTTCTCAAATGCGGTCAAACAACATTTTGCGCATCACCCTGACGCAAACGACCCTCGTAAATACATCACGCCTGGTAAAGCGGCGATGAAACAGGTGGTGATGGATAAGATCCATATGTGCGGAAGTGAAGGAAAGCTCTAGGGTCTGTTGACCCTAACAACTGATTATATTTGGTAAACTCCCCCCGATGACATGTTTACCTAGGTGCTAGGTCTTCTAGCACCTTTTTATCTTTATGGCATTTCAACCGTTATTATGTGGGTATTAAGCCCGATAGAATTTACTGTCGTTGAAGACGTCACGATCACGCGGATCGTTCGATAGGAACATCCACATCTCTTTCATGCTTTGTTCAAAGAACTCTTCTTCAAACACCACCATAGAACAATGCTCACCAAGCCCAGCCACGAAGGGTTCGAGTGCTTCAAACCCAATGCGTTCGATGTCTTCAATATCAATGAAATACAGCTTCTTATCGGTTCTTTGTTCGCTTTCTGCGGGTAATTCGCCTTTACCAAGCACTGAAAAGTTAAGCTCAACGGTTAAACCCGTACGGTTTTGTTTGAGTTCATAAACCGCTTCCGTTTGAGCCATCACGCTGTAGTTCAAATCATCAAAGTAGCTCAGTGTTTCTTGCTTCATTGGGTGCATAAGTCTTCCATAAATTGTGCGGTGAATCCGATGAGATTCCGTTACAAGCCTTTCAAGTATTGAGCGTTTGCCGTCGGGTGAATCGCGGTATTAAGTGCTTCAACATGCTGCTCATTGTATTCATTCAGCAGAGCGGTAAAGGCATCGATCAATTCAGGTTTGGTCATCGTGACTTTGGTTTCTGTCTGGATGTCGCGCAGATCGATCAGCACGTCTGTAAACAGTTGCGGCAAATCTTGCAGTACTTGCAGGTTCAGCACGTTATGTTCGCTGTAAATTGCGTTATGGCTGCCTTTTTGCTTTTGTACCACATATGGGTTGTCTTTTAGGTTGATGATCGATGTGCGCTTGTCACAACGCTTCAAACAGCCTTTATTTACCTTAATCTTGCGGCAACCTTCGGTTTGTTGGAACAAACATTGGCGACTAGTCAGCAGTGTGTTTGGGTGGTAAATGCTGTAGTAGCTGCGCATGTTGTGCGGACGCTTAATGTGGCGCATCTGCTTCATGTTCAGCTCGTTAGAGATAAACGCACCACTTGCGGCGAACTCTTCTTGCAAACATTTGAACGAGTAGGAGTTCACCGTGTTCATCTGCGGGCCTGCAACCCAACCTAATCCCAGTTCTTGAGCCAACATGCCCACGCCAGAGTTATTGGTGATCGACAATTCTGGCTTCACTGCTTCTAAGAATGCACGTGCGGCTTGGTAATCGTCACCAATCAGAATCGCAGGGAACCAAGGTTTCAATCTTGGGTTTGCTTGGAACAACTCAATCATCGCATTCAGTTCACCTGCCAATCCCATTGGTAGCTGGAAATACACATCGACATTGCTGTATTCGCATAGTGCGGTGTCTTCTAGTGATGAAATCAAGACAGATAGCTTCGGAGCGCCTTCGCGCATATCTGGTTGAGGTAGCGTCGGTAAAGTCGGTACATCAATCGCGCCTTTTAGGCTGCTGCCAGAGGCTTGCGTTGAAGTCACATCAAAATCTTGAGTCTTCTCTGCAACCTTCTCAATGATTGCGGTTTTGTCGTCGTAGAGCTTTTTCTTCACGCCTTGCACATCATCGGCGGATTCGCATTTGTAGATCTTCGAGAAGTGTTTTACGGCGTGATCGCGAGGGTTGTCGATGTACATCGCTTTACCGAAATCGCCTTGCAAAAACGCGTTAGAGAAATCACGGTTAAATACGGTGTACAACTCTTTGGTGTCGTTTGACAGTTCTACGCCATCACACAAGCGGTCAATCTGTTTCCGCCAGTTATCGACCACGGTGTAAACGTAGTGAGATTTCTTAATGCGGCCTTCCACTTTCAATGAATATACGCCCGCATCGGCAAGTGCTTCTAAATCGCCAAATGCTGAGTTGTCCTTCATGTTGAGAGGGTAGCTGTTGCCTGTTTTGGTGGTTTCGTATTGCTCACGACAAGGCTGGCTGCAGCGACCACGGTTGCCCGAAGCACCGTTTCGCGCAGAACTGATGTAGCAAATGCCAGAGAAACCAATGCAGTAAGAGCCGTGCACAAACACTTCCATCATCACATCATGCTCACGACCAAACTGAGCTAGATGTTTGATCTCATTGATGTTCAGTTCACGAGAGAGGTTCACACGGCTCGCCGTCAACTGATTTAGGAACAAGATCTGTCCTTCATTGTGCGTGTTGAGCTGGGTTGAAGCGTGTACATCTAAATCTGGGAAATGGTTCTTGAGAATGTAAGCCAAACCAAGATCTTGCACGATCACGCCATCAATCGCGGTGGTGTTTAATTGGCTGAGCAAACGCACGATGGCTGGGATTTCGCTTTCCAGTATCAATACGTTCAGAGTCAGGAAGATCTTACAGTTGTGCTGATGAGTTAGCGTCAGCACGCCATTCAAGTTATCTAAAGTGAGGTTGGTCGCTCGGTTGCGGGCATTAAAACGGTCTAGTCCGCAGTAGATAGCATCGGCACCCGCAGCAATGGCAGCTTTGATGGAATCCAGATCGCCGCCCGGGGCTAATAACTCAAATTGATCGCGTGTCACTAGTTATCTCTTACTCAGTAAAATAGGTCACGTATTTTATGTGCTTCACGGTTTTAATGTTGGACTGATTAACGCTTTATTAATCTGAATCAATTTTCACTCTGAGTCGGTCTATTGTTGATAAGGAAAGCCGAAAATCAAACACGTACAGGTCGCGAGTCTGGGGCTTGGCTTCTATAGTTTTTGGGTAGTGAGATCGAAGCATAAGGAATCAGCAGATGGTAAAAGCAATAACGGTAGGATTAGTCGCAGCGTTGGCGTCATTTTCCTCTTTGGCAGAAGAAAGTGTGGTACGAGTCGCGAGTCAACATTCGGTGCAAGATACCGCGAATAAGTTTGTCGAAATAGCGCAAAGTAAGGGCTTAAACGTGTTTGCACGTGTGAATCACCAAGAGAATGCGGCTAAGGTCGATATGGCGCTACGTCCAACCGAAGTGATTGTGTTTGGTAATCCCAAAGTGGGCACGCCGCTGATGCAATGCGCACAAGAAGTCGCGATCGATTTGCCGCAAAAAGTGTTGGTTTATGAAGATGCAGAAGGCAAAACTTGGCTCGCTTACAACAACCCAATGTATTTAAAAGAGCGCCACAAGATTGAAGGGTGTGACGAGGTGTTAGCCAAAGTCAGTGGTGTACTGAGTAAGCTCACAGGGGCGGCTGCTAAGTAGACTTTCGACGTCCTTGAGAGCTTGATCATTATGCCGCCTGAGGTCTTGGTCTTTCCATGTGTGAGCAGCATTCTGGAAGCCACCCGTTGCGATGAGCGGCGTTGTATGCCCCGCGGCAGCAGCGTAACCAATCTCGCTTGTTTGCGAAGTAGGACGCGCTGCCTTTGCAAATTTTGAGCGTCCACTTTGAGCGAGCAGAACGCATGTGTTCACAGCACTTTTGTGTCCAGCCATTGCGGTGTGCTGCGAAATACGCGCCACTGCACCCTTCTTGCCATGCAGTTCGCGTTCGATAATTAGCTGCACTGGCTTTACATGTTTCGAACGTCCATTTTTTCTGTGTTCTTGGCGCCCCCATGTGCTCACAGCATTCGTCTAACCATCCGCGATTTCTCGCTGCTTGGTAAGCGCTTTTGCAAGCGGCAATCCACTCAGTGCGGGTCTGGAAGGCGCTTGCGCTTTTGACGCAGGCTTGTCGATTCCACTTCAACTCTATTTGTTTCATGTGCTGGCAGCAGTCTTCTAGCCAGCCGTTTCGGTTGGCCGCGTTATAAGCACCGCTGCAACCGCGTTGCCAATCGGAGCGTGTTTGGTACTGTTTGGCGTTGTCTGCACAAGTTTCGAAGGTCCATTTTTTACCGGTCCGAGAAGGGAGCATATGTGCACAGCAATCTTCTACCCAGCCGTTTTTACGGGCGGCGTGGTAAGCACTTTTACAGCCCCGGTTCCATTGTGACCGTGTGTTGTATCGCGCAGCGCTTTGTTTGCATTTCTCAAATGTCCATTTGATGCCGACTCGCTGCATGTGCGCGCAACACTGATCTAGCCATCCATTACGATAAGCGGCGCTGTAGGCTGCCTTGCACCCTTCGCACCATTGGGTTCGTGTCTGATAATGAGCCGCACTCTGTTTGCACAGTTCGAGACTCCATTTTCCGCGTTTTTTGGGAAGATCCATTAGGTTCATAAGCGCACCCCTTCAAACGTTTTTAACTGGTGATGTTGAGCCGTTTCCCTAGATAAAAGTCTGCCGTACTCTCTGTGGAGTTTGCTTTCGCTGACAGGTGATGGTGATGATTGTTATGCCTTTTTGTACGGTTTTTTCGCCCTTTCGGGTCAAATGAAGACAAAAGTAGTGGAAGGAGAAAATAGAATAGGGTTAAACGAGTCGGTTTATTTGTGCGCTAGCGCAAGAATTTAATCGGTGCATGACGATCAGCTTCATCCATACTGAAGAAACCTAATTTTAAATTAGCAAAGCGTTATCTAAGTCTTTGTAAATGATTCTTATTTTTATAAAGTGTGATCGAAGTCTTACTATTCGGGCGTATATTTCATATTAAATATCAAGCATATGACGTGATCGATATATTGCCTCAATTAATCATTGTTAGGGACGATAGTTATGCGTAGCACGTTGTTAATTCCCGCATTATTGCTGTCAGGGTGCGCTCTGACGCCCCAATCTACACCTCTTCAAACTGACCCTAATTGGGTTGTTGACCAACTTCCCAATGGGATGAAATACCACATTTACCCAACTCAAGATGAAGAAGTTTCGGTACGTTTGATGATGAACGTTGGCTCATTCCAAGAAGAAGCCAATCAAAAAGGCTATGCACACTTTATTGAGCACATGGCGTTCAACGGCAGTACCCATTTTTCTGGTAATGATGTAGTGAAGTTGTTTGAAGCTTCTGGTGGCAGTTTTGGTGCAGATATCAATGCCACAACGACCTATCAACAGACGACCTATAAGTTGGATTTGGCTAACCCTGACAAGCTTGATGATGCGCTAACTTGGATGCGCGACATCAGTGATGGTATTCAGTTTGATCCAACACAAGTGGAGAAAGAGAAAGGCGTCATTTTAGGTGAGTGGCGACGTTCTCGTCCCGATGATAAATCCCTATCTTTTAACGCGTACCAAGCTTCAATTGAAGGAACGCCTTACGCAGAGCACGACCCTATTGGTACACGTAGTTCTATAGAAAACACAACTTCGCCTGCACTCAAAACGTTTTATGACAAATGGTATCAACCACAATACGCAGAGCTTATCGTGACGGGTAATGTGGATGCAGAATCACTGACTAAGATTATTGAGAGTAAGTTTTCTAACTGGGATAGTACATCCGATGCTGTTGTTGAAAAACGTCGTGATATCCGAGCAAAAAATGCAGATCGTATTTTGCCAAGTAGTCAGATGGAGTCGCCGAGTTTGCATTTGATTATCGACCGAGATTCGGTGAGTCGTCAAACCATGCAAGATCAACATAAAGCATGGCAAGATGAAATCAGTGCTCAACTTATTCAACAACGCCTACTTAGTGTTTTGAATGATGCTGCGGAGTCATTTCAATACGCGTACGCACAACCATACTCTTCAAACTATCACCGCATGATGTCTGCTGGTGTTTCATTTGCACCAGAGCGCCGAGAGAAAATCCAACAAATCTTCATGAACACATTGACGTCCTTGCGTGACTATGGTGTTACTCAACAAGAACTCGACGGGATCATGTCGGGTTGGTATGGGGAGCTGGCTAATCTCGATTCTGATTGGTCGAAACGCAAACCAGCAGGCTATGCAGAAGCGCGTGTATTCCAACTAGAACAAGATTCAGTGAGCCAATCCAAAGCAGGCTATGAATTGAGCTTGTCGACGTTTGTTAAGAGCAATACGCTAACCCATGCGAATGAAGCGTTGGAGGCTCTTCTTTCTCAGCCAGCAAGTTTTGTTGTCGGCTTAGGTAAAACAGAAAATAAAGCTCAGTTCGCTGGAGAATTTGCCCTGTTGAGTGCCGCTTACGCACAAGCGGGGGAAAAGCCTTTGAACATGTACGCGAAAGCCGATGGTTTTGTTCAGCCAAAGAAAGAAGGCACTATTGTAAGTACTCGTGAAGATGCGGGTGGTTTCCAAGTGTATACCTTGTCAAACGGTGTGGATGTTTGGTTCCAAAAGGATGATAAAGCGGCCAATCGAGCTTATGTTTACTTCGTCAGCCAAGGTGGTAAAGCCGCGTTAGATAAGCCACTGTATCCTGCGTTTGACGTGGCAACGATGGCAGCAGCTCGTAGTGGTTTGGGTGATTTTTCTGGTTCTGAACTCGACAGTTATTTACGTAAAAACGATATCTCGTTGTTCCCTATTTTAGGGCCAACTAACCATGGCATAGAGGTCATTACTCCGAAAGCGCATTTGGCGAGTGCGTTAAATGGTTTGTACAACATTGCCACTGATATCAAAGTGGATGAACGCCAACTCGAAGCGGTGAAACGAGAGTTTCTTCAGCAGCGCCGTGCCTTTTTTGAGTCGTCGATGGGGAAATGGATTAAAGCGGCGAACGAAAACTCGTACTTACCAAACAGTCGCCATCGTTTGTTACCAAGTGATGGTGTAAAGGATGTGACACCTGAGCAGGTTCAAGCGGTACATGATGCTTTGTTCAACTACAATCGCGGTTTTAAAATGGTCATTGTGGCGGATGTTGAACCAGAACAAATTACCCCATTGTTGCGTAAATACGTCGCCTCGATTGATATGCAGGTAGGGGAACCGGTGGATTACTCGATTGAGTTCAACCCAAATGCATTAAGCCGAACGGTGATGGAAGAAGGTAACGAACCGTCATCGATGTATTTATTACGTCTAACCAATCAGCACGAGTCGCCAAGAACTGGGCATGACATGATTGTGGAAGACATGCTTCAACGTATTGCGGCTGCGCGTGTTACAGAGCAATTACGTGAAGATGCAAGCTTGGATTACAGCCCGAGTATTTATCCAATCACACAAGATCGTGAAATGGTGTCCGACTGGTTCTTGGAATCTCAAATCGATCCTAAAGACGTTAGCAAAATGGATGCGCAGTTAGATAAGGTTTTTGATGAACTGGCTAAAAATATCACTCAAAAAGAGGTTGATACCGCAGCTAAACAACTTGCGGTTGCAATGAAGGATTTGGATGATAATCCGGGCCAACGTAGCTGGGCTTACACACGCTATCTTGTTCATGGATATGGTTTAAACACATTGCTTGATGTAGATAAAGCGGCTCAGAGTGTGACGTTAGAAGAAGTAAAAGCCAAAGCGAAAGAGGCATTTGGCATCAAAGCTAAGCGAACAACGATTATTCTAAATCCAAAATCGTAATCATCTACAAGGGCGACGTGTGAGTCGCCCTTTTTCTGTCTCGCTTTGCCAATTCCTTGCGCGATTTAGCCACATTGGCAGGGCTTTGTTTCGCCTTTCTTTATTTGTTGTCTGTAAGTTTTTATCGCTTGTTTACGTTCTTCGTCTAAATCTGCGCGGCGCACAATCACTTTCATGCCTGATTGAGGCTTTACCTTACACGCGTAAAGAGGCGTGCCATTAACTTCTACTTTGCAAGCATGGCAGCAACCGTGTTTACGCTTGTTCTTTAGGCAGGGCGCAGCGATATTCACTTTGACCTTGCGGGCTGTTTCTACCAAGTTCTGATCATCTGGTGAAATCGCGATTTGATGGTTATCAATCTCTATGATTGCAGGTTTGAAGGTAAACATAATCTCTTAAAATTCAGTAAAACAATAACTAAGACGACAGAGGCCGAAAAAAGACGACGCATTTCCTTATTTTTTGTTCGGTTCCTTGCGATGCACTTCTAATGCTGTTTTTGTGAAGGAAAGTCGCACATTAATAATAGGCAGGAAACCATATGGTATCGCTTGAGTCTGACCTTACTCCTGATTGAAGTAAATAAAGGTTCCCCCAATGAAACGCTACTTATTGTCGACAATTTTACTCCTAAGCAGTGCCAATGTATTTGCAGAAGCGGCACCCACTCAACCTGTAGCGCCAAAACCATTTGGTTTAGAAAGCATTACTGCTGATCAGCAAGCTAAGATTGAAGAAATTCAGCTTAACTTAAGCAGTACGCTGACTCAGGAGCAATCGCCACAAGATATCCAAGAAAGTGCGAAGCAGTTTGAGAAGTTAGTAAAAGCGTCATCGTTTGACGAAGCAAAAGCAAAAGCGCTGCTTGAACGAGCTAACAAGACACAAATCGATGTCCAGCTTGCAAAACTAAAAGCACAAAACGACATTTACAACGTTCTGACTGATGAGCAGAAGTCGACGTTAGAAAAGCGCCAACAAGAACAAATTAAAAAGTTTGAATCGATGAAGCAGCAAGCTCAGTAATCGAACGATTTTAATTGTCTAATTGATTAAAAAGACACCTGATTAATAGGTGTCTTTTTTCTTGTCATTCAAAAATGAAAGGGACCTTTCCCATTCCTTAAATTAACGGTTATGAGCGGTGCTTTAAGGTCATCAAAACGTAACAAATTTAATGAGACTTATTGTGATCTTGGTTCAGTAAAAAAATTCTAATGATAACTAGATCACAAAACGAAGGCTTATCTAACGGGTGAGCACCGTTCTTATCACCAAGCAAACCGCCATCTTTCTGAGTAAAAAGTCAATATAGTTATAAGTCTAGATAAATTATCAAGTTAAGAGATGTATTTACCGAACAGATCAGCACTGTCGGAAGGCCAATTCAGCTTGATATAGTCCAGAGGATTTTGTGCAGGGGATTGGGCTCAACCAATCATTGCCTGCCCTGCACCATAGCATGAGAAAAATACGCTCAAACACGGGTTAATAAGCATTGGGTAATAACTGACGAACACTCATCCTTATTACTCATGGTTGTTTGAACTATATTTTAATTATTAATAATTATAACGCAATGGAAGGTATGTTTATGAGTACCGTACAGGCAATCAGTGACAAGCGCCTTGTAAAAAAAGCAGAGAAATACCTCAAGAGTCATCATGATGAAGTGTATTGGCTAATTTGGAGAATAGGTATTGAAACAGGGCTACGAATTACCGATATCACCAAGTTGGGTTACGATAATATCAATTTCGAATCCGGAGAAGTGGTTGTGATTGAGAGTAAAGGCACGCTAGCCCGACAAGCCAGAGCGAGGCATAAAGTCTTAAAAAGTGTCAAAAATGAGTTGCTTAACTACTACAAGCGTGATCACACAAAACTGCTTTCTGTTTACGTATGTGACTATCGACACATCACTGATCTTGTTCCTCGCTGCTGGAAAGATAGCGTCCAAACACGATTAGAAGAAGCAACCAAAAGTGCGCCAGTGAAAAAAAGAGTGGCTTATCTCAGTCCGCGAACATTAACGGCATTAAAAAAGCGACAAAGAGTATGGCAAGGTCGAGACAGCGGATTCATCTTTTCAAGAGCGACACTGGGCAGTAATCGTGCAAAAAGACAGCGAGGTGTCATTTCTCGACAAGCGTGCTGGCGGGTATTCTCATGCTTATCTTGTTGTATCGATGAGCTTCGCCAACACAAGATTGGTTGTCACAGCCTGCGTAAAATCTTTGCACGTCACCTTTATCATTCAAGTGATATGGATATTGGCCTTGTTGCTACTATCATCGGTCATCAATCTGTTGCGACGACATTGAGGTACATTGGCATATCTGATGAAGATACAAGAAGGGCGCAATTGCGGCTGTTTGACTACTTTTTCGCATAGCCAATAACAACACAGTTCATATTCTCAATGACTGAGGAAGCGACCGCGACCTCACGTTTTCTAATGTCTTGAATTCCTAGCGCTGATTATTTGCGTCTTTTTTCTGCATCCATTTGTGGCTAAAACGCACGGTGAGTCATCGATTTCTTGATAGGGTTGCTCAGGTAAAGGCTGAATCTATCGATATCAACGTAGTTGTTCTTTACCATTGAATCAAAATGCCGTTTTTGTACATTTCTCTTTATTTTTTAATGGCATAGCATCAAATAACTCGAGACAAATTCTACAACCTATCCTCCTCAAACATACAGAGCATGTCCGTATTGCTTAACTTTTTTATGCCTATTTAACCTCTTGATTCATAAGTCAATTAAGCAGTGCTGGAGAACAGTAGATGAAATCGAACTTTTCTCATCACCTTCGAATGACACGAAAGAGAAGAGGTTGGTCTCAAAGAGAGTTAGTTGAGCGCTTGCACGATCTTTCCTTCTCTTTGTTTTCTGGGCTTGATGTGAATGCACTTTCTCGTTGGGAAAGCGAGAAGATACAACCGACACCTGAACGAATGGTTCAAATATTTAGAGCTCTCAGAATCAGTGTAGATGAACTTAAGGTTTGTGGCTTTCCGAAAAAACCTCAACTGATGAAGAGATTTGAGCGCTTTCGAAGAGGAAATTTTGGACTGATTGAACTTCCCCAAAGGCAGGGGAGGTGGCGGCGTTTAAAAGAAAAAGGCAGTGGTTATAAGTTTCTTAGAAGTCTCTGTTCCGTTGAGGAGTATGAGCCGTTTGTGACAGGTAGGGAGCGAACGGAGCAGTGGTCTGTTACTGGGTGCTATTTAGCATCAGTCACATATCGAATCGAAGGCGATACTTTCATTCTTCTCCACTCTGAAAGCTTAACTTACAGTGCGTTGCTGTCGACGATTGAGCGTTTGATTGAGCTATTGTACGAAAGTGAGGCAAAATTTTTTTGGATCGTCGCGGCTGAAAGAAAAGCGGCAAAGAAAGCTCGAGTCCTTCAGCTTGAAGAGGTTGGCTTTTGTTCGAATATATATTCTGGAACGTCAGATTATGTATTAGGCGAGTTGTTGACTATTCGCACTTGGAGCTCCTCAAATAACACTTAATTTTCACGAATTGTACGTCGAGTCATCGTTATCTTCGGAAAAACGTTTAATTGGATGAATGTAAATTGGAACAGGTAAATAACATATAGGCTCGTAACAAGAATGCATTATTTCTTGATGAAAAGGAGCAAATAATTTAGGGAGAATTAATGATTTAGAACTTAATAACATTCACGCTAACCAAAAATCATAATGTTTGTGAAACGATACAAACATATCGAGTTGGAAATAAAACGTTTCCATCCACACATTTATTAAAAACTAAATTGCAACAATAAGAAGTCATCACTTCTTGTCTGCATTTATTCGCTAAAAATACACGGGATTTAAAAATGAAAGCTAAATTCATTCGCTCATCAATCGCAGCTACTTTTCTTTTTGGACTGATGTCTGCAACCCCTGCTTTGGCAGAAAACACGACCAACGTTTACTTCAAAGGTGAAATCGTAGAATCAGCATGTGGTCTATCACCAGACAGCATCGATCAGACAATCCAACTTGGTCAACAGCCAACGCACATCTTTAAAGCAAAAGGTGACCGCTCTACACCAGTGCCTTTCCAAGTGAAACTGACGGACTGTGATACGACTGTAGCAACAAAAGCGGAATTCACATTCGATTCTAACCCAGACACTACTGGCGACCTATTCAGCGTTGAAGGCGGTGCAACGGGCGTTGGCGTACGTATCCTTCACGATGGTAACCCAATCGACAACGGTGACGTAGCAGCAAGCAACGTAATCGTAGACGGCACAAACATCGCGTCTTTCTCTGCAGCGTATGAAGCAAACGTAGACGTAACAGCAACACCTGTTACAGCGGGTGTTGCAGAATCTTGGGCGCTACTACGCGTAACGTACCCATAAGCAGTTGCCGAGAGAGCTTTGGCTGTTTAGCCAAAGCTCTCGTTCTAATAAAAAACACTGGTTGATAAAATGCGTCGTCATTTACTCGGTTTAATAATTGTACTTTCCTTTCCTTCTTTTTCTTACGCGACCAGCTTCAATGATTATTTTATAAGAAGTAAAAATAGTGTCGATTTAAGCAAATTCTCGAATGCGAACTTTGTGGAAGACGGTAAATATGAGCTAGAGGTTTATATTAATGGGGAGTTCTTAACCAAAGAAAATATTGTATTTAATAACAATAAACCCTGCATTTCTGATGCATTAATGGACAGCCTTCCTCTTAGCGAGCGTGGTTATAAAGTCTACAAAGAAAACGCGATCTCAGTTGATGGTGGTGTGTGTTATCAGTTTGAAGATGTCGGCTACACCAAAGTCACGTCCGATCTCGGTAAAGCACGTTTAGACATCACGACGCCTCAAGAATACATCGCGAATGAGTACAAATATGGCTTTGTGCCTGATCGGTTATGGGACGATGGCATCGCCGCGCTCTATCTGGATTACAACGTTAACTACTTTTCTAGCCAACAAGACGATGAAAACGGTTGGAATGACGATCTATCCACCTACGGCATTGTTGGGCTAAATGCCGGAGCGTTTCGCTTTCGAGCAAATTACCAAGCATCTAACAACTACTCGGGTGACTTTACTTCATTGTATGGCTACGCGCCGATTCGCAGCATTAAATCGAAATTGACGTTCGGTAATACCCAGTTTGGCTCGGACGTGTACGACTCGTTCCAAATGACGGGTGTTCGCCTGCAAAGCGATGACCAAATGCTGCCATCGAACTTGCGCGGTTACTCGCCAGTGGTCTCTGGCACGGTCAATACCAATGCGGTGATCACCATTCGCCAGCAAGGCAACGTACTTAAAGTGGTGAATGTGAATGCGGGGCCGTATCTGATTGATGACCTAGCACAAGCGTCTCAAGGTACGTTGGATGTTGAGGTCAAACAAGCCGACGGGATGATTCAACGTTACCAAGTGAACGGTGCAGATGTGCTGTACCTAACGCGACCTAATCACGTGCGTTATAGCGTTTCAGCGGGCGTACCGGACAGTGACGCTTATGAGCACACGCCGGAGTTCTTTTCTGCTGAAGCGTCCTATGGTGTCAACAACTACCTGTCGCTGTTCTCTGCAACGCTGCTCTCTGAAGATTACCAATCTTACACTTTCGGTAGTGGTATCAACCTGAATTACTTCGGGGCGGCTTCATTCGATATTTCTTCTGCGCAGGCGAAATTAGGCGACGACACGGATGCCTCTGGCTTGTCTTATGGCTTTACTTACAACAACACGCTGACCGACTTTGGCTTGGGTTTACGTGTGGCGGGCTACCGATTTTCGGAAGAGCAATATTACGAATTTGATGAGTATTTGAAGTCTTATGATGACCGCACTTCTTCCATTGTCTATGCCGCGAACAATAACCGTAAAGATGAAAAGTACATTGCACTAACCCAGAGCTTTGGCTCGACCAGTGCGTATTTGTCTTACACCTCAAACAACTATTGGGACAATCGCCGCGACAGTTCTCGTTACGACGTTAATATTTCGCATCCGTTGAAGATCAACGGGATCGATCTCTACTTAACGATGAACCTGTACAAGTCGAACGATTCATACATCAGTTACGACTACGAGTCGGGCATTAATGAATACTCGCCAAGCATTGACGAAAAAGGTTGGTCATTGGGGATCTCTATTCCTATCGGTGGCAGCAACACTGTCTCAGTTCAAACCAATTCACGCAGTGGTGACTACTCTCAAAACCTTGCCTACTCGGGATACAACAATGATGACGGTTCTAACTATCGTGTTGCTTACGATGTTTACGAGGGTGAATCCAACGGCGTAAGTGGCAACTACAATCGCGATTTCTCATTCATGTCGACGTCTGTTGGTGGCAGCTATAAAACCAACTCGTACAGCCAAGTAAACGCCAATGCGATGGGCACGGTGCTGCTTTCAAAACACGGCTTGGCATACAGCGCACTTAACTCGGGTACGTCGCGCATTCTTATCGACTCGAATGTACCGGACGTCACCATAAACGGTAGCAACAACGAAGAGACCAATGCGTTTGGCTTGGCGCTGATCAATGGCGTGACGCCTTATCAAAAGAGCTATAACACCATCGATTACAAATCACTACCTGATGATGTTGAGGTGCTCGGCAGCGTTAAGAGCATGGTGCTGACCGAAGGTGCGATTGGCTATCAAAAAATTAAGGCCCGCCAAGGCAGCAACTTTATGGCGCACTTGCAAAGCGAACAAGACATTCCGTTTGGCGCATTGGTGTTTGACGACGAACTCAATCAAGAGATTGGCATTGTTGGGCAAGACTCAACGGCTTATCTGGTCGGCGTCAATCTCGATTCAAAAATCAGTGTGAGCTGGGGGGATAACCAAAGCTGCCACTTAATCATTGATGACTCAATCCTAAATAGTAAAGAAGTCATCCGTTCCGTTCATTGTGATAATTAATCAGTAGTTGAGAAGTTATGAAAAAATCAATTCTAGCCGTCATGTGTTGTTTGATGGTCTCGGCATCGGCGAATGCAGCATTGGCTTTAGACCGAACTCGTGTGGTTTATGAAGGTAACTCAAAGGTAGAGACCGTCAAAATAAAGAACCCCGCTGACATTCCATTCTTGGCGCAATCTTGGTTGACGGACATGGACGGAAAGGATGTAGAAGACAAATTCATCGTTGTTCCACCCGTGTTGAGAATCGAGAGTAAAGATTACGCCATGTTGCGCATCAAATCTTTGCCAACCGCTTCCCAACTGCCGCAAGACAGGGAAACGGCTTACTTCTTACATGTTCGCGAAGTGCCGCCTTCGGAGCATGACAAGCACGATGATGCTGTCACAGAGACTGCCAGTGGTTCTATCCAAATTGCAATTGAATCGGTGATCAAATTTTTCTATCGACCTTCCAGTCTGGACAAGATTAAGCGCGTCGATAAAGCGGTGGCGAGCGCGACCAAAATTAAGCGCACGGACAGCAATAAGATCTTGGTAGAAAACGGTTCGCCATTTTACGTGACTTACTCTGAGTTGATGGTGGGGAAAGCGAAAAAAGACGCGACGGGTTTCACCCCTGTGATGCTGGCGCCGTTTACTAGCAGAACCTTGAAAGTAGAAAAGAGCGACCGATACACGTTAAGCCACATCAATGATTATGGTGCCACGGTGAGCAACACCTATTTCTGCAATTCAAAAAGCATTTGCACGGCCAAAGACGAAAGTGAGGGTTAATGATGAGAGCGTTATTTCTAACACTTTGTTTGCTCGTTACGGGGCTCTCAATGGCTCCCAATGCGTGGGCGTTAGCCTGCTACAGCACAGAAGCCGGTGGGAGTTTTGGTGGGAGTGGTCCTGGCGGTGTAAGCAGTTTCTACATTGATCCTTCTGCATCGGTACCCATTGATGCGCCTGATGGGCAAGTGGTATGGCGTGGCCCGTCTCAAACGGTGAATGTTACTTGCTATAAAGATGCGACGAATTTCCCTCACCTGAAGGATTTCCCCGAACAAGTGTTCTTTTGGCCCGGTAAAACGGGAGATACCGTCGTCCCGAATATTCCCGGTATTAAGGTAGGGTTTCGATATGAAGGCCGAGATATTTATGGTGTAAAAACGGCGGTCGATGGCTTCAGGGTTCCTCAGTGTAGTGCTAGTGAAGACAACAACGCTTGTGAATCACGCACTAAAACATCCAAAACCATTACATACCAGCCCATCATTGTTACGGGGCCGGGGGACTTCTCTGGATATAGCGCGCCGGTCAACATTTTCCAGTTAGATGGGGAGTTAGGTTACAACGGTGCGTATGCGAACTACCGCAGCGTAATTCAGAACATGGACATCCTTAAGCCTTCTAAATGTTTGGTTGAGCTGGAGATCAAGAACAATAACATCGACTACGGGCGCATTGGTGTGGACGATATTGTGCAAACCGAGCCTCGCCCTCTCACTATTATCGTTCGCAACTTAAAGTACGGAGCCGATTGTCCATCCGTTAAGCTGCGTGGTTATTTTGATAACGTGCGTGATCTGACCAACCGATCTTATGTGCCTGTCTTTGACGAAAGCGGCAAAGAAATCAAATCCTACGGCATCAAGCTTTACACCCCAAGTGGTGAAGAGGTGCAACTTAATGAGCCTGTCGGTGATGGCTACGAAGTAGAGCAAGTCGGCTATGACCGTTACCTCGCCAAACTGGTGCCTTTCGACCCTGCCAACATTAAGAAAGGGAAGTTCGAGGGAATGGTGGTGTACACCGTTTCTTACTTATAGGGGAAGGCTTGTGAATTACAAACAAATGATTTTGTTCGCGATTTCTGTTTTTGCACTCTCCCCAGTTTTGGCACAAGAGGCTCAGCAAGTCGACGAACCCGAGAAAGGCGTTATCGATACTTTGGTATCCAATGGGTTGTATTTTCAAGTGGGAGGGGGACTCGCTCAGTTTAAAGACGATCCTTACAAGCACGACAACGACATCACCAGTTTGAAGTACAGCTTAGGTATCTCGACGCAGTCTTTTGACTATGAGTTAGGCTATCGCAGTTTATCGGACGGCAATGGTTTTGACATGAAAGGTTTGGACATTCTCGCCAAACACAAATGGTCACTGTGGCGCGATGGTGGTTTGTTTGCTGGTGTGGGTGGCTACGTCTACAACGCCGACATGGACAAGCCTCAGTTAGATTCACCGACAGAAACCAGCGGCGTGGCACCGTACTTGTCGGTGGGCGGTTACTATGCTCTGAGTGAGTACATCGACGTCTCGTTGCAATTCGACAATCTGTTTAATGTCAGTGTGCTCGATCAGTACTACGACAAAAAAGACACCAAGCAGTTGCGTCAGGTGAACTTGTCTCTGGTGCTTCATCCGTGGTCGAGCAGCAGTTACGATCCGCAACCTATTGAGCACATAGAGGATACGCCAGAAGAGCAAACCGTGATTCTAGCGGAGAACAGTCCGGTTTATAGCTATGACGATGCATCGCTCAACCCAGAGATGGAAGCTCAGTTGATGCAGTTGGCCACTCGAATTACTGAGTTGGAAAGCTATGAAGTGGTGGTGACAGGAGGGGCAGACAGTAAGCCTGCTTATCTGGAGTACAACAATCACTTAGCGAAAGAGCGAGCAAAAGTCGTGGCGGATTTCTTGATTTTGCACGGCGTGAAAGCGAACAACATTCGTCTTGAGACGTCAGTCATTGAACAAGAACATCGCGAGCAAGCCGCGCGCAAAGTCGAAATTACGGTCAATGGAACCGAATTGGTTGTGCCAGAATAAGAACCTTCTTCGTTTCTGACTGACAATAAAAATCCCTCGCCAATCGACGAGGGATTTTTGTATTCGTAGAGAGGAGGATACTCATCCCTTTTGAATGTCGAGATCAGTAACGATTAATCGTTCTTCTCTTTACCGTAAACGCGCACGCCCGCTTTAGAGCCTTCTGAGTTACCGTATACTTCGATGTTTTTCACACAGCGACGGTAACCGAAGTAACGCCAGTCGGTCATCTTGTCTTTCTTTAAATCACGGTGGAAGCGAATGGTTTTCTCGTCACCGTTTTGGAATCGCACAACGACCTTTCTTAGTTCTAGGTCTTTCTCTGCTTTCACTTTGATCGCGTTGGTGTTGCGACAAATCACCATTGGGATTTTTGCAGCTAGATTACCGTGCTCAAGCAAGATAGTACGACCTAAAGTGAATTTATCGTCTGCGTGTGCAGGAGCGATAAGTGTTGTTGCAGCCAATGCTGCAGTGATAATAGCGGTATAAATTCTCATTTAAAAAATCACCAAAACACAGGAGCGCGAATCATAGTCGAGCTCAATAAAATTCAGCTAGCAATATTTTTCTTTGTGAATAAAATTTCACAGTCCGCTGACTTTGATTGCATAAATGTGAGAATTTATCAGCCGAGAGCAAAGGCAAGTAAGGGCGTTGTCGGTGATATGGCGCGTTTAAAACCGATCTCTTAAAGTGCTTTCGATGCCAATGGTTATCTGTATGGTCTGAGTACAAGAAGGTGAGTATTCAAACTAGACAACGATGCAGTTCGTTTAAAAAGCCCCAATACTGAATAACTGAGCCTGTATACACTCTCTATTTTGCTTCTAAGTTTTGGTATTTGGATTATATTGATAAGTAAAAAATGGTATAAATTACTTATTGTCGATAATAATTGAATGCTTATGAAGAAATACGAAGAATTGGTTCAAGATATCATCAGTAAAATTTGTCAAAACGTCATCGATGTGAAGTTGCCATCTGAGCGTGAATTGGCGGAAAAGTATGATATCTCTCGTTTTTCGGTACGGAAGGCGCTGTCCAAACTTGAAGCGATTGGTATTGTGAAATCCAAAGTGGGTTCAGGTTATTTCGTTAATACCTCAATTATTGGTTCGCCACTCATCTATAATTCGGTCACTGAAAATAAATTTGGTGAGATTTCATACAAGAAAATAAAACTGAATAAACGTCTACCCACTACGCATGAAATGCAGATGTTTTCTATCGAGGAAGATGAATATCTGTGGAATATTAAACGTCTACGATTAATTCAGGGTAAAGTGACACAGATTGAGGAAACAAAATTACCCGTAAGTATGTTTCCTAAAATTACCGATGAGATTATTGAGAGTTCATTACAGAAACACGTGTTGTCTTTAGGTTTAGAAATCGACAGTTATTTAACTACTTATCAAGCAATTAATGTTTCTAAAGAAGATGCGGATTTATTGGGTTGTAAACGTAATAGTTCCGCGATGAATATTACTAATCGAGGATTCTTAAAAACAGGTGAAGTCTTTGTGGTGAGCGATATTATTGATATTAATTACCAGTGTACTTATCACACCAAGTTTAATCCCGAGAGTCTTAACTACCGAGATCAAAACGACCGCGAATAGCGGTCGTTTTTTAGGTCTGCATTTAACGCCGTCGCTAGGACAAACGAGGCATTAAGGCGTGTGAATACTGCCGTCAGGTAAACGACTTTGCGTCCATTCGTGTGGGCGGTATTCAACAGGGAAGTCTTGCGCCGCTTCGCGATCCATCTCCACACCGATACCTGCAATTTCAGATGCGTATAGGTAACCGTTGATTGGCTCTGCTGCGTTCGGGAAAACGCGCTGTGTATTGGTTTTGTACTCTACATGTTCTTGAATCGCAGCGTTGTGCAGATGCACATTTAAGTGAGTATTCACTGCGGCGCCAATCGGCGTCATATCTGGTGGGCAGTGCCAAGCAATACGAACGCCAAAGCTCTCACAGAAGTGACCGAGTTTCAGTGCTGGTGTGATGCCACCGATTTGTGACACGTGGCAACGGATGAAGTCGACACGGCGATTGATGATCAACGCTTTCCACTCTTCAGGATTGTTAAACAGCTCACCCAGCGCTAGAGACACGCTCGATTGGTTGCGGATATTATCCAACCATTCTGTTTGACTTGGCGGCAAAATATCTTCAATAAAGAAGGGGTTATACTGCTCAACTTGTTTCGCGAATTGAATCGCTTGGTTCGGGAACAAACGCTCGTGTACATCATGAAGAATATGGAATTGTTTGCCATATTTCTCACGTAGGTTTTTGAACATTTCTACCGTGTTTTCAATATATTGGTCTTGATCGTAGTAAGAGCCTTGGGTTGGGTTTTGCGCCGTTTGAATATTTTCTGGCACACCACCATAAAATCCTAACTGACAGCGAATATGTTGATAACCCTGTTCTAAGTATTTATCGACTTGCTCATACAAGCCTTCCATCGTATCGCTGGTGGCATGCGTATATACTTGAATAGCATCACGAGATTTACCACCAAATAATTGATGAAGCGGCATGTTGGCTATTTTTGCCTTAATATCCCAAAGTGCCATATCAACACCAGAAATAGCATTGTTGATCACTGGGCCATTGCGCCAATATGCATTGACCATCATCATTTGCCACAGATCTTCAATATTATTTGCATCTTTACCAATTAATAATGGCTTAAGATATTCATCAACCATGGTTTTTACTGCCAATGGTCGTTGTTGGAATGTCGCACAACCGTAGCCCGTTACACCAGATTCTGTTTCTACAATAACAGTAATCAGGTTATGTCTGTCTGGCTTGGTAATCACGCACTCAATATTTGATATGGTATTTTTGTTCACTTCAAACTATCTCTGGTTAACAGGATTTATTTTATATAAGCGTGAAAAAATACAAATTACAAGCGGTAAATCATGCTTAAATTTAACTGGTTCGTTCCTGTTTTGAATTCGGCAAGAAAAACGAACCAATTGGCGAAAAAAGCCGAAAATTTAATTTTTAGCCGTTTTAATGTGAGTTTAATCACTAATTTGTCGATTGGATAAATACCTCCAGTAGCTAAGATGAGCGCAGTGAATGAGCAGACAAAGCACATAGGAAAGTATGATGCAATTGACACAAACAAACATGGCAACTGGCGATGCGTCGTCAGGTAAGGCAGACAGCTTTAGCATGAAACTACAAGAATTGGTCGCGGCACTTGGCGGCAACGAGAACATTGCTAACATTACCCACTGCATGACCCGCTTGCGCTTCAAGCTGGTGGACGAATCGAAAGCCGACAAAGCAAAACTTGAAGCCATTCAAGGCGTAAAAGGCGTGGTGCTTGGACAAGGTCAGACGCAGGTGATCATCGGTGTCGACGTTGAAAAATGGTACTTAGCCTTGTCTGGAGCAAGTGCTGCACCAGAAGATGCAGAAATCGAGCAAGAGAAAGGCAAGCTATTCCAAAACGCAATGCGCGTGGTGGCGGGCATCTTTGGCCCTGTCGTGCCTGCGATTGCGGGCTCGGGCATGTTGATGGGGCTGCTATCGGGCTTGATTGCGACCAACGTGATTTCAGAAAGCTCAGATACCGTTTTCTTCTTCCGTTCGATTTCTCTTGCGGTGTTCTTCTTCCTACCTATGTTGGTCTCTTTCTCTGCGGCGAAAGTGTTTAAGGTGAACGAATACATTGCGTTAGCAGTGGCTGCAGCGATGATGTCGCCAAAACTATTGGAAAAAGCGACCATTCTTTCTGAAGCTGGTAATGCTCCGGAATTGAACGTATTTGGTGTGATTCCAATTGAGCTGCTTAACTACGGCGGCGCGATCGTACCTGCGATTCTAGCGGTTTGGGTTCTGTCTAAAATCACCCCTATGGTAGATAAGTTAGTTCCTGCTTCTGCCAAACCAGTATTCACGCCGCTACTTGCTTTCACTGTGACATCGACTCTTGTGCTTTCTGTTGTAGCCCCAGCGGGGATGTGGCTAAGTAACGGCGCAGGTTGGGTTGTGAGCTCACTATTAGAGATCTCACCAACGCTGACGGGCTTTGTGTTTGGTTTAACTCGTCCAATTACCATCGTATTCGGTATTCACCACAGCATGACGCCAATCAGCTTGAACAACTTCGCGCTGTACGGAAAAGACTTGCTAATGCCTATTATGTGTCTGGGTAACCTAGGTATTGCAGGCGCGACGATGGCGATTTGGTACAAGCAACGTAAATACGCAAGCAAAGAGCAATCTTCAGTAACCGTAAGCTCAGGTGTGACCGCAATCCTTGGCATCACAGAGCCAGCACTATTCGGCGTACTGACTAAGTACACCAAAGCACTGTTCATGGCGAGCTTAGCAACAGGTATCGTAGGCGCGATTTCTGTGACTATCGATACACACCTAACAAGCTACATCCTATCTTCGGTATTCAGCCTGCCAGCTTACTTGGCAAGTGGTACTCAGAACTTTGTTCAAGCGGTATTGGGTGTGATTGGTGTGTTTACGCTGTCATTCGCAATGACCATGATGTTCGTACGCATCGATAATAAATAATCCTCTCTTCTCTCTATGTAGACCTGTCGTGTCCATCTGCGACAGGTCTCTTCAGCATGCTTAAAAGAACTGTTATGAAGACAATCGCAATACTTGGCGAATGTATGATCGAGTTGAACGGCAAGCCGTTTGGCGACATGCAGCAGACGTTTGGTGGCGACACCCTTAACGCGGCGGTTTACCTCAGCCGTTGCAGCCAAGCCTTAGACGCATCACCGCAAGTGCAGGTGCAATATGTCACCGCCATGGGGACAGACCCACTGAGTGACGGCATGGTGGCGCGTTGGCAACAAGAAGGTGTAGCTACGGAGTTAGTCTTGAGAGACGAAACGCGCACGCCGGGCCTATATCTGATTCAGTTAGATGACCAAGGCGAGCGCACTTTCCTTTACTGGCGCAGTCAATCGGCAGCGCGCTACTTGATCCAACACGCTGAGTTCGAACGTGTGGCGGAATCGCTCAAGCAAGCTGATATGGTGTTTGTCAGTGGTATTAGCTTGGCGATTTTGCCTGAGCATGATCGAATCCAATTGCTTGAGCTTTTGAGTCGTTTGCGAGCTACGGGTGTTGAGATTGCTTTTGATAGTAACTTCCGCCGAGCACTTTGGCCGCAAGACCAAATGAAGACAGTTCAAACATGCTACCAAGCCATGTATCAAACCACAGATTTGGCTTTGGTCACTTTCGATGATGAGCAGCTTATTTGGGGTGATGCAACGGCGCACGACACAATCACGCGCTTGCAGAAGCAAGGGGTGAAAAATGTGGTGGTTAAGCTCGGTGCTGAGGGCTGTTTAGTCGCGGATTCAAATACATCTGAGCCTTATTCTGTGGCAACAACGTCCATAGACAATGTCATTGATACCACTTCAGCTGGCGACTCATTTAACGGTGGCTTCCTCGCGACTTACTTGTCGGGCGGCAACATCAAACAAGCGTGTATAAATGGCAATACCCTCGCCGGTACCGTTATTCAACACAAAGGCGCCATCATCCCACAAGCGGCAACCGATACGGCTATTGCCCAGTTCAAGAAATAGATTTACAGGAAACAACATGTCGAATTTAAAAGCTCAATTGAAAGCGTTAAAAGTGATCCCGGTGATAGCCATTGATCGCGCAGAATACATCATCCCACTGGGTAAAGTGTTGGCAGAAAACGGTCTGCCAGCAGCCGAAATCACGTTTCGCTCCGATGCCGCTGTCGAGGCGATCCGTCTATTACGTGAAGCGCAGCCAGACATGCTGATTGGTGCTGGTACGGTGCTCAATCGTGAACAAGCTATTGCAGCCAAAGAGGCGGGGGCAACCTTTGTGGTTTCTCCGGGATTTAACCCTAACACCGTTAAAGCTTGCCAAGAGATTGGTATTGATATCGTACCTGGTGTGAACAACCCAAGTGCAGTTGAAGCGGCGCTAGAAATGGGACTGACAACATTGAAGTTCTTCCCGGCAGAAGCATCTGGTGGCGTCAACATGGTGAAAGCACTGTTGGCCCCTTATGGTGATGTGGAAATCATGCCAACTGGCGGTATCAATCCTTCGAACATTAAAGACTACCTAGCCGTACCGCGAGTGTTGGCATGTGGCGGCACTTGGATGGTCGACAAAACACTTATCGAAGCGGGCAAGTGGGAAGAACTGGCTCAGCTAACGCGTGAAGCGGTGGAGCTGGTCGCGCAGCAATCTGCTTAATTCTCAATATTCCAAATTTTCCTAACCTCGAGATTTTCGACGGTTAGGGGATACTCAAATAACAACAATAAATCTTACTAAGTCTTTCTTTTTTAATAAGAAGGGGCGGGGCTTTCTGTCTCTAAAATCAGCACATTTACACAATAAAATCTAATACATATAGGGTTTAACATGAACAAAGCACTGAAACTATCTCTGAGCGCCATCGGCGTATGCACGGCACTATCGGCAAATGCGGGCATCAGCATTATCGACAACGAAGACGGTAACTTTTCTATCGGCGGCGACGTTGAATTGAACTTCAACTACCAAGATCGTGAGTCTAATGATTCTGGCGATCAAGAATTCAACCAAGATGGTCGTGTACTGATCGAGTTTGCCGGTGAGAAATTCACAAGCAACGGTCACTACGTTGGCGTGAAAGCGCAGCCTTTGTTTGAAAGCACGGGCGACGTAAATCTTGATGACGCATACTTCGAGTTCGGTAAGAAAGACAGTTGGGCAATCAAAGCGGGTCGTTTTGAAGCTTATGATATGTTCCCTGTTGGTTTGGATGTGTTCCTAGAGTACTCAGGTGATACCTCTAACGAGCTTTACACTGATGGCTCGGCTTACACCTATCAGATGAAAGAAGCGCGCGGCCGCGGATCTGATGGTCAGCTGATGTACAGCCAAAGCTTCGGCAATCTTTATCTGGAACTGAGCACCATGATTGGTGACCGCTCGGATCTTTTCCATGAAGGTACCGATGGCGGAACATACCATGGTCAAGCCATTACAAGCAGCAAAGACTCCTTCTTAGTACGCCCTGTTGTTGCTTACCAAATGGGTGATTTCAGCCTAGCAGCCTCGATGGAAACCAACCTCGTTTCTGATGCGGTGGTGACCGACCAAGGTGTTGATATTTCTGACCGTACTGGTTACGGCTTATCAGGTAACTGGACCAGCGGTGATTGGTCGGTGAATGCGAACGTGGCTTACCTAGATGCGGTGGACGAAAACAACTTCTCGACAGGGGTTAACGCACTGTGGAAAGGGCTAGGTATTGGTTACGTTTACGCGCTGAACGAATACGAAAACAAAGAGATCAAAGACTGGGCAGAAGGCGATGTGAAGGTATCGACGCTTTACGCATCTTACGAATTCACGGATGTACTAGAGGTAGAGAACTTCTCAGTGTTACTGGGTTCTTACTTCACAACCGTTACCAACGATCTTAGCGCGAACTCACCAAGCGAAGCGTTTAAAGAAGAAGACGATTTCGGCGCACGTGTTCGCTTGTTCTACGAATTCTAATTTGGTTTAACGTACGAATCGCAACAACTCAAAAGGGCACAGTCAGTGCCCTTTTTGATATTCTTAATTACGCGCTTTTGCGAGCTTGTGACTTGTCCGTTTTATTGGTTTCAGTGGACTTGTCTTTCAGCGTCACCACTTCTTTTTCTGGGAGTTCTGCGGCCTCTCCGAAGAACTTACCGCCCGCTTCGATACTCAGGTTGTTGCTCCAGATTTTGCCACTGACTCGTCCTTTCGCTAAAACCTGAATGTGTTCTGCATGGCAGTTACCATCAAGCAGACCATTGACGATCAGTTGTTTCGCGTAGATGTCGCCTTTAACACGGCCACTCTCTGCGACGACCAATGTCCCTTCGACGTGCAATTGGCCTTCGATGATGCCATCAACCTGAATATCGCTTTCTACTTTGAGTTCTCCGCTAACAGAACAGCCTTTGGCGATGAGAGTTGAAGCTGATGAGCCACTCGTTGTTCCACGGTTTTGATTAAAGATTCCCATCGTATTCTTCGCTCCTTGGTAAAGATGTCTTCAAAATTGTTGAGGGTCCAATCCACGAATGGCCTTGGGTTTACGGCTCTTCCAATAAATCTCACTTCATAATGAAGGTGAGGGCCAGAAGAGAGCCCGGTGTTACCAGAAATGGCGATGAGCTGGCCTTTTTTGACGAACTCACCGGTTTTGACTTTGAACTCTTTCAAGTGGGCATAAGCGCTCGAAAAGCCAAAGGAATGTTGTATACGCAGTAAGTTTCCATAACCTTTACTACTTCGGCGTGTGGTCTCTATTACGCCATCAGCAGAGGCATACACTTTGGTACCAGTGTTTACCGCAAAATCTAGCCCACGGTGCATTTTGTTTTTTTTGGTGACCGGATGAACGCGCTTGCCAAACCCCGATGAAAGCCGTGCTTTACCGACTGGAGAGCCGTTGGGGATTTGGTTGAGCATCACCATTCGAACATTGGATGTGATAGCGGCAGTATCAAAGCGCGCATCCAAACTCTCAGTGTTGGATTCGTTGGCGACACCGAGCACTTTCTCCAATTCGCCCAAACGCTCCGAGACCAATTGAACGCGCTCTTCTCGCTCCGATAGGTCATTCTCTAGCTCTGATTTTAGAGCCTTTAGCTCACTTAACTCCTGACCCATACTGCGTGATTGCTCGGTTAACTTTGCTTGCTCAAGCACGGCGTCATCGACCTGAGAATAAAGATGATTGATCAAGATAGCGGTTGCGGTTAATCCCAAAAGAAATGCCACCAAGCCCGTTTTAAAGTTGCGCTGCATGGTTTTGCTGAAGTACCAATGCTTAGAGCCATTGATGTTGGAGATAGAGATAGTCAGCTGATCTTTCATGGTGATTAATGGCGCGATAGACGTTCAACATTCGTTATTGATAGCTCTGACTGTAAGTAAAAGTACGACCGTCTTCTAGAGGAGGAATCGACGAAAATGTCAGGTCGTGAGCTGTTTTCAGACAATAGAGAAAAATCGGTAATTGGATTTAATATTGCGTGGATTTTGGCCGGTAGGGTATAGCATTTATGAAATTTTATTGAGTAAGTTGCTAATAGTGTGGTTTCGCAGTTTAACCGACTTCACGGTTCATCTTATAAATGTTGGATATCTTAAGAAATTGGCATTCAGCAAATTGATAACTTTGTTTGGGGGTTTATGATGGCGTTGCACGCAAATTAACGTCTGAGTTCCCGAATGGTGATTCTCATCCTTTATGGCGTTCATTAAAGGCTTAATGCTCACTCAAACCTACTGATTGGTTTGAGGAAATAAAACCAAGACAACGGAGTTGGTCGTGAAAAAATTATTATTAGCTACTGCAGTGGTCGCAGCAGCCGGTGGTGCCGCATATGTGTACCAAAACAATCTTGCCCAAGGTGAATCTTCAAGCTCGCTACTTGCTCAAGTTCCAGCTGATACCTTGTTGATCACTTACCAAACAGAACCTTTCAATCACTTCGAGTACATGAACGCTTTCGGTACATCACAGCAGCCACCTATGTCGGAGCTGTTTGCGGAAGAAGAGCTGACGTCTGGTCTCAAGTTTGCCGTCAATTTCTTAGATGCGTACATGGCAGCAGCTTCTTCCCCTGAGAATTTAAAAGCCTTCTTGGGTACCGGTGATATGGTCAACCCAATCATGTACACCCTAGGTCTTGTACCTGTTTATAAAGTGCAGTTGGAGAACCCTGCAGCGCTTTGGAAAACACTGGATGAGCAAGAGCAACTGGCGGGTATTCAACATGAACTTGTGAAGCTCGATTCCGCGGAGTTCCGCCGCTACGAGTTGACAGACTCGCAAGAACCACAACTGGGCATTGGTCTTGCGGTGGGAGTGGTTAATAACGTACTTACCGTGACTTTCGACACTCCAGAGCTGGGTGTTGAAAACCCACTTAAACTGGCATTTGGTCTGGAAGCTCCTAAGAGCAGCATCGTTGACTCTGGCCGTCTAGAGGCAGTGCAAACTAAGTACGGAATGAACAACAACTCGTTTGGGATTTTCGACATTCGAGAAATCATTAAAGGTCTAACGACACTTGATGGCAACAGAATGGCACGCCAACTTAAGAATGTCGATTCTGACCCGACTTTAGAGCAACTGCGTTCTCCGGCGTGTCACACTGAGTTCACTCAAATCGCTGAAAACTGGCCACAAATGGTCGCGTTTGCCGAGTACAGTGCGGGTGACGACAAAGCTCGCCTCAACGGTAGTTTTGTTGTTGAATCGAAGAACCAAGTGATCCTTGAGGCGCTGAAATCTATGCGTGGCGTACTGGCAGAATCCAACGGTGAAAAAAGCATGTTTAGTGTGGCATTAGGCCTAGACGTTGCTACGTTGGCGCCTGCGATTGGTAAGATCTGGACAGATTTAACCACGCCTGAATACCAATGTTCGCTTCTGGCACAAGCGCAAAATGACATGCGTGGCCAAAACCCAGCTCCGGCGATCAGCATGGGCGCGGGTATGGCAAATGGCCTGAAAGGTCTGAGCATGGAAATGTTCGGTCTTGATGTGAACATGAATGGCCAGTACGGACCTGAGCTAGGTCAGCTGGATGCGATCTTCTCTATCTCAGCGGACGATCCAAACATGCTGCTGCAAACGGCACAAATGTTCATGCCTGAACTGGCTCAGATTCAAATCCAACCTGATAACCAACCAGTGAACATCGGTGGTCTGATTGAACCATACGCAGGTAAGCCGATGGACGTGTTTGCTCGTCTAAACGGTAGTCACCTAACGCTTTACAGCGGTGATGCATCAGCAGCAGCGAGCGAGAAAGTCATGGCTCAGCCGCTAACGGCAAATGGTCTATTGAGCTTCACTATGGATTCGGACCGCGTACTGGAAGTGATTGAAACAGCGTCAGAAGTGTCTGGCGAGCCAGTACCGGAAGACGTGAAGATGAGCCTACAAGGTGAGCTTATCGGTGGTATGGCTTTGGACGTAACCAAAGATGGCATTGTGTTTGACTTCGATTACACAAGCTCAACCAAACCACAAGTGAAGGTAGCGCAGCAATAAGCGTGATTCACCGGCTTCAATCTCGAAGCATTTCTTCATAATCAAAAGGCGACCTCGGTGTCGCCTTTTTTGTTTTTCTCGCGACAGCTCTTCAACTCCTTCTCTTTCATTCAAAAGTGACCACCAAATAAGACCATTAAAAATCAATGGGATGGATCTTTTCTTCTCATCAATGATCAAATGTATCTTTACTAAAACTGTACGGTACAGTACAGTTTATAAAAATCATTAAGTTGGGTTTTAAAAATGAAGAAGAAAGTCATTGCGTTGTCGCTTGTTATTGGTTCGTTAGTCGCTGCAGGTTGTGCGTTATACCAACCGAATACAGTGACCACTGATAACGCTTATGTTCACTCGGATGTGACGGCGATTTCTCCGGAAGTCGGTGGGCAGGTAAGCCAACTTTTTGTCGAAGATAACCAGTGGGTAAGCAAAGGGGCGCCACTGTTTTCGATTGATGATGAAGATTTCATTGCCAATCAAGAAATCGCGAAGTCAGCGTTAGATGTCGCAAAGGCTGCACTGACCGCAAACCAAACCAAAACCGAAATGCAGCTGGTAAAGATTGAGCAGGCGAAGCAGGGCATTCACAGTGCAAGTGCCAACGCGGAACATCAAGCGGCGGAGTTCAAACGCCTTTCACGCTTGGTACAAAAGCAGTCGGTGAGTAAGAACCAATTTGAAGCGCAAAGAACGCGTTCTATTGAAGCAAGCAGCAATCTTGAAACTGCCAAGCTAGCACTAGCCGCTGAACAGAAGCAGCTCGATGCGCTAGTAACAGAAAAGATGCAGTTAACCGCGCAACGCAAGCAAGCAGAAGCGAACTTGAGACTGGTAAATATCGCCCTTGAGCGAACCATCGTTCGAGCGCCATTTGATGGTTATGTGGCAGACAGACAAGTGCAAGTGGGTAAGTTTGTTCAACCGGGTATGGGGTTGATCGTGATGGTGCCGGATTACGTTTGGATTGAGGCAAACTTCAAAGAGACTCAATTGGAAAACGTTGCACAAGGACAAGACGTGGAAGTGGTGTTAGATATGTTCCCTGATCATCCGTTGTATGGTCGTGTAACTTCCATAACCCCAGCAACAGGCGCGCAGTTTAGTTTACTTCCACCGCAAAATGCGACGGGTAATTTCGTGAAAGTAGTTCAGCGTGTGCCAGTGCGTATCGAGTTGGATATCCCACAAGAGCTGAAACAGCGCATCTACCCTGGCTTGTCGGCTGAAGTGTCGATTGAGACCGCAACGCAAGGTTAATCGCCATGAAAACACGTTTACCATTGCTGATTTTTGCACTGTTCGCCATTGCGGCTTTTGGGATCAATTCGGTGATGTTTACCGAGTTGTCCCACGAGATGGCAGCCACATCCGGTTTGTCTGCAGATGAAGTCGAGTTAGTGAAAATCGGCTTTATGATCACTCAAGTATTAGGGTTTATGTTTACCCCTACCTTGGTGCGTAAGCTTGGTACGTCACTGCCATTGCACTCTGCATTGCTGGTGGGTTTGGGAACGAACCTTACGCTCTATTGGATTGGTCAGCATGCGTTGTTGTTTACGCTAACTTGGTTAGTAAGTGGCTTTTTCATGAGCATGTTATTGGTGGTGGTGAACCTTTATCTACTCAATACCTTTGAGCAGCGTTGGTTGCCTGCGATTATTGCGCTGACACTGACCTTCTCAACACTGTTACCAATGGGCGCTTATCCGTGGTTGGTAGCTGAGATTGTCGAAGAGTTTGATTGGTCGTTTTTGAACGTTGCCTCGGCTTGGTTGTACTTTTCTGCTTTAGTAATGATCGGCGTGTATAAGCCTCAGGCGATTGAGATTGAAACTAAGCCAAAGTCTTCAGGTTCGGTGTACCTCGTACTCGCGTTAACGATGAGTTTGGTGGTGTTCCTGCTAATGCGTGGCAGCTACTACAACTGGTTGGATTCAGACTGGTTTGTACAGGCTTCTTCTGTCGCGGCGGCACTGGTTTTGTTGGCCGTGTATCAGTTGGTGAAAACGCGCCATTTGGATACTGCGTCGATGCAATTGCACGGTAAGTTAAAGACCAACGTGTTTATGTATAACGCCTTTCTTGCGGGCTTTGCCGTGATGGCAAGTACGGTGCTGTTTGCCAACTTCCTAAAAATGGCGATGCACTATAACAGCCTCAATGCGGGCTATGCACAGTTGCCATCGTTTTACGCCATGTTGGTTGGCATGCTGGTCAGTGTGTTGGTGTATTACTTCCGCCGTCCGCTGGCGGATGCAGTGGTACCTTTTGGCGTGCTGATGATCTTATTGTCGGTGCACGAGTTCAGCCAATTACCAAGCTTTGTTGGTACAGAGTCACTACCCATCCCAATGCTGTTACGTGGTTTTGGTGTTGGCTTGTTGAATGTGTCGGTGACGATTGCGGTGTTGATGTACTTCCAAGTAGGACAGCGTTTAGAAGGCATTGCTAACTTCTATCTGTTCCGAACCATGGGCGGGGTGATTGGCGGGGCGTTTTTCTCTCGTGTGATTCAAAGCCACAGCGCGCAAGCATCGGGCGAAATCGGTCGCACACTAGACGGTTCAAACCATGTGTTTGCGGCGTATGAACAGGCATTGAGCAGCGCGCTTCTGACTCATGGCCGCTTACCTAATCCGGCACTCGGCATGAGCCAGATTAGTGCGGTTGTGAAAGAGCAAGCGACGACATTAGCTCTGAGTAATTCGTTGGTGATGTTTATTGTCTCTATTTTTGCGCTTGCGCCAATCTTATTGATTGGTAAGAAGCTAGCCGCAAAACAAGAAGCGCACTGAGGTTATGTAAATAGAACAAATAGCTAGCCAAGCAACCCGGTAACTAAGCCGTAAAAGAACAAAGGGAGCCAATGTGCTCCCTTTGTTTTTTAGGTTTGAGGTTCTTATCGCTGATAAAGTTTAAGGAACGCCGCCACGGCTTTTTGTGTATGCGAATCCAATTCTTCATCGCTTAAGAAATCAAAGCCCATCAGTGCCATGTTCTGGTAATCCATTTTGATCAGCGCGAGTAACTGACCACAGGCTAAATCTGCATCATCAATGTGAAGTTGCTGGTTGATGGTGTCGGTTTTAAAAAACTCAATTAAGTACTGATGAATGCGCTGCGGTCCGGTTTGCCAAAACTGATTTGGAACCGAGTCATGTTTGTTGAAGTCGGCAGAGATGATGCGATAAAGCGATAGGATTGGGTTAGAGCAAATGCCTCGTAGATACTTCTTCGCGAAGTCTTCTAAGGTTTCTCTTAGAGGTTCGTTCTGTTTATCGGCAAGTTGGAAAACGGACTCTAGGCTGATCTTGGTGTTATGTGCGAGCACTTCAACAAACAACCCTTCTTTGTTAGAGAAGTAACGATAAAGGGTCTGTTTTGAACCACCACAAATTGCAACGATTTGATCGAGTGACGTGTCCTTGTAACCCTGCTCAATAAACAGTTCGGTCGCTACTTCGATGATTCGAGTTCTTTTCTTTTCAGTAGATGCGCGCATAACTAAATCAACCTAAATAAAACTGTTCAGTACAGTATCATTAATGCTGCTCGGACACATCGCTTTTCCGTGTTTAACGCTTCTTCATTGACCAAAATTAAAAAAGGCGACACGAGGCCGCCTTTGGAATCAGATTGGGTTACGTTAACGTCGGTAGTACAACGAAATACGGTTGCCGTTAATCTCTTGCACGATAAATGGAATCTCGTATATATCGCTCAGCACGTCGGCATCAATCACTTCTTCAACCAAGCCCGCTTTGATGACTTCACCAAGTTTCATCGCCACGATGTGGTCGGAATAACAAGACGCAAAGTTGATGTCGTGAATCACGATCACTACGGCTTTGTTCTTCATTTCCGCAAGCTTACGTAGCGTACTCATGATGTCGACGGAGTGCTTGATGTCGAGGTTATTCAGCGGCTCATCCAAGAAGATGTAGTCGGTATCTTGCGCCACCACCATAGCAATAAACGCCATTTGACGCTGACCTCCCGACAGTTGGTCGATAAAGCGATCTTTCAAATGGTCGATTTCCAGATGCTGCATTGATTCATCAATGATGCGGTGATCTTCTTCTGTCAGACGACCTTGCGAGTACGGGAAGCGACCAAACGCCACCAAATCACGCACCGTAAAGCGCATGTTGATGTTGTTTGATTGGCGCAGTACCGATAGTCGCTTTGCCAAGTCTTCTGTATTCCATTGGTCAAGCGGCTTATCACCAATCACGACGCTACCAGCATCGCTTTCTGTTAGTCGGCTCGCCATAGATAGCAAGGTACTTTTACCCGCGCCGTTAGGGCCAATAATGCTGGTTACTTTACCAAGTGGAAAAAGGGCATCGGCGTTTTTTACCACGTATTTTTCGTTGTATTTTTTGCTAAGACCTTGAATACGGATCATGTGATAAACCCTTAATCGAATTTGTTTTTCATAAGCAGAAGCAAGAAGTAGCCGCCGCCGATAAAGTTGATAATAACGCTGATGGTAGTGTCGAAATCGAACAGGTTTTCAACCACCCATTGACCGCCTGACAGCAGCACAACCGACAAGACTGAGCTCGCCACAATCAATAAGCGATGCTGATAGCCAGTGAAAATTTGGCGAGCCAGAGCCACAACAATCAAGCCAAAGAACAAGATTGGACCAATCAATGCGGTCGAGATAGACACCATCAAAGTAATGATGAACATGACTTGCATAGTCAGTTTGTGGGTATCCACACCTAGACTTTTCGCATTGTCGACGCCAAGCCACATTACGTCCAATTTGTGAGCAATACGCATTAGGTACGCGCCGCAAAGCAGCATCGGAACCACACACCAGTACACCAACTCACTGTTGATGTTGTTAAAGCTAGCGAACATAGAACTTTGGATGAAGGTGAACTCATCTGGGTCGGTGATCATGGTGAAGAAGCCGGTGACGCTATTGAACAAGCTGCTCAGTACGATACCAATCAACAACAAGGTGAAGATATTGCGCTGACGACCACGGAAGTAGAAGCTGAATAAGGTCATTGCACACACAATCATGATGCCTGTCGACAACACGAAGTTGAGTTTGCTGTTGATGACCAAAGCGCTCAAGCCACCAAACATCACCACAAGCAGAACTTGAATCATCACGTACATGGAATCGAAACCCAGAATCGAAGGGGTAAGGATTCGGTTGTTGGTGATAGTCTGGAAAATCAGTGACGACGATGCGATCGCCATCGCTGCCAAGACAATCGCCAATACTTTCGGGATGCGACGTGACAAGAAGAACTGGTAGTTATCTGGCGTTAAGCCCTTGCCAATGAACACCGCACAAATCAAAACCGCCGCGATTGCCAGCAGCGTTACTTTCATAGAATCACGCATTCGATTTGTCTCTCAGAACTAGGTAAATGAAGATTGAGCCACCCAAGATGCTGATGATCATCGAAATTGGAATCTCGTAAGGGAAGATGATGAGGCGACCGAGGATGTCGCAAGTAAGCACCAAAATCACACCTGCGTATGCGGTCCAAGGCAAGTTACGACGCATGTTGTCACCAATGAACAGCGACACAAGGTTTGGCACGATAAGCCCAAGAAACGGAATCATCCCGACGATCATTACCACCGATGACGACAGTACAGCCACAAGGATGACACCAACCAGAACGATGCGTTGATAGTTCAAACCAATGTTTTTTGCAAAGCTTTCACCCACACTTGCCGCGCTAAAGCGGTTGGCGTAAGCGTAAGCCAGAACCGAGACTGGCAGAGCGAGATACAAGAACTCGTAGTTGCCGCGCAATACCGATGCGAAGTTAGCCACCGTCCAAGAACCAAGGGTCTGTACTAGATCGTATTTGTAGGCAATAAAAGTGGTCATGGACGAAACCACGTTGCCGTACATGATGCCTATCAGCGGGACGAGCACGGTGTTCTTAAACTTCAAACGTTGTAAGAAGCGTACGAAGATCACCGTACCAATCACAGAGAACGCGAAGATGGTGATCAGGTGCACCCAACTGCTCATGTCTGCAAACAGAATCAGCGCGACGATGTAGCCGAACATTGCCCAATCGACCGTACCCGTGGTGGATGGGGCAGCAAAGCGGTTTTGCACGATCTGCTGCATGATCAAACCTGCAATACTTAAGCCTGCACCAGCGAGGACGATGGCCAACAAGCGGGGCAATCGGCTAACCAGCAAGATGTTCAAACTGTGGCTGTCACCGGCCAAAATCTGCGAGAGAGAAACGTTCGCCACCCCAACCAGCAAAGAGGCGCAGGCGAGTACGACGAGCAATAAAAAAGCCAAGATATGATGTAATTTCATGGTGTATTTATAGGGTGATAAAAACAACAATGACCTTTCGCACCGTGAAGCGGGAAAGGTCATCTTTTAGAGTGAGATTGAACCGAATCTGTTAGTTAGCAATGACTTGGTTCAGCTCTTTAATCATGGTTTGCGTCGATTGGTAGCCACCTGCGGTTAAGTACCAAGCTGCTGGGTCCATAAACAGCACGCGATTGTTTTTCGCCGCTGGTGTGGATTTAACAAGATCGTTGTCGAACAGCTGTTTTGCTTTACCACTGCTCTGACCGATCGCTTGTTCGCGGTCAAGAATAAGCAGTACCTCAGGTTGCGCATCAGCAATGTATTCGAATGAAATCAGGTTGCCGTGGGTACGTGGTACAGATTTCACGTTCTCAGAAGTCGACGTTGCAAAACCTGCTTCTTCATACACAAATGAGAAACGGCTGTTGGTGCCAAACATCGCCAAGCTGTTACCGCTGTTTGAGACGGTTAGTGTGCGTGGTGGCTGAGCTTCTACTTTTGCGTGCAGGTGATTAATTTGTTCTTGAACGCCTTCAATCAACTGCTCTGCCTGCTCTTCTTTGTCGAAGATGTCACCCAGCGTACGCCAGTGTTCTTGGGTTGTTTTCCAGTAGTCGGTGGTGTCGATACGGAACATGTAAGTTGGCGCGATGTCGCTCAGATCCTTGTAGATATCTGCCATGCGACCTTCCGCGATGATTAAGTCTGGTTTAAGCATAAACAGCGTCTCGAAGTTCACTTCTTTCACGCTGCCCGTGTTTGCGAACGAGTCGATTTGGAATTTTTCTAGTGACTTTGGCAGCAGCGTCTTTGGCATGCCTACGGGTGTTACGCCCAAAGCATCAATGTAGTCTAAACTGCCGTAGCCCAATACAACGACGCGTTGTGGAACGCCATCAATGTCTACTGTGCCCAAGCTGTGTTGGTAGGTTTTAGCCATTGCCCCCATAGGAGCCAATGCAAGCAGCAAAGCTCCCGTTGCTACGCGAAGAGAAGTTTTACCAAACATAATGATTTCCAAAAGGTGCGGTGCAATCTCGCATTAGTGCCTTAAAAACAAATAATGCTTTAAAAAAATAGAGCGCGAGATTAGTCGTAAAGCGGTATAACTTATTTGATTAAAATCAAATAAGAATGATTATTGATTGCAGACACATTAGCAGATAGTCTATATGCAGCAACAGAATTAGCGGAATAGTGAGTATTCAAAAAATGAATTTAGCTCAAGTCGACTTGAACTTATTGTTTATTCTCAAACACCTACTTGAAGAGAAGCATGTTTCCAACACCGCGGTATCGCTCAATATGAGCCAACCATCGGTGAGCCGCTCTTTACAGAAACTCAGAAACTTGTTCAACGATGAGCTGTTAGTACGTACTGCACACGGCTATGAATTGACCCCAAAAGCGGAAGTGATCAAGCAAGATTTGAACACGGTGTTAACTGGGCTAGAAAAGCTGATGTACGGCCAGTCATTTGTGCCAGAAAAGAGCAACGGTACGATCCGTTTTTACGGCTTGGTTCCGCAGGTGATTTTCTTACTGCCACCGATTGTTTCGCGTATCCGCGAAGAAGCGCCGAACATGATTGTCGATATCGATTCCATCCCGAAACGCCATTTCGATTCGCTGATCGCAGGGGATGTGCATTTTGTGCTCTCAACCGCCGAGCCACCTAGCTCTGAGCAAAATTTGTATCGCATGAAAATCGCCAATCGCGACTACCGATTCCTAATGAGCGAAACCCATCCACTTGCCCATGTTGAGGAGCTGACGGTGGAGATGCTGCTCGATTGCAACTTCGGTCAGATCTCACTTCAAGGTGGCAAAACCCTGTCGATTTATCACCGTTTTGTTGAGCTTGGCGTGGTGGATAAAAAACGCCAATTATCGATTCCTGTTCAGCTTTCAAACTTTAATGCTGCGCCAGCGATTGCTGAGCAAACGGATGTGATTTTTCACTTACCAACACCGTTTGCACAAGACGCTTGTCAGGGCAGAAAATTGATCACCAAAACCGTACCAAAAGCGATTCGAATGGACAGTGAATCGGTCTATTTATACTGGCATAAGCGCTATCATAACGACCCGATGTGTAATTGGGTTAAGTCATTGTTTAAGGAAATATATGGCTCAACTGAGGCTGAATGGTAAAGAATATTATTATTCATTTTCGACATAGTGGTAATTAATCCTACAAATGATCGGTTGCTTGTCTTCGTCAAATAAAGGTTATTTAATGCGAACCATTATCATTATAAGTTCCATTAAAATTTATAGGTTTTTACCATGTCGAAGACGACTCCGTTTGCGCCAAAACCATTAGCAGTGGTGATCGGTGCGCTATGTACCTCTTTTTCCGTCTTTGCTGATACAACGCCAATCGAAACCGATGAGCAGCTTGTTGTAACAGCAACTCGTACCCAGATGGAGCTGAAAGACGCTCCAGCTTCTATGTCGGTGATCACCGCTGAAGACATCGAAAACGATCCAGGCATCACGCTGGCGGACATCGTGTCTAACGCAACCAGCGTGGAGTCAGACTTTGACAGCACACGTGCAGGTCGTCAGCAAATCTCGATTCGTGGTATGGATTCGAAATACACACTGATCATGGTAAATGGCCGTCGCATGAGTTCGGCAAGTGCGATCGTACGTGGTAACGACTTCGATCTTTCTGCGATCCCAATGGATTCAGTTGAACGTGTGGAGATCATCCGTGGTCCTATGTCGGCGCTTTACGGCTCTGACGGTATGGGCGGTACGATCAACATCATCACTAAGTCACCAAGTAACGATTGGAGCTCTCAGCTCAGCTTAGACAACACCACGCCAAACGATGGCAATGGTGGTCAAGAGTACACAGTGGGTCTAACCACGTCTGGCGCTTTGATTGAAGACACACTCTTTGCTCGCTTCTCTGTTTCTCAAACGAGTCGTAATGCGTGGCAGCCATACTCTGGCGAGAAAGGCGGCATTGATCGTGAAGAGGTTACTGCACTTGAAGATCGCGATAGTTTAGCGATGTTCGGTACGCTTTCATGGCATTTGGCGGACAATCAATTTATCGATCTTGACCTTGGTTACAGCGACGACGAGCGTGATACCGCAGCAGAAAGTGGCACAACGGTTCTGTTCTCTGAGTCTCGTGTTAAACGTAACAGCCAAGCGCTATCGCACACCGGTTTTTGGTCTTGGGGTGATACGCAAGTTCGTTACTCACGTGAAAACGTAGAGAACATTGAAGCGGCAAACGATGGTGCTGATTCAATTGAAGAACTAACACAAATTTTTGAAGCATCAGCTACGACTTACCTAGGTGAAAGCCACACTGTGACGTTTGGTGTGGACTACCAAACTAGCGAGCTAACCAACCCAGAGCATATCGTAGGTAACAAAGCAGAAGCTTACCAAGGTGCGGTATTTATCCAAGACCAATGGGAAATGACCGATACGTTGATGGCGACAATTGGTGGTCGTTTGGATAAGCACGAGCACTACGGCGAAGAGTTCAGCCCGCGTGTGTACCTAGTACACCAAACAACGGACGACTTGGTACTGAAAGGTGGTGTGGGTAAAGCGTTTAAGGCACCAACCATGACGCAAAACCACCCAGACTTCTCGATGAGCAGCTGTAAAGGTAACTGTAACATCGTAGGTAACGAAGATCTGGAAGCAGAAACCAGCGTGAACTACGAGTTCTCGGCGCTTTACAGCGGTCGTAACTGGAACCTAGAAGGCGCGGTATTCCGTAACGAAATCGAAAACCTAATCGAACAGACGGACATCTTCTGTGAAGTCGGTACGTGGTCGAGTGCAGTGATGAGCTGTATTGATGACAATGGCGACCCTATCGATCGTGAACTGTCTAATCCGTACAAGTCTTACCAAAACGTATCGAAAGCCGTTATTCAAGGTGTGGAGCTAACGGGTAGCATTCAGTTCAATGAGCAATGGGCGATGTCTGGTAACTACACTTACTTAGACACCGAAGATAAGTCGACAGGTGAAGAGCTGAACGAGCGTTACAAGCACTCTGCATTTGCTCGCCTAAACTGGTACCCAACTCAAGATTTGAACCTGTTTGCGAGCGCACGCTACCGTGGCGACCGTAAGATTGATTCTCAGCTAACCCAAGATGCTTACACAACGATGGATTTAGGTACGGTTTACCATGTGAATGATGCACTACGTATTCGTGCGGGTATCACCAACCTAACCGATGAAAGTGTATCAAGAGAGCTAGAAAACATCGGTTATGTTGAAGCACCGCGTACTTACTACGTTGGTATGACCGCAGACTTTTAAGCTCTAATCACAGACTGATTCGATTGGACTTAAGTCGAATTTAATCGAAGCAAGACATGGCGTTGCAGTACACTCTGTAACGCCTTTTTTGCTTTTAGGGATGAATAGGGAAAGACAATGCTTCAAACTTCTTGGTTATTTTGGGCGCTCATGTCGGCGGTATTTGCGGCGATGACCGCAGTGTTGACCAAACTTGGTGTGGCGAACATCAACTCTGACTTGGCGACCTTTATTCGTACTTGCGTGATTCTTGTTTTGGTTGGTTTGATTGCTTACGCGACCAAGCAGTTCAGTGCCATTGGAGAGATCTCGACCAAAGGCATGGTGTTCTTGGTGTTATCGGGTTTAGCGACAGGTGCATCGTGGCTATGTTACTTCCGCGCCATGTCATTGGGGCAGGCGTCTCAAGTTGCGCCGATCGACAAACTAAGCGTGGTGCTGGTGGCGATATTCAGTGTGGTTTTATTGGGAGAAAAGCTCAGCATGATCAACTGGATGGGGATTGGCTTGATCACCGTTGGCGTGATTTTGGTGAGCCTACAAAGTTCTTAAAGGTCACTATCACCTGAGTATCTCGTCTCTTGGAATAGCGAGAGACAGATGTAATTCAGAATCGATATACAGAGAGCATGGGCTTCATGAGAACAGTTTAGTTTCTCAGCTCTTTGCTCTTTGATTCTTCGTACACAGTTCCTTTCATCACGTTCTTTGACCCACTTTCTGAATCACAAACGCTTGGCACTGATTAAACTGCGTGAAAGCGTGTAACTCCTCTTCTAAAGCGATGAAAAATGCTTCTCTGTCTTTGAGTGCAGGCTCGGTAACTAGGTTAAGAACGTTCAGCGTTGAACTGGTTTTATCCACTTTGCAGTCGGCGCGCGCGACCAGCTTTCCATCCCACAATATTGGCAAACAAAAATAACCGAACTGGCGTTTTGGCTCTGGCACATAACACTCAAGCAAGTAATCAAAGTTGAAAATTGCACTGGCGCGTTTTCGTTGGATAAGCAGGTTATCAAATGGGGAAAGGATTTTAGCGCGTTTGCGGTTGAGCCGTTTGTCGAGCAAGTTCAGCGCATCGCTACAGGCATAGTAAGCTGAACTGTTGATGCTAATGGCTTCAATCTCGCCCAAATCGACCAATTCGGACAGAGCTTGTTGTACAGGCTTTTTAACCCCTTTCAGTAGGTAAACCATTTCAGGCAAAGTGCCGAACCCATGAGATTTAAGATAATTGAGGACTAAGAATCGCGCGTGTTCTTGCTCGGTTGGCATCGATGTATCAACGTCTTGAGGCAGAACATGTGAGGTTAGGTCGTACACTTTCTGGAAGCCGCGACGTTCGCTTATCATCAGATCGCCCTGCATGTATAAGTTCTCTAGGGCGCGTTTGGTTGGCTTAGTGTTCCAACCGTCGGTCTTATGATTGGCGGATTCGAAGTCCTTTGCCATCAATGGGCCTTCTTGCGCAATTCTCTTCAAGATAGACGCCATCAAGTCGTGGTCTTTTTTGTACCAATGCTTCTGTTGATCGGATTTGATCGCCGCTTTGCGAGGTAAGCTATGACGGTATTGCGACATAGGTAAATACGCCGCCGCATGAGACCAATATTCGAAGACTTTCTTTTCTGCCACCAGTTGGTCTAGGTGCTCAAGTTGGTAGCTTGGGTTTCGGCTCCACAAAGTATGATGGTGAGCGCGCTGAACGACAGAAATCGTATCAATCTGAACATAGCCCAGTTGTTCAAAGACGGCTAAGGTCTTTGCTTTGGCGCTGCCTTTGTTGCTTGCTAGCGGCAACCCTTGAGAGAGCAGAGCTAATTTCTGTGCTTGTGCAAGATTGAGTGATTTCATGTCGTTATTTGTCTTCCTTGTTACTTTATATTGCCCGGACTCTATTGCTCGGAAGGCTGCTCAGTGGCAAAGCCTCGCAGAACGTTGGTCAGTGTGATGGTCGCAAAGACCACAATCACCAATGACAGGTGCCTCGCTTGGCTTAATCCGAGTTGCACCAATGCCATACTCACAATCGATGACACCACCATTTGGCCGCCGCCCGACATCGCCGCAGCTGCCCCTGCTTGTTTCTTATAGGGTTGCATTACCATGGCTTGAGCACAAGGTAGAGCGATAGCATTGCCTAAAATCATCAGCAACTGGCCTAGCATTAAATACAGCGGCTCTACAGGGCAGAAGAACAGCCACACTGCGGAACTGACGTGCAGGATTGGCGTGACCAATAGCATCTTCTTCGTGCCGATGATTGGGCGCACACGGTTACAGATACTGGTGCCGCAAATCATGCCGAACGCCGGAATCAGTGCCCACATCGCGTATTGATCGGATGTCATGCCGATTTGGTTCTGCATGATAAAAGGCATTACCGAAACGGTTGTGATCATCAAGCTGAAGTTAAGCCAACCAATACTGGCAAAGCTCATAAAGTAACGAGAAGTCAGTAGGTCACGATATTGCAGCAGCATCTTTGTCGGTGATGGCAACGCAGAGGTTTGTGTGATGGTTTCTTGGAAGCGAAATACGATCACAGTCCAAGCCAACAATACGTAACCCAACAGCGAGATAAACACCATGGTCCAGCCGAAGTGGGCATTAATGAAACCACCAATAACTGGAGCAACTAACGGTGTGATAGAGGCAGCCATCGCAATGTAGGACAAAGCGATAGGGAGTTCAGGACCATTAAAGCGATCACGAGTTGACGCTCTGGCTAACACCGCGCAACAGCCAGTGCCTAAACCTTGCAGAAAACGGCCTGCGACCATGCCAGTGAAAGTGTGGCTTAGGAAGATGATCATCAACAGGCCGAGCATGGCAATCAACAAGCCAGCTAACAGCACCTTTTTGCGGCCTAACGCATCAGATACTGGGCCATAGATAAACTGAGACGGGCCAAAACCAAGTAAGTAAACACTGACCAACAGTTGAGCTTGGTCGAGGGAAATATCGAAATCTTTGGCTATCCAAGGAAGAGATGGAAAAACCAAGCCCATGCTGAGCTGACCAACACTGATGATGAGACACGCCAGCAAGATGGTTTTAAATTCAATCGGTCGACTCATGATTTTTCACCATCGCCACGGCGGCGCAGGCTTCCTTCCTCATCAAACTCATTCAATTTGGCTTTCACACGTTTGACCGTCGATAGGCTGACTTCGCATTGTTCTGCGACGCTTTGTAGCGTATTGCCTTCCAGAAGCAAAGTTGCAATGTGTTGATGTTTCGCTTTGTCTGCAGGACGACCTCGGAATTTCTGCTTCCACATCTGTGGATCGTCTTTTAGCGCTTTGCGGCCTTGTTCTGCGGCGAACAAGCGATGTTGAGTTTGCACTTGTCCGTAGCCAGAAAGCAGCGAAATCAAGGTTTGCGTTTGTACGGAACCGGGCTCAAAGGTCAGTGGTTCACAAACGGTTATTAGGGTGACGCCTTTGTTAAGCAGAGTTTGAATCGTGCTTAATGCTTGGCTGAAGTCTCGGCCAAAGGCGGTCAACCACCAAAGTACAACGGTGTCGCCAGATTGCACCGTAGTTAAGAGCTGTTGAAAGGCTTGTCGCTCGGCTGGTGGCGTGCAGCCGCGTACCTTGTCTTCAAGGTGAATTGCTTCAGGAGCAAAGGCTTTCAAAGCGTTGAGCTGCTCAGGGTAAGCCCGGTTTTTTGGCGAGTGCCGCGTATAGAGAAAGGTAGCCATGGGTGCAATGCGTCTCTTGAAGTTGGTTCATATACTGTAATGGTCCATAAATATACAGAGGTTCATTAATAACCACAACACCAAATGAACCTACTTAAGGTGGTGATCTTTTATCTCTATGATACATAAATGAAAACTAGCCGAAGTAATGGGCTAGTTTTTTCAAGGCTGAATGAGTTCGGTGGGTTTATCGCAATAGGAAGTAAGGCGTATTAACGTAAGCGTGTCCCGCTGAAATCGCATAAGGCAGTACGACTTTACCAACAGAGACCGCGGTGTTTACCAGTGGTTGAACGTTGATATTGGCATTCATCAAAGTAGGGCGAACGTTGGGAGCCAAGCGATAGTGGCTTGGAGTGGAAACGCAGCCAGAAAGTGTAGACGTAAATAGCAGTGCAATGATGATTGATTTGATGGTTTTCATAATGGTGACTCTCAAAAATAGTATTTTGGCTCTGGTTTTGGTTATCGGGATGAGCCTTGGTTGAGAGGAAGATTGCCTGAGTCGAACGAACGTCACCATCAATGTAAAACAAGTCATAGCGTGCAAGACTAAAAGTAATACTGGGCGTTACTAAGTATTAGTTTTTACGAGTAAGGTCGTACTAAATGCCCCCTGGATGGATTGTTTAGTGCTTTGGAAGGAAATAGAAAGCAGTAAAAAAAGCCAGAATGAAACCGCCCATTCTGGCTAGGAGCCAAACGAAGGTGCTCAAAACACAATCTGGAGGCAGATTGCTTACATGGAACGTACGGTCAGTGGTCGGCGGCGACCAATCTTAGTTAGAGCGAGCTGCCATAAGCTCAAGTCTCGTGAGCGGAAGGCGCCAGCACAGCTGAGTAAGTAGTATTTCCACATACGGTAGAAATCTTCACTGTAATCGCCTTTGATCTGATTCCATGAGTGTTGGAAGTTAGAGAACCAGCACATCAGGGTTTTGTCGTAGTCTTCACCGAAGTTGTGCACATCTTCGATATTGAATCGATCTTCCATCGCTTCTGCGAGGTTCTTCATTGATGGAATGACGCCATTTGGGAAGATGTATTTCGAGATCCACGGGTCCGATGCGGTAGTGCTGTGGTGTGAGCCAATGGTGTGTAACAAGAACACGCCATCGTCTTTCATGAAGCGTTCTGCGCACTCGAAGTATTCCGCGTAGTTCTTCGGTCCCACGTGTTCAATCATACCGATAGAAACGATGCGATCGTACTGTACGGTGGGTTTGAACTCGCGGTAGTCCTTCAAAATGAAGTTCGCGACTACGCCATTTTCTATCGCCAGTTTGCTGCCGAGCTTCTTCTGCTCTTTCGATAGAGTCAGGCCATCGCAAATCACACCATACTTCTTCGCAGCGTAAATCATAAAGCTGCCCCAACCACAGCCAATATCGAGAATACGCATCCCCGGTTGCAGATCGAGCTTACGACAAATCAAATCCATTTTATGTTCTTGCGCTTCGTCCAGCGTTGCTGCTCGATTCCAGTATCCACAGGTATAGGTCATGTGCGAGTCGAGCATTTTTTGGTAAAGCTTATTGCCGATGTCGTAGTGGTGCGGTACATCGAATTTACAACGTTCAATGCTTTGTGGGTTAACCCAACTTTTCAGTTTTAACTTCGCAGCGGAAGAGGCGAACTTGAGCTTTTCAGCCAGTCCTAATTTGCCTTCAATATCGTTTAAAAGTACGCGCTCAAAGAACTGATCCAAGCGGCTGCAATCCCACATCTTGGACATGTACGCTTCCCCTAAACCCAAGGAGCCTGACTGCATCACAAGCTCATACACTTTTGGGTTAAACACTTGGATATCCCACGGTTTAGAACCATTGATGGTGATACCTGCTGGGGCTAACGCCTCTTTAAACATTTCTTCTAGTTTGTTCATACTATGCCTATTTCACGTGCATGTTCGCTACATATTCATCTTCTGCCCAATACATACGTTCGGCGACTTTGGCTTCCGGATTTAGGCTAACGCCATCTAAGACGCGCTCTCTAAAACGCAAGTAGCCGCCTTTATCAATCAGATGTCCCATGTGGAGGTAAATCGGCTTACCGCCCAACATCTCTTTTTCAAATTCGAACAGATTGTCGATGACAGGGTGTAGGACGTCTTCCGTTACCCAATTGAGGAACATCTTGCCAACGCGAGGGGTCTTCTTCGAAGTTCGACCGCCCAGCTTGACCATATAGAATTGTTTTGGATCTCGACGCCAAGCCAGTGTCGGACAAGCAAGTACACATTCGCCGCAGCCAATGCATTTGCTTTCTTCCTTCACCGCTTTGCCGTCTTTGAGTGACAAGCAATCTACAGCGTGGTGCGCACAAGCTTTGACGCAGGCGCCGCAACCAATACAGCGATGGCTCTCGAAATTAATCTTGGCGATACCTAAGATGCCAAAATCCGCCATATTGGCTTTGGCACAATCGTTCGGACAGCCAGCCATGACCATTTTTAAATGGTATTTGCTAGGGTAAACGTGACGCTCCATTCGCTGCGCTAAACCAGTGGTATCGGTATTGGCTTTCTGGCAGATTCGACTGCCCTGACACGCGACAATATTACGCCCACCAATCGACTGATAACCTGCTTGCGTGTCTTCGACATCAATGCCGCACGTATCGACGGTGATGTCTTGAATGAAGGGTTCAAGCGCTTTGTTGACCTCTGGAATGTCTTCATAACGAATGCCGGGCATCGCCAGTTTTTGTCGTGTGGTGAGGTGAATGACACCATTGCCCCATTTTTCGGCGATCTCTTGCGCAGCACCGAGTAAGTATGCGGGCATAATGCCACCCGGAATGCGCACGCTGATCATGCACTCGCCACGCACTTTCGATAGGCGGTAATCGCCATTGGCGCGCATTTTGATGATGTCTACGTCCATCGTCATTGTGATTCCCTCCTAATCGATCATGGTTCTTGCGTGGTCATAACGGAAAACCGGACCATCCAAGCACACGTATTTGTCGCCAATTCGGCAGTGACCGCATTTACCAACTGAGCAGGCCATTCTGCGTTCGTAGTCGACCCAAATCTGATCTTCTTGAATGCCTCTGGATAAGAAGTCCTGCACGACAAACTTAATCATGATCGGAGGGCCCACTACGATGACGCGGATGTTTTCTTTGTCAGAGAGGTCAAGCTTACTGATGTGCTCGGTGACCAGGCCGCTCTCATAGAAGTGCTCGTCGCCACCGTCATCCAAGGTGGTGATGACGTGATTGGAGTAAGACCAATTCAGCAAGTCGTTTTTATATAACACGGCATCTTGGTTTTTGAATCCGAGGATCAAAGACATCTTCTTCACATCACTTGGGTTGTTGTGAAAGTAGTTAATCAGTCCTTTAACCGGAGCAACGCCAGTGCCGCCCGCGACCACAATGAGGTGTTTATCTTGGTATGCTTCCATCGGATAGCCGTTGCCCATTGCGCCGCGCATCATAACGCGATCACTGGCGTTTAATTGGAACAGCTCGCTGGTTACCTTGCCGACATTACGTATCAGCAAGTCGACGTAACCTAAGCCGTAATCGGAGACGGAAATAGGAGCTTCACCTACAAGGGATAGACCCACTTCGACAAATTGTCCGTAGTGCACCGGAAAGTCGCACGCAACGCGAAAGTTCCATTCCAGTTCTGTGTGCTTTTCGATATGAATAATCGGGTAGCTTTGCGGCAGCATTTTGTTTTCACAATCGCACATTAGAGCGCCTCCTCTACAATCGATGTCATCTTGTTGATGATGTTGCTAAATGAGATGTAGTGAGGGCATCGGTCGTCGCAGCGTCCGCATCCAACACACATATGGTGTTCACCTTGGCGAGACTTAAAGTCGTTGACCTTATGCAAGGCGCGATAACGTAAGCGCTCTCCAGTTTTATGACGGAAGCTGTGACCGCCTGCCATATCCGAGAAGCCATCAATCATGCAACTGGCGTGTTGGCGGCGACGTTCACCCACTTTTGCTTCTTGGTTGTAAACCACATCAAACACGTTGAAACAGGTACAAGTCGGGCATGAAGAAGTGCAGCGACCGCAACCAATGCAGCGTGAATCGTATTCTGACCACACCGGATGGCTGAGTAACACTTCGCGTACTTTAGCCGAGTCATCGCAAACCGAATCTGGTGTGCGGACTTTAACCGGATTGGACTTGACGAAGCTGACGCTGTGTTCAACGTCTTTGCCTTGTGAAAAGTACGGTGTCAGCTCTGGATCTTTAATAGTGACAATGGCGCCGTGATCACTAAATTGCACTGAAGCGGCGAAGTTGTCGGTTTTGTTGGTGCCCATGGAGACACAAAAGCAGTTTTCGAAACTTTCGCTGCACTCAATCAGTACAAGTTTGAGTTTCTGGCGCAGACGTTTGTAGTAGAAGTCTTCGTGACCGCCGTTTTCTAAAAACATGTAATCAAGACTTTTGAGCGCATTGATGTCACAAGCTCTGAGAAACAGAAACACAGGGCGCTCATCGACACTGGATTCTCGCAACTCGTCGGCGTTAAACCAAAACAGAGTTTCCGTGATCGGAAAGACGATCTCTTTGGGTGAAAAATGGCTTTTCTCTTTCCACTCCAGTTGGTCGTAACGTTCCAATTCTTGGTAATCCAAATTTGGGGTATGGGCAAAACGACCCGCGTATTCTTCATAGACGGGCGCCATCACCTTATAGCTCTGACGTAACGCCTCGATCGCCGAACCCATTTGCTGAGTAGTTAAAAACTTAGGCATTGTTCTATCTCGTTATTTTCAAAAACTAGTGAATCGTGCGTTCTAAACAGGGCTCGGCGGTGGACTCAAACCATTCCAGTGACTGCGAAAGGGAAACCACGCCTCCGACCACTATGATTGCTGGCAGTGGTGGTTTTTGCGTTTTGCAGGTTTCATACAGTCCGGCTAAGGTAGTGACGATCTTGCTTTGATTTTCTCGTGTCCCATTGCTAACGATGGCGCAAGGTGTATCTGGCGCGAGACCGTGAGCAATGAGGTTGTCTGCGATCGCTTCTGCTTTGTGTAGCCCCATGTAGAAAATTAGGGTGTGGTCGATGGCGGCAAGTGCGCTCCAATTAGGTTCGCTAGCATCATTACAGTTTCGTCCCGTTACCAAGGTTACACCCTTCGAAACTTGTCTATGAGTGACCGGTATCCCCGCGTAAGCGCAGCATCCAAGTGCCGCAGTTACACCCGGTACAACCTCATAGTTGATGCCTTGCTGTGTTAAATAGGTCGCTTCCTCACCGCCTCGACCAAATACAAACGGGTCGCCCGCTTTTAAGCGACATACCGTCAGACCTGTGATTGCGTAGCCCTTCATCATTTCGTTGATTTCTGCCTGCGTTTGCGAATACTTACCGTAGTGTTTACCCACGCAGATTTTTAGGGTTTTTCGTGGGATGACGTCCAAGACTTCTTCCGAAACCAGATGGTCATAAAGCACGACATCAACGCGATTAAGCAGACGAAATGCTTTAATGGTAAGCAGTGACGCATCGCCAGTGCCTGCTCCAACCAAATAAACCTGACCATAAGACGGATTGGATGCCTTCATGAGAAAATACCCCAAATCAATACAACGAATAGGATGGCGGCAATAACCCAATAAAGAACCTGATGGACGTTATCGCTGACCCAACCTAGTTCTTCTAACATCTCGCTAGTCAGGTCTAAATTTATCTGCTCTACGTAATCGTCCAGTTCTTTCATTTTCAATTGGCTTCGTGCAATCCCCTGATGCATTTAAGGTTATTGATGAGAGCCGTTAAGTTAAATCAAAGAAAAATAAACACCTGTTCAGAACTGATTAACGATAGGGTGTTTGGGGGCAGAATTTGAGTCGCTTAAAAGACGGAGGAAAGAGAGAAATGTCGAGTCAGGCTTTGTGACTTAACTAACTGTAATAGAAATAAAAAAGCCAGAGCACTGTCTGCTCTGGCTTTGTCGTTTTTGGGAAAGAAAAGCGTTATGCCGCTTTGAGGTGGCAGACGCGATTCTTGCCCAATCTTTTTGCTTGATAAAGTGCTTTGTCAGCTTGCTCCACTACATGGTGATAGCTGGTTTCTAATGGCGTAAACCCAACACTTGCCGTAAATCGCACATCGCCACAACCCAATGTGAGATGGCTTCTTTGCAGCGCGGTTAGGAAATTATCCAGCTGATGTTTGGCATCAAACTCGTCATTTGCTTGGAACATGATGGCAAACTCTTCACCACCATAACGCGCTAAACAAATCCCTTTTGGTTTAGGGAAGCAATCGCGTATCACTTCTGCAGTCTTTTGGATGACTAAATCGCCCACTGGATGACCGAATTTATCGTTGATGTATTTAAAATTATCAATGTCGACCATCGCGATAAAACGGTTCTCTGAATGAAGCTCTCTCGACACTTTTGCTGCTAAGCACGCTTTGTTTTCGAGTTGCGTCATTGGATCTTGATGGCGCAAACGGTCATGCAATTTCAGGTTTGCCAACGCTACTTGGGCGTAGTTTTGAATCAAGCTCAGTACGCATTTGTAGGTTGGGAATCGGCAACTGACGTAAGTCACGCCAAGCAGCTCTCGTCCATCAAACAATGGAATGCAGTAGTGGTTACTGTTGATCTTGAGCTTTTTCGTCAGCTCGTCGCCGTACTTCCTCGTTCGGTAAGTCAGTGCGCTATGAGAAAAACGCGCTGCGAGTTCCGCGTTGGTTAACACCAGTTTTTTATTGCCATGATAATCGAGCGTGTAGAAGCTGTAATTCAAGCTGTCGTAGACACAGAACTGTATGCCTCTGTGGTAGCAAAAACGATCCAAGACATGCTTGAGCTGGGTTTTGAACTCACCAACGCTCTCCGTGCCATTTAGGCGTGCTAAAGACAAATGCAGTTGGTAAGTGAGGTAATTGATTCCGATGGCGAGTGCGAGTAGAGAGGCGATGACACCGGCCGTTAGCGTGAACGGATAACTGCTGTTGAGGATGTCGGCACGGTCTGTTCCTGCGACAAACACCCAGTTTAAGCCGTTGTCTGCATCAAAGACTGAAATCTTAAAATTATCTTGGTAATAGTATTCGTGTTTACCGAACAGTAAGCCCGATGCAACTTTATCGCTGATTCCGCCATGATAACTCACTGAATAGTCACCGATGCGGCTCGGATCCGGATGGAATACCAAGCGTTCTGTATCTCTGTCTACGACAAACACATAACCTTTATTCAATGTTTTCATACCACGCAATTGTTGAGTGGTATGAAGAAGGTCGAACTCAAGCCAAAGTTGGTATTTTAGGTTTGGATTGACGTGTTTGATGGCGAATACCCAACGTTGCTGTGGGTTTTGGTACAGCGAGGAGATAGAGAATTTGTCGCTGACAGTGTTCAGTTTATGCCATTGAATTACGCTGGTGTCTGCTTGTTTGATTTGACCAGATAGGCCATAAGCGACGCTGTTATTGGGGGAGGTATAGAGGATATTGGAGTATTGCGGAGAGTAATCGATGATGCCTTGGCTAAGTTCACGGAAGTCAGGATCATTGAGGTCTTGTTTGCTTGCTTTTAATGCGGTCTCTAGAAGATAGAATTTGCTGAAAGCCGCTTCGATTTGAGAATGTATCAACCGTTCTGCAGTGATGATATTGGTTTGTGATTGCCGATAGACCATCGACTCGGAATCGACTAACTGAGCATAAGCCAGATAGACCATGAAGCCTGCGAGTAATAGCAGGTAAGGCCGCAGAATGCGGATTAAGAATTTAGGTAAAGCCATATGCCAAATAACGTTGTATATATTATAAATGTGATTTGGCTAGCAATATTAGATTAGTTTCACTTGTGCATCAATGCGTATGGTGTGCTCTTTGAGCTGATTGCTGTTTATGTATCCGAAACGTCGATAAAACAAACCCAGCTTACGGCTGGGCTTGTCAGAACTTGTAGGAATAAGCTGCATTTCTGTCAGGTAAGCTTTTTACTCTGGTTGATAATGCAGAATCGCCATTGAAGTCGGAGAAAGCAGTACTTCGCCCTCGGCATGTCCAGGATTGAGGTTACGCACATTGGTATCACATACGGTCACCCACTCTTGACCACGCTCATTTGGTAGCTTAAATCGCGCAGGTGCGTTGGTTTGGTTGATCAGGTAAACCAACTCTTGCCCTTCCTTGCCGATGCCCAAATGCAGCGCAACAGAGCTTAAACGGTTCCAATCGTCGTGCTCCATCAAGCTGCCATCAATACGACGCCAGAATATACGGTTGTTATTGCGATTTTCACCACTGAACGCTCGAATGAATGGCACCATATACTGATTACGATTAGCGACCATTTGTGACATCCACACTTTGAAGTGCTGTTTGCGTTCTGTGCTCGACCAATCTAGCCAGCTGGTTTCATTATCCTGGCAGTAAGCATTGTTGTTACCGCCTTGCGTGTGCGACAACACATCCGCGGTTAGGATGTGAGGGATACCAAATGCAAACAGCAAGCTCGCCATTAAGTTGCGCTTTTGTTTTTCACGCGTGGCGATGATCATCAGGTTTTCGGTTTCGCCTTCCACGCCATAGTTTTCAGAGCGGTTATCGCCGTGGCCGTCGCGGTTTTCTTCACCGTTCGCTTCATTGTGCTTCTGCTTGTAAGACACCAAATCTTGCAGGGTGAAACCATCGTGATACGTGATGTAGTTAACCGTGAGTTTGTAAGGCCAGTTTGCTGCGCTGTAGATATCACGAGAGCCCATCAAACGAGTCGCAAATTCTTTTAGGTAGCCTTGATCACCGCGCCAGAAGCTGCGGGAGATGTCGCGCAGTTTATCGTTACATTCGTTCCAACCAAATGGGAAGTTACCCACTTGGTAACCGTTAGGACCAATATCCCAAGGTTCAGCGATCAGCTTGGTTTCGCGAAGAATTGGGTCTTGTGCGACCGCTTTAAAGAAGGCTGCTTCTGGATTGTAATCGTCGCCTTGACGACCGAGTGTTGCTGCCAAGTCAAAACGGAAGCCATCGACTTTAAATTCGCTCACCCAGTATCGCAGCGTATCCATAACGAGATTCAGGGCTGGCTGGTAAGTTAAGTCGACTGTGTTGCCACAACCAGTGAAGTTCGCGAAGTTCTGACCATGTTTGATGTAGAAACGTGAATCGAGTGCTTTTAGGTTGAAGATCGTTGAGCCTTCGCCGCCTTCCGCCGTGTGGTTATACACCACATCAAGGATCACTTCGATGCCGTGTTTATGCAGCTCGCGGATGGTGGTTTTGAGTTCGGTTACCGCGTCTTTTTCTGCATAGCGAGGATCCGGCACCATGAACAAGTATGGGTTGTAACCCCAGTAGTTCACTTTATCCATCTTAAGCAAATGCGGTTCATGCATACACGCTGCGACAGGTAGCAATTGCAACGTATTGATGTTTTGCTGTTTGTAGAACGCCAACATTTCAGGTGAAGACAAACCTAAATAACGGCCTTTTGTATCGCTTGGAACTTCAGGGTTTTGCTGAGTGAGTCCTTTAACATGAGTTTCAAACAACACCATCTCTTCTCGTGGTATGCGAGGATGATCGGTGTCTTGCCAATCAAAGTTGTCTTCTATGACGACACACTTTGGCATATCGAAGCTTTTTGCAGGAGAAAATGGAGGCTGGTAGTGAAGGGCTTTATCAATCGACTTTGCATAGGGATCGGAGATCAGCAAAGGTTCGTCTTTGTGCGTCACCACATAGCCATACTTTTGCCCCGGTTTGATGTCAGGGATAAAAGTATGGCGAATGCCTGCATATTCGCCTGGTAAGTCGTGAAGCTTGTAGCTACCGTCTTCCGCAAATAGCGCAAGTTGAATGTCTTTACTACTCGGAGCATGAATAGAGAAGTTACAACCTTCTTTATTTACGGTTGCACCGAGTGGGTATGGGCGAGAGTGAAGTTGTGTCATCAGCGAATCTTTTTTTAATTTTATTGCTACCTTTAAGAAACTATAAGTAAAAAACTTTGTCTTACTAAGGTCAACCACCTTATATCGAAAATTATCACTGTAATTAAATTACTTTCTACGACCTATTTTTGACAAAAATATGAAATGGCTATCACTTTGTAGCGGCCATAAACTGAAGAAACTTACTAATTCCTCCCTAGATTGGTGATCTGACTCGAAAAAACACCATTCGGTATATTTTCTCATCCCTTCTCATCCCCCCTAAATTAGTTTGGGGTGGAGGACGTCATCCTTGTACTCCTTGGGTAATCTTAAGACTGTTGAAACAAACGGGGACTTGTTCCCATCTTACCTCTCTTTCTTTTGGTGCGTTTTTACTGCCTATATTCACCAAAAAGAGCGAGCAGGGAAGACAGAATTATAAATACCCTTAATGGAGTTAAGAATGAAAAAAGTAAGTGCAATTGCAGCGGCTGTTGCTGCAACTTTAGCTGCTGGTTCTGCGTTCGCAGTGGATTTCCATGGTTATATGCGTGCTGGTGTTGGCGTTAGCGCTGACGGTGGCCAACAAGTAACATTTGAAAAGAACAAAATCGGTCGTCTAGGTAACGAAGGCGATGTATACGGTGAAGTTCAACTAGGTAAAGAAGTTTACAACAACAACGGTAAAACGTTCTACGTTGACTCAATGTTTGCAATGACTTCTAACGGTTCAAACGACTGGGAAAGCACTTCTGCTAACTGTGGTCTTGACGGCGCTGGCGATGTTAAATGTGTTGATGATGCACAATTCGCACTACGTCAGTTCAACGTTCAAGCTAAAGGTGTTCTAGATTTCGCTCCAGAAGCGACTCTATGGGCAGGTAAGCGTTACTACCAACGTCACGACATCCATATCTCTGACTTCTACTACTGGAACATCTCTGGCGCAGGTGCTGGTATCGAAAACATCGAAGCTGGTCCAGGTAAACTATCTCTAGCATGGGTTCGTAATGACCGTTCTGACATCGCTGACCCAGGTAACGATGGCGGTGACGCAAACGTAAATACACTTGATGCGCGTTACGCGGGTCTTCAAGTATGGGATAACGGTTCTCTAGAACTAGGTCTAAACTACGCGCTAGTTAACGAAACTGACGCTGCGCCAAACAGCACTAAAGATGCGAAAGATGGCGTAATGTTCACAGCTGAATTGACTCAAGGTCTAGATTCAGGCTTCAACAAAACTGTAATTCAATACGGTACTGAAGGTTACTCTAAAACAATGGCGTTTTACGGTGACGGTAGCTGGTACGGTGCAGAAGCAAACAGTGGCGCATCTGGTTACCGCCTAATCAACTGGGGTGTAATCGGTATGGGTGATAGCTGGGAACTTGGTCACCAACTTGTTTACGGTGTAGGTGAAGACATGTGGGACGGCCAAGACAAATGGGAAGCAATGTCTGCTGTTGTTCGTCCAATGTACAAATGGGATGACAACCACAAAACTATCTTCGAAGCAGGTTACGCTATCGATGATAACGACGGTGCAGAGAACAAATACGGTAAGCTAACAGTTGCTCAAGCATGGTCTGCTGGCTCTAGCTTCTGGGCTCGTCCTGAAATTCGTCTATACGCTTCTTACTTAACAGCGGATAAAGACGACAACTCGAACACATTCGACAACGGTCGTTCTGACGATACATTCCAGTTCGGTGTACAAGCTGAAGCTTGGTGGTAATCATCTAGCCATTAAGTCCTAAATTGTCCTAGAATGATACAGCCAGAACCTTATCTGGCTGTATTTATTTCAAAAAACAATAATGAGTCGAGGTAGACGGTAATGAAAAAATGGCTTGCTCCCGTACTGTTGGGAATGTTGGCTACAGGTTGTACTTCTGTAGAACAAGTCGATATGAGCCCGAAAGGTCAGCAACAAGTGATCACGCAATCGGGCGACATTCAATGGGTACCAATTGATGTGCCTGTGGTTACTGAGTTCGCTTTGACTGACAAAAGCCAAATGCTGTTAGATGGTAATAGCGCTGGCGCAATTGCAGCGTTCGCGTTACCAGGTAATCGTGGCAGTCTAGATATCAAACTAGAGACCTTCGTAAACAAAAATCTAGAGTTTTACGCACCTAATGTCGTTGTTATGAACACGGCTGGCGAAACTATTTATCAAGCAGATTTCTCAAAGTTTAAGTACGAGCCAGCAAAACTGTTGGATAACGATAAATTCGTACTTGAAATGAATGTGATTCCTGACATGACAGGTAACGACTTGCATGTTTTGGTTTACACGACTTCTTCTGATCTCAAAGGAAGCTCAGAAGTTCTTCACCCTGCAAAAGCCTTCGCTCTGGCAAATCACACTCAGCCGCCAGATATTGCAGATCCTCAAGCAAAACACAGCCCACTCGGTCAGTTCCGTTTTTCAGTATCCGCGAATGATATCGTGAATACTAAGATTGTCGCGAAAAACGACAATATCCCGCAAGGTACAGACTTAACCAGTTACTACCATAATGCCATCAAAGCAGCCGTCGAAGCGGATGATATTCCGAAAGCTCTGACGCTTCTCGATGAGGCAAAAGAACTGGGCATTGAAGGTGCACAAACTGTATTTGTTAAAGCGGTAAATACCAAATAAACGAATAAAAAAGGCCAGCAACTTGCTGGCCTTTTTTAATTTCCTTTAGAACGATAAAACTCACCCCTACATATAGTTAGCTTATTCACAAATTTATTTGTTTTACTTTGTTTTTCATATTTAACAGATCAATAATTAACATGTGTTCCTAACCTTACTCGTCATCGATTAGGAAATAATTAAACCTCTCAAAGTAATCTGGCTCAGCAAGATAGAGAATAATATTCTTTATCGCTAGTTTGGTATTTTGTTCTTTTTAAATATTAACTTTATCCAGATTGGTGAGTTTGTATTTACTTTGGAATATTAAAAAGGAATTAACGTGAAAATGAACATGATGAAAACTTCACTTGCTGCTGCCTTACTTGTTGCTCTTGCTGGTTGTCAATCGACAGCAGAACCAGAAGGTGCTGCTGAACCTATTGTTAATCTGTCTCAAGACGAAGTCGTTGCTTTCATGGTGGCCTGTGACAACCCAGATAGCACGGCGAAAGGCCCAATTTCTAAAACTCTGTTTGTTGTCGGTACGTTTGCTGATTCAGATTGGAAACATGTACCTCAACGTAAATACACTTACAAAGGCAATAACTTCTACCAAGTTGTGACGCAAGAAAAAGCAGGCTCTTACAAAATGCAGTACGCGACTGAGTTGTGGTTTCCACAATTTACCGCGAAAGGTAATCGAATGAATGTCGGTGAATTAACATCATTAACATTTGGTGGTTACGGAACAGATACCGCGGTTGATATTAAAGAAGATGGAAAATACGTTTGGAGCCTTCAATTTGAAGGAAAAGGTAAGCCACTTCACGTAATGGTTAATAAGTGCCAATAATATTTCATTCAGTTATTTAAAATTTATTTTTTATTTATTAACCCCTGCATGGGAAACATGTTGGGGTTAATTTTATTTGGGAGAGTTTAATGCGCAACGTACGATATAAAAAACTATTTGGCCAATCGCTTTTAGCCTTGAGTGTGGTTGGTGTTTTATCCGCGTGTAATTCCTCTGGCGGAAGTGATAATGGCAGCGCGCCACTTCCTGATGCAAGTTATGCTTGCCAAGCGAATGTAATGGAGCAAAGCAACCAACTTCGCACCTATCAAATCATGGTTGAGAGCTTTGTTGATGGCGATTCGAGTATCGGCCATGGCACAGGTTACGGCACCAGCCATCATAACGGTGATCTTCAAGGGATTATTGATTCGCTCGATTACATCCAAGACTTGGGCATGAATGCGATTTGGTTGACGCCAGTTTTTGAATCGGAAGCCATTGATGGACAAGATCATTGGGCCGATCGTTTGGATGCAACGGGCTACTTTGCCACGGATTATTTTAAGATTGATCCTCGCTTTGGCGATTTAGAAACGGCGAGAACCTTAGTTGATGAAGCACACAAACGCGGCTTGTATGTTTTCTTTGATGGCGTGTTTGGTCATCACAAAGAAGGGTTGATTAAGCCGTCTCCATCGGGTTTATTACCTTCTGGTTCGAGCAATCCGGTCGACTACCCAGCAAGTTTGGATTTCTACAAAGAAGTCGCGACTTACTGGGTCAAAGAGCTAAAAATCGATGGTTGGCGTTTAGACCAAGCGTACCAAGTTCCAACCGACGCATGGACACAAATCCGCAAAGCGGTGGATGAAGCCTCACAGAGTGTGACTTACACCAACGCGGAAGGTGATCAAGTGAATCCTCTGGGTTACATGGTCGCTGAGATCTGGAAAGGCGAGTCAGAAATCGCGAGTGATGCATATGGCGCGGCTGACGATCCTGCGTTGTGCTCGGCATTTGATTTCCCAATGCGCTATCGCGTGGTGGAAACACTGGCTGTTAATGAGAGTGGTGTCGGCGGTCGTGGTGTGGATTGGCTAGACAATGGCTACCAAACACACAACCAATATCCGTCTCATGCTCAGCCAAACTTGATGATTGGCAATCACGATTTGGTTCGCTTTGGTGACTTGTTGCAACGAGGCGGATTAGCGGATGTGAACGATGCTGAATACTGGCAACGTCATAAAGCCGCGTTTGCATTCCAAGCGGCTTACACCGGACCAATCACTCTCTATTATGGGGATGAAATCGGTGACCAAGTTGATGGTTTTGACGCAAAAGAAGACAACAATACGTGTGCGGTTCGTGGGGTATGTGATGATCACGTCGCGCGAAGCAGCGCCAAGATCGAAGGCGTAACAGCAACCCTAGATGCCAACCAAGTTGATCTGAAAAACTACGTTAAGTCATTGATGACTATGCGTGCTGCTCATCCTGCTTTGTATCAAGGCAGCCGAACTAACTTGGTAGCAAGTAATGGCAGTTATGTGGACTTGAAAGTATCTGGCGATGACCAAGTCTTATTTGCTTTGAATACCTTTGAGAGTGCTCGCAACATAGTGCTGACAGAAGCGCAAGTCGGTAGCAATCAAGCGCTGGTGGATTTAATCACCAACCAACAAATCGCACTAAGTAACGGGCAATACCAGATCCCGATGTCATCATTACAAGGGCGCTTCTTCAAAGTGAGGTAAAGCGGACAATAAGTTTTCCCCATTCATCCAAAGCCAAGTGTTGCTGCTGACCCCCATAGGCGCACGCTTGGCTTTTTTCGTCTCTTTGTCTAAGATGCCGTTCTTTCTTGTTCTTCGGTGGCGATATTGCACGTCGAATTCCAGCTTTCCTTTCTACATTTATTTGTTTTATATCGAACATTCGCCGCTAAAAATTGAAAGAAACAGTACGGAGTTTGTGAGATGTGCTGCACGATAATGAGAATATTCACATTCATGCAAAGTCAAAGTGTGATTTAAGGCTTACTCATGTGTAATTGTTATGTTTATCTTTTTGTGGATTTATATAACTAATGGAAAATTATAATGAAATCCATAACGAAACCCCTCTGTCTATTACCCCTTATTTGCTCTCCATTCGCGTTCAGTCAAGTTCTTAATGGCGACTTTGAACAGTGGAATGGCAATGCACCAACGCAGTGGTCTGTGATTGATTCCGGCATTGCTGTTTCACCGACCAGTGACCCGCACCAATCTGGTGGTCTTGCGGCTCAAGTTATCGTAAAGACAGGTACCCAAAGCAACACCGACTTTTTGCAAACCATTAATGTGGAGCAAGGGAAAACCTACCCATTTTCTGTCGCGGTTTATCATACGGAAGGTAATGTTAAAGCGCGTTTGGTGGTTGATGGATACCACAGCTACTCCAACCCTCAACAAACCAATCAGTGGCAACAACTCACGCACAGTTACACTGCATCATCAAACAAAACAATCAATGTCGGGTTACGCTTTTATGATGAGTCAGGTTATGACGGTTCTGAAGTCGTTTATGTTGATAGCTTTCAGCCAAACCAAAATGGTGATACTCAGCCACCGGTAGAAAGCTGTAATGACAACGAAGTGTTACTGACATTGAACACCGATAGTTATGGTTCAGAAACGAGTTGGGAACTGAAGGACAGCCAGTCAAAAGTGTTGTTTTCTGGCCAAGGTTTTGACTCTTCTAAAACCTACGAAAAAACCATGTGCTTAGCGAACGGTGATTACCAGTTTACGATAAGTGATAGCTATGGGGATGGGATTTGTTGCGGTAACGGCAGTGGCTCATACGCCTTAATGTTTGGCCAAACCACATTAGCGTCTGGTGGTGAATTCACGAAATCTCAAACCACAAGCTTTACTCTTGGAGGTTCAACGACGCCTCCGCCAGTGGTTGGGGAATACTATAAAGCCGCAGAAGGCAAAACAGGTTTTGAGTTGAAAACAGCGCTGTATAACATCATCAACGATCACACAGGACGCGGCTACTCAGCGATTTGGACCTTAGTGAAAGACGCGGACATAGACAACTACTACGAGAAAGATGGCTCCATTCTCGATATGTATTCTGAAAAGCCATCTGGCAGCGATACGGTGAGCTTTACCAAAGTTACAGACCAATGTGGCCAATACAAAACGGAAGGCGATTGCTACAACCGTGAACACTCATTCCCTAAGAGCTGGTTTGGTGGCAAGGTTGAACCGATGAACTCAGATGGTCACCACTTGTTTGCAACCGATGGCTATGTGAATGCGAAGCGCAGCAACTGGCCATTTGGTGAAGTGGGTAACAGCACTTACGTATCTAGCAATGGCTCAAAAGTTGGCTCAGCAAGCTCTACTTTGGGCTATTCAGGAACGGTATTTGAGCCTATTGATGAGTTCAAAGGTGATTTTGCTCGTGCGTATTTCTACATGGCGACGCGCTATGAAAACGTCATTGGCAACTGGGAAAGCAACACTAGCAACTCTGACGCGGTATTGAACGGCACGAAAACGACCGTCTTTGAACCATGGATGCTGAACATGTTGAAACGTTGGCACAAAAACGATTCTGTCAGCGCGAAAGAGATCAGCCGCAACCAAGCGGTGTTTGAATTCCAAGGTAACCGCAACCCGTTTGTGGATCACCCTGAGTTTGTAGAGATCATTTGGGGAAATTAACCCCATAGTTAAAGCAAATCGTTAGAAACAACAAAGCCGCCATCGTCACTGTTCGAGCGGCTTTTTTAATGCCGTTTTACAGGCACAAAAAAGGGGAGGTTTTACCCTCCCCAAGCTAGCACATGATTGCGCCTACTGTTTTTAGTTCTTAGTCACCGTCACGATTGGTGCGGCTTTATCAGTTGCGTTGAAGTGGAAGTTGTAGTTTCCTGCTTCTGCAATTGTGATTTTAAGGTTTGCACTGTCGCCACCAACATCCATGGTGACTGCTGCGCCGAGCTCTACATTGCCTTCTCCACCGAAGTTGGTGTCACCCGCCCAATCCGCACTTGCGATTTTCATTTCGTAGCTACCTGCTGCTAGGTCGATGTCTAAAGAGTAAACATCGGCGGCTACGTAGTTGAACTTCGCGCTTGAATCTTCAGCTGGCGTATCCCAAGTTGTGATCGTGCCGCGTAGGAAGAGTGAAGTTTCACCAAACGTTGGTGCGTCTGCCGCTTTCGTTACAGAAACAACCGGTTTGTCAGCTGAATCGCTTTGCTCATGAATTGCATTTAGAACGAAGGTGTATTTGCCTGTTTCAGTAACGGACAATGCACAGTTACCTTCAGTACCCAAGTCTAGAGATCCAGAAGCTTGTTCTGCGTAATCACAGCCAAAGTTTGGTGTACCCCAGCTATCATCAGCAAACTTAAAGCCGTAATCACCAGCTTCAAGTACACCCGTTACCGAGTACATACCGTTGCCAATGAATGACATTTCCCATTCTTCTGATGGATTCCAACCGTTCATGTCACCACGAACATAAACCTTGGTTTCACCGTAAGGAGGAATGCTCGATACATCTTTGTTATCTGTATCAACAGGCAGACCAGCACCTTGTGCGTTACCTTGAGGTTGTACAAATACCGCTGTTGTAAGTGCCGGAACCGTGAAAGTCTCACCGGAGAAGCTTGCACTCTTAACGGTCATGTCAGCCGAGTTCTTCTGAACGTCATGCAGTTCGAAACCCGTTGCGCCCTCAATTTTGAAAGATTTCTCTTCTGCTGTTGAGTTCACTACCGCGACGATGGCGTCGTAGTTTGTATCTAGGTCTGCTCCAGCTGACGTACCGTCGTCAATAGACATCACAATCAAGCCTTCAACTTGGTCTTTGCCTACGTTGCGGAAATCAACGCGGTTCATGACCTCTTGAGCAGTATCTAAACGGAACAGTTCGCTTGAGCTACGGATAGTTAGTAGTTCTAGGAATTGTTGTTTAGTAAGTTCAATATCAGTCGAGTCTGGTTTTGCTGTGCCATCCGCAACGATGGTTTTGATTAGCTCCCAGTTCGCGCCGTCTTTGTCTTCACGAGGTAGGCCTACGTTCCAGTTGTTGTCGCTACCGTCGAAGTAAACACGGTTGAACCAGTCACCTGAATCGTAAGAGTCACGCTGCATTGATTTAGAGCGTAATAATTCTGAACCCATGTGAATGAACGGAATACCTTGACCAAGCATTACCGTAGATAGAGACACCGTTTGCATACGAGCGCGCTCAGCGGAAGAAGTGCCAGTCGCAATCTTGTAAGCGTTGTTGTCCCAAAGGGTTTGGTTATCGTGCTTAGATACGTAAGAGATGTTCTCAGAAGGCATCTTAGTGTAGCCCGCAGGTGCACCGTTGTAGTCTACGTTCTTACCAAGCTTCGTATCCCCTTTGTAATCGAGTAGAACGAATTCTGCTAGGTTGCCAGCCATGCCTAAACGAACGATATCTTGGTTGTGTAGACGACCGTTTACTGAATCTGCATCTGTCTTTGTTTCTTCGTTCGGGTACCCTGCGTTACCAAAGCCCTGGTTGAAGCGAAGTGGATGTTTACCCTCAGAGTCCATGCCGCCATCGAATGGGCTACCACCACGGACCGCATCACGTAGACGGTCAGAGAAGGTGCCGATTTCTGTGCCAGCCATATTTAGCTGTGTTGCTTGGTCGAAGCGCGCGTTGTTCGCGACTTCACCGAAGTCCCAACCCTCGCCGTAGAACAGCGTATTAGGATCAACTTTACGTACTTGTTCTAGCGCGTACACCATCACGTCTTTTGGTTGGTGGCCCATCAAGTCGAAGCGGAAACCATCGACTTTGTAGTCATCTGCCCACACAAGCAATGAGTCAACCATCAGTTTACCCATCATTAAGTTCTCAGTTGCTGTGTTATCACAACAAGTTGAGTTCTCAACGCCACCTGTGTTGACGTTCAGACGGTGGTAGTACCCTGGGACGATTTTATCGAGAACTGACTTGTCGTTTACGCCAGATGCGTTGGTGTGGTTGTATACCACGTCCATAACCAGCTTCAGATCCATTTTGTGCGTCGCTTGCACCATTTCACGGAATTCAAGGATACGTTTAGAACCGTTTGGATCAGTCGCGTAGCTGCCTTCTGGCACAGTGTAGTGGAATGGGTCGTAACCCCAGTTGAAGCTGTCTAGCATGCGTAGATCGTTCATCAGAGCTTGTGCAGCACCTGTTGCTGGATCGTAGCTGTTTAGGACATCTTCAATCACTTTTGCATCGTCTTCGGTTTCACAAACAGAGGCTTCAGGCTTAATGCCACATAGCTTGCCTACCGTATCCGTGATATCAACGCGTTTAGCTTCGTTTTCATCAACGGTTGCGATATCGAAGGCAGGAAGAATGTGAAGCGTTGTTAAACCAGCATCTTTCAGAGCTTGAAGGTGAGTAACAGATTCACGCTCAGCTTCCGTCAACGCAAGGTATTTGCCGTTTAACGATTCTGTGCCTTTCGTGTCACTAAAGCTAAAATCACGTAAGTGTGATTCATAAAGGACATGGTCTTCGTCTTTTTCAACCGTTGGGCGATCGTAATCATTCCAACCTTGTGGTTGCAGGCTAGCACTGTTTAGATCCACAACTTGTGAGTAAAGCGAGTTTTCAGAAAGGCTTAATGAATATGGGTCAGTCACAAGGCGCGTTTCTACCACACCTGTTGTTGGGTGATAAACCTTCACTTCGTAGCGGTAGTATTTATTCAGTGCATCGCTTTGCGCTTCAGAAGCCCAGATACCAGTAGTTGGGTTTTCTGTCATCGCAACGGTGGATTCTTCTTTCAAATCGGCATCGTAGATGATCAGGTCAACGTCTTGCGCTGTTGGTGCCCAAAGTTTGAATGTTGCTGCATTGCCTTCAACAATGGCACCAAGTTCCTGACCAATGGCGTTACCTGCGTCTGCATCTGCGAATACCGCATCAAGCACACCTGGCTTTTGGACTTCAGTGGCAGAGATAACATCGCCATTTGCGTTGTATGCCACCATCACGATTTGTGACTTCAGAATAGAGCGTAGCGTATCAGAATCCACATCAATGCCTGCGGCTTGTAAGCTCGCAAGGTGACGGAAACGAGATTTCAGTTCTTCAGACAGGTCTCCTGCTTTCGTCAACTCAACGGCTGTACCGCCAGAAATCTGCTTGTCTTCGTCCATCTTGATGTCGTTGGTCAAGCTGTAGAATAGCTTCATCGAGTCGGCGTTTGCTGCCGCTTCCCAAGCGATAGTGTCGGCATCTAACCAGTGTGCTTTCTGGCCATCAATATCAACAGGACGATCTGCAATTGGCTCATAGTAAAGCTCACTACTGCCGTGGAAGCCGAATAGACCTTGAGACTCACCCAGTTTGGTTAACTCCACTTTAGAGTTCGCGCTGCCAAAGGCTTTTTCATCGCCTTTGTGCAAGATGAAGTTCATACACTCGTGTGGGTCTGATGCGTCAGGGTTCACTTTAAGTACGTAGTAAGCGCCGTAAGTTTCGCTGATGCCTTCGAACGGAAGCGGTGCTGCCCAATCCGTACCGCCGTCAGCGATCCCCATTGCTTCTAGGTCAGTACTGGTACAGCCTTCGCCATTCCAAAGGTGTAGGCCCCAACCGTCGTAATCACTTGCTGTTGAAGCCGAAGCAACATCGCGTTTGTAATAGATGACAACTTCGTTCTCTCCCGCAGGGTGAAGGCCGGAGCCAGGGTTCGTAGTGTCATCGCTAGAGCTGTCACTGCCACAGCCGCTGATCACTGCTACAGAAAGTAGAGGTAGCACGGTTTTGGCAATCGCTGATAATTTAAATGTTTTATTGTCCACGTTTACAAATCCATTGTTATTGAATTGAGAATAGATTGGGCAAGATGCCGAAAAGGAAATGTTCAACTAAATGCTAATACACTGAACTATCAGCAAAATGTGAGAGCAGGCGGTTAAGTTTTTTACAAGAGAAAATTTTCTATCACACTAGATTTTGTTCACAAATTAAATAATAAAACGAGCGCATAGTGAGATGTTAAGCACAGCCTAAAAATGTAAATTTCTATAGGAGGAGATCGGGGGGATGATAGGGGAGGAGAATGTCTAAGCCCCAAAACTGTGATTAGGTTCTATAAAAGTAAGGGTGATATTTTTCTTTAAAAAATAAGTTTAGATGATATTGAATAAATTGCCCTCACAGTAAAATTGTAAACTTCAGATTTTGCCTACATGGTCGTTATATAATAAAGGCGGTGTACAGTGGAATGATTGCTTTCACACCCAAATTAACAATTTTCTAGATTCCCCGAGCTACGGGAAATCCTTATGGGCCCTGACCTAAAAAGAGGCTATTTATGAGTAGTATGGGCATTGCCATTGTGGCAACTGGCCTTTCACTCGTCCTGATATTTGTGTGGATGATCTCGTTGTCGATGCGTAAGCAACGTCTCGAGACCGAGAGGAAAGCTCGTGAAGCGGCATACCGCAAAGCGATGCAGAAGGCGCGAGAGCAAGAGCGTAAAGAACGTGCGTTTAAGGCGGAAACGGGGCATATCCCGACCATTCTTTATTTAGCAAAAGAAGCGGAACGAGAGAACATTAAACAGGCGCTCTATTGGTATGATAAAGCGGCCAAGTTAGATAATGTCACTGGTATGTACGGTGTAGTAAGACTTGCCGAACGTATGCGTGAAGATGTGATCTTAAGAGAGCAGGCAAACTTCTGGCGTACGGCTATTTCGGGCATGGAAGGCGATATCGATGCGAAATTCGCGACCGGAAAAGCGCTCGTATTTGGGCGTGGTACAGAGAAAAACATTCCTAAAGGTCACCAATTAATCGAAGAAGCTGCCGATGAAGGCTGCATTCCAGCCATGCTGTATATGGGCGAATGGCAGTTGTCACCAGAAAACACATCAGGTCAGCGAGCAGACGCCTTATTTTGGTTTATGAAAGCTGCAGAGCAAGACAGTGCTGATGGCAAAATCCAAGTAGGTCTATGCTATCTCAATGGCATTGGTACTGAAAAAAGTATGGTCAAAGGCTGTTATTGGTTAGAAAGAGCGGCGGAAAGCGGCAGTGCAGAAGCCATGTTCCATGCAGGTGAAGCGTGGAAAGACACTGGCAAAACAGGTAACGCGATTGCTTACGTTTGGTTGTTCTTGTCTGCGAACATGGGTTATGAGCCTGCGAGAGTTGTACGTGATGAGGTTGCCAGCAACATCGGTGTAGATGTGGTGGTTGGCTTACAATCAATTGCTAAACCGCTACAAAGAAAGTTGGCTTCTGGCGTGGTGAAAAAGCACTCAATCATTAGAGCCTTAAACAAGGTTTACAAGCGTGAGCCGTATTTCCCTGGAGAAGAAGAACTTAACGAGTTGCTTAATGAAGAGCATCATGAAGAAGCAAACGTACCTGATGGGATGCCAGAGTTAAACTTCGAAAGCGAAGTGTCCGCACAACAAGAATTTGCGTCTCCACCAAAACAACCTTCCAAAGAAGTGCTCGATTTTACGCAAAACTTCTTACAGCCACAGAATCTCAACAAGCCTCATTCGTGAGGCTTTTTTATCACTCAAATTCTTCTTTACTCTATCGATTGCATAATTGTTGGGTGATCTTTATGCAAAGCTTCAACAGAATTCTACCTGCCATCAATCTATTCTTATATAAATCGACAAATAGAGGGAAATCCCCCCTTGCTGCAAATACATGAATTAAGCTCCAATCCGTTATTATTGATTAGCTCGTACTATAGCTATGAAAATAATTTTTTAGCTTAAATTGTGTTTTTCTAATGACACTCATTACTTTAGTTAATATTTGGTATTAAGTTTTATATTACTAAATCTTAATTTCTATTTTTAGTTTCAATTAGTGTCTGTTGATCTTTAACTAAATTAAGCGCAATATACCCAAAAATAAAAATAGCGCACACTCTGCGTATAAATACAGTAAGAAGCAACCTGTTATTATCCTTTTTAACATAAAGGGGCAACGTCATGCTCCTTTTATGTCCATTAGAGATTTGTGTATGTTGAGAATCATTAGTGCAGATAAGTTCATCTCTTCAAGGTTTATCTTGGAATACAGCAAAGTGGAGTTTGCATCTTTGTTGGGTGTTTCCGTAGCTAAGATAACCAATATCGAGAATGGCAAATCTTCGATTCCCCCGGTGTACGATTACGCCATCAATCATTTGCTCAGTGAGCATCCGTTTAAAGATAGTGCAGTGGACGCCTTGTGCTCCCATGAGACACTTAACTTCGCTCGTCGTGTTGACGTAAACAGTAAGGTTCAGCGTCTTTCTTGTAAGCGCTGTGACAGTCGAAGGCTACATGTAATGGCTGGTATGAGTGGTTTGTATTTTGTCGAATGTATGGACTGCAAGCACACCATGTATTCGTCTGGTAACGCGGTGAAACGGTATCAATTGTGGTCAAATAACGGCGTTAAACTCGATAGCCATTTGTTCGATTAGACTTGAGCTCGAAGAAAGCACCAAAGAAAAAACAATAACGTGAAAAGCCATCAGCAGAAATGTTGATGGCTTTTTGTTATAGTTTATAAATTGTTAAATATAAGCGTGTTTATTGTGTTTGTTATTGCTAATAAATCAATCTAGTTAAATATAGAGTGATGAAAATCGCAAAATTTTATTTTCTTTTGATTCCTTTTTTAATAATAACTGGTGAGGTCACATAATTCTTCACCTGAATTCAATTTAAACCAAAATTCAATATCATTGGCTTATCGAAAGGAAAGTGATAAAGATCGCGAAATTTTATTTCGAGAAAATACGAGTTATAAATATGAACGAATAATCACGAAATTTGGTTTTTTAATTTTAAATATTAAATTCATTTGTAATATCTGTCTTATCGTTTTTACAGAACAAATAAGAGATATTTCAATGAAACGTTTAATTATCGGTGTTAGTAATTACATGCCAGAAGACTTCAGTTTACTATCTGAATCTTTGGATGAACAATTTAACCGAACTTTAAAACCGCTAGAGCATGTCGAATTAACTGACGTTGGCGCTGCAATTATTACTTCTTCAGATATTAAGGCTGGTCTGCACAAAATTATTTCTGAGACGGGTTATGGTATCCCGGTCTTCTTAGTAACAGATGAAAATCCGGTCTCCGCCGACGATTATGTCTGGTTAACCGGTGTTATTGATCTAGAAAGACAATCAATTGAATACTACGGTCGTCAAATCAATGAAGCGGTGACCAAGTACGAATGCCGCCTATTACCGCCTTTCTTCAAACAATTGACTCACTATGTGGAAATGGGCAATTCTGCATTCGATTGCCCAGGACACCAAGGCGGTCAGTTCTTCAAAAAACACCCAGCGGGTAAACAGTTCTACGATTTCTTCGGTGAAAACCTATTCCGCAGTGACTTGTGTAACGCGGATGTTGATTTAGGTGACTTGCTGATCCACGAAGGTTCTGCTCACCAAGCTCAAGCGCACGCAGCAAAAGTGTTCAACTCCGACAAAACCTACTTCGTACTCAACGGTACTTCGGCTTCAAACAAAGTGGTTTGTAACGCGTTAGTGACCGAGGGCGACTTGGTGATGTTTGACCGTAACAACCACAAATCAAACCACCACGGTGCGTTAATTCAAGCGGGCGGTACGCCAGTTTATCTAGAAACGGCACGTAACCCTTGGGGCTTTATCGGTGGTATGGATGAGCACTGTTTTGATGAAGAATACATTCGTGCTCAAATTGCGAAAGTATCACCAGAGCGTGCGCGTGATGAACGTCCATTCCGTCTTGCGATCATTCAGTTAGGTACTTATGACGGTACGATCTACAACGCGCGTTACGTGATGGATAAGATTGGTCATCTTTGTGACTACATCCTATTTGACTCTGCATGGGTAGGCTACGAGCAGTTCATTCCTATGATGAAAGACTGTTCTCCATTGCTACTGGATCTGAAACCAGAAGATGCGGGTGTGATCGTGACTCAGTCTGTTCACAAGCAACAGGCTGGCTTTTCTCAAACCTCGCAAATCCATAAAAAAGACCACCATATTAAAGGTCAGGCTCGCTACTGTAACCACAAACGCTTCAACAACGCGTTTATGATGCATGCGTCAACCTCACCATTCTACGCGCTGTTCTCTGCTCTAGATGTGAACGCGAAGATCCACGATGGTGAAGCAGGTCTACGTCTATGGCGAGATGCAGTTAAGACAGGTATCGAAGCACGTAAAGAAATACTGAAAAGCTGTGAGCTGATCCGTCCATTCATTCCGGATGAAGTTGAAGGCCAGCCATGGGGTAGCTACGACACCGATCTTATCGCAACCAATAAGAAGTTCTTCATGTTCGAGCCAAATGCAAGCTGGCATAAATTCGAAGGCTACGGTGAAGGTCAGTACTTCGTTGACCCTTGTAAATTGCTACTAACCACAGCTGGTATTGCAGAAGATGGTAGCTACGCAGACTTTGGTATTCCTGCAACGTTATTGGCGAACTTCCTACGCGAAAACGGCATCATCCCTGAGAAGTGTGATTTGAACTCTATCTTGTTCCTGCTTACTCCAGCAGAAGATATGGGCAAGATCCGTCATCTTGTGGCGCAAATCAACCGCTTCGAGAAGTTCATTCGTGATGATGCACCGCTAAACATCGTGCTGCCTCGCGTTTATGAAGCAAACAAAGAACGCTACCGCGGCTACACCATCCGCCAGCTATGTCAGGAAATGCATGACATGTACAAAGAGCTGAATGTGAAACAGCTACAAAAAGCGATGTTCCGTAGCGAATACTTCCCAACCATGGTGCACAAACCAGATGTGGCAACACGCAAATACTTCCGTGGAGAGTGTGATTACTTACCACTTAAAGAAGCGGTAGGCCGTGTCGCAGCAGAAGGCGCGCTTCCTTACCCTCCTGGCATCATATGTGTGATCACTGGTGAGGTTTGGACACAGCACGTTGTCGACTATTTCTTGTCTCTAGAAGAAGGCATCAACCGATTCCCAGGCTTTGCACCAGAGATCCAAGGTGTGTACCTAGAAGACGTCAATGGCCGCACCACTGCCCATTGTTACGCCCTAAAAGATTAATCTACCCGTTCGCACCGTGCGTGAAAACCGCGGTGCGAACCGTTTATTCGTGGAGAATAATTTATGAGTACTGAAACCAAAAAAATGTCGGTGGTGCAACTTACCATTCTGACGTTCATTAACATGGCTGGTTCGGGCATCATCATGTTGCCAAGTAAGCTAGCGCAAGTAGGCACCATTTCGATTTTGTCTTGGTTGATTACGGCTGCTGGCTCTTTGGCTCTCGCGTATGTGTTCGCAAAATGTGGTCGCTTTAGTAAACGTGACGGTGGTATGAACGGTTATGCGTCGTACGCATTTGGTAAATCGGGTGCGTTTATGGCGGGTTGGACCTACGGCTTATCATTGTTGATTGCCAATATCGCAATCGCCATTACCTGTGTCGGTTACGGCTCAGCGTTTTTTGAAGTGACCTTGTCGCCAGTAGAAACCTGTCTGTACACCATCGCTATCCTTTGGATTTGTACCTTCGCTAACTTTGGTGGTGCGAAGATCACAGGTCAAATCGGCTCGTTTACGGTCTGGGGCGTTATCCTTCCTGTCTGTTCTTTGGGCATTGTTGGTTGGTTCTACTTCAGCCCAACCATGTACATCGAAGCGTGGAACCCACACCACCTACCATTTGGTGAAGCGGTAAGTGCGTCGATCGCGATGACACTTTGGGCATTCCTAGGCCTTGAATCGGCTTGTGCAAACTCAGAAGCGGTAGAAAACCCAGAGAAGAACGTTCCAATCGCAGTATTGGGCGGTACGCTGATCGCGGCAGTGGTTTACATTGTTTCAACCAACATCTGTTCTGGTATCGTGGCGAACTCTGAGCTTGCTGCTTCTACGGCACCATTCTCAACGGTATGGACAGTAATGCTAGGTTCTACGGCAGGCAAAGTGGTTGCGGGCATGGCAGTGCTAGCTTGCGCGGGTTCACTACTTGGTTGGCAGTTCACCATCGCGTCGGTATTTAAATCGTCTTCAGATGCGGGCTTCTTCCCGAAACTGTTCTCAGAAGTTGATAAACGCGGTACGCCAATCAAAGGTATGCTTGCTATTACAGTCATTCAATCCGTCTTGTCGCTTATGACGATCTCTCCGACGTTGAACGAGCAGTTTGAAGCATTGGTTAACCTTGCGGTTGTGACTAACGTTATTCCTTACATTCTATGTATGGGGGCGATTTTCATCATGCAAAAAGTGGCGCATGTACCTGACCGAGAAATGAAAACCACCAACATCATCGCTTTGGTTGGCTCTCTCTACAGCTTCTACGCGTTGTACGGCTCTGGCTATGAAGCCATGATGTGGGGCTCTATCGTTACCTTCCTAGGTTGGAGCGCTTATGGTCTAATTGCTTCTAAGCATGAACCGCTAGTGAACTAAGTTTTTTCAATCGAGCCTTCCCATACGCGGTGTGGAGGGCTCTTTTGTTTTTATCCATTTGGCAGATTAAGGACACAAAAGAAAGTTACTCGCCACTCGTAACGTGAAAACTCATTTTCGACAATTGGGGGACGAAAGATGATTAGCCAACCTGTTAAGATCGGTGACGATACCGTCGTAGTCATTCCAAGCGTGATCCTGAGCGAGCTCGGGATAAGGGAAGGGGACACCCTCGAAATTGCGCTCAATAAAGACAAAATGGAAATTAAGAAAATGGTACTGAAAACCAGCTCTCCAACCGATTCCAGCGAAGAAGGCTAGAATTGAGTTAGAGAATCTTGGTTTGTCGGATACACTACTGGTTTCGCAAATCTGGCGCTCGCCGCTGTCTTTGAACTATTGATAACAACAAGAAGAGGTCTGGTACTATGCAAGGTATCCTCTCTATACAATCTCATGTTTCTTTTGGTCACGCTGGTAACAGCAGTGCCGTTTTCCCAATGCAACGCATGGGTTTCGAAGTGTGGCCTATTCACACGGTTCAATTTTCTAACCACACCCAGTATCAAGAAGGCTGGACGGGTCGTGCGTTTTCGGCTGATGACATCAGCGAATTAGTTCGTGGTCTTGGCAACATTGGCGCGCTAGAGAAGTGCCAAGCGGTTCTGACTGGTTACCAAGGCAGTGCTGAGCAATGTCTGGCAGTAGAAGATACCGTCACTAAAGTTAAACAAGCGAATCCAGAAGCGCTTTACGTATGTGACCCAGTGATGGGCGCGCCAGACAAAGGCTGTATTGTTGCGCCGGGTATCGCAGAAAACTTGTTGAATCGTCTAATGCCAATGGCGGATGTGATCGTGCCTAATCAGTTCGAGCTAAGCCAATTTGCAGAGATGGAAATTCACACGTTGGATGACGCGATTAACGCTTGTCAGCGTGCGCTAGCAAAAGGCCCTAAAGTGGTGTTGGTGAAGCACCTTTACTGCTTGTCAGATGACAGCTTCAATATGCTGCTTGCGACACCAGAAGGCACTTACCTAGCGAAGCGTCCTCATTTTGAATTTGCCAAAGCACCGGTAGGCGCTGGCGATTTGATCTCGGCGATCTTCACTGCTGGCCTATTGAAAGGTTGGACGCCAAAACAAGCGTTCCAACACTGTCACGATGCTTGCTATGGCGTACTTAACGCGACTTACCAAGCGGGTGAATGGGAACTTCAAACCATTGCAGCGCAACAAGAGTTTGTAGAGCCAAGTGCGCACTTCCCATTGGAAGAAGTAACACTCAGCCAAGCGTAAGCTCAGGCTGCAAGCAGTAAAAAGGGAGCACTTAGCCTGTCTCTTGATCACAAGTCTAGTGATCAAGAGACATTGCGAGTTCGTAGCCTTCAAGGATGGTTTGTAGTTTAAACCACCCTTCCCAAAGCACCTTTATTGAAGCTCTACCCGTCCTCTTGGTATC